>CAIULL010000047.1 GCA_903899985.1 uncultured Schlesneria sp.
CTCACGACGATTCGAAGCCAATGTCTCCACCTTCCAAGGCATCGTTCGCACCCTCATAAAAGAAAGCCAAACAATAACCACTTGGTGTTACCCATGTCCCCGAACAACTGTTACCTTTGTCTCCAGTCTATACAGTCTTCGAAGAAGCAGTGTCTTCACTTTCTTATCGGGGCAAAGTGCACTGTGTCACGGAAGACCATCAAACAGTGGCACACAAGCTTACGTCAATTTTCGATTCATCAACTCAATATATCCTGAAGTACCTCGCCATGTACGTTGGTCAGCCTTCGTTCAATGCCGTTGTGATAATAGGTCAATCGTGTATGGTCGATCCCCAGCAGTCTTAGCACAGTCGCATGGAAGTCTGGCCAGGTCACTTGTTGATCGACCGATTTCCAGCCGATATCGTCCGTGGCGCCGTAACTCATGCCGTGCTTCAGTCCGCCCCCCGCCATCCAGACACTGAAGCCGTACATATTGTGATCGCGTCCGCCACCAAGCACATTGGCTTCGGACTGAGCGAAAGGAGTTCGACCAAACTCGGTGGTGAATAATACCAGGGTGTCGTCGAGCATCCCTCGCTGGCGCAAGTCCCGCAGAAGTGCGGCCACTGGCTGGTCAACACGAAGCGCCTCCTGCGAATGGTTCTCTTTCATGTTTTCATGCCCGTCCCAATTAATACGGGGTGAGCCGAATGAGCCACCCGCAAACAGCTGGACGAAGCGCACACCGTGCTCAAGCAATCGTCGTGCAAGCAGACAACTGCGACCAAACTCGGCCGTTTCAGCCCGGTCCAGGCCATAGTCCGATTGAGTCGCAGCGGTCTCGCCCGTCAGGTCGGTCACTCGCGGAACCGAGAGCTGCATCTTCGCGGCTAGTTCGTAACTGTTTATTCTTGCAATCAGGTCACTCTCCGGTCGAGTTTCCTGATGATGCCGATTCAAGGCCGCGATGAATTCACGTGTGTCGGCTTCGCTGTCGGAACTCCCAAACGTCGACTGACCCGCCGGGGCACCGGCCGGCCGAGCGGGAAACAAATCGTCAATTGGCTGACCCTTCGTCCGGAAGGCAACACCCTGATAACGAGCGGGAAGAAATCCATTCGACCAGTTAATCGTTCCCCCCGCCGGAAACCCTCGCGGATCGGGAAGGACCACGTAAGCGGGAAGGTCATCAGTTTCACAACCCAGCCCGTAAGACATCCACGACCCAAGGACAGGGAAACCATTCAGACGAAATCCCGTGTTGGCCTGAAATGTCGCTGGTGTATGATTAGCCGAGTCAGCGACCATCGAACGAATGACGGTCAATTCGTCCGCCACACTGGCAAGATGCGGAAACAGGTCGGAAACCCACAGACCACTCTGGCCGTGCTGACGAAATTCCCAATCGTTCTTTCGGAGCAGTCCAATCTTCCCGAAAAAAGTCTCGGGCTTTTCCGACCCGGGAAGTGATTGACCGTGGTACTTCTCCAGTAGCGGTTTGTAGTCGAATGAGTCGAGATGGCTTAGCCCGCCGCACATGTAAAGATGGATCACTCGCTTACACCGCGCGGGAAGATGCGGTGGTGGATCGGCTGCTTCGCCCGGTATGGTGGCCGCCCGCAAACTGTCAGAACGCGACAATAGATGCCAGGCGGCGGTGGCCGTCAGCCCATGTGTTGACCACGAAAGAAAGTCTCGTCTTTCCATCGGTGTGAACATATTAAAGGTTCCTTTTGTTGCCGCGTCAGCAGGTGTCAAGGCATTTGATGCCCAATCCTCGTTTGCATCAGGATACACTCGACCGGTCGACTTCACATCACCGGGGATTGGAAACGGCAGTCACCTTGGGATCGACATCACGACCTTTTTGCTCCAGGCGGACAACCAGGCGGGAACTCCCCGCGGGACCATAACACCAGACCTCCGTAATCCCACGGGAGGTGATTGCCCGGGAGAGCGAACTTGGTTGTCCTAACAGTTTTCGCAAGTCCGTCGCCGTCATGTTGGTATTGATTCCCGAGGGTGATTCGGACATCGAAGCCGAAACATCCGGTTTAGATGCAACCCCTTTCAGCCACCGACTGTTCCTCCATTGATAACCAAGTGCCGACAGTTTCGATTTCACTTCGTCATCGGTCGGATCGATTCTGTAGGCGTCCGTCAGATATTCCACCGCGACAGGTTCGTTATTCAAAAGAGTAAGGTATTCATCCGCCAGTTGTTTCAGGCCAATCACACCATCCCCCTTCAGCCGCAATTCGTGAGCTTTAACCCATTGGGTCAAAGCCTGCTTTGCCTCGGCCGGTTGTGCTCGTTCGAGAAAGTTCGCCGACAGGTTTTCGACCTCAGACCGAGTCGCAGTCGCAACATTGGCCAGACGATACGCCAGCCGCAACTTGCGCTGGTATTCGGCCAGGAGGGCTTCCTCAGGAATCAGTTGATCAATCTTCTCGGCGATCGAATCTCCATCCCGGCCATCGGATGCCGCCCCGTGCAGTAATCGCTTGCGAATCACCGCAACGAAAAACAGGCGATGTAACTGGCTTCGCAATTCATCGTTGGCCTTGCGATACGTCGCGATCGGATCCTGATCGTATGTTTCTTTCAAATCACGTGGGATCTTGAGAAAGACTTCCTGAGTTCCGTCCAAGTGATCCTTAAGTCCGTCAGCGAACGTCTGCCATGTCGCAGGATCAGCCGGCTCGGCCTTTTGCAATGATTGCCATTGGATACGAAGACCTTCGTGAATCAATTCCATCTTTCGGCGAGCTGGCAATTTCCATTCTTCGATTTTCTTCGCCAGTGAAAACCGGCCTTCCGAGTCTGTCGGCTTAAGCGATTCATATTGAGCTTCAATCGCTCGCGTATAAGCTTCATTCGCTTTCTTCATCAAATCAGCATCGTCGTAAAATTGTCCGAGCTGACTGGCCCAGTCACCCAGTTCCGTCCACTCTTCTGCCGAGGCTCGTTTGAGCTTCAAAGCGCGCGATTCATACTGCTCGGCGTAACCCGACACGACTTTCAAGTCGTCGACAACGAATTCGAGTTTCGATCCCTCTTTCTTAAATCGTCCTTTCAGTTCGACCGTATTCTTTGGGCTCACGGATCGCAGTTTTGAATTCTCGACCGCGAACTTAGCTTCACAGCGTAAAAGTCGAAGCTGTCCGCCGCCAAAGCTGCCAACTCGACCTTCGATGCGCATAGTCGATTCGATGAACTTGTCCCACGGCTTGTTTAAATTGAGTTTTTGGACCGACCAGACGTTTTCCGCCGCAGTACAAGTCTGGCCGAGACACACAACGACAATGATAATCAGAGCATGGAACACGTTTGATCGTACATAAAACATCAAATGTCTCCCTTCTCAGGTTGATTCTCATCGGACGAACCAAGATCCGCTGGCTGCAGCACGGCGATCCTCGGTAAATGACGATAGTCATCATTATAGTCGAGTCCATAACCGACGACGAAAACGTCTGGAATGAGAAATCCATGATAGTCCGGTGTGATGTCCACTTCGCAACGCCCCTGCTTCCACAACAAAACAGCTGTTCGGACGCTGGCAGGCTGGTACTGCTTCAAGACTTCGAGCAGTTTTACCATTGTGCGACCCGTATCGAAGATGTCATCCACCAGCAGCACGTCACGACCTGTAATCATTGGCATCAGCTCGGTACTGACCGTTAGCTGGCCGGCGACCGTCGTCTCGCCTCGATAGCTGGAAGCCCGGATAAAGCCAATCTGGTGCGGGATATTGATCGTGCGGATCAGGTCAGCCACCAGGACGACACTTCCGTTCAAAACGCCGAGTACCGTCAGCGGTCGACCTTGATAGGCTTCGGTGCAAATCCGACCCAGTTCAGCAACTCGTTCGGCGATTTCGATCTCAGAAAGAAGTGTGTACATCCGAATTGGCAGGTTCTGAAAAAGGGGGATGACTGAACGGCGAGCCTTAAACCCGCTACTCTGGTTGATTCCAGGAAACGATCTTCCACCACGATTGTGGAGATCGTCAGCAGTTGTCGCAAGATCGTGGAAGAAGTTCATGAGTTGGTCGAAGATCGAAATCGCGGGCAAGCCAGCAGATGTTTTTACTCCCCCTTCGGAAACCGCGCCTGTTGGAGTCGTTTTATTCCTGCACGGATACGACGGTGTCACGCTTGTCGATAACGAGGCTTACACAGGGGAACTTGTAAAACATAACCTGATCGGCCTTTGTCCGATCGGACCACATTGCTGGTGGACGGACGCCGTGTACGAACTATTTGATGCGAAACTCAGTCCCATCGATTTTCTCGCTCAACATGTGCCATCATTCTGTCAGCAGCAATGGCGACTGGAGCCGTCAAAGATTGCCGTATGCGGTGTCGAGATGGGCGGGCAGGGGGCACTTCAACTGGCTTATCGCCACGCCAGAAAATTCCCGACGGTTGTCGCGATTTCACCAAAAATCGACTTTGACACCTGGTGGGGCCACGGCACAACACTCGACATAATTTTCCCCGACCGCGAAGCGGCTCGTCAGCGGACCGCAACACTGCATCTGCACCCGTTGAATTACCCTAAACATCAGTTACTGCTATGCGATCCCGCCGACCACTATTGCTTTGACGGAGTGTTAACACTCGCCAGTAAACTGTCATCCACCGGCATCACCTTCGAAGAAGACTTTCAAACCACCCACGGTGGCTATGGCTGGAATTACGCGAGCGCCATGGCTCCCCGAGCGATCAGCTTTATTGCCAGCAAGTTAGTGGAATGTTGATTTTCGCTACGTCTGTCAACGTGACACAAATCGACTTTTCAAACAGGGTTGTCTGCTAACTCTGGTTTCAGATTCATGTCCGCAACTTTCGGCTTCACGACCGGAGGAGATAAAAGCAGATACGCCGAAATCAACGTTAATGGAATCACGACTGCGAGGAAGGGAACAGCCCAGATCTGACAAGGCTGATTCGCCGCTGTGTGGCCTGCGCCGAATTGGAAACCACGCCATTGAAAACCAAACCCCCGTTCGCCATCCACTTCAGCAACGGGCCCCCAAGGTCCGGTTTCGGCGTCATAGAACCAAAAGGGTGATGTTGGCAATCCAGGACCATCCGTTCGAGCCCACATGAGAGTCTGATATCCTGAACAGAAGATGTGCTGATCGCGAATGACGATGTAGTCGAAAGTGGTGAAAGTTCTCAACCACAGTCCCATCAAAAGGCACGCCAGTAGCAGTGTCACGCACCCCATTTTTCTTCGCCAGCCGCGGAAGTACTCGCCGATGATTACACTCCCGATCCAGGATAGATTTGAAGACATTGATTCTTGTACTAGGATGCATTCTTTTTCGGTGAGTTTGCCAAATTGATGCGTGCTTGTTGTTCCAACAGACCCCGAAAGTGGGGGGTGCTGTAGAGATGTGCTCGAGCAACAAACGACCGCAGAATGTCGCCGCGCTTCTCACGAAAGACATCTTCCGGGACAAACGAATATTCCTCTCGGATTTGACGTTCGTACTCCGCGAAGCGGGACGGAGAGGCTCCGAGAATCGCGAGATCAATATCGACCAGCAACTGCTCGTCAGGCGCCTGTGGCAGAGCGTTGTGTTTGGTGAGAAGGATCAGTTCGGCGATGCGTGAACAGATCTCGCTTGCGACACCTGACGCTGACAGGATAGTCGTCGCAAGCTGAGCACTGGCACCCTCGTTGTCAGGCTGATGCAATTCGTATACGGCATCATGGAACCACAGGGCCGCTTCGACCTCGGCAGGACGAGTTGCAAGGTGTGCGACGGAATCGAATAACGTGAGACACTCCTGCAAGTGCTGAAGCGTGTGGTACTTCCGCCACGGTTCAGAGTATCGCGAGATCAACTCGTGATAGACGGCGATTTCGTCGCCTGTCGCATCAAGACCTTTCCACACGCGGTCCCATGAGTTGTTAAGAAAGATTTTCATTTGCAGCCTGTTGTTCGTGGTGAACTGGCCCCGACGGCCTGCTGCAACCGGGGCACCACTTGACGACGGATCAGGTTGTGCTCTAAGACGCTGATTAAGCTTGATTTCTACTGGCCGGCGGGCGGTTGCCAGAGTTCAAGTTTGTTTCCGTCAGGGTCGATGACCCAGCCAAACTTGCCGTACTCGGACTCTTCGACTTTGTTTTCAACTTGGACTCCTTCAGCTCGCAGCTGAGCCAGCAGAGCATGCAGGTCCTCAACACGGTAGTTGATCATGAACGATGCCGAACTTGGCGCAAAGTAGTTCGTGTCTGCCGCGAAGGGACTCCATACGGTGGTGCCGCCACCTTCCGGGTTGTGCGACCCTTTCCATTGAAATGAAGCGCCGCCCCATTCCTGGACGTCGATACCAAGGTGCGTCTTGTACCACGCACCGAGAGCTTTCGGGTCCTTGGATTTGAAGAAGACACCACCAATGCCGGTGACACGTTTCATTGCTGCTCCAGAAACGAAAGAAAGCATATTTTGGTTCGCAATTGATCGCGAATAAACGAAAATATCAGGATCAACCGCGATAGCAAGGAGTTTTTTAGACCTCAGGTGATCAGTTTGTCTGGTAACCGAAAGCAAAAGGCTGCAGATGAGAACGTCCCATGCGATACGGCTACTGCCGCAATAGGGGTTCCGTATCGTGTTTAATAGTGTTTAAAGGTTGTTTGAAATCGCCGTTTGTTTTGCCGTCGTTTTGGAGGCCTCGAAGATTCTCGCTCCGTAGCAGAAGACGATTGCAATTCTGGACTTGATGCACAGTTCTGTCGGTTTATGCTACCGTGACTGTGTTCCCACCTGGAGATTCCGATGGTCCGATCGATTCACTTTCTGTTGCTGTTGTTGTCACCGCTTATTGCGTGGCAGATTTCTGATTTGTATGCCGATGACAAGTTAGACAAAAAGACGGAGCCATCGACGTTGGCTTCGAAAGAGACCGATAGCTTTAAACCACTCAATAAGACCGGCACAGTCCTCCTTGATGCCAAAGGAAAAAGGCTGCTGCTGAAGTCTGAAGTTGTCTTGCGTGAGGGCTTGCTTGAATTGCTGGTTTGCTTGAAAGGGTCGAAGGAACACGAATCGATTCTTTCTGTCGATACACAGGCTCAGATTGTTCATGCCGGTTTGTTGGCTCTGGGTGCAAAGGTCGGCAAACCCGTCCACTGGCAACCAGAATTTCAGGCCGCGACCGGACAACCGATTGACGTTTTTTTTACCTGGACTGACGAGGATGGCAAACTCCATCGCGATACGGCTCAGTCCTGGGTTCGCCATGCGACTCGACGGTACTTTGTTGAGAAACTGGATCCCCCGCCCGCGGGGTTTAAGCTTCCCGCCGACACCGATCTGAAATGGGATGAGAGAAATCGTGAACTGCTTTGGTACGGTCACATGTCGGAATCTCAACGCGACGAAGTCCTGAAAATTTCTAAAGACCCGAAGTTTCAAAAGGCTATTCAATCATTCTTTAAGAATACTCAGATCCGGCAGATGGATGCGAATTGGGTCTTCGCGGGGAGTTATTTTCAGACTGACGAAAAGACGGGCGAGAAATTTTATCAGGCCGAATCGGGTGACCTGATCTGTGTGGCCAATTTTGCTTCGGCCACGCTCGATATTTCCGCGACGAGTAGTGCGACGAACGATGATTTGATGTTTGAAGCGTACACAGAACGAATTCCGCCAGCCGGGACCAAAGTCACGATTGAACTTATTCCGAATTTTAAACCGCAAGAGATCATCAAGAAGAAGTAGTTGATGTTTGTAGAGTTCTACAATTTGCTTTCAGGGTGGTTTGAGCTCGACACGTGGATTGTGGTCACGGCGGCGCTGGCCGCAATGTCCTGCGCACTGCCGGGTGCCTGGTTACTGCTTCGACGCCAAAGCCTGTTGGGTGATGCACTCAGTCACTCCGTGTTGCCGGGGATTGTTCTGGCTTATCTGGCTATGCACTGGATGGAGGAGCATCATTGGCTGTCAGCCGATTCAGGGATTCGCCATCTGGTGCTCTTTCTAGGAGCCGCCGTTTCGGGGGTTCTTTCGGCGATGGCGACCGAATTGATTCAGCGCTGGGGGCGACTTGACCGTGGTGCCGCCATGGGAGTCGTCTTTACGTCAATGTTCGCGGTGGGTCTGCTACTGATTCGGATGTTTGCCGATAAGACGCATGTTGATCCTGGCTGCGTCCTCTACGGGAGCCTTGAAACTTCTGCGATGATCCCTTTGTCGAGTTCCTTCCAGATTCCGCGTGCCGTGGTGATCAATGGTGCGATGCTGCTGATCAATGGAATCCTGGTGATTGCGTTCTTCAAGGAACTGAGGCTCAGTACGTTTGATCCGGGATTGGCTTCGGCATTGGGTCTGCGAGCCGATTGGATTCAACTTGCCCTGATGGCGATGACGGCGGCGACTCTCGTAGCGGCGTTTGAAAGTGTCGGGGCGATCCTGGTGATCGCGATGTTGATCGTCCCGGCGGCGACGGCGCGGCTGCTGACCGATCGACTGAGCACGATGCTGGTACTCAGTCTGCTGATTGCGGCACTCAGTGCGGTACTCGGTCACGTTGGTGCGTTGACTCTGCCATCGATCGTCTTCTCGCGGCTGGGCTACCCCGACGTCCGTGATGCCAGCACAGCAGGAATGATGGCCGTGGCGGCTGGCGGGCTTTTTGTGGTGGCGATCCTGGCGAGCCCTCGACATGGGGCGGTTCGTCAGGTGGTCGATCGGATTCGACTGCAGGTGAGAATTGCCAGTGAAGACATTCTCGGAAAGCTGTATCGACGGGATGAAGCAGATCCTGTGGAAGATCCCGCGCCGTCAACAATCGTTGCGCCGCTTCCGCTGAGGACGTGGATCGAATGGCTGGCGCGGCGAAGACTGGAGCGTCGAGGGTTCATCACGGTGACATCGACGATGAATCATCTGACCGACAAAGGCCGGGAAATGGCTCAAAGCCTGGTGCGTTCACATCGGCTTTGGGAAGCCTACATGGCCCGTCACTTCGAGCTTCCGGGCGATCATTTGCATGCCACCGCCGAACAGGTTGAACATTTTCTCTGTGCGGAACTTCAAACGGATCTGGCCCGGGAATTGGATCAGCCAACCGTCGACCCGCACGGCAAAACGATTCCTGGTTCCTCAGCACCGTGACTGTATAAAAGGTGCAAAAAGCCATCAGTCGTCCTGGCCGGCTGCACGAAGTGGTTCAAAGGTTGAAAGTGCGGCTCGTGAGGCGTCATCAATCGCTTCACCCATTCGGCGGTAGAGGACTTCCTGGCTTCGAACAGGATCTGCTGAGTCTGTTGGTCGGATTGGCTCGTAGCGACCATTCGGTAGCAATTTGCGAGCCTTCACGTTGTCGGCCAGCGTTGTTTTCAAAATCGCGATGAGACTCCGTCGACAGGCACTGTCTTCGACGGGGACCAGCAATTCGACGCGTCGGCCGAGATTCCGAGGCATCCAGTCGGCACTGGAAATGAATAGCCGCTCGTCACCACCGTGGTAGAAGTAAAGAATTCGAGCATGTTCCAGGAACCGGTCGATCACGCCTGTCACAGTGATATTTTCCGACAGGCCGGGAACACCAGGTCGAAGGCAGCAGACACCGCGGATGCTCAATCGGATTCGAACACCCGCCTGTGAAGCCGCATAGAGCGCTTCAATCATCTGTTCGTCAACGAGCGAATTCAGTTTGACGATAATCATCGCCTTCTGATTGTGACGCTTATGATCAATTTCGGCTTCGATCATTTCGAGTAGTTTTTCCCGCAAGCCGATCGGAGCCATTTCAATTTGACGAAATCGTTGCGGCTGCGAATAACCGGTGATTGCGTTGAAGAAGGCCGTCGCATCGGCACCAAGGTCGTCACTGCAGCTCATCAGGCTGGCGTCAACGTAGATTCTCGATGTGATCTCGTTGTAGTTGCCGGTCCCAAAATGCACATAACGCTGAATTCCCTGCGGTTCGCGCCTGACAATCAGGCAGATTTTTGCATGGGTCTTCAGACCTTTGACGCCATACACGACTTGAACATCTGCACGTTCAAGATCGCGAGCCCATTCGATATTTCGCTGTTCGTCAAATCGTGCTTTCAGCTCGACAACGGCAGTGACGTATTTACCTTTTTGAGCCGCCCGTTTCAGTGCCGCGACGATCGGGCTTTTTGCGCTGGTTCGATAAAGCGTCTGTTTGATGGCCAGGACGTCGGGGTCATCCGCTGCTTCGTCAAGCAGCCGAACCACGGCATCGAAGCTTTCATAGGGGTGGTACAGCAAAATGTCCTGTCGAGCGATGGCTGTAAATAAGCTCTCGGAAGGGGAAATCTGAGGCGATGGTTTTGATGGCCACGCTTCGTACCTCAGTGCGTCGAATCCTTGTGAATCGGTCAAGCGAAAGAATGCTGCCAGGTCGAGTGGACCTGGTGCGGCGAAGACCCATTGATCCGGGACGTCGACGGCCAATTGCAGGAATTGCCTCAACAGCGCGCTGGCATGGTCGGCCAGTTCGAGGCGAACGCAGTCACTTTGACGTCTGGCGTTGACGATTTCCTGCATCTTGGACAACAGGTCGGACGCCTGATCCTCCTGCAATTCCAGGTCAGCATTCCGCGTGATTCGAAAGGCGACACTTTCTTCGATGGTTTCACCTGGAAAGAACCTCGCCAGGAACATACTGACGACGTCTTCGAGCAGGATATAACTGAAGCCGCTGTCAGCCGGAACGGTGATGAACCTCTGTCGGTTCCGTCCAAATGGCAGAATGGCAAATCGCGGTTCTGTTGTGCCGGCAACGGGCGCCAGTCTCACACACAGGCTGATCGACTGATTGATCAGTGGCGGGAAAGATGGAATGTCACTGGGCGTAGCGACAACGGCAGGTTGTGGCGCGGCTTCAGCCTGTTTCGATGCAGCGGTTTTCTTTTTGGCCTTTGCCTTGCCCGTCGGGACATCTGGGATCAACAGGTCATTTGTGGCATCTGTCGAAGCTGGCACTGATTCGACTGCCAGAGGTGTAAGAATCGGAAAGACTTCTTGTTCGAAATACATCTGAACGTGCTGTACCTGTCGATCGTTCAGCTTGGTAGAACGAAGCCGACGCATCCCCGCGTTGGCCAATGCGGGTTCAAGATCTGACAAGAGACAACGATACTGTTCGGTC
Organism: uncultured Schlesneria sp.; assembly: GCA_903899985.1. GTDB lineage: Bacteria > Planctomycetota > Planctomycetia > Planctomycetales > Planctomycetaceae > Schlesneria. Next base: position 11,135 of record CAIULL010000047.1, read on the forward strand.
AGAAACGCCTGCATTCGTTCGCCGATGGCTTTCAGCTGCTGCGTCGTGGTCAGCCCCAGCGGATCAGGTCTCATGTCACCTTCGGCTTCAAGCAACCGCAAGCTGCCGACTCGCACCATGGTGAATTCATCAAGGTTTGACGCGGTGATCGCCAGAAATTTCAGTCGTTCGAGCAGCGGGATTGCGGGATCACTCGCCTCATCCAGCACTCGCTGATTAAATTCCAGCCAGCTTAGTTCGCGATTAAAGAAACGAGGCTCAACAGACATGCCGGGATAGTCTCTCTGGTGTAGGTCGATCACCCAGGCGGCTGCCTGGTTTGATTGAAATTGAACAAATCGTCAGAAAACAATCGGCTTGCTTAAGGACGTAGTTTTCGTAACAGAACGGGCATTCCGAACGTCGACTCGAACAATGTCCCTGACTGTTTCAACGCCAGTTGTTCGAGACTTAGATCTTCGATCTGGGGTATTGCAATGATCAATCGGCCCCCTTCGCGTGAGAATTTCAGTTCATGAAGGCGTTGACCATGGGATGCTTCGAGTGCGTCGGCAACGCGCAACATGGCAGCCATTTTGACGACCGCGATTCGTTGATCACGATTAAGCGTCGTAAAAACGGTATGCGTTGGTTTCGGTGATGCACGGCGATGGTAACGAGCTGTTAATGCAACCAGCTGAACGTCCGAACGGCTGAGACCGAACAGTTCGCTATGCTGGATCAAATACATCGAATGCTTGTGATATGAACCCGTATTGATGTACAGCCCCACTTCGTGCAATAGCGCTGCCACGCGAAGTAACAGTTCGTAACGGGGGTCAAGCTGATGTTCTTCACGCAGACCTTGAAACAGGATTCCGCAAAGTTTCGCGACTTGCTTTGCGTGCAATTCATCGAATTCGAATTTGCGTCCCAGGTCGAATGCCGATCGAATGACTTGGTTGCTGAAGTCCTCGTTCCAGCCCCCGCGCGAGGCCATTTCATTCAACAATCCGTCTCGCAAATTAATATTGGCGACGATGACCTGCTTCAGGCCAAAAGCCTTGGCCATCATCGTATAGGCCAAAAGTGCCGGACCGATCGTCCCGGCTTCGGGAAAGGTGATGTGGTACTTATGGACAAGCTTGTCTTCGTTGAGTGACAGAACCGTGTCGGTCAACTCCGAAAGGTCTTTAACGGGGATGCGAGTCAACTTGTCAGGATCCCAGTCGGAAACGAGTTGCCGTGCGGCGAATCGCATATCGCCACCCAAGGCAACCATTTCCTGTGTTGATTCTGCGGGGATTTGCTGCTGAATCTGGTCGAGGATTCGTTGAATCTGCGTTTCCATCAGTCGTCGGGTTGAGCCATGTGACGCGTGGTAGGCTTCCAGAGTCTGATGAATTCGTAGCGATCCCAGTCGGTAGGTGTGGGCGAACAGAACATCTGCATTTTTAACCTGCAACAGTTCGGTGCTTCCACCGCCAACTTCGGTGACAATCGTCCGGGCATCGGCCAGTTCCGGGTCCAATCTTAATAGCGGTTGGATACCGAGATACGTGATCCGGTTGACCTCGGCCTCGTCGATCGGTACGACCTGGAATCCTGTGGCGGTATAAATCCGGTCAAGAAAGGCCAGCTTATTGCTCGCTTCACGCACCGCGCTGGTCGCAACGACACGCACCTTATTGGTTGCTTCGATACCATATTCAGCGAGAACCCGGCGATAGCTTTTCAGCACCCGGACGCATTCTTCAATTGTGCTCTTTTCCAGCGATCCGCGAGTAAACGTGTCTTTGCCCAGACTGACCGCTTGAGAAAGTGCGGACAAGTGACGAACGCCTCCCGCATCATCAATTTCGGCGATTGCCATACGGATCGACGTCGTACCGACATCAATCACCGCCGACGGTTTGGCGTTCTTGCCGCGAGGTGGATTTGATATGGAGTCAGTGGGGAGCATTTCAAACCGAATCGTCTGTCGTGTCGGGCGTTGGAACTTAAAGTCCGTTTTATGGTGATCAAACCTTCGATGACCGGGGCAGGTAAATCACGCAAGCCAAAGCTTACATGATCGGTTTTCCACTTTCAGCAGTGCTCAAGAAAATTTTGTCAAAGTGGCAATCCTTCAACGTAATCTTTCGTTTCCCTTAATCCACTTCCTGTCTGTTCGCGATACCGCTTGATTGCTTCGATTTTCTGACCGCTTCGCAACAGTTCCAGGATTTCTTGATTCACTCCCTGGGTTGGATCGATTTTCAAATGAGTCAGCAGCAGATCAACTTTTCGTTCGATCCGTGTTAAATGTACGGAATTGTCTCGACCACTCGTCCAGAATAAGAGAAGAATTGAGGCGATTAGTAAACACGTCAGGGTGAGATTCATGTCGGCCATGGAATTGCTCATTTGCCCTTGTGAAGATCACAATCCGCTTCAACTTGCCGGACGTCATCAGGGAATCATAACATATGCGTCTAAGGCGACCATCATTCATCTCGAAGGGCAACGGCGACAAGTCCAAGCGTTTCGTGTGTTGATCCTTCGAAGGGCCGTTTGTTCATGCACTCTGATAAAATGCAGTTCAAGATCGCGGGCATGGACTGCGCCGAAGAGGTTTCGGTCCTGAAGAAGGAACTTGGCCCGATCGTGGGTGGCGACGGGAATCTCACGTTTGATGTACTTAATGAGATCCTGACCGTTTCGTGTTGTTCGAACGATGTCCCTCCGGAAATGATTCAAACGGCGGTGGCGCGTACGGGGATGGCGGCTGTTGTCTGGCGGAATGTCCCGGAACCGACTCAGAAACAGACTTTTTTCCAGCTTTGGGGTCGTACTCTGTTAACCGTCATCAGTGGTCTGTTGACGCTGGCGGGCTTTGCTGCGCATCTCTTCATGACACGAAACCTTCAGGAGGCAATCGGTTCGGAAGGGATGGGAGCGGCCCATCAGACCCCGTTGCCAGTTCGGATTTTATATGGTTTGAGTATTTTGACGGGAGCATGGTTCGTGCTGCCACGGGCGTTTTTGGCATTAAGACGAATTCAGCCCGATATGAATCTGTTGATGATGATTTCAGTTGTTGGGGCCGCCGCCATCGGTGACTGGCTTGAAGCATCGACCGTTGCTTTCTTGTTTTCTGTATCATTGCTGCTGGAAAAATGGAGCGTCGGACATGCTCGTCGCGCTGTTGAGTCGCTGCTCGATCTGACGCCGCCGATGGCTCGACTTTTGGATTCGCACGGACATCAGAAAGAAGTCACCCCCGATCAGGTTTCTGTCGGTTCAACATTGCTTGTAAAGCCAGGGGAACGGTTCCCGTTGGATGGACGAGTGACCCAGGGAAGCAGTTTCGTCAATCAGGCTCCGATGACCGGAGAAAGCCTGCCAATTGCCAAATCCGTTGGCGATACTGTGTTTGCAGGGACGATCAACGGCGACGGCGCTCTGGAAATTCAAAGCACAAAAACGTCGGGGACGACGACGTTGGCGCACCTGATCCAGATGGTCAGTGAAGCCCAATCCCGACGATCACATTCGGAGCAATGGGTCGAGAAATTCGCCAGGATCTATACCCCCGTTGTGCTGGCATTGGCGATGGCGATCTTCGTCATTCCACCAATCCTTTTTGGCGGAAGCTGGCACGACTGGTTTTATCGATCGCTGGTCCTGCTGGTGATTGCCTGTCCTTGCGCTCTCGTCATTTCGACACCTGTTAGCATTGTTGCCGCAATTGCTGCTGCTGCACGGCAAGGGGTGCTGGTCAAGGGGGGAGCGTTCATCGAACTTCCTGGCCGTTTAAGGGCCATCGCGTTCGACAAGACTGGAACACTGACGCATGGTCAACCGAGCGTCGTGGCCATTACCCCGTTGAACGGGCATTCTGAAGAGGAGCTGCTGGAGCGGGTCGCGAGTCTCGAATCCAGAAGCGAGCATCCGCTGGGTAAGTCAATTCTGGCCCATGCCCAAGCAAAAAGCGTTCAGGTCCGAGCTGTCGAAGACTATCAAGTCGTGCCAGGGAAGGGGGCGACGGCGCGGCTGGATGGCAAAGCATTTTGGCTTGGGTCCCGTCGCTATCTCGAAGAGCGGGGCCAGGCGACCGAAGAATTACAGGGGAAACTGGATTCCATTTCTCAACAAGGTGTCACGTTCGTTATCGTTGGCAACGAAGAGCACATTTGTGGCTACGTTGCACTTGCGGACACCGTTCGCCCCGACGCTTCAAGTGCCGTTCAGGCATTACGAGATTTGGGGATCGCGCCGATTGTGATGCTGACGGGCGACAATTCTTCGACCGCACAGGTGATCGGACAGGCCGTTGGAGTCGACAAAGTGAAAGCCGACTTGCTTCCCGCCGAGAAGGTGACTGCGATCGAAAGTCTTGTTGCCGAGTATCGTTCGGTGGCGATGATTGGCGACGGAGTGAACGATGCGCCCGCAATGGCTCGTTCGTCGCTGGGAATCGCGATGGGTGCAGCAGGGAGCGACACGGCGCTGGAAACGGCCGATATCGCCTTGATGTCGGATGACCTTTCGCGACTCCCGTGGCTGGTTCGTCATTCCCGGCGGACGATGGATGTTATCCGCATGAACATTATTTTCGCGCTGGCGATCAAGATTCTGTTCGTGGTGTTAACCCTGTTCGGCTTTGCGTCCCTGTGGGCCGCGATTGCTGCCGACATGGGCGCATCGCTAGTCGTGATCTTCAATGGATTAAGACTGCTCAATCCCATGCTTGACGGCCATACCGTTTCGACGATTGGTAAGCGTACTGTAGACGCTCGAGTTCGTTAATTGCGTGTCACTGGCTGATCCCGAACATCCGGGGACGCAGTTTGTTCGCGAACAAACTGAGGTTTCAGGCATTTATTGCCGGAATTATTGAAGAATCACTAGGGCAAGGGAGCTGCAAAGGTTGCTCCTGTTATTGAATCTGGCGGTTGAAGGCGCTGTTGTCACGTCTGTGATCGAAGGTTCGCCACACCGCTTCCCTTGGACGTCGTTCAAGTTGCGGCTCTCAAAATGGTGGAAAACGAAAAAATCGTGTAACCGACCTTCTTTTTGTGGCATCAGATAGACAGACATGTCTGTATTTATGTTTTAGTGGCTGAGGTGGCAGGGTTTTCAGGCAAACCAATTCGGTGAATCGACCTGCTGCAAGGCTGAGAAATGATTAGGGGAAAATGACCATGCAACGAATCCATTCCGTCGATCCAGCCAAGGCACAAGGCCGAACTAAGGAATTGCTGGAGACTGTCCAAAGGGCGTTCGGGACGACACCCAACGTTGCCACGGTGATGGCGAATTCACCCGCAGTGCTCGACAGCTTTCTGTCCATTTCAACGGCAATGGGGGGCGCGAAGATTGGCAGTAAACTGCACCATCAGATCAAGTTGGCCACAAGCGAAGCCAATACTTGTGATTACTGTAATTCGATCCTGACGTACCTTGGCAACAAGAGTGGGATTTCAACCGCAGAGATCTTGGACGGTCGCAAGGCATCGTCCTCAGATGCACGAACAGATGCCGCATTGAAGTTTGCGAGTACTGTCCTGGAAACCCGTGGCAAAGTCGATAACGACGACCTGCAAGCCGTGCGTCAAGCCGGGTTCGACGACACAGAAATCGTAGAGATCGTCACGAGTGTCGTTGTCGGGTGTTTTACGAATTTCCTGAATAACGTTGCCGACACGGCGCTCGACATCCCGAAAGTCGAACCGCTTCAGGCCTGTGCGGCTTCAGGCAACTGTGGTTGTGCCTAGCAAGTTGAACGATGAAGGGAAGGGGCCAACGAAGTGTCGCTGGCCCCCGTCGGTTTGTGATCAATCCGTAATTCAGGTTTGTATGATGCGACAGTTTCCCAGCGATATCGCCTTCACTCCCGCCGTAAAAAGTGTGCAGCAAGCGAAGGGGTCTCGAGCCAATTATGCCAGGGTCGAGCAGGGACGTGGTTGGAAGACCTGGGTCACGGCTGATCTGGCTGGTTTCCTCGCGGGACTCGACATGTTCTATCTCGGCACGGCCAATGCCGAAGGGCAGCCCTATATTCAATATCGTGGAGGTAGCCCCGGATTTCTGAAAGTGCTGGACGACACGACACTGGCGTTCGCCGATTTCAGTGGAAATCGGCAATACATCACACTCGGCAATCTATCGGAAAATCCGAAGGCCTACATCTTCTTGATGGACTATGCCAATAGCCAGCGGGTGAAACTTTGGGGAACAGCGCGTGTCGTCGAGGACGATCCCGAACTGCTTTCCCAACTTGCGGACGCTGACTATCCCGGCAAAGTCGAACGAGCAATCGTCTTCACGATCGAAGCCTGGGATATGAATTGTCCGCAACATATTCACAAACGGTTTTCGCAACGTGACGTCGCTCCGGTGATTGCCGAACTGAAGGCGCGAATTACAGAACTTGAAATGGCGCTGGAAGTCGCTCGTCAACGAAATTCAGAAAAGGATTGAGCATGGATAATACCAACAATTTTCGAACGAATCCTATGCAGAGAGCCTACGATGCCCGGAACCAAACTCAAGTTTGTTCAGGCGTTCTACGAGGCGTTCGGTCGAGGCGACCAGCCAGACGGGACGAGTGTCTTTGCCGGCGAACTCAACTGGGTCGAACCTCCCTTCCCTGGTCGCGGCGGGGGAACGCTTCACGGTAAAATAAACCTGGTCGAAAACGTGCTGACTCGGTTTACCAGTCAGAGGTCGAACCTTACGGTCACACCGGATTAAATCGCAGAAGCAGAAGTTCAAGCCCTTTTTTGGAGGGCGCGACCTTGGTGAGCCCGCTAAGACCGAGCGGCAACTTGAATCTCGATTTGTCCAGACGCGGACCATAAACCCAGGAAAGACAATTTCATCCGGCGACGTCGCATGGAACCAGGCCGATCCAACGTAGTCGCTTGAAGAAGCAAATCGGCAAAGGTTTCATCACGATGGCATACGATCAGTTGCTTGGCCAACGCATTCGAAATTCCCTTTCGCGCAAAAAAGGGATCGAAGAAAAGAAGATGTTCGGCAGTTTAGGATTCTTGCTCCACGGCAACATGCTGGTTGGAATCTGGAACAACTCGTTAATTGCTCGAGTTGGCCCCGATGCTTACGAAGAATCTCTCCGAGAACATCATGCCAGAGAATTCGACATTACTGGTAAACCGATGAACGGTTGGGTCCTGGTTGACCCGGAGGGTGTCGGCGACGATGACGAGTTGAACAGGTGGATTCAACGTGCCGTCAAATTTGTCCGAACGCTTGAAGCGAAATAGTGTTTGATCCTGCGTGAGATCCATCTTCCTGAAAATCGCGATTTCTACTACCTTTGGCGGCAATCGTCGCCGGATGACGATGAGCGGAAATCTGGCGACGTGAAGCGGGCTGCATGGCCTGTGTGATTGGCATCGGACAGGATGTATTCCGATGGTATTTTGAATTCGCGACCCCTCAAGGAAGATGGGAGTCTGCTATGCGTTTGGATGCGTTAATTTTTGGAGGGGGTGCCGCTGGATTGTGGCTGCTCGATCGTTTGTCACGCGATGGGCACCATGTTCTCTTGCTGGAAGCACGTTCGCTCGGTTCGGGCCAAACCGTTGCCTCGCAAGGAATTATTCACGGCGGGTTGAAGTACACTTTGTCAGGACTTTTGACCAAATCCGCGAAGAACATTCGCGAAATGCCTAATGTCTGGCGCGACTCACTGCTCGGTAAATCGACGCCGAACCTGACGAGAACACGCGTCCGTTCTGATTGTTGCTATCTCTGGCAAACGGACTCGTTGACATCGCGAGCCGGCATGATCGGTGCTCGAATCGGTTTGAGAATAAAACCCGAAACCATTTCGATGGACGAGCGTCCCGACGCATTGAATGGCGTCTATGGGACCGTTGCTCGACTTCCGGAACAGGTGATTTCCCCACAAAGCTTCATTCAGGACCTGGCCAATCAATATCGTGACCGGATTTTGAAAATCGACGCTGACAAAGGGTTGGAATTCGATCTTGACAGCCCCGGCGAAGTCAAATCAGTGCGTCTGATTTCGCCGATGGACGGGTCCACATTGTTGCTTAACCCGCGTCAAGTGATCTTTACGGCGGGCGGGGGAAACGCACGACTGCGAAAACGAACTGGTTTAAGTGGCGATGTCATGCAACGTCGCCCGCTGCACATGGTGGTCGTTCGTGGCCCTCAGCTTCCTGAGTTGAATGGACACTGCCTTGATGGTGCCAAAACCAGAGTCACAATCACGTCTCAGATGGACTGTCATGGACGAATGGTCTGGCAAGTGGGGGGGCAAGTCGCCGAAGACGGCGTGAAACTCGATCCAGGTGCTCTGACCGAACATGCCTGGGGTGAGCTTTTGTCGGTACTTCCCGGTGTCGATTTGCGAGATACAGAATGGACCACGTATTCGACCGACCGAGCCGAAGGTGCGACTGCAAATGGTTCCAGACCTGAAACCATTCAGGTTCTTTGTGCAGGCAATGTCACGACGGGATGGCCAACGAAACTTGTTCTTGCACCTGTACTGGCAAACGAAATTGCCAGTCGTGCCACGTCGCCGTACGTATCGGCTCCCTTCGACACAACACGGTTCGCCAGTTGGCCGCGTCCGACGGTGGCCGCGTTACCATGGGAAGAAGAAGGGCATCAATGGTGGAAGCTGGGTGAAGCTCCTGCGATGCCCAGACGACGAGCGGCGTAACTTCGGGTCGGTTGAAACACTCGCCCCGATCCGACTTTCACGTTCGAAGAATCAACGGGAACGTCGGGAAAAATGTCGACCCGTCTAAATCGAGTTTGGCATGGTCGCTCGACCGGTGGTGGAACGCTTCGTAGAATGACGTTGCGTCAAACTGCCATTTCGAGTGTGAGGGTCAATTCGATCGCGTCGTGGCAAACCGTTGTGTTATCCCGATGTGCGACGTAGTTGTCTCTCGGCTGTGCACTCCCTCTTGATTTTAGTTCAGGGAATTCCTGCGATGGATAGTGACACATTGAAAATCCTGCTGATCGTCGGGATTGGTTTTGCCGTCTTATTTATCGTGGTGCTGATTGCGATCTTTGCAGCCTATTTCAAGTTATGGCTGCGGGCATTCGTGACCCGTGCCCGGATCAGTCCATTTCAACTGTTATTCATGTCGCTGCGAAAGGTGAATCCTACAGCGATTGTCGACTCGAAAATCATGGCCGTTCAGGCGGGTCTTAAGGACATCACCACCGAGCGACTGGAAGCGCATTACCTTGCCGGAGGGAACATCAAGACAGTTGTCCGTGCGTTAATCGTTGCGCATCGTGCCAGGATCGATTTGAACTGGGACACGGCGTCGGCAATCGATCTGGCTGGTCGAAACGTGCTTGAGGCCGTTCAGACCAGCGTTGATCCCAAAGTCATTGATTGCCCTGATCCCAAGTCGTTTGGTCGATCAACACTTGATGGTGTCGCCAAGAACGGAATCCAGTTGAAAGCACGAGCGCGAGTCACAGTCCGAACGAATCTGGCTCAGCTTGTTGGTGGAGCGACCGAAGACACGATCGTCGCTCGCGTTGGTGAGGGGATCGTGTCTGCGATTGGTTCGTGTAACACCCATAACGAAGTTCTGGCGAATCCGATGCTGATTGCCAAAACGGTATTGGCGAAGGGTTTGGATTCCCAGACAGCCTATGCCATTGTCTCAATCGATATTGCAGACATTGACGTTGGAGACAATATCGGTGCCCGATTGCAGGCGGATCAGGCTGAAGCTGACATGCGCATTGCTCGGGCAAAGGCGGAAGAGCGACGCGCGCGGGCCGTTGCCGCCGAACAGGAAATGAAGGCATTGACCGTCGAAAATCAATCCAAAGTCGTACTGGCCGAAGCGGAAATTCCGCTGGCCATGGCCGATGCGTATCGGTCAGGCTTTTTGCGATCCAAGGATAGTCGTAACGGATCGACGTGACACTCGGTCGTTCAGACTCGCGCTTCTTTCAGGGTGATGCTCCAGCACGAATTGCGCGAAGTCGATGAAATCTGATCGAAACTGATTTTTCACTGACAGTGATGGCCCAAAGTCGTCTGGACGGGACTAAGGCTTTATGAAAAACTTCCCGAACACTTTTCCGGAAGTCTGCTCTCGTCGCTCCCATTAAATCAATCCGTTCAATCCAGTTTCGCAGATCGCCGACGCGATACTCGCAGGGAAAGCTCGCATGAGCGTGTCTGTCGTTGTGCCTATTTATGATGAAGCGGACAACATCCCTCTGTTGTATGAGGCGGTAACGTCGGTCATGCATCGCATGCGAGTCCGCTACGAAATTATTCTCGTCAACGATGGCTCGCAGGATGGTTCGGCCCAGCGTCTCGATGAACTGGCGAAGCAAGATTCACTCGTCAAAATCATCGAGCTGCGCCGGAACTACGGACAGACCGCTGCGATGCAAGCAGGAATTCAGGCGGCGTCGATGGACACGATTGTGTTGCTCGACGGTGATCTACAGAACGATCCCAACGATATTCCCGATCTTCTTGCCAGACTGGATGAAGGTTTTGATCTTGCACATGGCTGGCGAAAAGATCGTCAGGATACGTTCCTTGATCGGAAACTGCCGTCGAAAATGGCCAATTGGCTGATTTCCAAAGTCACGGGATTTCCAGCCCATGATATCGGATGTACGTTAAAGGCGATCCGAACGGAAATCGCTCAAGAACTGAACTTGTATGGCGAAATGCACAGGTTCATTCCAATCCTGGCCCATTGGCGCGGTGCGCGGTGCGTCGAAGTTGAAACGAAGCATCATCCACGCTTGTATGGTCATTCGAAATACGGTATTTCCAGAACGCTGCGGGTGCTGCTGGACCTCGTGACTGTTACGTATCTGATCCATTACTCGGCCAGCCCCATGAAGCTGTTCGGTTCGTTCGGTCTGGCCAGTTTCCTGATGAGCGGTATTGCGGGAATTTCCGCGGTGTGGATCAAGCTTGGTTCTGGTGCTGATATGACCGGGAATACGCTGTTGATTCTGGCGGCTCTGTTTTTACTAGCAGGCTTACAATTTCTGTTCTTCGGCATCATCGGCGAACTCTGCTCGCGAATCTATTTTGCTTCACAAAACAAAACGAATTACGCGATTCGCCGAATGCTGAATTTTGAAGAATCGACAATTCCATTTCGACGGCATCGCGTTGCCTGAGATCCGCTCGGGGTCAAATGTCAATTGTCACGCACGCCTTCACACTCGTCGCTCGTTGATCTATAGATTGGCGAAGATCAGGTTTCTCGCATTTGTCTCTTAGTACACGCAGCGAGGGCGACATGACGACAGTATCGGGTTGGCGAAACCTCCCCCCACTCGCAGGGCTTTGTTCTTACGATGATGCGTTGCGGGAGGGAATGTCGGTTGATCGCTGCGTCACCTGGATGAAGAGGCACCATTACCTGCTTGTCCGGTTGCACCAGATTTTTACCGCTCGGATCACAGCTGAGCCGGTCTACGAATTGAAGACGGCATTCAGTCTGCATGCTTACTTATGTGCCGAACATGCGTCTGCCTTTCGGCAACGAGTCGGTGAACTGCGCGAACCGCCGCTTGGTCTTGATGTCGTACCGCATGCCGGTTTGGAACGACTTTGTGACGAGGTCCTCTGCGCGCCGACTCATGTCGAATTGACGCTCGGGTTGTACGAGTGTCTTATTCCAGCTCTGGTCGCATCGCTCAAAAAGTATCTCGCAACAACCAATCTGCTGGCTGATGCTCCGTCAGTCCGAGTCACTCGATTCTGCCTGTTTGAATTGGAAGAGGTCGCGGCGTTCGGGCGTCAGGCAGTGGCATGTCTTGTCGATGAGCGATCTCGCGAACAACTCGTTCCGTGGCTGCAACTGCTAAGCGATTGCATCGCTTCAGCCGCCGGTGTTTCTGGTTGTGATGAACCTGTTGAAATCAACGTACACCACGCGTCAAACCAAGATTCAAAGGATGAACCGCCGTCGTTGTCATCGACGTTAAAACCTCACTTTTCCAGCACGCCGTTTGTGTACGACCCGATTCCCCAGCGCGATGAACGCTTCCAGGATTCGTTCAATGCAGGAGTGAATCCCGAAGCGTTTCTCTATGACCAGCGGTTTGCGGCTCGGGATAAGACGTTGATGATGTTCTATAAGCGATTACGGGAAATTGATGTTCCCGAAATGATGGCGAGTATCTTGATTCAGACACCGGGCAAGCCCTGGAAATACTATCGTGACATGTCTCGTCAGCTCTGGGATGAGGCTCGCCATGCCATGTTGGGAGAAGTGGGGTTTGTACACCTCGGTATCGACTGGTCGCGGATTCCGATCAATTTCACCTGGTCAAGAAACCTGAATACACAGCTTGAACCCTGGGAACGACACGCAGTCCTGTTCTTTATTGAACAGGGCTTAATGCCTCGCACCGGCAAACGCTATGAGTGGGAAGTGGGACTCGCCTCAGGGATCCCTTTAGCCGGGCTTTTTCAGGACTTCGACTGGGCCGATGAAGTTTTGCACGCACAAATCGGTCGTGAATGGTACGTCAAGGAATTCGGTGACTTGAATGAAGCAATGTCATACGGTGATCGTTGCTGGTCTCAAGTTCTCAGCCATTGGCGGTCGTACCTTGATGACGGACGAACTGCACACCGAAATTGGTGGCCGGAAATTTATCTGGAGGCTTGCCAGACGTGGGGAGTGATTCCTGATCCCGTTGCGTTGGCATTTCAGACGACTTATGAGTCAACCCGTGCGGATTTAAAACAGATTCGTTAACGCGTTCACGCAATCAATCTCAATCCTGTTTATGCGTGTTGTTTTTGTGCGAGGTTGCCTTTTGGCTGTGCATTGCCAAAGGCACGAGGCAGGTTTGCAAAAATTTCAGACCTTGTTTCCCGCATACCATTGTCAGAAATCGTCATTTTGTGTCGCCCAATTTCTGCTGCGGCACGGTCATTGCTTTGCAGGCAGAAGTCGAAATGATTTCGACCTTAGCCGCACGGATGCTGAAAAAGATTTTTGGTTCGTGGTCGGTTCCACCAAGGGTAAGTCGGCTGGAAGTGTAGCCGGAACTGGTCTGATGGCCAGAGCCGGGCGAGCGCCTATGCTTTCAGCCGACTACCTTTTTTGGAAATGTCGATCTGCGAATTGTCGGCCAATAAACTTCTTGATGGATGTGACGTTTTAAGAGTCGTCGAACTGGTCGGGCAACGGAAGCTTCGGGCAAGCTGCCTGTGGCGCACGGGGAACTTGCTTAAGCAAGTTTTCCAATGCTGCTCAGGTAGATGGGACGGAATCGAACGGTAAACCCCCCAACTGCGACTTACCATACGTAATTGATGGTGATTTCGGTTTTGCCATTCTTCAGCCGGATCGGTATCAATAATTCTTTCTGTCCGCCCGACTCCCGAATGATCGGTGCGTCTGACCCCGGTGAGTGAACTTCCAATCGCCAGACATCATCGACTCGATATTGACCTTCACTGATCGATTCAATCTGTTTTGATGACAGTGCGCGGTACCACAGTTGACTTGTGTCGGCCGACCCTTCAAATTGGAGCGTTCGTTTAAGATTTCCATATTTTTTCGACGCTTCCTTCACGGGGATTGGGTGATCATTGACCGTGAGGTCCCCAAATGAATACCGGAAGATTGGACGCTGCTCTTTGTCCAGACGATATCCGAGGAACTTGTATCCCACGTCTCTTCCCATTTCGGTCACGACCGCACGGTCTGGTTTATCGAGCACGATGAACGGAACGTGATTCGGAAGAGGCAGAACATCGTCTCCAAGTGGTGGTTCAAATCCCTGGCCGCGCCCGGTCCAATGACGTGAGGCATCAATGAATGCTCCGTGCCAGATCATTGCCATTCGCATATTGTTGGCATCGAAAGCCAGATTGACCCCTTCAGGATATCCGACTCCAATCGCACGACTTCCGGCTCCTTCGATAAAGTTACGGTAAATAATCGGTTCGGATTGCGGCTTCAATTCCATCGGTTCCCGGACCAGTCCGACTGGGACCGCAGCCTTGTCGCGATCAGACAAGTACATCCAAACTGCCTGGACTTGCAGATTGACGTCCGCCCGCAAAACATCGCGAACGGTCGTTTGTCCAAACGGCCACGGGGCGGGCATTCGCGTTCCCTTGCGGTACGCCTGAGGGTCGAGAACATACCGGTAGAACCACTCTGGACGCAGTCGCTGATTCATCGTCGTCAGATTAATCGCCCGAACACCAGTCGAAGGATGAGGTCCGAAATCATGACATTTGATGCAGGAGAGCGCTTGCCCCCCCACAAGATGTCGTCCTGCGGCTTTGACTCGATAATCTGGCTCAAGAAAATCTGCCTTGGGCAGTGAATCGGGCTTGAGATCGATATTGGCGAACAAGCTCAATAGCCCATTGATATTGTTTGGCCCGAACTTCGGCATCTTTGTCATCATGTACTGCTTGCGATCATCGGCGCTGTTATGCAAGACGTGCCGAAGCCATTCAGGTCTCAATTTGTCTCCCACACCGGTCAGGGTTGGAGGGAGGCGGCCTTCGTCTCCCATTTCTTTCTGTCGAGTTTCAAAAAAGCTGTCGCGCGTAAGTTCCACACCACCGAGCCTGTCGCGTTGATGGCAAGCGTAACAATTCAACGTTGTGAGTGTTCGATGCACAGTGTCACTAGTGGATTCAACTGCTGGATTCTTGATCCCCAGTGCGAGAGCTGAACGCTGTGTTGCTGTCAGTCCATACTTTGGAGCCTTGACAGGAATCTTCTCCGCGAGGCAACCACTATTCGCGTCCAGATCGGACAGCGACTTTGCTTTGAGTTCAGAGGCGATGGCTTTGCCATCGATCGTCATGGAATGGCATGACGCACATCCGACCGTTGCGAACAGCGCGCGACCCTGTTCCACAAGCTTGGCATCGAGAGTAAAAACCGGTTTATCAGCAGCAGGAGCCGGAACTTTGGGCTCCAGGAACAAGAATCCTGAGATCGGCTGTCTTGCAAGACCTTGCCCCGCGATCTCGACTTCCAGCGTTGCTTCGCCCCCACCCTGGAAGTATTCGACGACAACCTCGTGAAAACCGACCCCAAGTGTTTTGCGACCTTCAACGGTCTGATGCGGATGAATACCGTCACAATCCGCCACGATTTCATCGTTGATGATCAGTCTGCTGCCATCATCTGAGCCCAGCGAAAACTGATATTCCCCTTCTTTGACGATTTGCAGGTTGGAGGTAAATCGCAATGCATAATTACTGGGTCGGCCTGCGACCGAAAGATCAAATCCTGCTGACTCACCTTGCGCCGCCACTTTCAGATCGGCGAATTTTGGGAGCTTATCCAATGTCCCGCGAAACAACTGGAATTTCGTGTTGAGAGTCAGCACTCCCCCACGAACAAAATAATGCGCGAGATTCTGATAGTCCTCGTCACTAAGTCCTAATGCCGGCATTCGACCTGACGGCCGCGATTTCAGGGGATCCTTCAGAAACGCCAGCAAGCTGGGCATCGAATACTTTTTCCCCACGTCCGGCAGAATGACCGACGTGGCAATTTCCGGCGCGTTCTCTGTCTGAGTATTGTGGCAGGCAAGGCATCCAACTGTCCGAAAAAGTGCTTCTCCCTTTTGGGCCGCAGTCGCGTTCGAATGTCCTTCCGGAACAATTCCGGTTGATGCAAGAAAGTGCGTCAGCGCTTCGACGCTGGCGATTTTTGATTCGTCGGGAAGACCTGACAGGACATCGGGCATTGTCGTGCCCGGCCTTGCTGCATGAGGGTTGGCAAGATACGAGCGAATCCATTCCACTTTGACCCGACTGCCAATTCCATCGAGGATCGGCGCCTGCTTTGGCGACACGATTTTCTTCGTCGCTTCGTCTGCCAAATGGCACGAGAGACAATTGAGTTCACCCAGCAGAATTCGACCACCAATCACGGGGTCCAGCGTGATCGGCTCGTCATCATCACCGGCATGCTTTTCGACCGCACCTGAATAAAAGCGTTCGAAACCGGGTATCCGAGGATGAGTTAATTCGGCCGCGACCGAAATCGAATGTCGTCCGCACAGCCCGAGAATGACGACAATACCGATCGACCGAAAATTCATTACGCAGGCTCCAGAAAACTTGCAGGCAATGGTTTTGACCAATGAAACCAGACGGACTGAATCCCTACCCCTTCGGCATCTCGGTTCGACCGAGTGCGGAATCATATTCGCTGACCGCTGGAATCAACATGGCCGTGGTCGTAAAACCATATGCCGCGACGACAAACAGACACACAGGAAGCGTGTAGTCGAGCAAAAAACTTGTGATCGCATAAAACGTACAGAACGGCAAAATTCCCGCAGCGAGCGTCAGGGCAGGGGACGGGTTACGATGAGTGAGCGATGCCCAGAGTCCAAGACTTCCGCCTAATATGAAAACAAGGAAACTGGGAAGCTGTAATCCGAAGGACGCTTTCGCCTGCAGAATCAGAATCATGCAAATGAAGATTCCCACGAACAGGAAGAACATGGTTCCCAGACTGTTCGCGATCGCTGTACGAGAAATCGTGTAACTGAGTCCCGAATGGAGCCCCAGCATCGCCGAAAACAAGACTAATGCGAAAAACCCAAGCACAATGTAACTGAAGTTTTCGAAGGTCAGGACCCCTTCCAGCAGGTTCTTGACCATGAATAAGAGCGGAATCAGAATCAATTCCTTACTGTTGTAAAGGATGCCACCCAGCTTACCGATGATGAATTCTTTCGCGCTGATATCCGTGACGAGAAGTAATTCCAGCGTTCCACCGTCGCGTTCACTTGTCAGAGCGGTCACCCCTTGAGCATTAATTAACATCATCGAGAGCAGGCCGACGGCGATAAACGCGGCCCCGACCGGCGAGACCATACCCAACACCTTCGCGGAATTGGGTGGAGTATTCCAGATGGAATAAAACGCTGTCGCTGCGATTACGATGTACGCCAACTTGATAAAGATGACTTTACGACCGTAAGCCTTCGTCATCATTTCTCGCCAGATCACCGGACTGTTCCAGACAGGTCGCGGTGGTCGTGAAACTCCACGATCCTTTTCATCCAGTGTGGCCATGTCTCCGAGAGTCCGCGACGGGTTCCAGATACGGACTTTCAGGACGGTTAACAAAATGATCGCCAGTGCCAAAGCGGCCAGCAGTCCAGTGGAGATCATGGCGATCGACGCGTACGCCATTCCACCGGCAGTGTTCAGCGGATCAAGCACCCGCAACATGGCACGAAAAGGATTCATCGCGCCTACAATCATGCCCGTGCTCGATCGTGTACCGACAATGGCAACAACACCTTCAATAATCCCGAGGAACAGGACGATGCCGATCAGACTGATCGCAAGGGTTTGAAACGTCTTCTCTCGCCAGAAGGCAACCAATGAACCCCAGCTACCCGCTACCAGTCCTGTTGCTGCAGAGATCGCAATCGCACAGCCAATTTGATTGAGCGAGACGCCACCCATCATCTGCACGAACGCGAAAACCGGGATCGAAGCTACCAGCAGAACGCAGGGTAAAAGCAGGCTTGAACAAAGCTTCCCCAGTACTAATTCGCTGTCGCTGAGGTCCGTCATTAAAAGAAGCAGCATCGTCCTGCGATCTTTTTCCTGGGCGACGTTCCCGGCAGCAAAAAGCGAGGCAAAGAAAACCATCATTGCCAATTGGACAAGAGCAAAAACCTGAAACACCAACTGACCGAACCGTGCGATATCCCCCAGGTTTCGAACTTCCTGCCAGCCAAAGGTTGTCTGGGCGGCTGTGTACATCAAGACGAAGAATGCCGCGACGTAACCGGAACGAATCAGAAAGTGCAAGAACTGCCGAGGAACCGTCAGTGCTTCACGCGAAAACAAAGGACCAGCCAGCACGGGATCAGCCTTGATAAAATCAGGATTACTAAAGACTTAGGGAAATAACAATGTGCTAAATCGAGTTCCGCAAACAACTTTCAGCACAGTGAACGTCGCATCATACGACCGAAATTCGATTTCTTCGAGTTTCCGGGAGAAATACAGGTCGAAATCTTGAGAATTCGCAAATCTAAAGGTCCAACAGGACGGCGAGATGCCAGCACAGGCCGTTGGCTTGGGCTGACATAGAGCTGTCGCTTTGCGACGGAAGCGGGTCGATGAACGTCATGCGTCGATTAGTCGGCTCGAACATTTAAAACAAAACAGACATTTCTGATGAACCCAACGACGGCGAATATTCCGAAACCCCGAACGGGGTGGTTCTATGTCAGCCCAGGCCGAAGGCCTCAGTTTTACCCTTATCTTTTGCAATATTTTCAAGTTGTTGGTCTTGCCACCGCGTTGATTTGTAAGGGTTTGCGTTGCATTCTTCGATGTGGCACGTGTTTCGCTTGAGTACCCCAATGATCGCCATGGAGCCGAG
>CAIULL010000048.1 GCA_903899985.1 uncultured Schlesneria sp.
GTCGCTGCATCAGGGACGACAACTGCCTACTTCGATGGAATCAGCCAAGGAAATGCCCTGAACATCGCCACAACCGGTGGCGGGTCATGTCTCGGTTCCAGTTCGCTCACTTGTACTCTGAACCTCGTGAACGCTCAGGGAAGCATTGTTGCAACCGCAGCGATTGCTTCGGGTACAACGGCGGTCACTGGCTACGCCGAGCAGACCGAATTCGGGCTCGCCAGATCGACAACGAACCAACAAAACGTTGCACCTGTTTATGGTTGGCTTGGAGAACATCAGAAGGCGGAGAGCAACCTGAGCGGGCTCGTGCTCATGGGCGTCAGGGTATACAACCCGCTGACCGGCAGTTTCACTTCGATGGACCCCGTCCTTGGGGGCAATGACGGGCCGTACGTGTATCCGGTGGATCCGTTGAATCAGACCGACCTACTGGGACTTTCGAAAGGTCAGAAAGAGCGGAATTTTGACCTTTCCCCTGGAGAAGCTGAAGCCGTCGCAAATAAGCTGGCTGGTAAACAATATAATGAAAAATTATTTAGAAGCGCAAACCAAAAGTTGAGGAATCTTGGCAAGTCAGATGGAGATATTCACAGCAAATCGCGACCTGGAGTTCGACCTAATCCCGGAAGTAGCAATAATACTGCAAGACTAGCCTTTGAGGTTGTCGGTGGTACTATCGTGGTGGTAGGAGTGGTCGCCATCGTTGTGATTACAGCTCCCGCGGATGCGATCGTTGCGGCTGGCGCGGGTGTAGTCGCCGGCGTTGTAGCACTGTCAAATTGTTTTGTAAGTGCATTTTCTTTTTGATATGTGTAAATCGGAGGCAATCGACAAAATGTCGGACACATGGAAGGCGAGTTATTTCTCAATCTGTCTACCAGCAGAAGCTGAGGACAAGTCGATTGGTGCATTGTTGAGACACGCTGCAGATTCCATCGACTCGATGGGCGATATATACGTCTTAGACGCGCTCATTGGTTACGATCTTGATGATGACCTTGAGCAGGAATTTCGAATGACCTTCTATTTCACAGCCAAGGGAGATGAAACCTAAATCATCAAAGGCAGAAAATTCTATCCTGAATATTGAATGACGGGTCTCCTCTTATGTCGTCATACATCTCAGTCTAAATTCCGCTCGATCAATGTAAAGAACATTTCACGTCTTTTGATCTCCTGAGCCTCCGTTAGCCCCATCACTTGGGGCCCGCCGTGAGGTGCGCAGCACCGTCGCGGCGAGGCCCGCCAGAGTGTGTGTTGCGAGAACAACCTCGTCCCAAGTGTCCACCAGTGTCCGTCAGTGTCCAAAAGTGAGAAATGTGGCGGAGTGTTGGATTTCTTTCAATCCAAACGGCTCTGTTTTTGGCTCTACCTAGTGAAGGGGTGGATGGTCCTCCTCTTCGCGAAGGAGGTCATTGGCCATGGAGCATCACGAGCCGTCTGCGGCATCACGAGCGACGTCAATGGAGCGTCTCGTGCAGGAGGTGCGCTCAGCGGGCAATTGCTCGCACCCGGTGCGACTGCACGGAGAACTGATCAATCTCGCCACGGGTGAGACTCGACCCTCGTCACTGCGCGTCGCCTGCAAAGACCGCCGGTCCGTGCACTGTCTCTCCTGCTCCGCCCTCTACCAAGCCGACGCGTGGATCCAGGTCGCCGTCGGACTGAACGGTGGCAAAGGGGTGCCGGAAAGTGTCGCAACCCACCCCCAGGTGTTTCTCACACTGACTGCACCGAGTTTCGGTTCCGTCCACCGTCACACCCCCTCCGGACGCTGTCAGCTCCGCGAGCTCGGACCCTGTCCCCACGGTCGCAGTCTGCGGTGCGGGTTGCGCCACGACGACAATGCCGATGTCCTCGGCACGCCGATCTGCGAAGAGTGCTTTGACTACTCCCGCGCGGTCCTCTGGAACGCCCAGTGCTCGAAGCTCTGGAATCGCACGGTCCAGGAGATGCGCCGGCGCCTCAAGGTTCTCACGACGAAGAACGACACGGAGCCAAACGACCTGTCTCTTAACTATCTGAAAGTGGCGGAGTTCCAGCGTCGCGGACTTGTTCAC
>CAIULL010000049.1 GCA_903899985.1 uncultured Schlesneria sp.
CGTGCCACCCCCGTTGGGGAATAAGAAAATGTGTTACCCATGTCCCCGAACACCTGTTACCCTTGACCCCGGTCTATTCAGTCCTCGGAGAAGCAGTGTCTTGAGATCGACGTTCGTTGTGTCGCTCGGCATTGCTTGACGTAAGACCGTCAAGCAGTGGCACGGTTTTCAGTGGAATCCACGTCTCGAAAAAAACATGACGGCGGTGACTCAGGAATCGATTGCGTTGGCATTGAAAAATGGCGAGACCGGCGCAGTCTCAGAAGCCGGGAAGCTGTTCACCGCCGTCGCGAGTGATCAAAGATTGATAGACCTTCGGGTCGATATTATTCGAAATAAACCGCACGGCACCGTCCGACATGAGGACATAAGCGCCTCCGGTGTGCTTACTGCTGGTCCCGTTCGGGTCACCAACTCCTTTGACGGTTGCTGCGTCGATATCCTGCGGCTTCATCCAGGGGATATTGAGTCCACAGCCTTCGACAATCATCAGCGTGTTAGAAGTGCCATCATTGAAATCACGAAGTGGGACACATTTCCCATCACCCAACGCGGTATTGCTGCCGGTGATTGTGACATAAGCTGTACTCGTGCTGCCTGGTGGCGTATGCGAAGGACATCCGTAATTCACCGGTAACGGATTGAGTAAACCAGAATTCAACGGGCTGTCCCAGGCATCATCAAAATGATAGGCGTTATAGCGACCAGCCTCTCCGAGGAATGGCAGGATCGAAACTCGCCAACTCAGTTTTGGCTCCCCCTCAAGGTCATTCAGATGTGCCGCCGGGAATAATTTGAAAGTGTCGTGGTAGTTATGCAGAGCAAGGCCAATCTGCTTGAGATTGCTCTTGCACTGGGTTCGGCGGGCCGCCTCGCGTGCCTGTTGCACTGCAGGCAACAGAATTGCAATCAAAATAAGGATTCCGAAAAACATGACGGCACAAGCGGCGACTGCGATGATGGCAGTCGTCATGCTGCTGGAACTGCCACCTGACTTCGAGCGTGTCTCACTTGCCGCGACAGGATCGCCAATCTTCCATTGTTTCAGTTTTTCACCACAAAACGGACAAAAGTTATCTTTGGCAGTGACGTTCTCGGCACAACTCGGACAAGTCGCCATGGTCAGGTCCCTTTGAGTGAATCCTCAAGCGAAGTGATTGTGACATGATTCGACTGCATTACCCTGTCCGAGTCAAACATGAAGGAAGTTTGCGGTTTTTACTTTTTCTTCCGGGCCAGTTCAAAAGAATGTGTGCTATCAGACTTGCCCCCTTTGTAGAGGACCCAATCTGCTTTGACGTGGTCGGCGTCGATGAAGGTGTACGTGACTTGATGCATGTGATCTTCGGTTTCGATTTTGGCGTTTTCTGTTTTCGGACAGACCAAAACAATCTGAGCGGGATTCGATGTTTTTTCCTCTCGCATCAGTGGCCGGTTCTGCAGCATGCAATAGTGAGTCAGTGCCAGCTTGCCGTCCTCCACATAAAACAGCGTGATCATTTCATGATCCGTTCCACCGAAAAGTGTTTCCTGGACGGCGCTTCCCGCCGCAGTCACCTTGTACTGCACTGTGGCTCCATGTTGACCATGCCCGCCCGGTCCACGAGTCACTTCCCATTCGCCGCCTAGCGATTTGATCCGATCAAAGCTGGACTGTTTCGTCGCCGCTTTGGCATCAGTTTTTTCGTCAGCTCGGCTGAAAGATCCCCACGCCGTCAGCAAGACAAGCAAAGCCAGACAGATTCGAATGATTTTCATGATTGATCCTTTGGGTCAAATTGACAGGACTCGCACTTGTGGTTTGGACTCAAGCGGCCGCGTCATCCTAACCAATCGCGTTCGCCGTGAAACGTGTTTGCTGAGAATTGGAGTTTGACGAAAACCTGGAGTCTTTTGTGTTGGGGCGAATTGCCATTTCATCGGCGTCGACGCAAAAGCGTTTTTAAAGAGCGTTCACAGGCTGTTTGATGCGACCATCCTCCATTTCGATGATCCGGTCTGCGACGTTCAAGACGCGGTTGTCATGAGTCACCATCAGGATCGCCGAGCCGTGATCGGTTGCCAGCCGCTGCAGAAGCTCGACGACTTCGCGGCCCGAATGGCTGTCGAGTGCTGCAGTCGGCTCGTCGGCCAGAACCAGTTGAGGCCGTCCCACAAGAGCCCGTGCAATCGCCACGCGTTGCCGCTGGCCCCCTGACAGCTTGGCCGGGTAATAGTCCATCCTGTCTTTCAGTCCCACCATTTCGAGAAGCTCAGTCACTCTCTCTCGCGATTCTGTTGCGGTGACTTCCGGATGAAGCTGCATCGCCATCGCGACGTTGTCTCGTGCCGAGAGAAAATCCAGCAGATTGTGGGCCTGAAAGATAAACCCGATCTGTCGTCGCGTTCTGACCAGATCGGCGACGTCCGCACTTCGAAAATCTGTCCCCAGAACGGTTAATTCACCGGCTTTCACCTGACGAAGGCCACCGACGAGCGTCAGGATCGTTGTCTTGCCGCTTCCTGATGGGCCAGTCAGCAGTACGATTTCTCCCGGAAAGACATTGAAAGTGATATCGAAGAGAATCTGCTTGCAAAGTTCTCCCTCACCGAATGAGAACGCTAAGTGCTCAACGTTAACGATTGGCTCGGCCGTTCTATTGATTGAATGGAGCATGGCTTACCTGTCTTAGAAGATATCGGCCGGGTCGGCGGCTCGCAGTTTTCGCATGGCCATCGCTGCGGAGAAAATACACATCAAGATTGTCAGGCCAAGGACCGACGTCAGTCGGAAAACAGTTAACGCCATGGGGAGCTTGGTCTCATGTGCGGCAACCTGATAAACGCACCATGAAAGTAGCGTTCCCGGCAGGTAACCCAGCACAGCCAGTATCAGCGATTCCTGGATCACAAGTCGCAACAGGTAATTGTCGGTAAAGCCGATTGCTTTAAGGGTTGCGAACTGGGGCAAGTGGGTTGAAACCTCGGTGTAGAGAATCTGATAGACGATCACGAACCCGATGAAGAATCCGACCGCCGTCCCCAGTCCAAAGATAAAATTGATCGGTGCACCCGTATCGAGAAAGTGCTTTTCAAAGGCGATGAATTCTGCTTTTGTCAGGATACGCAAATCAGAGCCACACCAGCGAACAAGTTCGTCGCGGGCTGTGGCGGGATCGACTTCGGGCTTAAGCCTGATCAACCCGAGATCGATGCTGCCGGGAATTCGGGGGAACAAGCGAAGGAAGTTTGTGTCGGTCAAGAACAGATTTCCATCAACACCCAGAGTCACACCGATTTCGGTGCAGGCGGCGATCGTGATCTTCCTCCGATTCACTTCAACGTCGACCCGTTCCCCTTTTGTGAGTGCTTCTGAGACCGGGCCAAATGTTGGTCTTGAGCGTCGATCAAAGAGTCCCACATCGGGTTGCTGCAACTGGTCGACCGCATCCGCGTAACCAGGAATCTGCAACATGTTCTCACCGGGTCCCAGGCCATACACCAGAATCTGACGTTCCGATTTGTCCCACGGGTTCTTCCATCGACCCGTTCCCAGATAAATGGGCTGGACATCCGCCACCGCTGGATGAGCGGGTAGCCGATAGAGCATTCGACGGGCGAATTGAGTCGGCGTCGCAAACGTTGGTGACTGAGGGCTGAGGACAACCAGGTCAGCTGTCACTCGCTTGGGAACAGCCAGCGATGAGTCATACGCGGCGTTCAGAAAGCCGAGTTGCACAAGCATCAGCAGCACCGCGACGACGACACCTGCGGTGGCAACGATCAGCTTCATTTTGCTGTGGCTGAGTTGCTTCCAGGCGACTTGCCAACTGGATCGCATCACTCGTTCCTTCGCGTTCAAAAACGTACTTTGTCAGTGATTCTGTCGTCGTTCCGCGCGATGAGTCGGCAGTAGCATCGGCTGCGAATTTGCGATTAAGTGCGGCTGATTCATTTGCCCGCATCTGATGAAATATGACCGTCAAATGTGACTTCACAACGAGCGTTGGAAAAGCCCGAGACTCGGCTGCTGTCAGCGCTGTCGAGTCGGACACGTACTTCGACGACACGGGCATCGGTGTCACTGACCGGGTCGTTGTTCAAGACATCTTTTCGTCCGACGATCAGACCGATTTCCTCCACCTGGCCAGCGACGGAGATTGTCGATCCCGTCAGCTTTGCCTGTGCCGACTGTCCAATCTGAATTCGCGAGATATCCGCTTCATAGACTTCTGCGACGACATACATCACATCGATCTGACCAATTTCCATGACCCCTTTATCACTGACCCGCTCCCCTGCCCGGGTGTGGATTCTCAGGACATGACCGGCGATCGGCGTCTTGATCAACGTCGCGTCCAGGTCGGCCTTCGCCCTGGCTGCCGTCGCGATCGCGCTCTCAATCTCCTGTTGCTGCAGGTCGATATCGACCTGACGAACTTCCTGCAGACTTTCGAGAGTCGCTTGAGCCTGTTCATAGTCTTGTTGAGAGCGTTCCACCTGAAGTTGACGCTGTTCGAAATCCGATTCAGAGATGGTTCGCGATGCGGCCAGTTTCCGAGACCGCTCGAGTTCGGCTTCGGCATTCTTCAGAACAAAACGGCATCGATTAACCACGGACTGCTGCGCAACAATGTCGCCCGGTTTGGCCCCTGCCTTGATCTGCGACAGCTTCGCCTTGGCGACGCGAACTCGCGCTTCTGCTTCATCCAGCGCGCTCTTACGCCGGTCATGTGTGTCCAGCATTGCAACGACCTGTCCGGCGTGTAGTGCATCCCCTTCTTTGACGGTCAGTTGTTCGATCCGTGAACCCTCAGCAGCGGTCGGGCTCGACAGCCGAATGACTCGCGATTGTGGCTCTAATCGACCCAGCGCATGGACTTTGGCAGGGATGGTGGGGCCACGAAAGGCCGTTTCCGCCAAGCGATCGGTTCGATCCGACTGATAGATGGCCAATGCCGTACCGCCGATCACGACAACCAGTACGGCGGCGACCCACAGACATCGTAATTTGAAGCGAGATATTGACCGAGTTGATTTGGAATTGAGCTTGATCGGGCTCATTTGGGGCCTCTTTTCTTCGCGACAGCACGCTTGGCAGGACCTTTCGCCGAGCGTTTTTTCGGCGTGACAGAATCAACTGACTGAAACGTCTTCTCCCGAATGCGGTTGAGTAATTGCTGCCGTAATGGATCAGTCGGTGAAATCAGTCCGAACAGGCCCCAGACAAATAATCCGTCAAGCGCCATCCATAAAAGCAATTGTTCCAGAGCCTGCGGATCTTCAGCCTGAATCCGATCCCTCATTTGTTTTCCGAACGAACGCAGGGGTTCGAGCAGAGTTGGGTTGACCGCCACTGCGGCCAGCAGCGAGGCGTGAAACTTCCCCATGCCGCTCATCGCCAACAACGGGTTCTGCGCCGTCGCGTCGGCATGTTCTGCGGGGATGACGCAACTATCCACCAATGCCCGAACCCACCGTCCGTTCGGTTGGGGATCAACAGCGACCTTCGCATTCAGTGTCTGTTCGACATGCAAAGCAAAATGTGTAATCAAACTGCGGACAAGTTCGTCCTTCGAGGCAAAGTGATAGATCAGCCCCCCCTTGCTGACCCCCGCCTCGCGAGCGACGTTATCGAGAGTCATCGACAGCAGCCCGTCGCGAGAGGCAACACGGATCGCCGCCTCAAGAATAGGCTCACGGGCTGATGCTTCTGGTTTACGTTTGGCCATTTGCAACCGCTTCCTTGCCGAGTAAAACAAAACCGACTGGATGGTATTGTGTTACTATACCAACTGGTCGGTATTTCGGCAAGTGCGACATCAGCAAATCCAGTCTGTCAGGGAATCGGATTCGGAAAAAATTGCGGAATTGTCACTGTGCAGCGGCCATGAGTCGCAACCCCACCGCCCCCGCGGCGGTGGTTAACGGGCCTTTGCACCAGCCACCATTGATCCACACATCATCAAGGTTTGCAGCGCGGGACGAACGTCGGTCTCACGTTGATCGCGAATGTATCGACGTCATGGGAGGCTCGTGGCCTTCTTTTGTTGTGCGACGATCGAAGAGCACTGGGTAACCGACGACGGTCATTCCGTGACAGCCAGAGATCGCGATCGGAAAACGCACAAATCACTTAGCTAGTACTTCGAAGACCTGATCGACGTTGTCATACGGTTTGGGTATCGGGCCGACATGAGCCACTTGCCCCTTGCGATCGATCAGAAAGACGCCCGAAAGGGGGGTTTCGTTGACAGGGTCGAGTCTCCCCCAGTGCCGATGGATTCGCAGCGTTCCTTCCGGGGATTGTGGATCGACATCTGAAACAAGTGGAAACGGAAACTCTCCCCCTGCTCGATCCATCGCCGCGCGGTTGACCTGAGGGATCGATGCCGTCACCCCCACCACTTTCACGTCGTACGCTTGAAGCTCGGCGAAACGATCTCGCAATTTCAACAAATCTGGATCATTATCGGCACCACGTTCTCCGTCAAAGAAGACGACGATAATGCGGTGTCGACCCAGCCAGGCGGCGAGCCTCACGAGGTGGCTGTCCGAATCCAATGCTTCAAATCCCGCCGCAGGGCGCATTGTCTTGGCAGCCTCGACTTGCTCAAGATAAGTTTGCGGATGGTTATTTGTAATTCGCATGGCACAAACCACGGCGATCAACACGCCCACGGCGAGCACCAATAAAAACCTTTTGTCAATCATGAAATCGTCCAATCAATCACCTGGCGGTCGAGCCAGGTCGGGCCAGTCGTTGTGACAAACCCCAAATGCCCGCCGTGCCTGGGTGCTCGTAATTCTGTTGTCGGGGATAAGAGCGCATTTGCAAAGGGGCCGAAGGGGACGACGGGGTCATCCTGTGCGGCGATAATCAATGTCGGGACCGAGATTCCTGGTAAAAACTGTTTGGCGCTGCATAGAGAATAATAGTCGGCTGCCGACGCAAAACCACAAACAGGTGCGGTAAAGGTTTCATCAAATTCTCGCATCGAACGAGGGGGTCTGGTAAACCAGCCCTCAGGGACAACCGCATCAGGTCTGACAAGCTGGCGATGTTGTATATTGCGAAAGCAGGTCTTCGCAAAATAGGCATCGTAAACGCGAGCCCAGCCGGTGTTGATATATTCGATCGTCTCGGAAAGGTCGATTGGCGGACAGACCGCGACGGCTCGGATGACCCCGTCGATCTTACCCGATTCCCCGAGCAGCTTGAGTGCAACGTTGCCACCCATGGAAAAGCCGATCAAGCAGACTGGCGATGACGGACAACGGCTTTGCACCTGTGTAATCGCTGCCCGCAGGTCGTCGGATCGGCCACTATGATAAGGCAGCCGGGCCAGTCGCATGCCTGCTCCGCAACCTCGCCAGTCTAGTCGAAAGGTCCTCACGTTCTGGCGGCATAATTGATTCGCA
This sequence comes from uncultured Schlesneria sp., assembly GCA_903899985.1. Lineage (GTDB taxonomy): Bacteria > Planctomycetota > Planctomycetia > Planctomycetales > Planctomycetaceae > Schlesneria. The sequence continues at coordinate 7,402 of CAIULL010000049.1, forward strand.
ATGCGTTGCATGTAGGGGCTGGCGTGTGATCCTGCAAGCCCATGCAGCAGGAGGGCGACCCGATCACCGGGTCTCCAGTTCTCGGGACATTCGTCATGGTACACCAGCCGATCCCCGTCATCGACATGTACCTCACCTATGCTTGCGACAGCCGATGCCAATCCGCCTCGATCCTCGGTACGGCCAAACAGATACGTACCTGCCAACGTCTGGATATGACCGTTTCGAAAAATCCACGGCGGATGAAAGAGATCGCCTGGTTCAGTCAGATTCACGTTTGTCACAGAAGAAGACTCGGAAGGCGTCGCAGTCATAAGCGACTGTAATCCTCTGGGTTGGGTTTTTATCGTGCTTTGATCCTCTCGCGGGAGAATTCGAGGATACACGCTGTAAGTTACCACGACGCACCTGTCGAAACAATCTGTCCATTCCAACGATCTCTCTTCTTGAGAGACATCGCCAGACGTTGCTTTGTTCCGTATGGCCATTCAATCTGGATGCGGCTGTGCGACGGCGCCAGTCAGGCAGTTTTGATTTTGATTTCAGGTGCGATTTTCATCCGTTCAATTCTCCTGCTGGATGAATTGCGTTTGCCATGGGGTTTATTGAAGATGAGGTATCATCACGCAGAGAGTGATGGCCGCTTGATCAACTTGAGTCAGATACTGAACTGATTTGCTCTGGCACAAAAAAGTCGCTTCGCAATTGCCGCCGGATCGGACCCTGAATGGAACCGTATTCATTGGTCTGATGATTTCGACCAACCTGTGCAATAATCCATTCACGAGGACTTCGAGATGATGGACAGACGTAGGTTTCTTGGAACGACAGCCCTGCTCGCGGGTACAGCAACCGGACTGCAGGGGCAAGAAAAACCTGTTTCGAAAACGAAATCAGGGAAGCAACTGGCTGCGCAAGGCCTGTGCATTGCCCCGGATGCTCGAGCCGCGGTCATCGGAGCCGAGATTCTGCAGCGGGGCGGAAACGCCTTCGACGCTCTGATCGCTGCCGCATTCATGGAGACTGTGATCTCCCCGTCAAACTGTGGAATCGGAGGATATGCCGCAACAGGAATTGCATTTGATGCAAAAGCGGCCAAGGTTGTCGCGATCGATGCGAATGCTGTGGCACCGGCGGCAGCGACAGCAGAGATGTTTCCCGTCATCTCAACACCGGGATCATTCGACTACAAATTGCCCGATGGCAAGCACAAAACAGGTGCTTTATCTGTCGCTGTTCCCGGGTTGCTTGCGGGACTGCTGCACTGGCTGGATCGATTCGGATCACTCGATCGACGGACAGTTATGGGGCCTGCGATCAGGCAGGCTCGCGAAGGGATCCGGCTCGACAAAGACCAGTCGCGAACCTGGCGGCAACTACGGGCGGAAGGTCTTGGCGAGAAATCGACCAACCTTGCAGAGATCGCTGATTTGATCCCCATGGACGAACTGGCAGATTCGCTGGAAGCCATCGCAGAGGAAGGTGTCTCGGTCTTCTACTCGGGGCATATCGGTCGGACGATCGTTGACCATCTGCGGAAACGAGGTGGAATACTGACCCGGGAAGATTTTGAGGCTTATCGACCACTTGATGTGACCCCCGTCAGTGTCACTGTTCGTCAGCACCAGGTCTTTGCGCCCCCGCCGTCGTCAGGGGGACTCACATCCCTGCAGATGGCTGCGTTGTATGATCGGCTGGCTGCGGAAACCGCCCCTCCCAAGGCAGGCAGCGCCGAGTCGATCGAGTTCTCCATCGAGATCGCCAAGGCGGTCTGGGCCGAGCGACTGACGAAGCTGGGCGATCCTCGCGCGATGACCGTGGAACCTCAGTCACTGCTGGAAGAATCACATCTCGATGAACTGCTCGCTCGAATTCGTGAGGGTCTCAGGGAGCCATCGCCGGGGAAGCTGATTGCACCCGATCCACTGCGCGGCACCGTGCATCTCCTGGCGGCAGACGCCGCTGGCAATGTCGTTTCGTGGACTCAAACACACGGAGGAGGATTCGGGTCGCGCGTGCTGGTACCGGGAACAGGGATCGTACTCGGGCATGGAATGTGCCGGTTCGAGCCGCGTCCTGGCTGGGTCAATTCTGTGGGGCCAGGAAAGCGGCCGCTGCACAACATGTGTCCCGTCCTTGGACTTCGCGATGGAAAACCGGTGATCGCTGCGGGCGCCGCTGGAGGCAGAACGATTGTTAACAACTCTGGCGCTCTGCTCGTGAATCGACTGATCAGTGGCTTAGGTGCTGTGGATTCGGTCACGGCTGCTCGGGTTCAGTGTGAGTCGCTGGAACCTGTCGCGCTGGAAGAATCGATCGGTGGAGCGGTTGTGGATTCACTGCGAGCTCGAGGGCATCTGGTGAAGACCGTTCCTCGCGATGCGGGGACGGCCCATCTGCTTGTGAGAGAACAGGGACAATGGCTGGGTGCCGCCGAACCTCGCGCGTCAAAAGCAACGGTTGCAGTGCCGGTCGGTTGAGCGATCATCGCTTCTGGTCAGGCCGTTTTGCATCGCTACCGCATTTGATCACACTGCCAGTTCATCGAAAAAATGAAGGAAGTGTGTGTTTCTTCATAATGAAGAGGTGTTCTGAGAAATCGATCACCGCAGGTTTGGATTCCTGATGATGGGCTTTTAGAATTCGCCTGCGTTGACTTCGATCGATCCCTCTTGCGCTATAAAAAAGGTCATGCTGATGAAGTCGTTACTCGCCGTCATGGGGACCGCACTTCTGCTCGTTCTTGCGGTCGGACTGGGTGCTGCCAGACAAGTGACCACAGTTGGTGACAAGCCTGTTGAGGTCGCCGTGCTGACAGAAGCGACTTGGGACAGATTTTTGCCTGAGGGTAAAGAAGTCGACGCCATCTATGGTGACGTGGTTTTGCGAAACGGCTATGTCTCTGCGGTGATCGCTCAGCCTTTGGCGACCAGGCACGCCAATATGACCGTACGGGATGTGGCGGGTGCGATCATTGATTTTACCGTGCTGACGTTGCCGAATGATCAGCTTGCCGCCTTTTATCCAGGGAAGAAGGCGTTCCCCTACCGGACGCTGACGGCACTTGATAACAGCGGTCAAGATTTGTCGATCGAGGCACCGATCGCATCGCCGAAGTCTGTTGGAATCGCGGTGAAAGCCGATGGAAGCGACGAACGTCCTGAAGCGGTGGTGCGTTACGAATTGAGTCCGTCGGATCGATTCTTGACCGTAACGACGACTTATACAAACCGTACTGCACAAGCTCAGACCGTCACACTTGAAGATGAATTCCGCGCCGACGGTGGTAAGGAAGAGATGTCACGGACACCCAATGGAACAGTCGATCGCTTCTGGCTTGAAGACCGTTTCTGGGCTCAAGCGTATGGACTGGATGCCGAAGGCTACAAACTTCAACTGACCAGCGACGCAAAGGTCACGTCGATCCGTTACGAAAACAAAGAGGGCTCGTCCAAGTTCACATTGGAACCGGGCAAGTCGTATCAGCTGAAACGCCGCTTTTATCCTGGTGCAAATCTTGTTGCCGTGAACGCGATCGCAGCGAATCTTGCCCCTGGAAATTCGACTGCGGTTCCGATTGCCGTCAGAAACAAAAGTAGTCGATCACTACCGAAAACATTGATCGAATTCAAAAAGGGCGAGATTTCGTACGGAACCGTCCGGACGGATACCGAAGGGTTGGCGTCGGTCGTACTTCCGAACGAAGAGTTGACGGCCGACATCTTTGCGTTTGGACGGAAGATTGCGTCGAACCTTGCTGTCCCGATCAGCCCGCGTCCCCTGGTGCTGACAGTCGATTTCGATCCTGGATTCGTTTCGGCCACGATCACAGACGGCGATGGCCGATTGATTCCCTCCAAAGTCGAATTCAAGCCGCTGGGGGACGATTCCAAGCTGGATTTCGGTCCTGAGACAGGCGAGTTCTCTGTTCGAAACCTGGTCTACACGGCCAGCGGCAAATTTCAACGATCGATACCATCCGGCAAATACGCAGTCACCGTCAGTCATGGCCCCGAGTTTGACGCGGTCTTTACCGAGATCACGGTTCAGCCCGGTGAGACCGTTCCGCTCGTGGCAAAACTGATCCGGACGGTTGAAACACCCGGTTGGGTGAGTAGCGACTTTCACAGTCACAGTAGTCCCTCAGGCGATAATACCTCCAGTCAGCTTGGGCGAGTTCTGAATCTGGCGGCGGAACAAATCGAATTCGCTCCGTGTACCGAACACAACCGGGTCAGCACCTATCAGCCGCATATCGACCGATTGGGGCTCCGTTCGCAGCTGGCGACTGTCTCGGGAATTGAAATGACCGGCGTCCCCCTTCCCTTAAATCACCAGAACGCCTTCCCGATGAAGTTGACTCCCCGAACACAAGACGGCGGAGGTCCGGTCGCGGGCCCTGATCTGGAAACCCAGATCGAGCGTTTGGCGCTGCATGACGACCGAAGTGAAAAGCTGATTCAGGTCAATCATCCCGATATCGGCTGGATGTTTTACGACAAGGACGGGGACGGCAAACCGGACAGTGGCTTCGAACGCGCATTTCCATTTATGGACGTCATTGAAATTCATCCGATCGACCGTGTCCTGAGCCTCGGTCCGTTTACCGAGATTGATGGGAAGCAGTATCACAATACGATCTTCAATTGGCTGCAACTACTCAACCAGGGCTTTCGGATTTATGGTGTCGTTAACACCGATGCTCACTACAACTTTCATGGATCAGGCTGGCTCAGAAACTGGATCCAGTCATCGACCGACGACCCCGCCAAGATCGATTCCATGGAAATGGTTCGTGCAGCAGAGCGTGGTCGCTTGGTCTTGTCGAACGGTCCCTACCTTGAGGTGACCGCACACGAATCAGGCAAATCCGAAGCTCACGTCGCGGGACAAGATCTGAAAGCAACCAGCGGCAAGGTGTCGCTGAAGGTCCGTGTCCAATGCCCGAACTGGCTGGACGTTAATCGAGTCTTCGTGCTGGTCAACGGGCGTATTCACGAGACTCACAACTATTCTCGCGAGAAAACACCGGACGCCTTTCGCGGAGGTGTCGTAAAATTCGATCGAACTCTCGATCTTGAATTGAAATCCGACGCTCACATCATCGTGGCTACGGGCAATTCGGCGGGTAATCTCACGGCCGTTTACGGATCGGAATACGGTAAGTCGCAACCCGCTGCGATGACAAATCCGATCTTCGTCGACGTCAATGGTGACGGGTTTCAGCCCAACAAAGACACCCTCGACGCACCATTGCCGACAAAATTTCCCAGGTAACTCAAAAAAAGAGTGAACCGAAACGGCTTCTGCTTCGGCTGACTGGCAAATGGACGCCGAACCACGAAAAACTCGCGATGCATGGCTGGCTCTGAGATGTCAACTCGGAGAGTCGTCCGCGTTTCGCGAGCTGGTTGCGGAGTTCGAACGACCGTTGGCCTATTTTGTCACGAAGATGATCGGCGATCAGGACGCCGCCTGGGACGTTCTTCAACTCGTCTGGATTCGCGCCTTTCGGCAGATCAAGCGATTGCAGAACCCTGAACAGGTCCGTCCCTGGCTCTACGGGATCGCGCATGGATTGGCTGTGGATCATCTGCGAAAGCGGGATTCTCTCCGCCGTGTCGAACGTGAGTATGCGGAGGAACATCCCGAAGAAACGGATGCCAAAGCGACATTTAGTGATGAAGAAATCGCTGCGGTTCATCAGGCACTTGATCAATTAGACCTGAGGCTGCGTGAAGTTCTGACATTGTATTTCATTGACGATTTGTCGGTATCTGAAGTGGCCGGGATCGTCGGTGTTCCTGAGGGGACCGTGAAGTCCAGGCTGTATCACGCACGTTGTGCGCTGCGTGAACGACTGAAAGGTATGAACGATGAGTGAATCGCCAAACAAGTTTCGCGAGCAATTACTGGCTCAGAATGAGCCGACTCGCGAACGGCGTCTTAAGTATGAAAAGGAGACTCAAGCGATGTTAAATCAACTCGAAGCCGGATTTCGGCGTGAAAAATGGGGGACCGGAATTCTCTGGATTTACGCGACGATTTTCATGACGGCCGCACTACTCATCACGGGTTATCGAAATCAGGTCCAGCCAGAGATTTTGATACTGGCGTTTGCGTTCACGCTGCTGATTGTGGGTGCTGTGGAGCTTATCAAACATTTCATCAATCGGAGCCGTGTCGAAGTTTTGAAAGAATTAAAAGCCATGCAGATGCAGATCTTTGAACTGGAATCGCATTTGCCGGAACAATCCCGGCCGAACGGTCGCGAGGGACAGTGAGTGGATCAGTGAGTGTGCGTGACGGTTGCTCGATTGCTGGTGACTTGCGACGATTGGTAAGTGAAGATACCTCCACCATATGTCGCCGAGGCAGGATGCTCTTATGAATATTCATTCAGATATTTTTCTCATCTCAATGAATAGATGTCGCCGGCGTCATATTCTGTCGACCTGCGCTTTGTTCCTGTTGACGAACAGTTTGTGTCTGGCTCAACCAGCAAATGACAAAAAAGACTGGCCGCAAATTTTAGGACCGCAGCGGAACGGTATCTCGCAAGAAAGCGGTCTATTGGACCGATGGCCAGCCGGTGGTCCTAAGGAAGTCTGGCGTGTTCCCGGCGGGGTGGGAATGTCCGGTTTGGTGATCAGTCGCGGCCGACTTGTCACGCTCGTTCAGAAGGATGGTGAGCAGCAACTTGTGTCGCTCGATTCTCTGACCGGCAAAACCGTCTGGGAACAGCCCCTGGCATCTGAATACCAGAATGGTATGGGAAATGGACCCCGCGCCACTCCGGCCATCTCCGGCGATCTGATCTTTGCGTATACCGGCGAGGGAATTCTTGCCGCAGTCAATTTTGCGAGCGGGAAGATCGTATGGACCCACAATGTCGTAGAAGAGCTTGGTGGTCAGGTCGCTGATTATGGGATGGCCAGTTCACCATTGGTGATCGACAACCGAGTCCATGTCACCGTTGGTGCTCCCAACGCCACCGTTGCGGCTTACGAGACCACCACCGGCAAGCTGGTCTGGAAATCGGGTGAAGATCCTGCCGGATATTCTTCACCAACCCTGCTGAATGTCGGCGGGCGTTCGCAGCTTGTTGTTTACTCAGGCGCTTCAGTTCTTGGGATGAGTCCGGACGACGGTGCCCTGCTCTGGAGACATCCTTACGAAACAAATTTCGATTGCAACATCGTTACCCCATTGGCGGTGAAGGATCAGGTTTTTGTGTCGTCCGGTGAAAACCACGGCAGTGTGTTACTGTCCCTTAAACCGAAAGGGAGCAAATTTGACGTCAGCGAAGTCTGGAAGTCACAGGGTCCAAAAAGTGTTCTGCGAAATGAATGGCAGACGTCGATCCTGCAGGATGGGTTCTTGTACGGCTTCGACAATGTCGGGGCTGCCGGTCCGGTGACGCATCTCACCTGTATTAATGCCTTGACTGGTGAACGAGCCTTGCAGCAATTGCGGTTTGGGAAAGGGAACCTGATCGCGGCCGATGGCAAACTGTTCATGACCACGATGAATGGCGAGTTGGTCGTCGCGAGAATTTCGAGCAAGGGCTATGACGAAATTGGCCGGGCCGAAGTTCTTAAACAGACGCGCCAGGCCCCTGCCCTTTCGAACGGCCTGCTTTACCTTCGTGATAACGACGAGATTATCTGCCTCGATGTCCGAAAGCCATAACCTAAGATTGATCCGCAATTCACTGTTTCATTCGGAGAGATACCGATGCCTGAACTTACGGTCGCCGTACTGACGGATGCTGGCGGTGCTCATCTGGATTCCTACCTTACGGGACTCGCCTTATCAGACCAGGTTCGTGCGGTGGTTGTGGCCGATCCCAGTGGATTATCTGAAGCCGCCGCGAAGAAGTCGTTGGGGGGCAAGTTAACCGGATTCGAACGAGATCATGCGAAGGGGCTTGTCAATCAGCCGGGAATGGCACTGGTGACGCTGGAAGCACTCCAGGCGCCTCCGGTGATTCAAATAGCACTCGCAGCAAACTGTCATGTGCTGGCGGAAAAGCCATCCTGTGTGAAATCCGAAGACTTTGAACCGCTGGTCCGACTTGCGGATATGAAGCATCGGTTTCTGATGCTGGCATTTGCAAACCGGTTGCGCGGAACTGTCAAGGCTGCGAGAAACCTGATTCAGTCAGGGCAGATCGGGCGGATTTACGGTTGTGAACTGCATCTCGTTGCTGATCAAACGCGACTCAAGAATCCGACCTACCACAAATCGTGGTTCGCTGATCGGGCCCGCTCAGGGGGCGGACACCTGATGTGGTTGGGGATTCACTGGATCGATCTGGTGATGCACCTGACGGATTCACAGATCGTAGAGGTCGCCGGTTTCGCGGGGATCGTCGGGGGGCAACCGCTGAAAATTGAAGACTCGGCCGCAATGTCGTTCAGGTTTGATAATGGCAGCTTCGGCACAATGACCAGCGGATATTACCTCGACCGTGGTTATCACTCGCACGTGAAAATCTGGGGATCAGACGGTTGGCTGCAACTGGAACCGCACGGCGGTGAGCCTTTGCAGTGGTACAGCACGAAAGAGACGCCCGCTCAGATCCGAAAGTATGATGGTCCGGCGGATGACACCAGTTATTCGCCGCTCGTCCAGGCCTGCGCCAAAGCCAGCGCTGATTCCTCTTCGCCGCCGATCACCAGTGGCCAAAGCATGCACGCGTTAAAAACGATTTTTGCGTGCTACCGTGCTGCGGAAACTGGCCAATCGCAGCGCGTGGGATGATGCAGCAATCTTTCATTGTTCAGCGATGACGAGACTCAAAATCGGATTGGATGAAAACAGGGGTGCCTGCTCTGGCTCATGGAAATCTCGCTCATCGAATAACCACATCTTATTTGGAACCGGGTTCAGGAGAAGTCCCCATGACAAATCGCTATTGGTTCGGCAATTTTCAGACTCTTGCCCTGTCCTTAATGATTATGGGAGCGTCCGCCGTCTCGATTGGAGCCGATGAACGAGAAGAGCTCGGGCCGGCAGTTGATATCAGCTTTACGGCAAAGCTGGATGGCACAGAGCAGCGCTATGTGATTTGCCTTCCCAAAAACATTGATACCAACAAGCCACACAGCGTGTTGATTGCGTTGCACGGTCACGGCTCGGACCGATGGCAGTTCGTGAATGACAGTCGTGATGAATGTCGTGCAGCTCGCGACGCGGCCGCAAAATACCAGTTGATCTATGCGTCGCCGGATTATCGCGCGAGGACCTCATGGATGGGGCCAGCTGCTGAGTCAGACATGTTGCAGATTCTGGATGATCTCCATCAGCGGTACAGGATTGAAAAAGTGATCCTCTGCGGCGGGTCAATGGGAGGGACATCAGCCCTCGCGTTTGCGGCGATTCACCCAGAAGCGATCGATGCCGTGGTTTCGATGAACGGAACGGCGAACCTGATTGAATACGCTGGTTTCACCGAAGCCATTGCGACGTCATATGGGGGAACAAAAGCCGAGCAACCGGAAGTTTACCGCACTCGATCTGCCGAACTGTTTCCTGAACGACTGACGATGCCGGTTGCGATGACAACTGGAGGGCACGACGTCCTTGTTCCGCCAGACAGTTGCTTACGACTGTCCGAACGGCTGAAAAAACTTGGCTCACCGGTCCATTCAATTCATCGTGCCGAAGGGGGGCATGACACCACTTACGCCGACGCGATAGATGCCCTGCAATTTGCCATCGAAAAATGTCTTCAGAGTAAACGTCTGCCGCAGCCTGTTCTCTCATTCAATGAGTCGCCGAAAACCATTGTTTGCCTCGGGGATAGCGTGACGGGAGTCTATTACCACACGGGCGGACAGCGCGCGTATCCCGAATTGCTCGAATTGGGGTTGAGACGTTTATTTCCGAATGCAGGCGTTAAGGTCATTAACGCGGGGATTAGCGGCCAGACAACGGTGGAAGGTTTGGAGCGACTTGAACGAGATGTCCTCAGTAAACAACCAGATCTGGTCACCATCAGCTTTGGTCTCAACGACGTCACGCGAGTCGCTCCCGAGAAATTCCGTGAAAATCTGGAAACGTTGGTCAATCGCTGCCATACACGAAATTGTCAGGTTGTGCTTTGCACACCGAACGCCGTGATCGACACACCAAGCCGTCCGATTCAAAAATTGACCACGTTTTGTGAGATCATCCGGGCGGTCGGTCGCGATCTGTCCGTTACTGTTTGTGACCAATATCGGGCAGGAACGCATCTGCGCAGTCGTGCTCCCTGGACCTGGCGGTTAACGATGAGCGACGAAATCCATCCCAATCTGGATGGTCATAAACGTATGGCAGAAGAACTTTGCCTCAGTATTGCTGCCAGGACTCTACCACTGGACGAACTCGATCCGCCCCGCCCCGCATTACCACATCTTAAATCCTTACTTCAACAACGGCGTATTATCAGGGTGCTTGCCATGTCTCCATATCACACACTGGTGGAAGCGGCGTTGAAGGGTGTAAATCAAGATGCCATAGTTGAGGTGACACCCTGGTTGGCTGACGGAAAGTCGGTTCTTGCCTTAGAGAATGAAGCGAAGGCAACCGTACGATCGCTTAAACCCGATCTGGTTGTCATCGCGGTTCCCCGAGATGCGGCTGCCGACACTGACGAACAGTTCGTCCACAGTTATTCATGGATTATGAACTGGTCGCTGAGTTTCGGGCATCAAGAATGGGACTGCATCGTCGTTGACCCCTCTGTTGCCGACTTTGATAAGATTGGCAAACGCGATGACCTGTGCCGCAAGCTGGTCCGAGCTCAAGGGCTGGAAATGATCACTCGCGCCACGGATGACAAATCAACTCAACTTGAATTGCTGCGTGACTGGTTCACCAGACAATCGAACGACCAGTTGGCAAAATAAAACTTGAACCTGATCGCAGCAAAATTCATCGCGATCGTTACGAATCGGCTTCCAGTTCAGCCATGACAGATTCCGGGATATTGAAGTTCGCCGTGACGCTTTGAACATCGTCGTGATCTTCGAGGATTTCCATCAGCTTGAGCACAGCACGAGCAGCTTCGAGATCCAAGTCAACCGTATTGGTTGCGATCCGCATGACTTCCGCCGTTTCCATCGGAATTTTTGCGGCCTCGATTGCGGACATCACTTCCTGAAAAGTGTCGGGAGTCGTCGTGACCTCAAACATCTCGCCGACTTGTTGCACATCCGAAGCTCCCGCTTCAAGAGCAATTTCGAAGAGCCGGTCTTCAGTCACTGATTTTGTCGGGATCTGAATAATTCCCTTGCGTTCGAACAGATACGCCACGCACCCCGTACTGCCCAGGTTTCCGCCGTTGACCTCGAAGATCTTTCGTATTTCACCTGCGGTCCGATTCCGGTTTTCGGTCAGAATTTCGCAGAGGATCGCGACACCGTGCGGCCCGTAACCTTCGTACATGACCTCGTCGTAGGTTTCTGTTTCGAGTTCTCCGGTCCCTTTTTTGACCGCTCGCTCAATGGTGTCGTTTGCCATCGACGCTTTTCGAGCTCGATCGATGGCATAACGTAGTGCGAGATTGGATGCCGGGTCACCACCACCACGTCGCGCCGCAACAATGATGTATCGCGCCAGCTTGCCAAACAGTTTGCCTCGTTTCTTATCAACGAGGCCTTTTTTAAAGGCGATATTCGCCCAGTGGGAATGTCCTGCCATGTTCTCTGAATCAGAATCGAAGGGGGGTGAACATTAAAACAATTGATCGAAGAGATTAAAGCCGAAGTGATCTGTGATCTCTACTCAAGACTCATTAATTCCTCGATCGATTTCCGAATTCACCAGTCATGGTGATCCCTTTTCTGCCGGTTTGGGATTCGGCGAAGCCCCGTGTTGTTTCAGTTTTTCACGAATTCGATCGTTGAGTGCTTCATCAGTCGGCTTTTCTTCTTCCGAACGTTGCAGACCGGTCTTCCACGCTTCGATCGCTTTTTCCGTTTTCATCGCTTTCAGCAGGACATCGCCTAAATGGTCCCAAAGGGTTGCATCACCACCGAAGCTTGCCTGCGTTGCTTGTTCGAGGGGGGGCAAAGCCTCCTCAATTTTTCCCAATTTGAACAGGACCCAGCCAAGGCTGTCCAGGTATGCCGCGTTCTCGGGTTCTGCGGCCAGAGCCTTGCGGATCATTTTTTCGGCGCGTTCCAGATTCTTCCCCTGATCGGCCCATAAGTAACCAAGGTCATTGTTTGCCTGTGTACTCTCTGGATTGAATTCAAGAACCTTTTCGAGGATCTCTTCACCTTTGCGGATTTCTCCCTTTTGGACATAGATGTTCGAGAGATTAAACTGACATCGCTCAATCACTTCTTTTTCGTCGGGGAAGTCGGTCATGACTTGCTCCGATTTCCGGATCGCGTCATCCCAGCGGCGGGCGTGGCTGTAAATCCCCACCTCGAAAAGGCGAAAATCCGGGTTATCATCGTCCAGCTTGATGGATTCATTAATCGCTTCGACGGCCTCGTCAATACGATTGTCACGCATCAGAACTTGTGCGAGCGAGTAGTATGTCACGGCTCGACCCCGTTCAGTCAATTGTCCTGATCCGAGGATTTCTTTGTAGATTTCGGCAGCAGTATGATATTTTCGAAGCTTCAACATCGAATCCGCCCGCTCGATTTGAATCGCAATCGCAGGACGATTCGTGCCTCGACTTAACCCAATCGCTAAAAGAAAGAACTCGTCCGCTGCATCGGATTCTTTTAGGACCGTAGATAGCTTGGCAAGCAGGTAGGCTTCTTCAAATTTCAGTTGACCGGCTTTGGAGCGAACACGGCCCGATTCGATCAGCATTCCAACCAGGGCTTTGTCCTGCGACAGCGCCTTCAGTTCCGGTTCGAGTGTTGCGACCGCGTCTTCTCCTCGAGCCATTCCGCGACCCAGCGCGTCAAGCAGGTCATCCGACTTTTGCATTTTTCTCAGGACGCGAGCGAGACCGGCATAACCCGAGGCGTCACCGCCTCCCTGAAGCATCGTGTCATAAATCTTTCGTGCCCGGTCTAACTCATTGACGTCCGTCAGCCGATCGGCAAGGAAGTATTGCAGGGAAACGTTCTGCGAATCGTTCTCAGCAAGTGTTTCCAGGTGACCAATCAGCTCGTCCGAGCGTTTCAGTTTTTGAAGAATATCGGCCAGCAATTGATATGCTTCGCGACCTTTCGAAGTTCGCTGGGCATCAAAGTATTTTTGTAGTTCTTCGAGAGACTCTTGTGGTTTGTCGGAAAGGAGAAGAACCTTCGCCCGATTGAACGCCAGGTTGCCGGCCCCCAGCCGCGACGACCCAGCCAGTTCGAACGCTTCAAGAGCGGATTTCAAGTGATTGCCATCCAGCAGGACCTGACCGATTTTTTCGTAATTCGTCGTCGGATCTGCGAGAATGCTTTTTTTTGCGCGTACATCCAAGCCGAATTTCTCAGGGGTTTTCACCGAATCGAAAATGATTTCATAACAGTCCGCAGCTTTTTCTTTCTGGCCAGTAACGGCATAAAGCAGTCCTAAACTTTTGTTAAGACTGATATAATCAGGCGATTTCTTTTCCAGTCGAGACGAATTGACTGCCTGTTCGAGATACTTGATTGCTTCCGGCAGCAGCCCTGTCGAAGCGGCTTGTCGCGCAAGCAATTGCAGAATTTCGACGTTCTCGGGATCAAGTTGTACGGCTTTCGCCGCAAAGCGAACTGCCGCTGCGACATTTCCCTCTTCAAATTCGAGCGGAACAAGATGCTGGTAAACTTCAATCGCTTCAGGATCGATTTTGACAGCCTTGCGGTAAGCGTTCAGGGCTTTACGAGGCTCGTTCCGATGAGTCGAATCAAGCAACCGGCCCGTCATGTACCATGACAACGCTTCATTTCGTGTTTCTTCTGCTGCGGAGCGGGGTTTTAGAGGTACGAGCGGTAACGCATCGTCGTCCGCTTCCTGCAGGCGAATCTCGCGCTTCGGGGCCCCGACTTTTGTCGTGACCGGATTGCTGGTGGCAGGCTCAACGGGCTTTTCCTGTGCAGATGAAGGGATGCACTGGAAAACAGCGATTGACCATGCAATGAGAACTGGAAACCGATACGAAGTGTTCATTGCCTGATCTCCTTATTCAAAAGCAGTGTTCCGCTTTCGGGCTTACAACAAAAACCATGCCGTAATCAATGTTAATGGTTGTAAACCGAAACCGGAAATCTGAACACAGAAAACTTGATCAGTGACTTTTCTTGACGGCCTTCTTGGTCGCCGCAGGCTTTTCTGTCACGGCTGGCGTTTTCGAGGGCGCAGCCTTCTTTGCTGCCACTTTTTTCGTTTCTGCTCCCTTCGTCTCCTTGGCTGGAGCAGAAGCAGCAGCAGTAACCGCTTTTTTCGCAGCTGTAGACTTCGTGGGCTTTTCAAGACCGTGTGTCAGCAGGTGGTTTAGTCGCTCGACCGCCGTGTCAGTATCGTATCCACCCTCGGGTGGGGTGTACTTTGTCGGATCAAACGTGGCATGCAGTTTCTGGTCAGCCGCCAGACATCGCAGAGTGAATACAAAGGATTCCACTTCGGCTTTTCGAACAGCAGCCTTCATCATCTCGCCCATCTGTTCCGGCGTCTGGTTCGGCATTGCGAGGCCCAGCCAGACAAGCAATCGAGCGAGTGCCGGGTCGATGGGAATCAGGTGCGCGCCCGTGACTTCGTGGAGCGTGTAATCCCGTACGAAGGGTGGCAGATCTTTGATTTTTGCGAGTTGTTTCGTCGCGAGATCAAGAGTTTTTTTCCGCAGGCTCTCAAACTCGAACGAATACGACTTATCGAAAACGAATTTGAGGACCGAGATTACGCGAAACGCACGCCACTCGGATGCCGTCTGGCCTTCGAAAGCCCGCTCAATTTCGCCGACCGTACTGACTCGAACTTCGTTCAGGTCAGGGAATTCGGTGAACAACCGTTTGAACGACAAATCTGCTTCTTCAACAGTCGAGTCTTCAAGACAGATGGCGTACAGCATCGTCTCCAGAACGGGCTTATTCCCCTTCGGAATCTGGACTTTGTAATGCTTCTTAATGATTGGAAACAGCTTCTTGAGAAGCGTTGCCCGATCGGACGCCTTGGCACGGGACGCTGCTACCATGGGCTTGTCTCAACTCCATTCTGGAACTGACCACGACGAACTGTGATTACCGCGTGCCGGCACTTCCGGACACGCTTTCGTCGTCAACCTCGCCGTCGTCCACGTGGTCGATGTCGTTGTCAAATTCGGAATCATCCGTTTCAACATCGTCACTGACTGTGGTACTTTCTGGCATGACTTCGCGCAACGTCTGAGACGTTTCCGCGCTGTATTTCACTCCGGGATCGAGCACAAACTTAAGAACCGGCGTGTTCTTTGTTTGTAACCGATCCGCAACTTTCGCTTGAATAAAGCCTCGAGCCGACTCAAGGCCGTGCATTGTCAAGGACTGCGTTTTGGCATCTCCCATGACCGAGACGTACACCTTGGCCGCTCGCAAATCGCCGCTCACTTCTGCTCGCAAAACCGTCACATTCTTGACGCGCGGGTCCCGCAACCCGACAAGAATCGTCATACTGACCGATTCTCGAATGGCCTCTGCGGCTTTGGCAACGCGACGTGTATTCATGAAACCTCAACTGATTGACCAAAAGGGCCGCCTGAGGCGGCCCTTCTTCACCGTTGCACGGCGAAAACCTACTCTAACTTGCGCTTGACTTCTTCAATCTTAAACGCTTCCAGAAGGTCCCCCTCTTTGACGTCATTGTAGTTTTCGAGTCGAATACCACATTCCATCCCCTCACGGACCTCGCGGGCGTCTTCCTTCTCTCGTTTTAACGATGCAATTCCGTAAGTATTAATGACTCGTTGTTCGCGAATCAAATGAATACGACTGGATCTTTCAATTGTTCCATTGAGGACGCGACATCCCGCAATCGTTCCGAAGCGGGTAATGCTGAATGTCCGCAGCACAATTGCGCGACCCGTAGCAACTTCCCTTTGCTCAGGTTTCAGCATCCCTTCGAGAATCTTTCGAATCTCGTCCATCACTTCGTAAATGATACTGTAACGCCGAATCTCGACCCCTTCCTGCTGAGCCAGCAGTTGGGCCTGATTATCGGCAATCACATGGAAGGCGAAAATCACAGCGTTGGAAGCCGACGCAAGGTAAACATCGCTCTCGTTAACGCCACCCACCCCTTGATGAAGCAGCTTGATGCGAACTTCCGGATGCTCGAATTTGTTCATTTCACTGCGAATTGCTTCCAGTGAGCCTGGCGTATCGGCCTTGATAATCACCGCCAGGTCCCGGATTTCGCCTTCAGCCGTTGCATTGAGGATGTCTTCCAGCGTTCTCTTGCCACCCATGTTGGCGAGGACCGATGCGCGACCCTTCTGACGTCGCTCTTCTGCCGCCTCTCGGGCTGCATCGACATCGGCAAGAACCAGGAATTGATCGCCAGGACCAGGGACAATATCCAATCCAGCCACCTTGACAGGTGTTGATGGCAATGCTTCTTCCAGCTCTTCATCACGTTCGTTGTACATCGCACGAATACGACCGAATGCGCCACCGCAAAGGACTACGTCGCCAACGCGTAGCGTACCTTTTTGTACGATCAGCCAGGCCAGCGGACCACGACCTTCGTCACGGAACGCTTCCAGACACGTTCCCGAGGCGGGACGATTCGGGTTGGCCTTGAACTCGTGCAATTCCGCCGTCAACAGCAAGGTATCAAGAAGCTCCGGTAACCCCTGACCGGTCAGGCCCGATGTTCGAATCACTTCTACGTCACCACCCCATTCCGCCGCTAACACGTTGTGTGTCGACAGATCCGTGAGCACACGTTGCTCGTTTCGGTCAGGCAGGTCAACTTTGTTCATGGCGACAACCAACGGTACGTTGGCTGCGCGAGCGTGAGAAATACACTCGATTGTCTGAGGCATCACGCCGTCGTTGGCTGCGACAACCAATACTACGATGTCGGTCACCGTTGCACCGCGAGCCCGCATTTCTCCGAAAGCGGCATGACCCGGGGTATCAACAAATGTTAACTTATGACCATTGTGCTCGATCTGATAAGCCGCAATATGCTGGGTAATTCCGCCATGTTCAGAGGCGGCGACGTTTGCTGATCGTAATTTGTCAACGAGTGTCGTTTTGCCGTGATCAACGTGTCCAAGAATCGTGATAATTGGCGGACGAGTCTGCAAGTCTTCAGGCCGATCTTCACCTTCGGCAACTTCCGTGACCTCTTCCTCAATCGTCTTCTCGTGCCTGATTTGAAGGTCAACTCCCAGTTCCAGGCAGACTTCAATGGCAACGTCTTCTTCGAGGGCGGAATTAATTGTCACCATGTCTCCTCGCTGCCAGAGAATTTGCATGATTGACTTGGCAGGACGACCAATCCCCTCGGAAAGGGATCGAACGGTCAGAGGAAGATCCAGTTCGGCGGTTGACTTGAGCGGCACTGGGCCGGAGCGCCGCTGCGGCTTGGGCCGGACACGTGAACCGCGCCCAGTTCGTTCTTCTTCTTCGTCGATATCCTTCAACGAAACCTTACGACGCAAGTTGCGAGCTTCTTGCAGTGAAGCGCCTCCAACGTGCTTTTTCCCTTTCAAATCCTCTGGCTCTTCATCGCCTGGCTTTTTCGGTTTTGCGGATTCTGGACGCTTCCGGATGATCGGTCCAAGCGGTGCGTCTTTCGGAGGCCCGTCCGCATTAAATCGCTGGGTAGGTCGTTGCGGTGCTGCTTCTTCGGGCTTAGGCGCTTTGGTCGAAGGAGGAGCTTTAAAACGAGGAATTTCCGCAATAAGTGGACCGGCGGCCGCTTTTGCCTTCTTGATCGGAGGTGGCGCAGCGGCTGCAGCACCCTTTGCCCCTCCGACATCCGCAGTCCCACGCGAAACCATCACTCGCATCGATTTTTGCGGAGCCGTGGGTGCTGCAAAATCAGAGCGGACTGGCGGCGGAGGTGCGAGTACACCCTTGTCTTCATTTGGCGGTAAGGCTCGAGATCTTGAAGCCGAAGTCGTCAATTTCACCGGCGGTGTTGCGGCAACCGGCGCTTTGGCATGCGTCGTTGTGGCGACAGGAGGTGTCGAGACGGGCGGTCCTGGAACAACAGGCGGCGCGGTGACGACCGGCGGATTAACGTCCGGTTTTGACGTTTCAACGCTTTCCTCACTTGGTACCAGGACGGGTTCTGACACCGCAGCTGCTGCAATCGGCTCGTCTGCAGGCACGTGCTGATCCGCAACTTCATCGACCTGGGGACCTGAGGCTACCTGCTCAGGGATCAATACCTCAGTCCCGGCGTAGCTCGCTTCTGCTGGCTTGGTCGACGGATCGTCAATCACGGTCTTCGGTGAGCCGGAATCGAGTTGCCTTGACCGAGGGACCATCAGAGGTGGTTTTGCCCCCATGACGCGAATTGGACGGGACTTTACAGCCACCTCAATCACGGGATCTCTCGACACCACTGGATTGATTGCAGCGGGCGCAGGGGCCGCCTGGACGGGAGTTGGACCGTTCGATCGAATGATATCCATCACTCGATCCCGCTCTTCTGGCGAGATACTCGCCAAGGCGGAGTTCTTGATCATGATCCCGGCTTTGGCACAGAAGTCGATCAATAATTTACTGTCGATATCAAGCTCTTTGGCAAGAGCGAAGATCCGGATTTTCAAACGCGAGTCCTTCGTGGGAAATGCCCGACCGGTGTTCCCGGCTTAACTGCAATGACAAAGAGTTCGCCAGGGACTCACATTCAGTCCCAGACACCTTTGCCCGAATTCAATTTTTCTCAAACGCCATCGAAACTTTTTGCTTCGCATCGTGCGGTCAAACACGAAACCTCAAATCTGAAACAAAAAGTTCGCCTGCATCTATTAATCCTCTGATGACGACGTTGAACTTCGGGCTGCCAACCCAAATCGGCATTGTCTTACGGGCTTCAATGTTTCCCTAAAAGAGGCTTTCGCCATTTGCAAAACGCACGCAAATCGCCTGCGTTCCAAATTCTCCGAACAAAACTCTAAATCAACTTAGACACCAAACATACCTTGAGACATCTTCAACAGAAAGCCTAGGGGGCTGGCTTATGCTCGACATCATGATCACCACTCGCCTCCACGACATTATTCTTTGTCGAGTGATTTTCACCATTTGAACCGGCGGCACCATTGTTCGATTCAGGAGCAGGCTTGGCCTTTTCCACAGGTTTTCGTCGGTCCTGGTCAAACTTGTCGTGCTCCTGAGCCTTCTCTTGAGCGCGACGCTGTCGCTGTTCTAACTCTAATCGCTCACTCTCTTTTTCAGCGTGAGCAACAATCGCATCGCATTGTTCTTCGGTCAGGCCACCCATTTCTGCTAACTGATCTGGCTCGATGACCGACAGATCGTCAAAGCTCAAAAAGCCTTGTGCCACAAGACTTTCTGCTAAATCTGCGGTGACGTCGGGTGTCTCTGAAAACGCCTGGACAGCACGCTCAAGCTGCTCGTCAAGTTCTTCCCGGGTCATCACCTCGATGTCCCAGCCAACGAGTTTGGATGCTAACCGAACGTTTTGCCCGCGCTTCCCGATGGCCAATGACAATTGATCATCGCGAACCAGCACAATGACACGTCCCAGCATCGGACACAGAATTACGTCCTCAACCTCGGCCGGCTGTAACGCATTGGGGACGAGAACCTGCAGTGAATCGTTCCAACGAACAATATCGATCTTCTCGTCACCGAGTTCTCCGGTGATGTTTTTGATTCGGGCCCCGCGAACACCGACGCAGGCCCCTACCGCATCAATATTATTGTCAATACAGCTGACAGCGACCTTGGAACGATAACCGGCTTCACGTGCTAGAGAACGCACCTCAATGATTCGCTCAGAGACCTCGGGAATTTCCAGCTCAAAAAGTCGGCGGACAAATTCGACATGGGTTCGCGACAGAATAATTTTGACACGACTACCAGATTTACGCACTTCCAGGACGATTGCTCGAACGCGATCACCAACGCGAAATCCTTCGCCCGGAATCTGCTCGCCACGAGGCAACAGTCCCTCCACCTTACCCAGGTTCACAATCGACGAGCCACCTTCGAGCTTGGCGACGGTGCCCGTGACGATTTGATTCCGTTGATCAACGTATTCGTCAAACAATGAATCCCGTTCGGCTTCGCGAATCTTTTGAATCATCACTTGCTTGGCGGTCTGGGCGGAAATACGTCCCAGCAACTCACCTAACGCATCAGAATCAACATCTTTGCCGTTTGTTTTAACAGTTGGGTGCCCAGAGGCCCGGTCGACATGAACTTCGATTGTTTCTTCTTCGCCGTAATGTTTGCGCGCCGCCGAAAGGATCGCCTGCTCGATCCCTTCGAACACGATCTCCTTGTCAATACTCTTATCTCTGTGAATCGCATCGACGATTCTCAAGAGTTCGGGACCGTTCATTACGCTACCTCTATAACATCCACATCGCGGCGAAAACCGCCACAACAAGTTCCATCTCTAAAAACAAAAAAAGCGGGCACAAGTCCCACTTCGTTCGCAGTCAAGCTCGTCAAAGCCGACTATGACACCTACCCACAACCGGTGCTCCAGTTGCAAATCGCGGTGCCGACCAGGAACCTGTCGTTATTTCAGGCTACATGGAAATTGACTCCGCTCAAAAGCTGAGACTCAAAACCACACTTCATGGACGCTCTTCCAACAAAATTCGCCTCAGACTCGTCATTTTGTCTGTCGACATGCAGAGGAACATCCCTTCCGTGCAACGCTGACGATACTGACCATGACTTGTGATGTCAAGGAGTTCCAACGCGTTCGATCAAGGTTTAGGCATTGATTCAGGTCAACCAGACGATTCGGATTTCAATTTGCAATCGGGTTCCGAGTCGTTCGTCTCCGGACGCATGCCCCCCTTCACGACAAACTTTTCAACGATCGATTTTTCAGGACATGTTGACCTAATGGCCGGTTCCGGATTGAATCATGCCATTGCAGGGATGTTTTAGTTGCCAGCCAGCTCTTGGAGTTACCCATGTTTCGTCGATATTGGATCGTGCTTGTTCTGTGTTTGGGGTCAGTCGCATCGGCTCAATCTGAGGCAGAACAGGAAAAGTTGAAGAAAGATGCCGAAGCGGCATATCAACTTGGTGACTTTGCCAAGTGCAAAGAAATAACGACCAGGGTTCTTGCTCAGAATCCGAAGGACCATGCGGCAATGTACCTTCGGGCTAGTTCGCGAGTCGAACTGGGCGTGTTCAAGCGCGATATCGCGGAATTACGCGAGGGAATTCAGGATGCTCGCGAATCGCTCAAAATTGGCGGAAGTTCGGTTGTCAACTACTACCTGCCTTACTTGTACGGAATGATTGCCCTCGCAAATATGGAAGGCAAGAAAGAGCATGCGATCGTTGCGGTGGATGTCGCCACAAAGAACGTCCTCAATCGCACCAATCTCAAGCCCGACGAAAAAGCGAACGTCCTGTACCAGCGTGCTGCAGCTTACATTCACCTCAAGGATCTGAACGCGGCCATCGAAGACTATCAGGCGGCGATTAAGAGCGATCCAGCCCACTTGGGAGCACATGTTGGTCTGGCGGAAACGTATAACGTTTCAGGCCAGCCGGATAAGGCTTTGGGGGCGTTTACCGCCGCCATCGAAACATTCCCCAATAACCATCTGGTCTACAACAATCGTGGGTTGTGCTACCAGCAGCAGGGTAAACCGCAAGAAGCGATCAACGATTTCAACAAAGCCCTGGAAATCGACAAAAACTTTGCGGTCGCCTACACAAACCGCGGCTACACCTATCAAGGTGTCGGGAATTTGAAGGATGCGGAGCAGGATTTCACCAAAGCGATCAGCATCGAGCCGAACAACCCGCTGTTTACAAGCCTGCGTGGAACCTGCCGACTCTCGCAAGGAAACACCGCAGGAGCCATCGAAGACTACAAGCAGGTGATTCGCCTGACGCCGCAAAACCCTGTCGCATACGCCGATCTTGGTTTTGCAAAATTCTTCTCCAAGGATTATCCAGGTGCCGGCGAAGCGTTCAATCAAGCCATGCAGATCGATGCCAACGCGACCCGATATTTGAACCCGTGGCTCTTATGGTCACTGGTTCTCTCGGGTAAACCCGATGCGGTGACCGATATCTCGGCAGCGAGTGCAAATAAACCCGAGAGCGAGCGAGATTGGATCGACGCTCTCGTACTTTTCCTCGGTGGAAAACTTTCGGAACAACAGCTCGATAATTTCGTGACAGCAACCGCCGACCCGAAAATGAAAAACGCTCAACGCTGCGAAGCTTACTTCTTCATCGCCGAACGGAGATACGCCGCTAACGACAAAGCCAACGCGACCGCTTTCTACAAGCAAGTCCTTCAAACCAAAGCAGCACAACTTTCTGCTTTTCGTGGTGCTCAATACGCGCTGCAATCGTTCGGGAAATAGTTGACATCCGCATTGAGAATAAATGTCGGTGATCGTCGATAACAGATTAAGCCGCAGTGGTGTAAAGTTGTTTCACCACTGCGGTTTTTTCGTCGTTCTATGGCCTTTGCCATCGCGATTGAACTAATTGTCTCGATATCGCATTCGATTGTTTTTCGCATTGTGCTCAACCTCTGCGAGTCCAAGGTGTTCCATGAGCGGTGGAATGTACATGGCGAATCGGCCGCGAAAGTTTTTCTTCAGGCCGTACCAGCCGCCGATCGGGTTGCTCGTCGAGCGAGCCCAGTGTTCGACAGTCCCCTCCTCCGTCTCCTGCTTCTCGTCCTTGCTTCCCAGCAGCATCCAGTCGCCGTGCTTCTTCAGCATCAGGGCAAGGTCTTCGATGCATCGCAAGTCATAATGCAACACTGTCTTTCCCACGGTACAGGCGAGGATTTCCAGTCCATCTTTCTCATCGACATGCATCGTATACGAGCTTGTGCCGGGAGGCGTCACCAGTTCCAGCGGCTTGGCTTTGTCGCCAATCTTTTTTCTGTAATCGGACATCTCCGTCGTTTCCTCATTGAAATGGAAAAGGTTCAGATCAGCAAAAGATTGCCAATCGACATTGAAATGTCGCGAATTTTCATGATGTCCCTGTTGAAGCCTTCTCAATAGACGCTTTCAACATATTAATCGCCTGCGTGAATACTTCCTGGGTACAGAATTTGGAGACGCATGATTCGCGTTCCAGTTCGGCGATGATCTCTCGAGCCTTGTCAGGTTTGCCGGCACGCACATAGGCATGGGCGAGATTGATGCTCGTCCCGAAATCCCATTTTTTCGTCAACTGTTTTACGCCAATTCGTATCGCCTCATCGAAATCACCAACCGCAATCAGCCGTGAGATTCGGTTGGCCGGGTGAAACTTGATCTGGATCAACCGAAAGGCCATATAGACAACGAGAATACTAACCACCAACACAGGCAGGAACATTCCCCACTTCACCAGGGCCTGAGTGCGTGATTGAAGTTCGCCTGCAGATAGTCCGATCAGCTGAATGCCAAAGTAAGGCAGGCAGTACATGCTCGTGACAACACAAGTCGCAGCGATCCCAAATCGAAAAAAGTTGCGGTGGTCAATTCCCTCGGGGCTGAAACGATAAACACATAAATGTGAAACGACGCCGATCACCGCTGCAATCCCGGCCGCTTCGTCGGGAAGCTTCCCGCCGGGCATCGCGGAAGTGTCCTGTGGCAGGAAACTCCCGCAGGCCGCCAGAACAGCGATCAAATAACAAGCCAGCGGAATTGTAAATAATGGAATATTGCTCATGGTGTGCTGTTCGGGTTCTCGTCGGAATTGAGTCGCAAACGACTATCCTCTGTCTGTCCATTCGAGGCAGCGAGACTCAAAAACTCATCTGACAATCCGTGAGGCAGGCATGTCGCCGCACCTTATTTCTTTGGCCTTAATCATATGCCCCCTGAGCATGGTCCCCCAGCAATCTCCGCTGTCGCGAATTGCAGGCTGCCAGGACTTCCGGATTAAATTGCCACTCAAGAAACGGAGCGAAATGTTGTGCCATCTCTCGGCGGCCGTAGTGGACTTGCAGCAAGTAGCGAACTTGATTGACCGTCCGATTATCGCTGCCGCTGTGCCACAGGTCACTACGAAATAACAAAACATCACCCGCATCGCACAGGACCGGCTGCAACAATCGGTCACCCCACTGCTTCTCAGTTCGGGCTGGTTTCCTCCCCGCCCGATGACTACCCGGTATGACATGCGTAGGACACAACTCTTCCGTTTGAGGGCTGAGATAAAAATGGGCCGTGCAAAGAAACATGGGGACGCGGATTTCCGAGGGAACTCCAGCAGCGGGCCATTCCATCGGCAAGTAATCCAGATGAAGCCCCACTCCATAGTGGCCCGGATGACTCCGCCAGGCCGTTTCGCCGATAATATGACAGTTGCTGCCAAGTGCTCGCTCGGCGAGGTCGATAACCCCTTCGCGATCCAGAAATGATAGCCAGAATGGGTCCCGATTAAACACGTTCTTGTAGTGATCGGTTAATCCTTCGAAGTCCCAGCCAATCGGTGCCAAACGGTCGATCTTATCGCGTGCGTTCTTTATTTCTGTGGTCTGAAGGACGCCCGGGATTAAAACAAACCCGTCGACGTGCATCGCTTCCAGCATCCGGTCGACATCCCACCGGTCATAGGTCGGAAGTCGTTCGTAGAATTGTTTTGGCTCTGCAAAAGAAGATTCACCGGTCGTCATCATTCTTGTTCCTTCTGATGGACTTCAAGTTATGAAGTGCTTCATCGTATTCTTGATAACGTTCGTCTCCAGTGGACTCATCAGGTCAACAATGAGGATTGTCACCGAAACACCGAAGGGGCCGTCAAGAAGGTAACCTCGCGCCCTGCCCTGTGGCGAGCGAGGGGGATCGCGAAAGGTTTTTTTGATTTAGCTGTTTTCAAAAAACGTTGAGGAACTAGGGAAATGTTTTGGGATCATTGACGTTTTACGGGTCCGTTTTGACATTTCTGTCTCGGGAAATTCTGGACAACGGTGATGGGGACTTCCGGTCAAGCTTCGCAAACGATGGGAGGATAATATTGCCAACGTTTCGTCAACGATGGATACGAAAGACCTCAAGCCCCCTACATCCGTGGCTATCGGTGCGTTTCCAGATTCTCAAGATGGAATTATTTTGCGTCACGAAATATTGTTATGGAAAATACCATGCGCAAAGAGTCGTCTCGATCAGTAATGAATTTACGTCTGCTTTCTCGTCCCTTTGGGGTGCCCGACAATAGCCCATCGCTACGATGGTCGGTGAGCGACCGGTGAAAAAATTGACTCCCGAGAGGAACAACATATTCTGAACGAACAACCGACATTTCCAAGTGAAATGGAAATCCAAGAGAAAACGTCTTTCGCTCCCGAGGGGCTACGCGTCTGGTTCAATAGACAATCCTACCTATAAATCGGAGGGCTATTATCGAATGTCCCCGAGGGAGTAAGAGCAAGAATGGTCAATGGCGCGTTATGTTCTGAACCGGTTCCGATGCTGGTAGCGTCGGCCACGCTGCTAGCGTCGGAAGGGTCTTGGAAGATGTGAATACCCCTTTCGCCGATCTGTAGGTGGAGAAACCTGGCCGGTCCCGTTTCAACGCTGAAGTCAACACTACCTGTTTCCGTTACTTGTCGGTTTCCTCTTCAACGCGACGGTCCGTTCTACGTAATCGAATTCGAGTTTGTGCCCCGCAATAAGCATCGTTCCTACCAAACCGTATGTACTTTCGTTTGTCACGATCTGTGTTTCCTACCTGACTCCGAACCATTCGATGAAGCAACCGAAAAGGTTCGAGTTCCACCTTGGTTACATCGGCAAGTATGGCTTCGACCGAGGATTCCTTAGGTAGCTGTAGTTTCTCAGCCCACTTACTCGGGATGACGAGGCTCCCATTAAACGCCGTATCAACCCAAGCCAGAAACTCGTGTGGCTCGTCATTGATGCCAGCCGAGACGCGAATCGGGATCAAGGCTCGCAAGGCTTCATTGACATGTCCCTTGATTGCTGCATCAATCCAATGTGAAAGACCGCATCATGGCCAATTCGGATTCTGTGCGACAATCGCGACGGATATGCTGACCGAGCCGCTCTGACTGCGGCATTCTAACTGTCTGCCACGAAACGATCACCAGAGGTCGGCTCTATCGCCATAAACTCGTCGCGATGTTCCGCCTCCAGCGCCTCGCGATATCGTTCGTAAATCGCTTTGGCCTGGTCAATCACGACTCTGGTTTCATTCGAAATCATGCTGTTCTCCACCGTCTGGAGGGGTTCGTTCAGCCGGAATTGAGTTTTTGGATCGAACGCTCCCTTTTGAATTCCTTTCAGTGACGATTCACTCGGCATGCTACGGACTCTTCGATTGTCATTCAAGCACGATTCTCCCGTTCGCAACGAACGATTAGCAACGGGATGGAGGCAGCTTTTTGAGCTTTGTGGTTGCGTTCGTTGACAATACTCGGCAACAAAATCCATCATAAACGCGACGATGCAGAAATAAAGCGAACGATCGCAGAGTTCCAATCGCACAGATGGTCCGCGTGCGCGTGAACCTCTTTCGTCCTGATGAAATTGCCATTAGTCATGTCATGCACCGCACCGATGACGCAAGTGTCAACGCTGAGAACCGGATGGCGGCCACTCACCTTCCGCGAACGACGTATAAATCCCCGTTTTCCAAGCTCAAAACCCTTTCCCATTTCGCAGGCGTCCTTGCTGCGAACTCGGGGCTTTCGTACTTGTACGTCTTCTTCAGGAAGTTGATCATGCTTTTGTTGACAAACACATAAGCCCCCTCAGGGATCGTCTGTTCGCTCTCCTTTTCCCAGGGAATCGTTGTTGCCGTTGATGGAACCAGCAGTCCTGCTCGGAAAAAGACCAGATTCGCTGCCGTTCGGTAATCGGTGTAGATCACATCCCCTTCCCCGAGACGCGCCGTCAACGTTCGTTCCACTTGCTGAACTCTGGACATGTGCGATCGTAAATTGGCACCGCATATTCCACAAAAAGCCAGAATCAGAACCACGGCCCAAAAACGGCGCTCTTTCCCGACAGTTAAACCAGCGTCAGCGACCAGCAGCTTGGCGAGAAAGCCGGCCATGAGAATCACCGAAGGGAGAATAATCGCGTAGAGGTAGCGGTCAAATAGTGGCAATGGCCTGTAGGAGCTAAATGAACTCGTCATAAAATTGAACATCATCATCAACGACACCAGCCAGATGCTCGGAATGACGAAGAAGCGGTTTCGAAATTGAATTCCCCAAACAAGACCAACCATAGCGAATGTTGGCACAAACCCCATTTCACGATTGAGAAGCATGGATTTGGGGCCGACAATCAAAAGCCTCTTCAATATTGCTTTCGCGTAACCGCCAGCCTTCCAGCCGAAGTACGGGGATGATTCATCAAAGAACCAGACTGCCCACTCTTGATAGTTCCGTTCCGTTGCATGGAAGCGAAATAAGGGGTCTCCGGTCAATCGTTGATATAACGCTGTTTCGGCGATCAGCACCGCCAGCGAGCCTGCGCCGATCGCCACCACGCATGCCATTCGTCCCGACAATCGAATCTGGCCGGGGCAGGCCAGAGTGAGAATTGCGACGAACGGGACGAGATAAATAACAGATTCTTTGCAGAGCCACGAAACGCCAAAAAAAACGCCGCTGAGGATTCCAAGGAACACCGATTGCCGCAGGTTCGGCCTGTTACTTGCAATCAATGCGAAAGCGATTCCGACATTGGCCCAGAACGCGGCAATGGCATCAGGGAAAAGGATCGATGCCATGGTGAGTTCTATCGGAAGCACGGCAAGCGCACCCAATGCGATCAGGCCGGCGAGTGGTGACTCCAGGTAACGCGCAATGGCGTATGCCAGCAGGCAGCCAAGGATGCTGACGACGAAAGGGTAGGCTGCAAGTGTCGCTTCGGAGAGGCCAAATATCGAGATCAGCTTCGCTGTTGGCGCGTATACTCCAAGTCGAAGTGGAAAGACGGGAGGATGATCGTACTGAGGGATGTGGATCGTTCCGTGAGCGAGATCGTTCGCCAGAATTGAGTAATACCGTGGGTCCGAATCGGAATATCCTTGAAAGGCCGCCAGTCGTAAAAACATGGCAAACAGCAGGAATCCCGCAAAAGCTACCCAATGTAGCGGGCTCTTCGCGGAGTTAAGAAGATTGACGATGCGCTCCAAGTTTCTTCCTTCCAGAAGCAGGCTTTCAGCTGACTTGTCAGATAAAAACCAGCAATTGACGGCGGGATCACGGTCTCCCGGAGCACGCGGTTATCGGGTCTTTCAAGGCAAAAAACAATCGAATTCGGGGTTAGTGATCGAGCATACTTCCGAATAGAAAAATGCGACGAGTTTTTTTAAGTCGATGTTAATCGTAAACTTCGAGCCGTTACATGTTGTGGCGAAGATCGATCGAGTTAATGCCGATCGGTAGTTGCCCTTCAGGTCGCCTCAATTTGAAAATGCCACAGTCTCGCCGTGCAGCCTCGAAAGTGTCGGCACCTTGATCGCCGAGCATCGCAGGAGATGTAGAATGGGTATTTCGACCGACAGCAACGTTGCTCAGCTCGTTGAGTCGCGGGTGCGCATGAGCATTCGAGGTTACAAAGGCAATTTATTGGTCGTGACATGGGCCATCGACGCAGGTTGGATTCCCGCAGGGGACGAGCCGGGAGTTGATGGGCATCTTCAAGCATTACAAGAATATCTGGCGGCCAGAGGGCGACCTGAAGCAGATAATTTTCTGTTACGGTTTGGGCTGACCGTCCCTGGGACTCAACGCGGCGTTGTTCCACCTCTCAAGGCACTGGAACTGAACGGCAATGGATTTTCTGACCGCAGGAAGAACGAGTCTGCTGGTCAAATTGATCGGTTGAATGAAGTGCTGAGCCTTGCGCGAATGTTCCTGGCGGGATTGAGCCCGGAAACCGCGCAGGCCGTGCGTCAACTTGCGGACATCGCCGTTGCCCCGGTCGATCAGGCAAGTTCTGACTGGCTGGGGCAGATTCAATGTCTTACTCCCGAACAATCAGACAAGGTTGCAGAGATCGCGCTGCAGTCCCTCGAAAATGTCGCAAAACCCGTGCAAGAACTGGGTGTCGACCTGCTCGAGAGCCTCGCGTGTTTTCGGTTCGAGCCACTTGGCTCTGATATTTGTCGCCTGATTCGAACAAAGGAAATTTTCTGGCTTCCAGGCCTGTTTCGCGACGCCGGGGAATCTGAGGCAATGGTGTTACTGGATTTGCTCGAACAGGCAAATGAAACGCTTGCGATCAACCATCTTTTGTTATGCGTCGCCTGGACACGTAGCAACGTCGCGGTAGAACGTTTTCGTCACTGGAGCCAACAGCCCCCGTCCTGGGCCTCACTTCTGCATGTACCACCGGCAGAATATCTACCTTCCGCAGGTTGGTGTTTGAACGCCAACGGGGAACGCCGCGATCTGATTTCGATGAATTGCCATCGACTACGGCCCGCTGACGAGGCTGCGCCAGATTCGATCCGATGTTTCATTCCTTGCTCGCAAAAATGTCCTGGTTGCGAATCGCGAATAGTCGTTTTGTTCGACTTCATGACCATTCAGACTGAGCTTCCGGAAAACGCACCGGTCAAGGTTTACTGTTGTTTATATTGCTCGATATTTGCACCGACTTTCGTGCGATATTTTCGGGATCAATCATGGGAGTTGTTAGCATCCGAAGCAACAAATCTCCGGGCGTCAGATTTCGTCTTCGAGACTCGATATGTCGCACTTGTCAGCAAAAAACATCCTCCGTTCGCGTCCGCCAAGGTGTTTGAACTTGACGATGCCACGGCGATTGGTGGAGTGCCGATGTGGTTTCAAGATGCCGAGTATCCGCGCTGTCCGACATGCGGTGATTGGATGACGTTTCTGGCTCAACATGACAATTCCGCCGTTCAACACGAAGGAATTTTTTACGCCTTCTTTTGTCCTTCGTGCAAGATTTCTGCAGTCAATTATCAGCAGACCTGAGATGTTGGCTGGTGATATCCAGCCAGCATCAGCCGAAAGGCGACCTACGCCATGTCCCGCGTCCGAAGCGACGCAAACTCGACAGGCTTCAACTTGAGTCGCTGCTCAAAACGTTCAACCAGTACGCTGTCCGAGCGAATCAGATCAATATACTGGCTGTCAAGTTGACTCTCATGCTCACCCAAATCGCTGTCGTTTTCAAAATGCGCTCTCGCACGAGACAACACAGAAGTCACCGCTTCCAGCCCAAAGTAAGAGTATCCGGCTTTCGCATCACTCAGCTCACTGGCAGTAAGGCATTCGATCGCGTGCAGCACACCACCATTCATGATGAGGCCATGCGCGTAGAGCATATCGGCGAGCGCACGGTCACCCGGGAGAGATCGCAACGGATCTTCTCCGCAAGCACGATTCCAGTTCATGTAGGCTTGGGTCAACTGGTACATCTGATGAAGGCCGATAAGCGTTAATGGGAATTTGTGTCGTCGCTGTTACAGTGCCTGTTATTATCACGCGTATCGCAATCGACTGATAATCTCATGAGCTGTTGGGGAGTGAAATGAACGACTACATCTTTTTGATCCACAACGACGCCGCTGACGATGGCCTTAGTCGTGATGATGAATGGGCTGCGTATATTACGAAGCTCCAACAGTCGGGCGTCTTCCAGGGGGGAAGTGCTATCGGTGATGGTATTTGCATGTCAAAGGCTGGCACTCGGCCCGACATCACTACGAAGCTATCTGGGTTTATCCGAGTTCAAGCCGACAGCTTGAGCCGGGCACAGGAGTTGGTGCATGGCAACCCTGTGTTTGAGGCGGGTGGAACGGTCGAAATACGGGAACTGCCGAAAACCTGAGGCCTGATACCAATCCACCGGGAAAGTGAACCCATTGCAGGGGCCGCTCCAATCGACAACTCGATGCCGCATTCAGAATAAGTTGCTCCATAGGTGTCGTCGAAATAGGATCTTAAATACATTTCAATAGGTCAATTGCCGAAATTCCCCGTTTGCTGAAGAGCGATTCATGACGGACATCGAAAACGAATCACCCGAGGAAGAGCGTCAAGACAGTGACTATGACGGTGCCTGGAAAGAAACAATTCGATTGCATTTGCCGGAAGCAATCAAGAAAGGCTTCCCAGCGTTTGCGGATCTCATCGATTGGAATTGCGAACCACAATGGTTGGATAAAGAGATCAGCCAGATCGTCTGGCGATTCGGGCAACGCAATCGTGAAGTCGATTTGCTGTTCAAGGTCCGATTGTTCGATGGTCGCGAGCAATGGATTTTGTGTCATCTTGAGATTCAGACACACTTCGAAGCGAACTTCCCATTCCGCATCGATTTGTATAACGCTGGATTGAAATGGATGTTTCAGGAAGAGGTTGTGACACTTGTGCTGCTTGCGGACTTGAGTCCGGATTGGCGACCCGGTTCTCACCATTTTCAACTGGCGGATTTTTGCAGCATTCGAGAGTTTCCAGTCTGCTAGTTATTGGATCGCTTGGCCACGGATTGGGTTAGTGACGATTCGCTGTTTGTGCAGGTGGCGCGAGCCCAGATCGCCGCACTGCGAACTTCAAGTGATCCAGAAGCGCGATTCGGTGCAAAAACCCAATTGGTGAGAAACCTCTACACGATGGGGTATTCATCAGATACAATCCGTGAAATATTCCGCTTGATCGATTGGATGATGCGACTGCGTCCAGATCTGGACCGCAGATTCAAGTCCGAATTGGTCACTTTCGAAGAGGAAAATCGAATGCCGTACGTAACATCGATTGAACGACTGGCAAAAGAAGAAGGCATGGAAGAAGGCCTTGAGAAAGGTCGGCAAGAAGGTCGTGAGGAAGGTCGTGAGGAAGGTCGGGAACAGGGGAGTGCCACGTTGTTGATACGGATTCTGACGCGTCAGTGTGGATCGTTACCTGAAGACATCCTGTTGAAAATCCGCGAGTTAAAGTTGGAGCAGAGCCAGAATCTCGGCGAGGCTTTGCTCGACTTCAAGTCGATCGTCGATCTCAAAGCGTGGTTGAGTACGAAAATTGATTGAATTGGCGTTGCTGTTCTTCACGCAAACAGGTGACGAGCCGTGTTCCGGCAGACCACTGGCATCGCAGGAACCTCTCGGAAATGTCTTTGACGCGAATCGTGATTGCCGGTTTATTCGTTAGCATTGTCGTTTTTGCCGAACAGGCACTCACTGCAGAGCCTGCCATCACGCCGGATCGAGACGGTTACGATCGAATCATCGTTCCGTTCTTGACGAAGTATTGTCAAAAGTGTCATGCGGTTGAGAAGCTCGAAGGGGAATTCGGCGTCGACTCAAAACGGTTGGCAAATGATTTCAGTGATGCCGCACTCAAAGGAAAATGGCGTGAGGTCGTCAATGTCCTGAATTCTCATGAGATGCCACCTGAAAAGTCGCCGCAACCCTCCCCTGCCGAAGTGGCTGCCGTTGTCGACTGGATCACCGAACAAACAGTTCGAGCGGAATTGGCGAAACGGGAACGGTCGGTGGTGCTACGAAGACTCAATCGGGACGAGTACCGGAATACGATCCGCGACCTGATCGGCATCGACTTCGATATTTCGAGCTTCCCTCAAGATCCACCCGCAGGTGGCTTCGACAATAACGGCAGGGCGTTAACGGTATCGCCGCTGCACCTTGAGATGTACCTGGCTGCCGCTCAGCAGATCCTTGATACAGCGATCGTCTCGGGTGACCAGCCCGTGAAGATTAAGTGGCGTTTCGAGCCAAAGGTTGGACCGATGGACCAGCGACGAGTCCGCTTCGATCCTCAGAATAATCCGATCGTCAACGGTGCGAATAATCAACAAGATGGGGATTGGGTTGTTGTTCACCATAACTCGTGGGACAAGGTGATCGAAGCCCGTGGTTTCCGGGTTCCGACACCTGGGAAGTACACGATCCGCATTCATGCCGCGGGTCGGGTTCCAAACCGCGAGCAGGTGGTCGAATCGGCAGACAAGATTTTGCGGCAACGACGGGACGAACAGACCACACAAAACCCAAAAGGAAAAGAATGGCACGACCGACAATATGAGACGGACCTGAATCATTTCAAAAACGATCGAATTTATGATTACGGTCCGCCTCGAATCAAGCTGGTACAGCAACTCGGTCCGCAGCCACGTGTCATCGCCGAGTTTGATGTGACCGGTACGCTGCAAAAGCCCAGCACGCACGAGTTTTCCGTCAGATTTACGACGGAAGAAGCAGGCATCCGCACGGAATATGCCTATGAAATTCCCCGCGTGCTGGAGAACTTCTGGATGCAGGGAAAAGACTCATTCGCCCGTCCCGAGTTACTGATTGACTGGTTCGAGATCGAAGGTCCGGAATATGACTCGTGGCCACCATCCAGCCACAAGCGATTGATGTTTGAGTCCCCTCTGGCCAATTTGGACGAAACGAAGTTTTTTCAGGAAGTTCTCGAACGGTTCATGCGTCGCGCTTACCGTCGGCCTGTTACTTCAAATGAGGTACTCGCCAAGATGGCACTCTTCACCGAAGCAAGAAAAGAGAAACCGGCCGTTGAAGCGATTAAGCTGCCACTGATTGCCATCTTGACTTCGCCCAATTTTCTTTACCTGACGGAACCCTATCCCGATGAGACAAACGGAAAACCTGTCGCTTTAAATGACCACGAACTGGCCAGTCGCCTCTCGTATTTTTTATGGTCGAGCATGCCAGATGAGGACTTGTTTCGGCTGGCTGACGGAAAACAATTGCAGACGGTGAATGCGCGACAGGCCCAGGTCGATCGCCTGTTGAAAGATCCTAAAGCGGATTCGTTCGTCAGGAACTTCATCGATCAATGGCTGGGACTAAGGGAGGTCGGCACGAATCCCCCGGCAAAGGATCTTTATCCACAATATGACCGGCATCTCGAAACCTCGATCGTCGGCGAATCGGAGGCGTACTTTCGCGAGTTTCTGGTTAACGATCTTGATGTCCGGCAGATGGTCCGATCGGATTTTGTTGTGATCAACGAACGGCTTGCCCGGTTCTACGGTATTCCCGAAGTCCGAGGAGACGATTTCCGTCGGGTGCATGTTCCTAACGGAATTCAGCGAGGGGGTATTGTCACGCAGGCGTCGATCTTGACGACGACATCGAATGGTACTCGTACTTCACCCGTAAAACGCGGTACATGGATTCTCAAAACGTTGATGGGGATTGATCCTGGTTTGCCTGTTGCCAACGCCGGGGAAATCTCACCGAAAGTCCCAGGCATCGATAAAGCCACGGTACGACAGCGTTTGGAGATACACCGCTCGTTAGCACAATGTGCCAGGTGTCATAACAAAATTGATCCGCTTGGGTTTGCACTGGAAAACTACAATGCTGCCGGAGAATGGCGGGAACAGGAAGGCTTCGGTTACAAGGGGCGGATCGAAAAGAATGACCCCAAAATTGACGCGTCATCGGCCATGCCCGATGGAACAAAAATTGACGGCGTTGCGGGACTACAGGCCGCGATGCTGGCGAAGGAAGACCTGTTTCTCGGTTGCCTGGCATCAAAACTGATGACGTATGCTTACGGTCGCGAACTGGGGCTGGCCGATCAGCCGCTCGTGAAATCTGCTGTCACTGAGATGAAACAGAATGGATACACCTTAAGATCGTTGATTCAGTCGATTGTTGTCAGCGAGCCGTTCACAACCAAATAGATTTGCAGTCTGAAATTCAAGGATCGTGCAATGACTTCATTCTCTGAACAACCCTTGTCGCGACGCCATCTGTTAAGGGGTTTAGGAGTGGCTCTTGGGTTGCCTTTGCTGGACGCCATGTTGCCGCGAGGATGGGGCGCCACCTCGACATTTCAGCCCTTGGATCGTTCTGCTGCCACTCAGCCTCGGCTGATATGCTGCTACATTCCGAACGGAGTGAATATCCTGGAATGGATGCCGCCGGATGCAGGGACTGACTATAAGTTGTCTCCAACGTTAGAGACACTCAAAGAGCATCGTTCTGAGTTCACGTTGCTCAGCGGGCTGGGTCATCCCGTTTCCGAGGGGGGACACAGCGGGGCCGATACGTGGCTCACAGCAGCCAATCTTAAAGCCAAACCGGGGGCGGATTACACCAACTCAATCTCAGTCGACCAGCAGGTGGCGGAGGTGCATGGAAGGGATACGCGGTTCCCTTCCCTTCAGTTGGGCGACATGTCAGGTACGGGTGCTGCGGGACACAGCCATACTCTATCTTTCGATATCAATGGGACACCGCTTCCGGCCGAGAATTCGCCTCGTCGATTATTCAACCGGTTGTTTGTTCCTGATTCGGCTGACGATCGAGCCGCCACGCTGAAACGGTATGCCGAACGTCGCTCGATTCTTGATGCACTGATTACCGAAACCAAAGGACTCGATCGACGGCTTGGAGCCAATGACCGTCGCAAGCTCGACGAGTATTTGTCGAGTCTGCGGCAAACAGAAAAGCAGATTGAACGCCTGCAGTCCTGGATCGACAAACCTAAACCGACCGTCAAGGATACGGGATTGCAGTTGTCCAGCCAGCCTTGTGACGGACATGATCGGCCGATGTGGCTGGATGTGATGCTGGAGCTGCCGTATCTGGCGTTTTTGACCGACACGACGCGAGTGATCACATTCGAGTGGTCGAGGGAAGCGGGCGGTTTCGGGGGGGGCGGCGAAAACCATCACGAACTGTCACACCACGGCGGCGATGCGGGAATGCTCGCGAAATTAGCGGTCATCGACCAATTTCATTTAAGTCGTCTCGGGCGGTTCCTGGCGATGCTTAAGTCAACCGCTGAAGCCGATGGAAACATGCTTGACCGAACCATTGTGTTGTATGGGAGTGGAATGAATTCGGGCAAAGGTGGAGAACACTCGCCGAAGAATCTTCCGACACTCGTCGCAGGGGGCGGAAAGCTGGGCCTGAAACATGGCCAGCATCTGGCGTTTGATCCCGACAAACATCCACCGTTGTCCAACGTCCTGTTGACCGTGGCTCAAAAAATGGGTGTCCCAACGGAAAAATTCGCCGACTCGACCAGTTCACTTGCCGGGCTGACATGACCAGATATTAAGGTTGACGCGCAACAAAGACCGCCTGAGTTGCACACTCGACGTCAACCATTCATGCTTCCGGCTGTCGGAAGCGGACTTTAACGAGATAAATCGGATACCAGGGAACAAAGCGTGAGCGACGTATTGGCAGGTAAGGTTGCGTTGGTGACAGGTGCGGGGCGAGGTTTGGGTCGGGCATTCGCTGAAAAACTAGCTGCCATGGGATGTGCCATTGGCATTCACGGCATGCGTGAGAACGGTCCGGCTGAGTTTGGAGAAGGGACGACACTCACTGATACGGCGCGCGAAATCGGCGAAACTTACGGAGTTCGCACAGTACGAGTGCTCGGCGATCTGACTCAGTACTCAGAAGTTGAACGCGTCGTCAGTGAAGTCACGCAGGCGCTCGGTCCCATTTCCATTCTTGTTCATAATGCAGGCGGCGACATTGCGGCGGCTGGTGGCAAACCCAACCCCAACGATGCCGTGATGATCAAAGAAATTGACGTTCGAGCGGTTCTCGACCGAAACCTCATGAGTACGATCTACACGTGCCAGCACGTCGCTCGCGGAATGATGGAACGCCGTTGGGGGCGGATCGTCACGATCAGCTCCATTTCTGCCTTCAAGGGAAGTGATACAAGTTGCATTTATTCGACGGCGAAAGCGGCCGTTGTCGAATACACTCGATGTCTTGCCGTTGAGCTTCGTCCCTATAATATTACCGCGAACACGCTGGCTCCCGGCGATACGCGAACCGGTCGGTTCCTCGGGACTCGAAAGGTTGCTGAAGAACGACTGGTCACCGACGGAACACTCGACCGGATCGGTCTGGTCGACGAAGTGGCGCGGGTGGTGGAAGTCTTCGCAGGGCCGCTGGGTGATTTTATCACCGGTCAGGCATTGCGAGTCGATGGCGGAAGCCAGTGCTGGCCTGCGTAACTTGTGGTGACCCCGTCAGAACAAATGCGTGACGCGAGTTTGGAAAGTA
>CAIULL010000050.1 GCA_903899985.1 uncultured Schlesneria sp.
CGTTAACTTCTGATCAATCCCATAGGTCCGTCCGGCGACATCAATCACGGGCTGAAATCTTTTTCCAAGCGGAAAAGTAAGCGGACTTTGCGAAACTGATTCAGTCGCATCGTCGCAGATTTATCAGGAACCCGTCACCGTATCGACGCAGGAGAGTGATCTTTGAGTCGCTGTACGAGTTCGATGACACGTTGTTCAAGTTGAGGCAAAGCCGCTTCTGGCCCTTCAACGTCAATGTCGTGGATTTCCCAATATTCGATTTTGTCCAACCACTCGGGAAATCGCTGTGAAATTAATGGAAGGTGCTCAATCTCTTTGACTGCAATGATGTGGTCGGCACGCTCTAGATCATCAAGAGTTAAATCCCTTGGATATCGCAGGTATTGATGGACGGGCACCTGCAAGCGGTTCAATCGACTGATCGTAAATTCCGACATGTGGCCGAGGTTTCTTGGATTAAGTGCCAACCCGCTGGAATGGGCTCGCCATTTCAAATCCTGGTGGGTGGCGTACCAATTAAAGAGGATTTCAGCGAACCGGCTACGATAGAAATTGCCAGTACACAGAAATAACACGTTATCCATTTCTCACTTTTCCTTATCCGCATATCATTTCGATCAAATCGCGGCGGCGGACTTTCTCAAGGCGGCTGAATCAATTTATCTTCGAATACTCCCTTTTACCGTCCTGGGATTGAATCACAAATCCTCGTTTTCCGCATTCAGGTAGAATCCCGGTATTTGAGCCTGTTCACGTAAACTTCGCTATGATTCGCGACCCGTCATATACCGTACTGAATTCGACCGTCTGATCTTTAGGGCTGATGAAATGAGCAAGACAGCGCAATCCTGGATACTGTGCCTGGTGATACTTTTAGTCCAGATGAGTGTCGTGCAACCCACATTGAACGCCCAGAATTCGAAAACCTGGTCGTGGCAGCATCCGCAGGCAAAAGTGCTTCCAACCGGCGATCTGGAGTGGACACCGAGTGATTTCCAATTCATAACCGGCGAGTCCGTTCGCTATATCGATTTCCAGTCTGGCGACGACAGTAACGACGGCCTTACGAAACAGACACCTTGGAAGCATCATCCGTGGGACGTTAATGCCAGATTTCATTCCTTAGCCTGCAAGGGCGAACACACCTATGTGTTCAAGCAGGGGGTCGATTACCGCGGTGAACTGGATGCAAAAGAGTCTGGCACGCAGCAGTCTCCAATCATCCTGACACGCGACCCATCATGGGGAGAAGGGCTCGCTTCTATCTGCGGTTCTGAGGTCGTGACCCAATGGAAGAAAGGGGCGTCGAATCGTCTGATCCCCAATCCGGAACAGGTCTGGTATGTCGATCTCCCCTGGTCACCCCGTAACGTCTGGATGATTGGCAAGGATGGCGTCGTGACGCGAATTCCACTTGCCCGCACTCCGAACTGGCAGATCAAAGACCCGGACGATATTCAGAGCGAATGGTGGACTTGGAAAAACCCTGATAAGAAGTTTGATAATTACGCAACCATCAAGGGAGGAAAGCGACATCTGGCGTTCGATCACGTCAACATCAATGAGAGCAGGCCACAAGAATATTACGAGAACGCTGTTGTCTGGACGACCAAAGGTTGGGTGATGGGACATCCATTTCCTGCGAATGTGCTGGCTGTTGACCGCCAGAAAGGATCGCTTGTTTTTCCGTGCCAGTGGGGTGGCGCACCAACTTTTAAGATCGTCCGCGGTTGCCGTTACTACCTGGAAGATAAGCCTCAATATCTCGATAGCCCTGGCGAATTCTGGTTTGAGAAGATCGGAGTTGGAGGTCGGCTCCATCTCCGCCTCCCCGGAGATATCGATCCCAATAGCGTTCGGGTCGAAGTCGCAAAGCGCATTCATATG
The DNA here is from genome assembly GCA_903899985.1 of uncultured Schlesneria sp. Lineage (GTDB taxonomy): Bacteria > Planctomycetota > Planctomycetia > Planctomycetales > Planctomycetaceae > Schlesneria. Next base: position 1,888 of record CAIULL010000050.1, read on the forward strand.
ATTGACAGCACGGGAATGAGCCACGTGCAAGTCCGTGGGCTCACCTTCCGTTTCACGAATGTTTACTGGAACCTGACAGCTTCACCATTTTGGGTGTCACAGGAGAGCGTTGACGTAGAACCCGGCTGCGTCCGTTTGCTCGGAAGCGGTCATGACATTGAAGTTTCCCACTGTCGGTTCGAATACGTACACAAAGGAGTGCGTATGAAAGCGGTCGGGCGAATGGATGCCATCGATCGAGTTACGGTGAATGATAACGTGTTTTACGAAGCGGACTCGGGCGGGATCGAGCTTGCTGATGGTACGACGTATGGAGACGTTGATCCGCCGATGGGGCGGCTTGGCGATGTCAAAGTGATGAGAAACAAATTTGACACCATTGGATTTCGAACCGACTTGTTTGGTCAGGGTGCCGCACTCGTCGTGAAGTTTGCTCAAACCGTCGAGGTCGCAGGAAATGTCTTGCATCGAACCGGCGCTCAAGGGATTGATGTTTCTGGGTCCAAGGCAAGCCGAGCTGCAACCGACAAGCCGTTCACCCGAATCCTGGTTCATCACAACAAAGTGGTTGATACGTTGCTGAACAACGATGACTTCGGGGGAATCGAGACCTGGCAGGGTGGCCCCACCTACGTCTTTAACAACATCTCAGGCAATCCCGGCGGCTACCGCAGCTGGGACCATGTGTTGAGTCCCGACACGGAGGACCGCTTCGGCCACGCCTTTTATCTGGATGGTTCGTTTAAGAATTATCTCTTTAATAACATCGCCTGGGGTAAATCTAAGGGGCCCTCCGGAAAGTTAGCAAATACGTCGGCATTGCAGGAAATCATCAGTTACGAAAATTCCTTCTTCAACAACACAGTATACAATTTCGTGCGTGCATCTCGGCGGCAGGCACCACAAGCTGGACGCAACAAGTTCCTGGGAAATGTCTTTCAAAGCATGGGACTGAGTGTCTTTCGCGATGCCGATCCGGGTGGAGCAAATGTCGGTAATGAAGCCGATGCGGGCGTTCGCCGAACCGAGTTCGCGCTGGAAACCAATGCCTACGCTCGTAACGTGTTCTATGACATCGGTCTCGGCGAAGGCTTCGGAATCATTGAACCCTCTGGGCGCTGGCACAAAACATTTGAAGCGTTTCGAAAAGCCCTCGAAACATACAAACCGCTGGCATCAGCTGTGGGGGTCATGGCGGATCGCTCCCCCCTGCGCGATCCTGCGGCACACGATTTTCGACCTTCAAATGACTCTGCTGCCAAAGGCCTTGGTGCGAAGGTGTTCGTCCCTTGGAGCCTCTACGAAACAGTCGCGGAATGGCATTTCTGCCCGATTCCAGCTGATCCAACTCGCATTATGGACGAGCATTGGTGCATGCCTTCCTATTACACGGTTCGAGACGACTATTATACGCTTCCTATGTACCCTTTAAAGGGCGTTAACGTCGCTCTGAGGGATTTCCAGAAAGGTCCGTTGGAGAATTGGACATCGGGTTCGCTGGTTTTCAATGGACGCAACCAGTACGCCGTGCTAACCAACGACGAGATCAATCGCTCTGTTGAACTCAAGATCGACACCGCACCGAAGGAATGGGTAACGATCACCTGTCCGAAAGCGATGCAACCTGGGAAGCAATATGAAGTAAGTCTGCAACTGCACGGGGTCAAAGATGGAGTCAAGCTCGGTGCGGATCTGCACTGGATCAAGAAGGGTGGTCAGTTTGGTGGATCGAATGCCTGGGGAGGGCCTCCCCGAGAAGTCAAAGGACCGGGCCCCTATCAATTCAAATACACTCCCGTCGAGAAGGCAGACCTTGGTTCATTTGTCGTAACGGCGTATCTCTCAAACACTGGAGATTGGAAAGACAGCATCGGAACCGCGACGCACGCTGTGCCCTTGGGAAGTGATGATGGCGCACCTGTGATTGTGAAGACGGGCCGCGAAAAGGTCGTCGGAAAACGTATGGTTGCTGGTGCAGAACTGTGCAGTCCTCAGGTCTATCATTCGAACTTTTTAATCGAAGCCTATTTTCAAACGAAAATGGAACATCGGAACGGGACGCTGATTGAAAAAATCGACAGTGCCGGATTTGCCCTGCAGATCAACCAGGACGGTGGTGTTACCTTGTCCACCCGGGCGGCTAACGCCCAGGCAAGCCTGGCAAGCCACAGCGTTGTGAATGATGGCAATTGGCATCATGTCGTTGCTGAAGCCGACCGCACGTCGGGGACGTTCACGATTTATATCGATGGGAAACTTGACTGCAGCGGACCAGGCCTGGGTGTTGAGGCATCGCTGGCAAACGGAGCTGACCTCTACGTCGGTGGGACCCCGCAAGGGACTCACCTGAATGGCGCGATCGACTTCCTGCGTCTTGCCCGGGGAACATTGGCCGATTCAAAAACAACGATTGATGAGCTTTACACATGGGAATTCAACGGGCCGTTTCTTTACGACTTCAACGGCCATCAGCGTCCGCCCAATGGAGGAGACGCGGGCGCAATCGACAGCTCCTTGGAAGGAAAGACGCCGTAATGCAAGGATGAGTCGTCGAGGGGGACATCTGGCTCGTATTTCAGGAATGCACCTGTTCTGTTATCGCAGCCCTGAAATTCGATAAAGCCGGGTAGAAACTATCAAGCCAACTCGCGAGGATCAGGCGGATTGCACGCATCGCCGAACATTTTCTACCGGTGAGATTCAACAAGGTTCTTGTTAGCCCATTCAACGAAGAACGGGAGATTTGGCCCGCTGGTGTGACCGCCGTCGTGTTGTCGCCAGGCGAGAACTCCATCGAGCATGCTGACATTTACGGCCGGCATTTTTTCGTTGAGATAATCGTCTGAGACACCCAGGGTTTCTGCACCGAATAATCGATAGGCTGGCTGAGCAGCGACGGTGGCCATGTAGCTTCCCTGCTGGTCGAGCCACTTGGCGTCTCCTTTTGCGGGGATGCCGTAGCTGATAAAAACCGGTCTTGGGGCACAGAGGGCGATTAACTGATGTGCATCAACCGGAATATCACCGGCGTTTTTACTGCCGAACGCTGACTCGGCGGCTCCGTACTTTAAGAAGTTGCCGGCCATCCAGTGGTATTCGCCCGAGCCGGTCAGATTTTCGACTGCTTCACCAAAGTTGCGACGATGAAGCTTCGCTCCCCCTTCCCCTGAAGAAGCGACCAGCGCTGCAGCAAATCGTTGATCGAAAGCCATCGTAACGAGGGCCGCTTTACCGTATCGTGAAACCCCTTCGATCCCGACTCGTTTCGAGTCGAACGCTGGATTCGTTTCGAGGTAATCCAAAGCTCGTGAGGCCCCCCAGGCCCAGGCTCGCAGTGCTCCCCAGTCCTCGGGGCTGCGAGGTTGCCCTTTGTTAGTCAAGCCGATGATCCCGCGCGTCAATCCTTCGCCGTTGTCGGGTTGGATACTGTTCGGGATCAGCAATGCATAACCCCAACCCGCCTTGGCAAGAATTTCCTGGGGCAACGGACCGGGAAATCGAAATGGGGGACGAGCAGTCGCAGCTGTGCCGGGGCGGGGCCATCCGAAAAGACTGAACATCATCAGAACCGGTACCGGTTTCTCGGCAGACTTTGGTTGACCAACTTTGAATTGAATTTTGACTTCAATTTCTGGGCAGCCTGAGTTATCAGCAACTCCTTCCAACGTCGTCTCAATCATCGGTGTCTCACCGATCGTGATTTCCTTTTCCTCAAGGACGTTCCAGGTCACCTTCGGTGTCGTTACAGGTATTCGCCCGATTACTTCTTTCTCGAAGAGTTCTACAATTTCCGGACGACGGCGTTCGTTCCATTCTTCCTTCGTTTTTATATGCGTTCCGTCCTGGCAAACAAGCAGTTCGGGAAGCTCGGGAAACGGATTCGCAAGGGCCTCGTCATAGTTTGCGTGATTGGGAGCCGATTCGTTTCCATTCGGGCCGGGACGCAATCGGGTAATACCAAGCTGCGTCAGCATATTCTGATGATCTTCCTTCGTCGTGAATTTCACGATGTTGGGCGGCGAGTCTTCTTGAGCCTTGATCGTCGCAGGCAACATCGCCGCCAGACCGAAGCAAGTGACCAGAATCCGAAAACGCAAATGACGATTCATGAGTGGCTCTATTTTAAAGACTGAAGATACGCAACCAGGTCAGCCAATTGTTCGGGCGTGAGATTTGCGACAAGACCTTCGGGCATCGCCGAGACTTTTTTGATCAGCCTTTCCTCGACATCAGCCTTTTTAATTTCGCGTCGACTGCCGTCCGATTCTTTGATAATCGTGGCATCTGCCCGTTCACTGACGACGAAGCCGTTGAAGATTCGTCCGTCGACCAGCACGAATTGATATGTTTCATACCCCTGAGCCAGCTTGGCACTCGGTTTCAACACCGATTCCACCAATTCACCCGTTTTGTATCGTTTGCCGATTTCAAAAAGATGAGGCCCCTTGGGTGTCTGCCCGTCGGCTGTTGTATGACATGCCACGCACGATTGGGCTTTGAATATCGCTTCTCCCTTACTCGGATCGCCGGTTGCGGTCAGCGCTCGCTGGCTGGCGAGATCGACATTCATGTTTCCAATCTGGTTGGGATTCGAGAAATCGGCCTTGGGAACAACGATTTTGATTTCGGGCTCTTTACTGGTCAGGTCCGCTTCGTTGGGAATTCCGCTCAACGTAACACCGTGCCGTGAAAGTTCGCGTTTGAAATAGGCGATGCTTTCTGGGTCGCTGTCTTTGATGGCTGTTGTCAGAACGGTGGCAATGCGTGGACTCATTTCCCATTGAACGCGATCGAAGTATGGTCCGGTGTTATCCGGTCGAATGCCCCACCATGAACCTTCGTAATCAGCCTCCCGGTTGTAAAGACGGATCAGTGTCACGAGGATTCCTCGGCGAAGTTCCGGTGTTCGGGCCGTTCCCAGTTTTTTGATCAAGCCTTCCACAGCAGTTCGGTCATGGAAATACCGCATGGCCCAGAGTGCCCCATCAGCGTAGGGTCCATCGAGCGCTTCAAGGCAGGGATCGATAGCCTTCAAGGCAACTAACGCTCGGACAGCGAGATGAGGGACGACTCGGCCGGGGTCAGGCTGGTTCTGAAGCGGTCGTTGGGTCGGCATTGCCGACCCTGACTCGCGTGCAGTAAGAGGCAAAATCTCTCTGGCGACGACGGGATTATTCAGCCTGCCAAGACTGATCAGCGATTGTGCTCGAACTCGTGGCGATGGATCGACAAGCCCCTCGACGAATGGTTTTGGTTCAATCCCTTCCAACTCCGTCTTGCGATCGGTTAAGGCGCGTAAAGCGAATTCACGAATTGGCGGGTCATTTACAAGCATTAGCAACGCCGAGTGAGAGTCTTTCCCATCCAGTTGCTTGAACGTAAAGATCGCCGCGACTCGCCCCTCTAACGACGCAGCGGTATCCGATGCGAGATCCACCAGACCCTTTGTTGTTTCGGGATTTTTCCCCCGAGCCAGGATTTCCCCTTGAGCGTGATGACGCGTCACGGACTGTGGTGCGGAAAGATGTTTTATGAGATCGCTGATCGAAGCTTGCTTCAGATCCGGAAACAAAGGTGACTCAAGCCCCTTCGGTGTGACGCGAGCCACGAATCCAATATTCGGACCAACGTAAACCGCCGCTTCACCTCCGCGCCAACTTGCGACATACAGCCGACTTCGTCCATCAATGTCCATCCCTGTGGCACGCGGGATTTGAACGAAGACTTCCTGCTTCAAATCGAATGTGGGACCATTTGCTGTCAGATCATGACGGTAGACTTCACTTCGCCCCCAGTCGCCGGTTAGCAGCGTATTCCGATAAGCGACGGGCCAACGTGGGTCTTGAATAAACAACCCGCCTGTCCCACCGCTGTTACCAAATGTCCCCAGCGTGGGCATGATTTCGTCCGTAAAATTCGCAAAAAGCTGAGTGTAACCGTAGAGTGCCGACTGTTTCAGCAAACTGACACGAGTGTCCCAGCCGGCTCCGTCGTTGGTGTTGTCACGCGTGAAGATATTCAAGAGCGGGTCAATCGCCAGATCGAACGGATTTCTAAGCCCTGTACAGTAAATTTCTAGTTCGGTCCCGTCCGGTCGTACTCGAACAACCCCTCCACCTCGCAGGACGAGGGTACGTCCATCCTTCCCTATGGCCTGTTTAATGCCGTAGTCGCCGACGCCAATGTACAGCCAGCCGTCGATCCCCATTCGCACACAATTCGTGGTGTGATCGCCGCCTCGGTCCGTGATTTGATTCGTTGTCAGGCCAGTCACAAGCACATCCTGTGAATCAGAAACTCCGTCGCCGTCCGTATCCTCAAAAACTGACAGATCCGGGGGATGCATAACCCAGACTTTTCGGTTGCGAAACGTCACACCGCGTGGGTGTTCGACCTTCGCGAAAACAGTCACGTCATCGACTTTGCCATCATCATCTCGATCAACGCAACGTAGAATGCGTCCACCGCCCGGCGTCCGCCCGAGTGATCCCTGTTCGTCGACGGCAACATAAACCGCTCCCGACGGTTCGCAAGCAATCGCAACGGGATAGCTGACTTTGGGAGGAGCTGCAAACAGCGTTGCTTCAAACTCTTTTGGGACGTGAACATTTTCACGAAAGCCCGCTACGTCGATTGGTTGGGTCGACGCGTTGTTTTGCTGCGGTGGACCAAAGTTGAATGGTTGGGGAACGTATCCCTTACTTTTTCCGTTGAGTTGCGTCGCGATGGAGGCAAACCGCTTCTCGGCAAACGTCTTGATATCGGGTGGCTGCGGCCCGACTGGGCCAGGTCCAAATCCGGCGGCTGGAGCAGGCCGTGCCGCATTGGCCTGCTGTTCTTTGTCACGAATTCCCTTGGTCGCGTTATCAACCATCGTGGCGGCGTTGACGAGTTTCTCCTTGGTAAACGCCGTGGTGGTCAAAATCCCAAGCAACTCGCGATACCGGTCCGCGTTGGCCTCAATCGAGAGCAGTCGATCCGGCAGTTTGTTTTCTCCCGGATACGGCTTTGTCACGCTCAGGTCCATCAGCTGATCAGGCGACCCGAACAACATGAGATTGGCGAAAGAAAACTCCAGGTCACCCGGGATAAAGTGGAATTGCTTTGTTTTCGAGTCAAGATACAGCGTGTAGTTGTGCCCGAGCGCCAGGAAGCTTTCCAGATTGGCTGTGAGTGCATTCGCAGCGAGGAATTTGAGAAATTCATCCACATCAATGAATGAAGTAATCTCTTTTTCAAACTCTTCGTCCGAAGCCTTGTTGACAAGTCTCGCAAACGCGATGACTCGCTTTTGTTCCTCGGGAGTCGCATCGCGTTGAGGTCGATATTGTCCTTTGTAAGCTTCCCAATTCTCACCCAGATCATCGATTCCACGAACACGAAACGGTTTCATTGCCAGGCCATCATCGGAACCGAACTGTTCGCGGAAGAATCTTGCATCGACATCTTCAACGACTGTGTAAAGACCAAGATATTCGTGATCAAGTTTTTCCGGTACCGTCAAAGTCACTTCGGCGAAGGCGGTTCGTGGCGATGGAACGCCACAGGCACGGAAGAAGTAAAACGCTAACGCCTCCCGTACCTTAGATGGATCAAGGGGCATCGCATGCAGGTTCACAGCGGACAATCCGCCAAACTTCTGAGCTGCGAACTTATCAAAAGCGATTTTCAACGGACGTTTGACGTTTGCTGCAGAAACGAGATAGGTCATGTCTCCGGCGTACCGCACGCCAACACCACGGAGCGTTTGATCTCCCACCGTGCAATCAGCCTTTGCCCAGCGAAATTCGGTACCAAATAAACTGAATTCGCTCGCCCGTTTCTCTTCCCCTGACTTCTGAACCGGAGGTGGAGCACCGAAGCCAGGCGGAGTTCCACCAAACCCACCGGGCTGTGGTGGCTGCATCGCCTCAAACTCTTTGGCTGGAATTTCCAGGTGGATCGACCAGACCTTTGTTGGACCGAACAAGTTCCTGTCGTCGTCAGGCAGCGACGGAATCACCTGTGCCGAGGCGAGTCTCGTACAACTGACAGCCAGCATCAGCGAAACTGACAAATGATACACGATCGCTCGAGTCATCGAAGTCCCTCCTGAGTGGGTATTCGCCGATTTCGCGGCCGCGAAATCGCTTTCGGGATCGAAGAAATAAACAATGCATGGTTGTGCGGTGAGGAGACCTTTGCACGACACGTACGAGACCCACGGACTCTGACGGGCACACACCAAGTTTATTCACCGTGGCCAAAGTCGATTAACACCTTCCGCGACTTCGCTCCCCCATCAATCTCCTCCTTCACCAGGCCATCGAATGGCACTTCGCTACAGGTCCATTTTGATGATGACAGGATCAACCTTGCCTTATTGGCGGGGGTCTTCACAACATGGCATCGCAGGTCATGACCTCCGATGGTCAACGTCTCGATGTCGCCGCCGGACGGCTCTTTCGACTCTTTTGAGATTTTTTCTGACTTGTTCGCTGATTTCGATGTCTTAGACGCTGGTGGTTTGGATGCATCAGCGATTGCTTGAAGCTGATCCTTTCCTGGGACGACTCGGGCACGATTCTCCGTTTTTTCATTCGAGACCTGCAAAATCGTGGCGATCGTCACTTTGTCGCCGTCGACATCCACGACTTCGTATCTGATCCAGGACGACTTTTCTTCACCGCCTTGATCATATTCAACGAAGTCTCCCTTCTTGGCGGCTCCGTACCAGCGATACCAGCGTTCTTGAACGCGGACGTCAGGAATTCTTTCCTTCCATTCGGCGGCAGGACGCAAATCCAACTTGCTCGCTTTTGGCAGAATGTTTTTCTGAGGAAGGACCTTCAGCGGTTTACCTTCATTGCTGGCGACTTCTGGTTGATCGCCCATCCCATCCTTTTTGTTTTTCGCGTCGGAACCGGCCGCCTTGCCTCGTTTCGATTTTTTTCCAGGATCGATCTGGATTTCGGCGGCAACACTACTTTGTTTCTGTTTTGGATCAGGCTTCGTCTTGATCGTCACCCTCTTGGCCGATTTCAACTGCTCCAGTCCCTCAGCCTGAGAAATCGGCTCACCCTGCGAGTCCGTGAATGTGGCCTCTTTGATTTTGAATCCACGCCCGTTTCGGTTGAATCGGACTTGCAGTCGAAAAGCGTCAGGTTCCGCCTTGATGACTTCGACGTCTTCCAAGGTCTCGACGTTTGCCGCGTGAAGCGGATCGTTGGTCAACATCATCGACATCACAATTGACGCCACAGCTAAAAACAGCCGGAGACAACCGCTCGACAGTTGTGTCATAATTCCTGGGCTCCTCGAACGCTCAAAGTACCGGATGAGAAGTCGGTTTAACGTCAACGGTTCAGCAGAAGTGAGTTATTGAGGCGTGACGATTCAAAAATCTGCCAGCCGATGTTGTCGGAGCACTTTTGAAACGGCTCCGTTGTGGGGAGGGCGCCTGCCCCCACCAACATTGATCGAACGAAGGTCTCCTTTTGTTTTGATTCGACATTCGGTTGGGGGGAAGTCATGCCCGGATATTTCAGTATTTGAAACTTAAGCGTGATACTTCGAGTGGATCTCCATTAAGAAACATAAAGAGCAGACCTTCGGTCAATGGGCTGTGCGGGGTCGGGAGACCCGCGCACAACCCGTTTACCGCTCAATCAACAAATCAAGCCGGATAATCGGCGACGTAAACGGCCTTGACCTGCGTGTAGTCAAGGAACGTTTCTTCGCAGTTGACCCCGCCACCAGGGCCGCCGGAAATTCCCTGGCCACCGTATGGCAGACCATAAGCGATAGAGTTATGGCAGTTCACCTGGCAGGTTCCGTCACGGAACTGCTTGGCGAGGCTCACACCCCGCTTGATGTCTTTCGTCCAGATGCTGGCCCCCAAACCATAAGGAGAGGCATTGGCAAGTTCCAATGCTTCTTCTGCTGACGAGACTGGGCAGATGGTCGCATAGGTGTGGAAAACTTCCAGCGGGTTGACGTTGAGACCCGGCTCTGTGCGATAGAGTGCTGGCTTCAGATAGAAACCGTTCTTGCCAGCAACAACCGCTTCGCCCCCCGCCAGAATCGGCTTGCCGCCCCGTTCGACCGTTTCCTGTTGTGCCGCAAGAATCCGGCGACGCTGGGTCGGGTTGATCACGGCGCCAAGTTGAGTACCGGCGTCAGCCTGATAGCCAATCTTCAGCTCTTTGAAGAACGCGCTTTGAGCGTCAGTGAAGTCATCCGCAATCTTACGGTCGACGAAGATCCGGTGAATCGTGCAGCAGGTCTGGCCAAAGTGCTGATTCGTGTAACGACCAATCATTCGAGCCACGACAGCGGGATCGGCATCGGCCAATACGATCGCAGCTCCGTTACCACCCATCTCACGCTTCATGCGAGTTCCGTTTCGATCGCAGGTCCGCAGGATGGCCTGTCCGACACCTGGTGAACCGGTGAACGAAATGAATCGGACCCCTGGATGCTCGGCGATGCAGTGACCCGTGATTTCGCCACGGCCCGGCAACACGTTGATGACACCTGGTGGGAAGCCAGCTTCCTGAGCCAACTTGCCAATGTAGAGTGCTGACAGTGGCGTATCTTCAGCTGGCTTGATCAGAATCGTGTTGCCCGACAACAAAGCCGGGAACATGAACCAGGCGGTCAGCACAATCGGATAATTCCAGGGGATAATCCCGGCAACGACGCCCCAAGGCTCACGATAGGTAAAGCCCTGTACGCCAGGCGAGACTTGCATGGATGGTCCGTCACCCATCGCGATCTTGCGTGCCACGCCGCAGAAGTATTCGGCACAGGCGCGGATTTGACCAAAGTCTCCCTCTGCCAGTTCTGAAACTTTGCCGCCGTCGAGAATTTCACAAGCGAGCAGCACATTCTTGTCACGTTCGCACAGTTCAACCAGTTTGGTCACCAACGCAATCTTCTTTTCGACGTCAACGTTCCGCCACGCATGGAAGGCGTGAGTTGCGACGGAAACGGCACGGGCGACTTCTGCCTCACCCATTTCACTGATTGTGGCGAGAACGTCGAGTGATCCGGGGTCAATCGTTTGAAAGGTTGCGTTCATCGATCCTGGCGACTCTTCACCGCCAATCAAGCCACCCAGCGGCTTCCCGCCGTTACGGCAGAATTCCGTGAATTTCTCAGGAGCGCGAAATGCAGACGCGGTCAACGCGCGAATTTGAGATGTCGAGTTCGCCATGAAATTTACCCCAAAATGTGCCAGAGGAAGAAAGCCGTTCGAAGTTGCTGACCGTTTAATGGCGTGGAGCAATGTGAATACGCCGCACCGTCATCGCGACAGACCAGCAGCATCGAAATCGAGAAACATGAAAAAGCGTGATAGGAAAATTGTACGTCTTCTCAATCCGATTCACAACATTCAGAATTTCCAACAACCAAGTCCTGGATTAGGTGATTTTGATTTTCATCTCGCTTCCGCAGTTCCGATTTGACGAGCAACGTATATGCGGAGATCAGCGTCAGGGAGATTTCGATTGACCAATATGGAATGAGAAAGATCGGACCGTCGGGTTTTTCCATTCCCACGGCGAAACTACAACATTGAATTTGCCAAACAACTTCCTCAGTCGTAATCCATTCAGGATTTTTAACGAACCGATCGGTTCTTACCCAGGGAGTACCAGGTGGGTCGTCATTCGGATCGGCGCGAATGACGATGATCAGAGATTGATCTGCGGAATAGATCTGTTTCGGGAGAAATGTCGTCAGCGACCTTCGGCTCAGAAGATGCAGTGAATCGGTCACGAGGAGACTCCTGACCCAGCCAACCGCGACAATCAACGCGGTGGCCAAAGTCACGAAGCCCAACTTGCGGCGCCAACTGTGGAAAACGTCTCCCATTGTTCTAGGGTCTCCACCACTTTCACCCTGCTACTTCGGCGCGTTACTTGTACCGGCAGTCTCCTGACTGGACGATGGTCGAGCATCAATGTACGTAAAGAAGCCAATCATCATCTCTTCCCACGTCTGGTCACCCCACGTAACAGTTTTCGTGGGATCAGGATTGCCGGGATTATCGCTGGAATTGTCGAAATGAGCGACGCAGTCGATCCAGGTTCCCGCCGGAATCCTTTTCGGTTGAGCAAACCGATACCGGTGCTGCCATTGAAAATCGTAGTTCGGTACGTTCAGCAGCACTTCGCTTTGACCATCGGGGTAGCGCGCCGTGAATTTGAAGTCGCGTCCACGCACGTGCATGTGCGGCATCAGGCTGAGAAATTCAACGTCTTTCGGAATGATCGTCGACGACAGCACTTCATACCCCGGATCGCCGGGGGGAATTCTGAAAATGAAGTTGGCGGCCAGGCCCATTTGGACCGCTCGTTCCGGCGGTTCCTTGCATAAAATGATCCCCATTTCGGACCGGTCGGTGGTTTCCTTACCATTGGGAGTGTAATGCACTTCAAAAATCAGTTCGAAACCCTTGGGGATTTTGATTCCGGTCCCAACCGGCATCACGACGGGCTCTTCTCCGACGGCGAATCCACCGATTGCGGGCAGGCCCTTTTTCTGCTGCGAACCGACCTTGCGCATGTAGACAATGATGTGGTGCACCACCTGACGATTGCCGGGTCGCGGCTCGGCCGCCTGCACCCAGACATCTTGATCGAGATTTGTCGGAACGACGAAATACTGGTATTGCACCGTTCCAGTCGCGGGAATTGTGAATTCCTCCTGCATCTGAAACACAAGGTCGGGCTGGCCAATCTGCCAGCCCGCCGCGAATTTCGGCGGCTCCGGGATCTCCTTTTCGTCTCCCAGCGAGAGACCTTCATCGACCCACGCAAGTAGAGTATCAATCTCGTGCTGCGACAGTCGCAAGTCGTTATCGAATTTGCCAAACCGTGCATCAGCATCCCAAGGTGGCATCCTTCGGTTGGCAACCACGTCGCGGATCATCGCCGCTCGTTCCGTGGCGTCTTTAAAAGTCAGCAGAGAAAAGGGAGCTGCCGTGTCGGGGTGATGACATCCCGCACAACGCTTGTGAAGGATCTCGGCGACGTCCTTCGAGTATGTTGTCGGCCGATCTTTCTTGAGTCGCGACTGGCGCGTGATCTTGCACCCTTCGACTTTTGTCTGGGTGACCGAAACCTCTTTACCCGCCAAAATCTCTTTGACTGCGTTTTCGAGATCCGATCGAGTCGCCGTATCACGCTGGAATCCGATTCCAACCCGGTCATCAAAGCGTCCGACGTAAAGGATTCGCCCGCGCCGATCAAAAACAAATGCCGTCGGGATTCGGATCACACCGAACAGGTCGGCGACAGCCTGCTGGTTGTCGATGAGCACAGGAAAGTCGATCTTGTATTCTTTCACATGCCTCAGAATCGATTCCGACGTGTCCGAAAGCATCGAGTTGATGCCAATGACCTGCACCGACTGATCGCGATACCGTTTTTGAAATTCAATAATGTCCGGAACGTAGGCATTCCCGACGGGGCATTCAGTCCCGATGAAGACGACAACACGAACTCGTGTCTCGCGAAAGTCTGAGAACGCAACTTCTTTGCCGGCAGTATCCGGAAGGACGAAATCCACAATCCGTCGCCCGATCACGTCCTCTACGCCAAAGGCGTTTCGTGATCCGCTAGAACAAGTCATTGATCCGACAACCAAAAATAAGATCATGATCCCGTTCGAAAAACCTGGCGGAGAAGATTTCAACAATCGAATCATGCTCAAACTTCCAATACATTAAAAATGGCTTTGATACGAGACGACGACTTCATCTCTGTATGAGTTCTCGCCTTGTGCAATTATTTCAAATCCGGGCAACGCAATCGTGTTTAGCCAGTCTCATCGCTCGGGAGCCGCTACAAGCGGTCTGCCAGGAGCTGCCGCTCCATGAACCTGAGGAAGTCTTACGAAACGTACAACGTCGAGTTCCTCAGTGAAGAATTTTAGTCATTTTTTTGAAATCTGAGGAGTAACTTCGATGAATTGATCTGCAAGAGAATACGAGTCGCAGAGTTTGTTTTCCACAGATCGCAGTTCGCTTCTGGCCACTTCGTCGCCGAAACGCACGAAGCGAATGCACTTTCCGAAACTCGTGATCTTGGATCTGAACTTCGGCTCGCGTGCAACGAGATATGCCCCTACAATCGACGAAACACGGCCGGCATCAAGATTCATCTGGATGCCGGGGGATGAACTGAAAAAATCGGGAACAGATTTAGAGAATGATTGATCTCCACTGCCATATTCTGCCCGGCGTTGATGATGGCCCGACTTCGCTGACCGAAAGCCTGAAGCTGGCGCGATTTTTTGTTGACGACGGCATCAATGTCGTCACCGCAACGCCACATTGCCATAGCTGTATTCATCTGCTGCGAGACGACATTCTACCCCATGTGGCAGCCTATAACCGCGCACTTGTCGCGGCGGGAATTCCGCTGACCGTTTTGCCGGGCTCTGAAATCCAGGTTTACGATTCTTCTCTTTATCGGCGTGAATTTGATGAAGATGTCTACTGTCATCTGGGAAATCGGCGAACTCACACCCTGTTGGAATTCAGTTGGGATGCGGATAAGTTTCCATCGGATTCTGTCGAGTTAATCGAATGGATTCGTTCGCGAGAAATGACACCGATCGTGGCTCATCCCGAACGGCATTTCTTTTTCCGCGATCGCCCCATTTTATTGCAACGGCTCGTCGATGCGGGGGCGTGGATTCAAATCACCGTTGATTCACTGATTGGCAATTTCGGTCCTGAAGCGAAAGCCTTTGGCGAACAGTTTTTGAAAACCCACCACGAAGCGATCATCGCCAGTGATGCACATAACACGAGGCGATGTTCGGGACTTTCGGCTGGCTATTCCTGGGTCGCCGTCAATCTTGGTTCAGATCGTTCGCGTGACCTGCTTGATCGCGCCGAGCGGGTGCGGACGAGTTTGATGACTGAACAGATTTCACTTCCAACGTTCAAAGCAAAGGCCGGCTAGTCGACGCCGTGACGGAGTTTGTTCAGAATGTCGGGAACGAGTGTCACTTGAATGTGCCTCGCTCAGAACGTATTCAGTCAAACATTCCACTGCTTGTCAGTGTTCCGAAGACTCCAAGAGAGCTTATGCGCTTCGCCTTCCTGTGGATAATCAGATCCTTTCACGTATCGACTGATTGTTGGCGGCGCCAATTCGCTGATGTCTGGTACGCATAACGGCGGACTCGATTGATTCCTCCGAGCGGCCGATGAGCGGCGAGCGCGTGCCAAACATTGAAAGCAAGGGTCTTGAAAGCGTCCTGAGACCGAAGCGGACTAATGTCCTGGCGCGGTAATGACAACTGCCCAACCGTTCGATAAGGGGACTCGCTTTCCGGCCAGGATATCGTGGGATCTTCGATCGGCATTGTTTGCTCAGAGGTTCTCAATTGCACCTGGAATTCGAATGCCAACTCCTGATTTTTCAATGTTTCTTCGAGAACCAGCCGCATCGCATCCGATTCGGTTGCAAGTTTCGTGATGAGATCGAAATAAGTCGTCTGAACATCGTCGATCGGTTTGACACGACACTTGGCAACGTAATTTCCGAATCGGATCGGGGACATCGTGTAATAGGTCTGACTGGCCGGGTGAGCGGGCAGTTTCCCCACAATCGCGGCTGCCGTCAGCATTTCATGCCAATGCCAGTAAAACGGGTTCCAGTTCCCCGCCGTGATCGTTTGCTGCGCTGCACTCAGTAAGTTCTCGTCCGATTCCGCGATAATCTTTTCTAATCGAAGATAATCCTTGACGTTTCGGGCAAAGAAAACCGGGTGATTGATCATGACAAAATCCTGTGTCGGCCCCCCTGTCCCATCGACCTGGAGCATTTCGCCCGTCACATCATAGACTTTGATTGCCATCCCCCGTCCGTCTGGAACGGCATCGGGTTGTATCTGACTGGATGCATTCGAGAACCGCACGACGGCCTGAAAGGCCCCTTCGCGTTCAAATAAGCCTTGAGCCAGCTCATCGGGCAAGTTCGGCAACACCCTCAATTCCGCACGTGCATATCCATGTGTCTTCACGTGCACATCCGCGCGAAACTCATGAGTCTTCAATTGGGTGTTGTTAAGAAACTCGCGCAAGTAGCGCATCACGGTCTGGATATCATCCGCCTCATCGTGAGGAATCGTTTCAACATCGTCCCGGTAAGGGAGCGGCATGTGAGCTTGGGACATACGATCGACCTTGAAATGGGACGAGCAACTTTGGGTAACAGGGACTCCGTTTCTACAGACTGTCTTACTCGATCGCCACGGTTTGTCGATACAAGGTTGGATCATGAAATGCAGATTTCATCAAGAAGCGGATTCCATACGATGGACCTTTGGTTCGGCAACACACATGAAAAAGTGTACTCTTAGGGGAGTTCGAAGTGGCCTGCGTAGCTTGGGACGCGCAAAGTATGATTCCGTCTTAACGAAAGAAATTCCGTGCGTTTTGTTCCAATTCCGTTTCTTTCGTTGATCGTTTCTGTGACGACGTGTCTGCATGCGGAAATTGATTCTGGGCCGAAAGTCGGCACGACTGTGTCGCCGCTTAAAGTTTTTGCCGCAACGGGTGATCATGCCGGAAAAGAACTCGACTTCGCCATCGAGCGATCAAAAAAACCGACGATCTACATTTTCATCCAACACGAACGATTTGATCGTCCTCTCGCTCGGTTGATCAAGGCATTAGAAAAAGGTGCAATTGAGGCAGGGAACGATTCCAGTCTCGTGACCGTTTTTTTGACCGCAGACGAAGTAAAAACCAAAGACCATCTCCCCCGCATCCAGATGTCGCTTCATTTCACCGCGAATCCCCTGGTTATTTACCCCAGCGCAACAATGAGTCCCGAAGGTTGGTCAGTTAACACGGACGCCCAACTGACAGCGCTCGTCGTGAATGAAGATAAAGTGACGGCATCGTTCGGATACCGATCAGCCAATGAGACGGTGGCACCTGAAATTTTAACAGCGTTAAAGAAAACGCTCGGAAAATAGATTCACCTCAATCACGTTCAATACGAGTCAGACTCCATTCAAACAACCATCACGACCCTGGTTGTCTTTCGACTTCAAATGCAATGAAAACCCTATTCGTCAGAGTATCACTTGCGATTGAAGAACCTGTTAAGCAAACCTCGTTATCGCGGTTAATGTCTTGACAGTAATTCCTGTTCGAGAACGGCATTTGTCGGTAAAGAACGAACGTCATGCACTTTTCAATTCTTCCATCTGACGTTCCCCAGTGGGCACTCATGTGGATGATTTCGTTCGGGATCTACTCGCTTCTGAAATTCCTCAGTTGGTCCGTCCGAACTACGTCCGCACCGACCTGGAAGCATCTTGCATATTTACTCGCCTGGCCGGGAATGGATGTTGATCCGTTTCTGTCCGCCGCGCGAACGGTCAGCGTTCCGTCTCGACAGGAGTGGCTGTTCGCCGGCACTAAGCTTACGTTTGGACTCACTCTCGTCGGCATCACGTCATCGGTGCACGAACAGTTTGGCGATTCGATCGCGGGTTGGATCGGAATGATCGGCATCGTCTTCACTCTGCACTTCGGACTGTTTCATTTGCTCTCGTGCTTTTTCCGCTCACGCGGGATCGATGCAGAACCAATTATGAATTGGCCCATTTTGGCGACGAGTCTCTCAGAGTTCTGGGGTCGACGATGGAATCTGGCCTTTCGCGATCTGATGCACCGGTTTCTTTTCAGGCCTCTCGCTCGCCACACCGGGGCGACGACTGCGTTGCTGATCGGATTTCATGTCAGCGGACTTGTGCACGAGCTTGCGATTTCATGGCCTGCTCGCGGAGGATGGGGAGAGCCAATATTGTTCTTTTCACTTCAAGGAATCGGAATCGTCATCGAGCGATCTCGATGGGGCCGCTTCATTGGGTTGGGACGAGATCTGAAGGGCCGATTATTCTGCATCCTGATGCTCATCATCCCGTGTTCTTTGCTATTCCATGGACCGTTCGTGAACCGAGTGATTCTTCCGTGTTTGGACTTTGGAGGATTCAGAAAATGAAGAACGAACTCGCCACCGCCATTTTTGCTGCCGGGATCGGACAGTTTTGTGTGCTTGTGGCATCGGCGCTCGTACCGATCCGCCTGCAGTGGAAGACGCTCCTCACACCGTTGCCGCCATTAGTCCGTCAATTGTTCTGGGTCTATGGTGGATACGTCGTTCTGTCGATCATCAGCCTGGGAACGATTTGTGTCCTCAATTCGAATGAATTGGCCAGTGGGAGCATGCTCGCCCGATCGTACTGTGGTTTCGGAGCGATTTTTTGGGGGATCCGACTCTCGCTGCAACCAATACTTTCA
>CAIULL010000051.1 GCA_903899985.1 uncultured Schlesneria sp.
CTGGAAAAGACGCTGATGTTTGTGCTCGCTTCAGCGGATGGCCTGATGACGATTGCAGCTCAGCGCGACGCAGCGAGTCTGCTGTCGAATTTGCCAGTCTCCGTTCGCCTGGCGAATTCCTTTCATGCCGTTTTCTGGTATTTATCAAAAACATTCTGGCCGACGAACTTAGCCGCTTTTTACCCTCATCCCGAAGATCAATTGCCCTGGATGTTGGTTTTGTCGGGAGTTGTCATCGTCATTGTTATTTCAATCATTTCGCTGATTTCCATTCGCGAAATGCCACATCGATTTGTGGGGTGGTTCTGGTTTCTGATTTCGCTTTTGCCCGTGATTGGACTGCTTCAGGTCGGAGGTCAAGCCTATGCGGATCGATATGCATACGTTCCTCACGTCGGTTTATTCGTCGCGATTGTCTGGGAAGTCTCCGGGTGGATAGGAAGTACGAAAGCAGGGCAGAATCTGTCAGGTTTAATCTTTTTGACAGTCTCTTTGGCATGTGGTGCTTTGACCTGGATTCAGGTTGGATATTGGCACGATAGCCGTACATTGTGGACGCATGCGATCGACGTTGACCCTGATCACTGGTTCGCTCATTTTCATCTTGCGGACGCATTCCTGGACGAGAAAAAATATGAAGAGGCCATAGAACAGATCGCATTGGGGCTTATGATCAGGCCCGATGTGAATGGCGGAAGCGCCCACTACAATTGGGGACAATGCCTGCTCGCCTTGGGGCGGCTTGACGAGGCAGAAGTACACTTTCGCGAATCTCTAAAGCACGACAGAGACAACGAATCCGCTTTAGATGAGCTTGGCAAGCTTCTCCGTCGGCAGGGCAGGAATGTCGAGGCCGATCAGGTGTTGGCACGACATGCCGTTGTGCTTTCCCAAATTGCAAAGAGGCGTCCTGACGATGCGAGAATCCAACTTAATCAAGGACTTTCGCTTGCGCGCAGTGGTCGCGTCGCCGAATCGATTCCCTATTTCGAAAAAGCCATTCAGAGTGCGCCCAATTCCGCCGCAGCATATAACAACTTGGCTTTGGCTCTATCACAACTCGATCGGAAGAATGACGCCAGGAAAAATTTTGAGAGGGCCATCGAGCTTAACCCGAACCTCGCTGTTGCGCATTTCAATCTTGCAGATATTCTCGAAGCGGATCGAGACATCGATCGTGCCAGGCACCATTTCGCAGAAGCATTACGCTTGAAACCCGACGACGCCGAGGCGGCTCAGCGACTTAAGAATCTGAAAGTCACTCAATAGATTTACTCGCTACAGTCAATTTTACGATGCATTCGACGACTTCAAGACATTTCGATCTTCTCCGGGACGCTCATGTCATCATCGCGAAATGATGGTAAGCGGCTCTCCTTCTTCTCTGAAAACGAACACCCACTCGTGAAAAAAGTCCCACGATGATTCGGAAATCTTCGAATTGAATTCGACGCTTAGCAGACAGGCCACTCGGTCTGGCATCCACAACAGTGAAAACCGATTAGGGTCGCTGTGCCAGGAATTGCGAGGCCGCTGAGATTGGTGATCGAGTCTTGGAGTTCGATCGGCTCGACAACCGGATAGCCGCAATCGCGACACTTGCGATTTGCGAAGAGGAGGCGGGCTCGAGTTACGACATCCATTGGATGTGATTCGATTTCGGCAACTTTTTTCAACGCCGGAAACGGCAGAATCCTTGGTTCGTCTTTCACGATTTCCGCAGATTCGGATTCATCAGGCCAATACACGCTGAGTCGGCTCATCCTTGAGCTCCTTCGCGAGGGCAAATGGGAAAGGCGTAAAGCCTCTGCAATACAAGCAAGATCGCGATAAAATCGAGGCATCATGCCCGTCATCAAACTTTACTTGATCATGTTCTTTCAAGTGGTTTTGCGGTCTCGCGAGAAGAGAGGTTGCCCGGACCTTATCGAATATGTCAGCCTTCAGCAAGTCAAAGGTGATTGGCGGTGCATTATAGAACTGGCGTGTATTTAAATTGCACGTCGTATTGTAACGGCGCAAATCCCGGGCGGAAATTCTGATTTCCCGCAATTAAAAAAGGGTGGAAAGGTCGATGTAAACGAAGGACGAAGTGACAAAGGCTGTTGTCAAATTCGTTGTCGACGGAAATAACCTCTGACAAAATCAGGTGTAGATTCAACTTCCGGGTTTCCAACCTCCAGGAACGAGCGTATAATTCCAGTGGTGATGCGTGGCAGCTTTTTATAACACTGCTATATTTACTGCGTCATTCTGCGATTCCATTCAGCGTCAATTGATATCGATTTCCAACTGTCACACGTGAACCACAAAGTGGGTCCACTCCTTTTGAAGTGCGTTTCGGGCCGTGCGGAGTAACACATGCCTGCCTTCCTGGTTCCCGTCGATCCCGGGCATTGCCTGATCCCTTTGGAAAAAGCAATTGTCTTGATTGGTCGTCAATCCGATTGTGATGTGTCCTTGACGCTCAGTCGCAAGATTTCACGAAAACACTGTTGTATTGCTCAAGTCGACAATAAATATGTCGTGCGTGATCTCGGTAGCACCAACGGCGTTTTTCTGAATGGGACTCGAATCCGAAAAGAAGCCACGCTTTCGGTTGGTGATGACTTGATGATCGGTGATGTCCGTTTTCGCGTGCAGACCGAACCGAAAGTTATTCCGAAGTTAAAGTCGATGAACGACGATCGGCAGATCAACCGGACCGTAACGGATACCCCGGATGCTCCAATTCCGGTACGCAGCCGCCAGACGGTCGAAGAATCACTAAATCTCAACCGACCTGGCATTCCTCGCGATTTCGAAGCGGACGAGACGAGCATGAACAGGCCGATTCCCCATGCGCGGCTGAAACGAATCGATGACGTGATTCCGTTGGACGACAGCGAAGAAGCTCAAGATGTGATGCTCGCGTCAGACAGCTACTAAATCATCGATTGAAAGTCTTGTTATCGATTGTAAGTCTTGGCAGCGATCTGCTTGTCTCCATTGAAACTGAAAACCCAACTCTTGGCGACGTTTCCGCGACCTACCCTTCGTATTGCGACCCGCGCAAGTCAACTCGCGCTCTGGCAATCCAATTACATTTCCAGTCTGATTCGTCAAGTGGCACCGGAAGTCGCTGTCGAGCTGGTCCATGTTTCAACGACGGGTGACCGTGACCAGACGGAAACGCTGCGATCGTTGGGCAGTTTTGGCGTGTTTACTCGGGAAGTTCAATTGGCCGTGCTGGATGGACGTGCCGATCTGGCGGTTCACAGTTTAAAAGATCTTCCGACTGACGGTCCGCCGCAACTGACATTGGCAGCGACGCCAATTCGTGGACTGACCTTTGACGCGCTAATTTTGCCAGCGACCGAATCCCGCCGTTTATCGCTTCAGGATCTACCTTTAAACGCTCGGCTTGGCACTGGTAGCCCTCGCCGACAGGCACAGGTCCGTTTTCTACGTCCCGATCTTCAATTGTCGGAGGTTCGTGGCAACGTGGAAACGCGGCTGAGGAAGCTGGATGAAGGCAATTACGACGCGCTCATCCTTGCATCCGCTGGTCTGACGCGACTTGGTTTGGGGGGACGCATTCATTCTGAGATTTCACCGCCGGAAATGTATCCTGCGGTTGGGCAAGGAGCGGTCGGTGTTGAGTGTCGTACTGACGACACCGAATTGAGAGCGTTGCTCGCGTTAATTACTGATTCACCGACATTGGCCGCCGTTTCTGCGGAGCGCAGCCTGCTTTCAACACTTCGGGCCGGTTGTCATGCTCCGCTCGGGGTCCAAACCAAAGTGGAGGGAAGCCAGATTCGCATGGATGCGGTCGTTCTTCCACAGGATGGTCATCAGCGTTGGATGGCAAGTGCTGTCGGAGAGATTTCGGACCCTGTTTCGCTCGGGCAAGTTGTCGCTGAGCTGCTGAAGTCCCAAGGAGTTGACCGGGTTTTGCGGGGCGGACAGGCTGAATGATTTCGACAGTTTGCGTTCTCGTTCGCTCAGTCTGACCCGGTTGACTACAATTTCTCCAGCGCTTTGGCGAACATCGCGTTTTGGTTCTTGCGATCGTGATTCGGTACCTTAAAACACGCGGCGTTTTCTATGGCCGTCGGTCAAAGAGCACTGCTTGACCGAAGACGATCAAGCCGTGGCACATGAATTCAGACGATTGACAGGGCAATTGCCCAAACTAAATTGAAAATCCTGCTATTGTACGAAAAATCCCATGCCTCAGGTCGGTTTATTCATCCCCTGCTATGTCGATCAGTTGTATCCCAATGTTGCGATGGCGACGCTCAAGGTCCTCGAGCGGTTTGGCTGTGAAGTCGATTTTCCTGCAGCACAAACGTGCTGTGGGCAACCGATGGCCAATACCGGCTGCGTTGATGATGCCGTTCCGCTCGCTCGAAAATTCGTCTCGATCTTCCAAAAGTACGAATACATCGTTTGCCCGTCCGGAAGTTGCACGGCGATGATCCGGCAGCATTACGGTGAGATGCTGCACGATGATCCGGGGTACGCCCTCGTTAAGCCGAAGACTTTTGAGCTTTGCGAATTTCTCACGGACGTGCTGAAAGTCCAATCGATCGAAGGTCGTTTTCCTCATCGTGTCGGATTACATAACAGTTGCCACGGCCTGCGTGAATTACGGCTTGGTTCGTCGAGTGAAATGATGGTGGGCAGGTTTAACAAAGCAGGGCAATTGCTCGCCGGTTTGCAGGGAATTGAACTCGTCAGCCTGAGGCGGCCGGACGAATGTTGTGGATTCGGTGGCACGTTCGCGGTCGCCGAAGAAGCGGTTTCGTGCATGATGGGTCTCGATCGAATCCACGATCACGAAGAGTCCGGTGCCGAAGTTCTGACCGCAGGTGACATGTCATGTCTGATGCACATGTCCGGCCTGATCCACAGACAAAAATCACCCTTGCGCGTCATGCACATTGCCGAAATTCTTCAATCCGCGATGGGGATTGAATGACGTTGGTGGGCTGATTTCGCGGTGAACAGGACTCGACAAGGCGCCAATTGATTAAGTCCGCTGGTGAATCGGGGTAACGTACCTCGGAGTGTCGAACCGGTTGCCGCAAAGTTAGTCGCTCTTCAGCTATAGCACCTCACCGAAGCGAATTTCAACGCCACCCGAACGGTGCCGCACTTTCACCCAGAAACTCCCATGAAAATACTCGACCATCCTACGCGAATCCTGTTCTTCACGGGGAAGGGAGGTGTCGGAAAGACGTCATTGGCCTGCGCGATGGCAGTTGCCTTGGCTGATCAGGGCAAGAAAGTTCTGCTCGTTTCCACGGACCCTGCATCGAACCTTGATGAAGTCCTTGGCGTTCAACTCGGAAACCATCCAACTCCAGTGCCATCTGTCCCCAATCTGAGCGGCATGAATCTTGACCCTCAGGCGTCGGCTGCCGAATATCGCGAACGGATGGTTGGACCGTATCGCAAGCTATTGCCGGCCGCAGCGATCAAGAGCATGGAAGAACAATTCTCGGGCTCTTGCACTTTAGAGATCGCCGCCTTTGACGAGTTCTCTCGATTGCTGGGCGATACCAAGGTAACTGCCGATTTCGATCATGTCATTTTCGATACCGCTCCGACTGGGCACACACTGAGATTGTTGTCGCTTCCTTCAGCGTGGTCATCTTTTCTGGCGGCCAATTCCACCGGGACTTCATGCCTGGGTCCACTGGCCGGATTGCAGTCACAGCAGGAACTTTACCAGCAAACTGTGAAATCATTAGGTGATGGAGCGCTGACGACGCTGGTTTTGGTGACGCGGCCCGAAATCACGGCCATTCGCGAAGCGGCACGAACAAGCGTCGAACTGGCTGGGCTTGGTATTCACAATCAACACCTGATCATCAACGGTTTTTTTACGACCACACAGACCGACGATGCGATTGCCATGGCGATGCAAGCCCGAATCGCCAATTCCATTGCCACAATACCGCCCGCATTGGCGTCACTGCCGCGATCGACTGTCCCGCTGAACGCGATGGGGATTCAGGGGATTGCCTCGCTGCGAACGATGGCCAGTGGAACCGAGTTTATTTCCGTCCAGGCAAGTCCCGATGAGTCATCATTCAGAATGCCACCGGGTCTCGGAAGTCTGATGGACGACCTGGCTGCTCCAGGTCACGGCGTCATCCTCGCCATGGGTAAAGGAGGGGTCGGCAAGACGACTGTTGCTGCCGCGGTCGCCATCGGCTTGGCGGAGCGTGGTCATCGCGTTCATCTTTCGACAACAGATCCAGCCGCGCACATTGCCGCTGCCGTGATTGGGAACTCGATGCCAAACCTTCAAGTGTCTCGAATTGATCCCGTGCAAGAAATGGCGAAGTACACAGCCGAAGTGATGAGTTCCGCCGGCGCGGCATTGGACGCTGCTGGAAAGGCATTGCTGGCAGAGGATCTCCGTTCCCCCTGTACCGAGGAGATTGCGGTCTTTCGTGCGTTCGCTCAGGTCGTCGCCGAAGGACAAAATCAGTTCGTGGTCCTCGATACGGCTCCCACCGGTCACACAATTTTACTCCTTGATGCTGCATTGGCCTATCACAAGGAGGTCGCTCGGCAAACCACCGAAATGTCAGAATCCGTTTCGAATCTCCTCCCTCGACTGCGTAATCCTGAATTCACACGCGTCCTGATCGTCACCCTGCCCGAAGCGACGCCTGTGCATGAGGCGGCCCATTTACAACTCGATCTTCGCCGTGCCGAGATTGAGCCGTTCGCCTGGGTCATCAATCAGAGCCTCGCACCGCTGACCGTCCGTGATCCCGTCCTGCAGTCCCGACAAAGGCATGAATGGAAATTCATTCACGAAGTCGTTGACCAACAAGCGCGGCGAGCCGTATTAATCGGATGGCAATCGGCGCCGCCGACTGGCGTTGCGGCTTTAGAAACGTTGTTGACCTGAATTGACTTTGTCTGTTGTCGATTTTCCCAATTCATGTAACGCGGCAATTGGGTATTCGGTCACACACTGCTCTTTATTTTGCAGGTTGAAATCCCGAAGACTCAGCGTGTGGGAAGTTTCCGATGCACTGGCACGGAATCCTGAATTGAACGTTCGGCAGAGCGCAAGCGGTCCAGTCCCTTGCCATCCGACTACCTTGGCGGAGTATACTCCGCGAGGTTCGTTCCGACGGATCAATACAAATCAATAAACAGCCTCGATTATGAAGGCCCTATGGATACGCCTGCAGAAGACTCGTCTTACGTGATACGATATGGCATCACTCGTATCCTTGGTGAATTTACCGCCAGGGGGTTTGGTTCATTGGCGCGAGGAACCTCCGTAATCGTCCGTAGTGAACGGGGACATGAGTGGGGAACGGTTCTCAGCACGGCCACCGAGCAAACTCGAACGTATCTCGGGACATCCGACGCCCATGGAAGAATCATTCGAATCGCGACACCGGAAGACGAAGCGGAGCGAGACCGTTCGATTCTTGCCGAGAAAGACGCGTTCGCCGGTTGCCTGGAGCTGATTCAAGAGCGAAACATGCAGATGCAGCTTGTGGACGCCGAGCAAGTGATCGGTGGCGAGCGGCTGATATTCTATTATGTTTCGGAACAACGCGTCGATTTTCGCGATCTGGTCAAAGGGCTGGCAAAGCGATTTCACGTCCGAATTGAGATGCGTCAAATCGGGATTCGGGATGAGGCCAAGCTGCTGGCCGACTACGGCGACTGCGGTCAGCCGGTCTGTTGCAACACATTCCTGCGTGAAATGCCTCCTGTTTCGATGAAGATGGCAAAGCTTCAAAAGGCAACGCTTGATCCGACAAAGATTTCGGGTCGCTGCGGTCGACTGAAGTGCTGTCTGCGGTATGAATATGATACCTATGAAGAACACCGCAAAGAGATGCCGCCGGTCGGTGCGACCGTCGTCACGAAACAAGGGACGGGGAAGGTGATCGGACAGGAATTACTGGCACAAAAACTGATGATTCTTTACGAAGGGCAACGGCAGGTGATGACCGATGCGAAAGACGTGCTGACCGTTGTCAGCACGAAAGCATCGAAGTCCACTTCCCCCGCCCAGGAAAAACACTCGGATGGTCGAGCGGAGAACAGTCAATCCAATGATGATCGACCAAGGCGAGACGGCAAGCCGCGTCATGATTCCCGGCCAAATCCTCGCCCTCGCGCCGAAAAAGGCCCCAATGAATTCGGCGATCGCCTGGATGCTGATGTGCCCGAGGGTGGCGAGGCTCCCGAAACGGATTTGGAGTGAACTGAGACCTGATGTCGAACTCGATCTCGGCTGATCCGGCCCAATGCAACTCAGGTCAAACAAAAACATCGTTCGCCACGCGCGTCGTGCTTGTGATGCTGTGCGTTTATTGGGGAGCATTATTTTACGGGACTCATACGAAGGTTCCCGAGGGATTGTTGCCAGGCAATTCCGATAAGTTCATACATTTCTGGGCGTATGCCGGGTTGGCGATCTTGTTAATGTCACTGAGGGTCACGCGCGGGGCTTACACGTGGTTCAGCGTGTTGATCGCCTGGTCGATCCTGGCATTATATGGGGTGTTTGATGAGTTGACTCAGCTGTTGGTTAATCGAAACGCCGACATTTTTGACTGGGTCTTTGATGTGACAGGTTCGGCGATGGGGTTGGCATTGGTGATGCTGACCGTCTGGTATTTTCGTGGGAGAATACGAATAATTCAGCGCTGAGAAAAGGTTGGATTTCGTGACTGACGACCAAAGGAAGCGCAGCGGTCTCTGATTGAGACGCTTCAAACAATTAGATTTAGATGGTTTAGCCACAGATGCACACGGAACCACACAGATAAAGTGAAAAAAATCGACAAAAGCGAATTCGGTTGTCCATTTCTCTTTTGCATTGATGATCTGTGTCAATCCGTGTGCATCTGTGGCAAAAACTCTTCTCTGAAACGAAAAGGCAATCCTTCATGTCTGATGAGCCCCTGATCGCAGTTTTTGTGGATTTTGAGAACCTGGCGATCGGTGTCC
The DNA here is from genome assembly GCA_903899985.1 of uncultured Schlesneria sp. GTDB lineage: Bacteria > Planctomycetota > Planctomycetia > Planctomycetales > Planctomycetaceae > Schlesneria. The sequence continues at coordinate 8,989 of CAIULL010000051.1, forward strand.
GACATATGAAATCTGGTGCGTTTCAGATTCAATTGATTCTCAAGCGGCTGCTGGAAAAAGGGAGAATCGTCCATAAACGAGCCTATTGTGACTGGAGTAATTATCGCGACGCAGTTCGCGAATTTCATGCGCAGGGGATTGAATTAATCGATATCCCTCAAAGCAAGATGAGCGGTAAAAACAGTGCCGATATTCGCATGGTCGTCGATGCGATTGACCTTTGTTATTCGAAACAGCATATCGACGTGTTCGCCTTGATCTCAGGTGACAGCGATTTTTCGCCTCTCGTTTCCAAGTTGAAAGAGAACAATAAGCGGGTGCTCGGGTGCGGTGTCAAAAGTTCGACATCGGATCTATTGATCGCGAACTGTGACGAGTTCATCTATTACGACGATTTGATTCGCGTTGCACAAAAGCCTGCCATTGTGGCGAAGGCCGGGATAAAAAAAGAAGGCAAGACGCAAGAGGCTTTCGATCGATTGCTCGAGGTTCTCAATTCACTGGAGCAGGATTATGACCCGCCGATCTGGGGTTCGATGCTTAAGCAGGCGATCAAACGAGTCCACCCCGGTTTCAATGAAGGTTATTACGGCTACGGCACATTTAGCGATCTGCTGCACGACATCGAAGACGAAGGATTGATTGAACTCGAATTCGACGAAAAACGGGGCAACTATCAAATCCGGACAAAGAAAGTTGTGAAGAAGCGATGAGACCACCGATCAGCGAAGAAATCATTGATCTCCGCAGCGATACCGTCACGAAGCCGACTGCGGCCATGCGCGCTGCAATTGCCAGCGCCGAAGTCGGGGATGACATGTCCGGGGAAGATCCGACAGTCAATCGGCTGGAACGGATGGTCGCCGATCTGCTCGATAAAGAAGCCGCCGTTTACAACTGTTCCGGAACACAGTCTAACCAGATGGCGATCAGGGCTCATTGTCAACAGGGGGATGAAATCCTGATTGATGAGACCGGGCACATTGTCAATTATGAAGCAGGTGGTCCAGCAGCGCTCAGTGGTGTTTCCGCCCGCTGTCTTCGTGGGCGAGGCGGTTTGCTGGACGTTGAAGATCTGGAAGGAAAGGTCCGTCCAGACAACCAGCATTGCTGTATTACTCGACTCGTCTGTATTGAGAATACAACCAATCTTGGCGGGGGACGTGTCTGGCCGCTGGACCAGGTCGTACGCGTCGGAGAATGGGCTCGGTCTCACGGTTTGAAAGTTCATCTCGATGGAGCCCGTCTCTTCAACGCAGCGATCGCGGCGGGTTATAGCGTCAAAGACTTTACGAGTCACGTCGATTCCGTGTCGATTTGCTTTTCCAAGGGACTGGGTTGTCCGATGGGTTCAATTCTCGTCGGCGATAACGCCACAATACAGCGGGCCAGGCGGGCACGGAAGTTATTTGGTGGTGCGTTGCGTCAGGCAGGAATGATGGCGGCGGCAGCGATCTATGCGCTGGAAAATCATGTTAACCGATTGTCAGAAGATCACGACAATGCACGCGTCTTTGCCGAGTCCATCGCAAGGATTGACGGAGTTCGACTGAATGTTGCCGACGTGGAATCCAACCTCGTTTTCTTTGAGATTCACCCGGAATTCGGAACGGCCGCTCAGTTGTCGGCGACGCTGTTGCAGCGCGGGGTTAAGATCAATCCAACCGGGCCGCAGCGTTTACGTGCTTGTACGCATCTGGACGTGAATCAAAGCCAGGTGATTCGAGCTGCCGAAGTGATTCGAGCCAGTCTTTCAGAAGGGATTCAGAAAAGTAAAAGTGACGTTCGCGGCGCGTACGCGGCTCGTTGATTCTGTCGGTTGGCCAAAATGAGCGCTGATTGTGGTTCCGTGAAAAGCCCGTCTTCATCAATAATTAACAATTCGCTCATTGACCTTTTACTTTTGCTCCTACAATGACGCGCGGATGTGAAACCGACGGGGACGTTGTTGACTCTTTCGAATGAGAGTTGATAAGGGTGACAAAATCATCCTGGATCGAAAACGAACGTTTTATCGGAATTAAAGGTTCATTTGAAATTGTCAGAGTGTTCATCATTTCTGAATAATTCGGCGCTAACATGATCGTTTGAATGTGGTGGCAACCGCGAAACTGGCAGGCGGTTCACCAAGGATGGCTTGGCTTGCCGGGATTACGCCGTAGGGAGAACCCCGTTTTTGATTTGAAACTCGCCGCGTTCGCAGATGTCTGAAAATCAATGTGTTTTGTTTTCGTTTCAGGGAAGAAGGACAGAGGGTTGCAAGGACTTGCAGTTTTTTATCCCTTTTAAGTTTTGTCCAGTTCTGGTTTGTTTCACTCGTTTAAGGAAAAAGTAAGAATGTCGAAGAAGCCGTTCCGCAAAGCATTTACACTGATCGAGCTGCTGGTGGTCATTGCCATCATCGCCGTCTTGATCGCCCTGTTGTTGCCAGCCGTTCAGCAGGCTCGTGAAGCTGCCCGCCGCACGCAGTGCAAGAACAACATGAAGCAAATGGGTCTTGCTGCCCACAACTACGAAAGTACCTACAGCCGGTTCCCAACCGCCGGTGAAGGTCTGAATCTCGGTAATCCTTACAACAAGGGGATCTTCCCAGTTTCGTTCTACATCCAGGCCCTGCCGTTCATCGATCAGGCCCCTTTGTACAACAACTTCAACTTCCAGTTTCACTACTCGGAAGGAACGATCACCGGTAACGCCACTGCTGCGAAAAACAAGATCCCTCCATTCCTTTGCCCAAGCAATGCAATCAACGCCGCTGACACCCTTGGCTTCGGTTTGGTTGATTACATGCCAGTCGCTTACGTCGATCTCTGCCCCACCAACGGCACTTCGCTGAGCGGTGGAGCTTGTCCAAATGGTGGCGGCGTCCGTGATCCAGTTGGAACAAACTGGGGTTCTGGTAAAGACACCGCGTTTGGTCTGTTCGGCAACCGAATCGGCGATACGACCGATGGTACCAGCAACACCGTTGCGATCTTCGAAGATTCCGGACGAACCAGTTTGCAAGTCGTTGGCGGTAATTACATTCAGGCGACAATTATCGGTGGTGCCCCAGGTTGGACCACTGCAAACATGTGTGGTTCTGGCGGAACAAAGACCTGTCCGAATCGTTGGGCTGACGGCGATACCGGAAACGGTGTTTCAGGTCCTCCACCTGCAACGCTGAGCGGTTCCCCCATCGGGATTATCAATCAGAACGCAAATCCAGTCGGTGGACCAGCAACCTGCCCTTGGTCAACCAACAACTGCGGTCCGAACGACGAGCCATTCAGCCTTCACGTTGGCGGCTGCCATGCACTGCTCGCCGACGGTTCGGTTCGCTTCATCTCGCAAAACGTTGACACTGACACGATTCGTAAGTTGTGCGATCGCGCCGATGGTGGCGTTGTTGGCGATTTCTAAGATCGGTTAAGAAAAAGCTCGACTTGTGTGAGCCTTTCCTGTGAAATGAACCCCTCGGTGGCACTGCTGCCGAGGGGTTTTTGTCGTTGATGAAGTGTGGTAAATGGAACGGATGCAAAAAAGTTGCCAAAGTTCACTAAAACCCCTTTTTCATGCCGCCGTTTTGTTTTGATGCAAGGTTCTTTTGGATAAAGACTTAATTTTATTCACGTCAAGGATTTGAAGAAATCTTAGCCACACGCCCAAGCAACGGAGATCAAAAGTACGACCCTTGCTCGAGCGTCAGGCTAACGAATATTTCGGGCTAAAATCGCCGCAGGATTGATTGTTGAAGAGTTATTTCATCGCCATTTTCAAGACTCGTCTTTGTTAATGTTTTAATCTAAAATTAATTAAGCCTTAACAATATCTTCACAAATGTTCTGTACGCTTGGCTGCGTCATTTTTGACCGTTTTAGGCAGGTTTCAAAGTCGTAAGGCAATTTGTTCTGTGGAAAGTATTGACTGTACGGAATTTTCGGGTCGCGTTTGATCCGGATGACTTCGTCGTTCGTCATTTCTTATCTGTCACCAGTTGTTGGGGCATGCAATTCGAAGCTGATTTCAATTTGACTTGCGCTCTCCTCGTCTCCACAAAACTGGTGTGCGTTTAACCTGTGCAGTACTGCCAGGATCGATTTTTGGGGAAAATGTTTTTTAAATTTGAAATTCGAACGGGTAGCGCTACCATTGCGACTCAATCGTTCTTGTTTTCGTTGTTCAGGGAAGTCGGACAGAGGGTTGCAAGGATTTGCAGTGATTTATCCCTTTTTTGTTTTGTCCAGTTTTGTTTCGTGCACGCGTTTAAGGAAAAGTTTTAGTATGTCGAAGAAGCC
>CAIULL010000052.1 GCA_903899985.1 uncultured Schlesneria sp.
CGTGCCACATCGAAGAATGCAACGCAAACCCTTACAAATCAACGCGGTGGCAAGACCAACAACTTGAAAATATTGCAAAAGATAAGGGTAAAACTGAGGCCGATGGCCTGGGCTGACATAGGGCTGTCGCGTTGCGACGGAAGAGGACAGATGAACGACATGCGTCAATGTGTTGGCTCGAACATCTCTAGCAACATCGAGTACGTGAAACAAAATCCATCTCAATGAACTCAATCACCGCGAAAATTCCGAAACCCCGAAAGGGGTGGCCCTATGTCAGCCCAGGCCATCGCCTGGGTCTCGGCCAACACAACAAAACCCAAAACCCCAAAGGGGTGGCACTAGTTTATTCGATAACTAGTGGTACGGGGCGATTTCAATAAGAGTGAAAACTCCATTTAGCGAGAAACGATCTCGTATCTGCTCCTGACTGCGAATTGCTCGCCCGCTGAAACGAGCGGATACCCCGGATAGGGCAACCAGGGCCGGGAGGCGACTAACGCGTATTTACGCGCAATGAGCTCATACAAATCGGCCCCTGCCAGACAGTCGTTGATCTCAGCGGTCGATAAATCCGGCGTCCGTGATTTCTCGCGCCATTGGGTTGCCTGGTCTCTATAACTTTCCGCCCAGCCATGGCAAAAACGGGATTTATTCCAAAGCTCCAATCCCTCGAACGCGACGGCGCAGATGACGGCGCAGACGACGACGAAAATGGGCGATTGAATCAATCTCTTCTGCCAGCTCTTCATCATGATTCTCACAGGCTTTTGAAAAGATGTCGCGGTCGTTTGCTCGTTGAGTTTAACAAATGGTCGGCATTCTCATCAGGAAAACTCGATTTTCCGGGCATTGCGCAGCAAGCGGCGTCAATTACATCGGCAACGGCTGAAACTCAGAAAACAGGTGCAGCGATTCCGGTACACTGGCCAGTGGAACGTATTCACAGGCGGCTTCGAATTCAGCCCATAAGGCAAGTACCGCCGGGTTATGATGAGCTTTTTCGATGGCTTCCGGTGACAACCATTCAAAGACTTCCACGATCGTTCCGTCCGTCGCTTGCATCGCATACCGAGGACGATCGGTCACCAGTCCCTCTCGCTTGAGAATACCCCAATGCTTTTCCACAACGGCGGCGAGTTCCGCATTTTTTCCCGGCTTCGGCTTGAATGCGACAATCACAAAGCGGCTCGTCATCGAAGTGACTCCTGGATTTGTTCAAAAAACGACGGATTGAATTGATTGATCTTGTCCGAAATGATGGTACTAACTCACTGACGCCACTCGCCAGAACGAAAGCTTTAATCTCGATATTCGTCTCAAGGGGTGAAGTGTACAAAGAAAAGCGTTGGGCGGGTTACCCCGCCCAATCTTCGAACAATTTTCTAAGAAGATCTCGATCAGACTTTGGCGGCCATCGAACGTCGGCGATAGCGAGCGAAAGCGAGCGCGATCATCCCCACTCCGGCCAGGATCGCCGAACTAGGCTCGGGGACTGGTGAGGTGTCTGTCACCGAAACATTGCCGATGAACAGAAAAGGAGGAAGCCCCACTGGTCCGCCCTGACCCGAAAAGTCCAAGACTTCCGACGCCTGGGTCGCTGTGAACGTGAGCGTTGTGTTGAGCCATCCGCTGAAAGTGCCAGCAGGCGTCGCAAGGTACGTGCCACCATTCAGTTGATAAGTTCCATTACTTGTGTACTGGGTATCTGTGCCAAGTGAGACAACAAACCGCTCGTACGTGTCGAAACTGGAACCCTTGCCGCCCCACGAAAAGCTAACACTGTACTGATCTCCTACGGTTAATCCCGTGAGGGTCTGCGTAAGATCTGTCGCATAGCCGGATGCCGCATCAGCATCCAGGGCAATGAAATTGCCGTCGGGCGCACCGGTGGTGAGCAGATAATTATAGTTGTCGTACCGTCCGTAGTACGGGTCCCAGCTGAGCCCAGTCGTCCCACTAATGAGGGCCTCGAAACTGCCGGTCGTGGCAGGATCCCACGTCCCCAGAGTTGTGTAATGGTAAGTCCCTCCACCGGCACCAATCAGTACCGCACCTATTCCCTACTCCCGGTGGTGTAGTCCGTGAATTGACCATTGCCGACGAGGTTCGCGCCGTGAGCATCGGGCGAACCCGACAACGCGAGTGTCATCACACACCAGACAGCGAGAATGGACTTAAACGAAAAACTCATGAACACAACTCCTCTTTCTTCACAGTGACTCATCTGAACAATCGAGGGTAATAACTACCAATGACGGATCACACGATCCGCATTTCTGAACGGCCGAGCATTCCTGTTCAGTCATCGCGAATTTAGAAAAACCACCGTGAAACGGCAAACCCCCGCACCCCAACTTCACATGAATTTCGTATTTTTTATGCGCATTCGATTTGTCATATAAGAGGTTTTAGATGTATTATCGCGCATTCTCTCATGCCGCAAATCAGAAAAGCTGCTATTTTGATCACAACGTCAAATTAATGGCGTCATAACGCAGCTTTTGAAAACGCTGTGAACGCACCTGAAACATAAGGCATGTTTTGACTTCTGATGTTTCCAAGAAGGGGTTGATCAAAGCCCCACACTTGCGGCTCCTGAGTGCTGTCTGCCAGAATAGAGACATTCTGCCTGATACTGGCGGGCTGCGATGCCACGAACTGAAATCACTCACGACTTGCGATCAATCATGGAAATCCACTTGTTTCGACGACAGCTCGCGATCGTCATTTTCAGTCTTGTCACCGGATTGGCACTGGCGGACGACGTCGTCCCTGGCGACCGAAAATGGGATTTTGAAGGGGACTTTTCGGGAAAGCCCGCATCGGGTTTTCGCACCGCCGTTGGGGAATGGACAGTCACTCAGGACGGCAAGAATCATGTCCTTGCCCAGAGTGCGTCGAACGCGGACTCCGTTTTCAATCTCGTTCTCAGAACCGATGTCCTCTATTCGGACTTAGACCTGAGTGTCCGGTTGAAGGCCATGAAGGGGGTTGTCGATCAAGGAGGTGGCCTGGTCTGGCGCGTCAAGAATTCACAGACTTACTATCTGGCTCGTTTCAACCCGCTGGAAGATTCGTTCCGCGTCTACAAAGTGGTGGATGGCAAGCGAATTCAACTTGGAAGCATCAAAGCTTCAGGTGATACCGACTGGCACACGCTCCGCATCACGATGAACGGCAGCAAGATTGGTTGCCACCTGGACGAAACGCTTCACCTCGAAGTCGAAGATACGTCGATTCGAGGTTACGGACGGATCGGACTGTGGTCCAAGTCCGATGCTCAAACGTATTTCGATGACCTGAAGGTGACGGGAAAATTGATCGTTCCGAAGCCCCCCGAAACGATCAACGAAACGAAAGAATTTGAAATCAAAGGAGACCGGCCTTTTCTGGGTGGTCACGAGGTCGACCTGTGGGGACTTCGTTGCGGGAACGCCTTCTTCAGTGACGCCGTGACCGAACGTTTCATTCGTAACTTCGACAATATGAATGCTCACGGAATCAATCTGGTGGGTGCCTACATCCAGGGAGTCAACGCGGGCTTTCCCAACGGTGATGCCGGCTTAAACGGATTCAGCCGACATGGCCTGCTGTTGCCAGAAGTCGCTCGGCGTATGGAATGGCTGATCCGGGAAGCGGACCGCCGAGGCATGGTCGTGATGATCGGAATCATTACCCCCCGCAAGGATCAGGACTTTTACGATGACGCTGCCATCCAGAAAGCGATCGAAGAAACCGCCCGCTTTCTGACCGAAAAGAAACTGCGCAACGTGTTCGTCAACCTGTGCGATGAATTCAATCACCCGCTGAACGCGGACAAACTTTTGATCCGTGAACCGGATGGTCCCCAGAAGAAGGCCAGAATGACCGCCTGGTTCAAAGCGATCGCCCCGAACATCGAGGCGGGGGTCGGACCTCATTGGAAAGCGGACACCGAAGATCATTATCCAACCATGGACGTGCGAATCATTCAGAAGGGGATGCCCATCCCGAAAGAAGGCTTCGTGGTGAACGTCGAACCGATTCGCGAAGACTATTTCCAGAATGATGGAATCTTTAATCAGACAAACCTCGAGGCCATCTTTTCCAACTGCCGCAAGTACCTTGATGCCCCGAATGCGGTCTTGATGTTTCATTCAGGCTTTGTGCAGGGAATTACCAACTACAGCGGTACTGCACCTCATGCCGAAATGGGTGGCTACGGCACCGGCCCGACCGATCGCGGAATTCGATTTTATTACGACTGGGTCCGCGACAACGTCGGGAAATGGGAATACCCCAGTCACGTCCCGGCCGCGGATTTTTCCATCAACCCCTGACGAAAGCAGGGCGAAGAAAAAGACGAAAGAGTTTTGACCACGAATC
>CAIULL010000053.1 GCA_903899985.1 uncultured Schlesneria sp.
ATGTCGAAGCCGTTCCAGTCGTCGTGGTTCCCAGGTTGAGCGAGGTTGTGCTGACCGAAAGCACGGGCAGTGCGTTCACGGTACCGCTGACGCTGATGTCTAGCTCGGTCGCACCGGCACTGACATTGGTAATGTTGTCGATGATATTGCCCACGCTGGCTGAAGCGCTGATTCGCACCTGAATCGTTGTTGTGTATAACGTGCCGCTGGTGGGAATCAACGTCTCAGACGTCTGCCAGGTTGCACCACTATCTTGCGACAGTTCCACACCGGTTGGCGCAGTGATCACGAGATTGTCCGTGAGGTCTGTGCCGCTGACGGTGTATGATTGGACCGATGTCGAAGCCGTTCCAGTCGTCGTGGTTCCCAGGTTGAGCGAGGTTGTGCTGACCGAAAGCGCGGGAAGTGCGTTCACGGTGCCGCTGACACTGATGTCTCGCTCAGTCGTACCGATACTGACATTGGTAATGTTACCGGTGATGCTGCCCGCGCTGGCTGATGCACTGATCCGCGCTTGAATCGTTGTGGTTGCCAATATGCCGCTGGTCGGGGTCAACGTTTCTGACGCCTGCCAGGTTGCACCGCCATCTTGCGACAGTTCCACACCGGTTGGCGCGGTGATCACGACATCGCTCGTGAGAGCCGTTCCACCGACGGTGAATGCCTGGACCCGCGCCGGTACGGAAGCCGTACCTGTCGTCGTGGTTCCCAGGGTGATCAAAGCTGTGCTCACCGAAATCCCGGTTAGTGCGTTCACGCTGCCACTGACGCTGACATCTTGCTCAGTCGCACCGGCACTGATATTGGTAACTTTGCTGGTGAAGCTGCCCGCGATCGCTGATGCGCTGATCCGTACCTGAATCGTTGTTGTTGATAACGTGCCGCTGGTCGGGATCAACGTCTCCGACGTCTGCCAGGTTGCACCGCTGTCTTTCGACAGCTCCACACCGGTTGGGGCAGAGATCACGACATTATTCGTGAGGTTCCTGCCGCCGACGGTGTAAGACTGAGGCGGAATGGAAGCCGTGCCGGTCGTCGTGGCTCCCAGATTAAGTGAGGTTGTGCTTACCAAAAGCGCGGGTAGTACGTTCACGGTGCCGCTGACGCTGGTGTCCTTTTCGGTTGCACCAGTACTGACGTTGGTAATGTTGCCCGTGATGCTGCCTGTACTGGCCGACGCGCTGATCCGTACTTGAATCAGTGTGGTCGCCAATGTCCCACTGGTCGGGGTCAACGTTTCTGACGTCTGCCACGTTGCTCCGCTGTCTTTCGACAGTTCCACTCCGGCTGGGGCAGTGATTACCACATTGTTTGTGAGGCTCGTGCCACTAATGGTATACGTCTGAGCCGGCGAAGAAGCCGTACCCGTCGTCGTGGTTCCCAGATTGAGCGTAGTTTTACTCACGGAGATGGTGGGAAGTGCGTTAACGGTGCCAGTGACGCTGATGTTCTTCCCGCTCGCACCGGTACTGGTGTTCGTAATGTTGCCAGTAATGCTGCCCGCACTGGCCGTCGCTCTAATCCGTGCTTCAATCGTTGTGGTGGCCAAAGTGCCACTCGTCGGGGTCAATGTTTCGGATGTCTGCCAGGTCGCTCCACTGTCTTTCGACAGCTCCACACCTGTGGGAGCGGTGATGACCACATTGTTCGTAAGGGCCGTGCCGCCGACTGTGAATGACTGGACCGGAGTGGAGGCCGTACCGGCCGTCGTCGTTCCCAGGCTGAGCGAGTTTGTGCTGACGTTCAGCACAGGTTTTGCGTTCACTGTGCCAGTGACGCTGATGTCTTTTTCGGTCGTACCGGTACTGACATTTGTGATGTTGCCGGTGATGCTCCCCACGCTGGCTGACGCACTAATCCGTGCTTCAATCGTGGTGGTCGCCAATGTGCCGCTGGTTTGCATCAACGTTTCCGATGTTTGCCAGGTCGCTCCACTGTCTTTCGACAGTTCCACACCCGTCGGAGCGGTGATCACGACATTGTTTGAAAGGACCGTCCCGCTCACGGTATATGTCTTAACCGGCGAAGAAGCCGTACCCGTCGTCGTGGTTCCCAGGCTGAGCGAAGTTGTGCTGACGGTCAATCCAGGTGCTGCGATCACGGTGCCAGTGACGCTGATGTTCTGCCCGCTCGCGCCGCTGCTGGAGTTGGTAATGTTGCCAGTAATACTGCCCGCGCTGGCCGTCGCGCTAATCCGTGCTTGAATCGTTGTGGTGGCCAACGTGCCACTGGTCAGGAATGTTTCGGATGTCTGCCAGGTTGCTCCACTGTCTTTCGACAGCTCCACACCCGTGGGAGCGGTGATGATTACACGGTTCGTGAGGGCCGTACCGCTGACTGTGAATGACTGGACCGGAATGGAGGCCGTACCGGCCGTCGTCGTTCCCAGGCTGAGCAGGTTTGTGCTGACGTTCAGCACAGGTTTTGCGTTCACCGTGCCAGTGACGCTGATGTCTCTTTCGGTCGCACCAGTGCTGACATTCGTAATGTTGCCGGTGATACTTCCCACGCTGGCTGACGCACTGATTCGGACTTGAACCGTGGTGGTGGCCAGCGTGCCGCTGGACGGGATCAACGTTTCCGATGTCTGCCACGTGGCTCCACTATCTTTCGACAGTTCAACACCGGTCGGAGCGGTGATGACCACATTGTTCGTGAGGGCCGAGCCACTGACGGTGTATGTCTGCACCGGAGAGGAAGCCGTTCCCGTCGTCGTCGTTCCCAGGCTGAGCGAGGTCTTGCTCACGGAAAGACCGAGTATTGCGTTCACGGTTCCGCTGACGCTGACGTCCCTTTCGGTTGCTCCGGTACTGACGTTGGTAATGTTGCCGGTGATATTCCCGGCACCGGCGGAAGCACTGATCCGCACTTGAATCGTCGTGGTGGCTAATGTGCCGTTGGACGGTGTCAATGTCTCTGACGTCTGCCAGGTTGTTCCGCTGTCTTTCGACAGTTCCACACCCGTCGGAGCGGTGATCGAGACATTGTTTGTGAGGCTCGTGCCACTAATCGTATACGTCTGAACCGGCGAAGATGCCGTACCCGTCGTCGTGGTTCCCAGACTAAGCGAGGTTGTGCTGACCGAAAGCGCGGGCAGTGCGTTCACTGTGCCGCTGACGCTGATGTCTTTTTCCGTCGCACCGGTGCTGACATTGGTGATGTTGCCGGTGATGCTCCCCACGCTGGCTGACGCGCTGATTCGTGCTTGAATCGTCGTGGTCGCCAACGTGCCGGTGGTCGGAGTCAATGTTTCAGACGTCTGCCACGTTGCGCCGCTGTCTATCGACAGTTGCACTCCTGTGGGGGCGGTAATCACGACATTGTTCGAGAGGGCCGTGCCGTCAACGGTGAATGACTGAGCCGGGGTAGAAGCCGTTCCGCTCGTCGTCGTTCCCAGGCTGAGTGATGTTTGACTCAAATTGAGGGTGGGTGGCGCGGTCGAAACAAGGCTACTGTACTCGAAGTTGTCCACTCCGAGGTAATCCATTGCCACGCCGGTTTGGGCAACCAGCACAAACTCGACAGTGTCGATGTTTGTCGTGGCGAAGGCGGTCCCGCTCAAGTCAATGTGATGATAATAACCGCCAAAGGCGGTCCCCGTCTGCGCCGGCGAACGAACCGTGTCGGTCACGTCTGCAGTGACGACCTTGTTGCCACCCAGTTTACCGATCACTTCGTAGTTCAGTCCAACCGTTCCCAGTGTGTTACTGCTGCCGCCATAGATCTTGCCTCCTTCATCTGACGAGGGCCACACGTCGAACGACACCGCGTGAAACACGTAGTTGTTCGCGACCTGAATACCGCCGACGTTCCCCAGTGGACGCGCTAATTTTAATCCAGTGTCCACAAAACCGGCAGTCGTCGGAGAAGCGTTTCCAGGGAGCGGAGATCCATTGCCGGGAAAGTATTCGTTTCTCATGTCGCCCGTTAGCGACCACGTGACCCCGGAGCTCGAGAATGAGGTAGTGCCGCTTGTGACCGACTCGAAGTCAAAAGTGGCGGCCGCCGAGAGAGCGATACGGTCCTCAAGGTGCTCCAGAAAGTACACCAGTGCCGGCGGTCTGTTGCGTAAAACGAAACCACTCCCCTCACGGAGACGACGATTCGGGTGAAGTTTTTTGCCAAAAGTATTTCCGATCGCCTTCAAAAGCCAACTAAGGGAGGGAAACGGCATTGGATGTTCCTGAGGCTGTCGAGGTGCAGTAACGAGAAAACCAATCAGATTCGCGTTCGATGAATTGAAGAGTTTTGCGAGAACGTGTCGAGACTACGCACGATTTGCAAGCGTGGTGACGAAACGTTTACACAGAATTCACATAGATATCTTGAACAGATCAATCGGGACACAGCTGTTTGCGGGTTTCCACATACAGATCGCCGAAAAAACGATGGATGGGTGGCTTAGGACACACTCTGCTTCCCTCCTGTTGACGAAACCGTGACGTAGTCAGACGTATAACACTCTGCCTAAATTGATTCGAAGAAAAACCTTCCGAAAGAAATCGCGGAAAGCTTCCCTTGCCGTGTTTTCCAAACGGGTTCTGTCCCTCGAAGGTGTCCCCAGAGTCGTGGCTTCCGCGCTGGAAATTAGTAACGACGTTTGTTACGACCGATTCGTAACGTGTCCCGTTTTTTAGCTGTTCCCGTGCTGGTTGGTTCTTCATGACAGGAATCAGGTATGTCTCTTGATGATTCATTGACCGTGATTCGCGGTGCCTGTGGTCACGATTGTCCTGATACCTGCACATGGATCGTTGAGGCTCGTTCTGGCAAGGCGGAACGGCTGTACGGAGATCCCGAACACCCCTTTACTCGTGGTACGCTGTGCGCCAAGGTCAATCACTACCTTGATCGTGTCTATCATCCCGACCGCGTGCTCTATCCGCTGAAGCGGACGGGGAAGAAAGGGGAAGGCCAGTTTGTCCGGACCACCTGGGACGAAGCACTGACGGACATTGCGGGGCGCTGGAACTCGATTATTGCCGAGTCCGGTGCCGAAGCGATCCTCCCCTACAGCTTTGCGGGAAACCAGGGTTTGATCCAGATGGCGTCGCTGGGTCAGCGATTGTTCGGCCTGCTGGGATGCTCGAAACTCGAACGTGCTCTCTGCGGTGAAGTGGCTGGCAAAGGGATATCCGCCACGAACGGGTGCGGTTACGGAGTCGATCCCGAGGAGCTGGTTCATAGTCGGTTCATCGTGTTGTGGGGAACCAATACGATCGTCACCAATCTGCATCTGTGGCCCGTCATCGCCGAAGCCCGGCGACGCGGAGCCAGGATTGTTGTGATTGACCCGGTTCGCACACGAACTGCAGAGCAGGCCGACTGGCATCTCGCCCTGAAACCCGCCAGCGATGGAGCACTCGCCCTGGCAATGATGCATGTCATCATTCGCGACAATCTCGTCGATCACGACTATGTCCAACAGTACTCGATCGGCTATGAGCAACTGGCCGAACGGGTTCAGGAATACTCACCGGCAACCGTCGCATCGATTACAGGATTGCCCGCGGAAGAGATTGAACGGTTTGCTCGGGAATATGCGACGACGCGGCCCTCGCTGCTTCGCCCACTGATCGGACTGGAACATCACCACAACGGTGCGACGATGTATCGAACGCTCGCGTGTCTGCCGATCCTGACAGGAGCCTGGCGCGATCGGGGCGGGGGACTTGCCCGATCAACAGGGGCTTTACAATATTCGACGTTGAATACGGACGGAGTCTGGCTGCCCCAACATGACAAGCCCGGCGTTCGGACGTTGAACATGCGGGATCTCGGCCGTGATCTTTGTTCTCGCGAACTCGCCCCGCCGATCCGCAGTCTCTGCGTCTACAACAGCAACCCGGCGGTCACGACCCCGAACCAGCAGAAGATCCGCGAGGGATTACTGCGAGAGGATCTGTTCACCGTCGTGCACGATCTGTTCGTCACCGAAACGGCCAGATATGCGGACTACGTTTTACCCGCCACAAGCCAGATCGAATCCCTGGACATCGTTCCCGCGTGGGGGCATCACTACCTGTCGTTGAATCGCCCCGCTATCGAGCCTCTGGGTGAATCGGTGTCGAACACCGAATTCTTCAGACGGCTGGCAAAAGCACTCGGTCGGGACGAATCCTGGTTGTTCGAAAGTGATGAATCACTGCTGCGGACGGCGCTATCGAGTGGTCATCCCTGGCTGAAGGGAATCAGCTACGAACGATTGTGGGAGGAAGGCTACGTCCGATTGAACCATGAGCGTGACTGGCGACCGTTCGCCAAGGGAGGTTTTCCCACCTCATCGGGCAAGGCGGAACTCTACTCGGAAGCCTTGTTTGAGCGGGGACTCGATCCTCTACCCGCCGTAGGAGAAATACGACGCGGTACCGGAAACCAATTGCAATTGATTACCGGAAAGACTCTTCATTTCCTCAACTCCAGCTACGCGCACATCGACCGCCATCAGCGACGTGAAGGGAAACTGTTTGTCGAGATGAACGCCGATGATGCCAGCGGGCGACGCCTGAACGACGGCCAGCTGGTCGAAGTCTCTAATGACCAGGGAACAGTGAAAGCGGTCTGCCGGATCTCGGACCGAGTCGGGCCGGGCCTTGCGTGGATGCCTTTCGGGGGAAATGGGGACGCGGACGGAAATCCCCTTTCAGTCAACACGTTAACGCCAGAGGAACCAACCGACTGGGGCGGTGGCAGTGGCTTCTACGACACCTTTGTGGAAATTGCGGCTTGCTAAAGTGATATTGGGTAGCCGACAGACCATTCGCGGGAGGATGATCGAGAGTCTCAACAGTCACTCGACAATGCGACTTCGTCAAACCGTGCGCGGTATCAGCAATCTTGGCCCGTTTCGCTGGTTCCGAATGATATTCGCCGACTGTCCCCGCCCCCCTTTGGCACGCGCTGCATCAGAATTAAATCAAGGGAAGACCAGTTCCTGGCCAATCGGTGTGGCCAGTTTCTAGCCAAACCCCTGTTTCCGACCCTGGTTAAACGACCGAATGAATCCTGACGGAAGTGTCAGATATTTACGGAAAGCGATCCGCGTCTCTGTTTAACACATTGGCGAAAAAGAGGTTGCGTCAAATCAGATGCGACAAAAATCGCGAGCCTTTTTGGTCTGCCCTGATCTTGGTCGACGTCCGGCATAGGGACTGCATTCCCCTTCTGCACAACCGCTCGCTTCGATCTGAACATCTGAAAAATCACTGTTGCGGGATTTGAAAATGCCCATCGGGTTTCTGTTTGCCATGATCGATCCGCAATACCAGCCATATCTGTTGTTCTGTGTCGGTTTGTTGATCTCGGTCGTTTGCTGCCTGATTTTGTTGTCTGTCGAAGGAACAATCCGTCTTCAAAAGTCTGGCGGAACGCTCCCTTCACCAAAAAGTTTTGCCTATCGACGATTTCTTTCAGAACTCAATTCGACTCCACGCCACATCGGCTTTGCGGGTGGTGAAGTCTACGACCTGGACGATCGCGATTTCCCTGCAAAATCCAAGTAATTGCTCATCGTTCACGATCGAACGTCCGTTCTCGCCAAGGAAATTCAAAATGTCACGCGACTCACAAACCCCCAGCCGACGTGAACTGAACTCGACAAGTCAGATGTCGTTTGCCGTCGCCGCATGTGCATTTGCTGCAGCAGCGCTCGGGTTGTTGATTAATCAGTGGATGTCCGGCTGGATGGCGGTCGGTGGCATGGCGGGTCTGGGACTGTTTTATCTTGCGATTGGACTGCTGAATCTCGGTTCGACCGAGCCCATGTTCACTCAGGAAAGCGATCTGATTGAGACCGCTTCACATCGACTGTCGGGTGCGATGAATGTTGACGACCTGACAACCAGACGGCCAGAGGACGCGGGGGTCGGTCCGCGATCCGACAAACTGACCGACGCTCGCAGATCATGATGCATCCGACTCGCCAGAACAGGGATGCTGGCGAGCAGGATCGGGGCTTACCCCGGATTCCAGTCTTTCCCCACACGGAACCCGCTGATCGATGAATCACAGTTTTTTCTCTCGGTGACTCAAACTCGTCATGACGGTCTTCCAGAACGAACTTCCGAGTTCAAACACGCATTAAAGGACCTTTGAATGTCTTCCGATCAGGTCGAATTAAACGAAAAGCCTCAGAATGGAATCGCGGGGCTGAAACATCTGCGTAGCGATATTCTTTCGGGAATCGTCGTTTCATTGGTGTCGTTGCCACTTTCGTCGGGGATCGCAATCGCCTCGGGTGTCCCACCGATTGTCGGATTGATTTCCGCGATTATTGCGGGCTTTATCTTTCCGTTTATCGGTGGCGCGTACATGACGATCGCCGGTCCTGCGGCCGGGCTCGCCCCTGCCGTCATGGCCGTGATGATCGCGCTGGGAGGGGCAGGCGATGCCGAGCACGTCGGTGAAGGTTACAAGTTCCTGCTCGTCGTCATCTTCATTGTCGGCGTCATTCAGGTCATTCTCAGTCTGCTCAAACTGGCCCGGTTTGCTGCAATCATTCCCGTCACGGTCGTGGAAGGGATGCTGGCGTCGATCGGACTGCTGATCATCGTGAAGCAGCTTCCGAAATTTTTCGGTTTCACGGGCAAGGTTCACGCTCATGAATTCTTCGAGTTTGTCACGAGTGTGCCGGAATATGCACAAGGCATGACTACAAAAGCATTCGCAGTCGCCTTTGCGAGTCTTGTGATGCTGTTCGTGTTCGGCTCATTAAAGAAATACAAGTTCTTCCAGATCGTTCCACCTCAGTTGCTGGCCGTGATCTTTGGTGTGATCCTCGGGCAGATTGTTCACATTGGTGACCTGGGACCAGGGTTCCTGATCAAGCTGCCAGATAACCCGTTTCACGGGATTCACAGTCCTGATTTCAGTGCCTTGATCGCTCGCAGCGATTTGTGGCAGGCGGCGGCTGTCGGAGTGATCATGTTAACGATGATCGATGGAGTGGAATCCCTTGCCACCGCCATGGCGATCGATCGAATTGATCCTTATCATCGAAAATCCGACGCGAATCGGGTCTTGCTGGCGATGGGAGTTTCGAACGTTGCGTCGAGTCTCGTCGGCGGACTGACAATCATCCCCGGTGGTGTCAAAAGCAAAGCGAATATCGCGGCCGGCGGTCGAACGCTGTGGGCCAACTTCACGAACGCGGTTTGCCTCGTGATCTATCTGCTGGTCGGTGCGGCCTGGATCAACATGATCCCGCTTGGTGTGTTGGCGGCCGTTCTGATCTACACCGGCTGGAAGATGTGCGAACCGCTGGTCTGGCGGCACATGGCCCACATCGGGAAAGAGCAAGTTGTCATCTTCTCGTTCACAATTATTGTCACACTGCTGACAGACTTGCTGGTCGGGATCGCAGCGGGGGTTGCCGCCAATTTTATTCTGAGCAGTTTCTTCTGCCGACATGCGATCTCGACCGCAAACGCCAGTGGCGTCAAGAATCTTTCGCTGGCGAAATGTATGGGCGATTTCTTCCGCAATCCGGTGGTTAAGCGTGAGTACATCGATGGTGTCTACCACATGTACGTCGACAAGCCTCTTGTCTGCTTCAACACCATGCAACTCTCGGAAGAACTCGACGAAATCCCGTCAGACGTCAAATCCGTCCAAGTGCATCTTGATCAGCATGTTGCCTTAATCGACCACACGGCGGCGGAAAACCTGATGCACGCCATCAAGGAATATTCGCACTCAAACGTGCCGGTCGAAATCGTGGGAATCGACAACCTCGAACCATTGTCGCATTACGACGCTTGTGTTCGAGTCGCCGCTCCGGCGGCTTAATCTGCCTGGAGTCCGTTTCAAAACCAATTCCGTTTCTATCCCAAAATTACGAAAGTTACGACGATGTCTCACAACGATCAGCCTGCCTCACGTCTCTCGATAAATCCAGTCGCCTTAAGCAGCTTTTCCGTCGCGATCTGCTCATTCGGTGCCGCTGTGCTTGGTATGCCCTTCAGCCATTGGCCGACAGTGGGACTCGCCGCAGTCGGAGCGTTCTACCTGGTCGTCGGTTTCTTCAGCTGGGCAACCTCGACCACTGTCGCTCATGCAACGGGAACTGAAGCCAGCCACAAAACGGCTGGTGCTGAAAATCTGGTTGCCGAAGCTGTTGGGAATACACATGAAATCGTGTCGCCAGCTCGACGATCGCCTGAGCTTGCTGGTGCTCAACACTGATACCCCTGCCCGACAAACGGAAGAATCTACAGACGCAACTGTATTTTATACATACTAAGTCTTATATATCGTACCAGACACAGAAACATATATTGTTATTGTGTTTCGATATAACAAACAGCCAGCGATCAATCGCTGGCTGTTTTCGTTTAAACGTTTTATACGGAACCATTAATTTCCGTTGATGCTGAAAATCTCGATAAGTCCGGCTTTTACGTCTTCAACGCTGCCAAAAAAGTTGGCACAAAATGCGCGCGTCCTTCGAATAAAATTGCATTTTTCGAAGCGGCTCGTCCGAGCTCCCGCCAACGGCCCTTGACTTGCCGGAGAGACTCAATCTGTTTCACAGAAAAGACTTACGTAACAGCTCGTAAGCGGCAGCCTTGGCTGCTCCTCATAAATCATCCTGAAGTCTTTGACAGAATACCGATACGGCACGGGTACTGCTTCCTTTTCCCGAAATCGCCCGACAAATTCCTCGTCATTCGCAGATCGAGTGATATTTTCGAGTCGGCGGTCAGCAGATACCATTTTTCCTCCGTTGATCGCTCAACATTGTTGTTGTGCCATCTGCTCGAGGTCGCCTTACTTGTTTGGAGAACGCGCCGTGCTTCACGAGTTCATTGACAATTTCACTCACAATCTTTTTAAACCGCTGCTGCTGTTTTTCTATGCCGGTTTTCTCATGCCCATGTTGCATGTGAAGCTGGAATTCCCCAAGGCGGTTTACCAGGGCCTGACAATTTACTTGCTTCTGGCGATTGGCTGGAAAGGTGGCGAAGAACTGGCAGGCCTGGAGCCACACCTTTACGGTCAGGCGGCTGGTTTCATGTTAATCGGCTTCTGCACAAACTTTGTGATCGGTATTGCCGCTTACACCATTCTGCGGTGGACGACCAAACTTCGTCAGATTGATGCGGCAACAGTCGCTGGCTACTACGGCTCGGACTCAGCGGGAACATTCGTGACAGCAATGGGTGTTCTCACGGCTGGTCACATTGCGTTCGCCCCCTATATGCCCGTTTTGCTGGCGGTGATGGAAATCCCGGGTTGCCTGGTGGCTCTGTACCTGGTCGCCAAGATGCGGGAAAAAGGTATGGACGCCGCAGGCAACATGCCTGGGGAAACGGGCTACAATCGTTTTCGCGAAGCCATGATTGCTTCGCCACGCCACGTCGGAGCGGATGCAGAGCACGACGAGCTGGAAGAGGAAGAGATTTCTGAAGAAGTCGTCGAAGAGGAATTGGTGACCGCTGGTGCTGGAAACGGAACCGTCCGATCAGTTCGATCACACTCCAGTACAACCGTCAGCCGCTCCTCAGGCGGTTCTTCTGGCCGTGGATCGAAGCAGGCTCATGGCTCTGGTTCGAACGGTAGTGCAGGATCTGCCGAGGGCTCTGGAGAGAAATTCAAGAGTGACGACGAAGTCGACGCGATGCTCGCTCTTCAGGAAGTTAACCTTCACAAATCAGGTGATCCTGAAAAGAAGAAGGGTGGCTCATTCCTCAGTCCGACACTCTTACACGAAGTCTTTTTGAACCCAGGGATCTTCCTTCTGTTTGCCGGAATCACCATCGGTTTCATTTCCCGGTTGCAGGGTGAAAAAGTAACCCAGACAGACGACGCATTGTTCGTCCACCTGTTCCATGGTTTGCTCTGTATCTTCCTGCTCGAAATGGGCATGACGGCATCGAAGAAATTGAAGGATCTTGGAAACGCTGGATGGCAGTTCGTGGCGTTCGCCCTGGCCGCTCCCAACGTGTTTGCAATCAGTGGAATCTTGATTGCCCACGCTTACAGCACCCTGCTGGGTCAACCCTTCGACATCGGTACCTACGTCCTGTTTGCAGTGTTGTGCGGAGCCGCTTCCTACATCGCTCTTCCTGCAGTGCAGCGACTTGCCATTCCTGAAGCCAGCCCGACTCTACCTTTGGCGGCGTCGCTGGGGGTCACCTTCAGTTATAACGTCACCATCGGTATCCCTGTTTACATGATGATTGCCACGATCTTAACGAAGTATGCACCTGTTGCTGCTTCCGCCGCTGCTGCAGTGGCGTCGTAATCGCCCCCCGACGAGTTGATTTCTGGCCGGGTCCGTATGACTGACATAGGGACCCGGCCAGTATCACGATCCCCCTCAATAGCAATCCGATTGAATGGTTTTGAAGAATCTTCGACTGTGAGTCAAAAAATGCCGAAGCTGGCAAAAACCCAATCTGAGTTTTCGATGAGTCCGGCAAGTCAGATGTCATTCGCGATTTCGGCGTGTGCATTCGCTGCCGCCGGAATCGGGACTGTCGTTAACCACTGGTTGACCGGGTGGATGGCGGTCGGAGGGATGGCCGGTGTCGGGCTGTTTTACCTGGCAATCGGAATTCTGAACCTTCGCTCAAAGAATGCCTTCGATGACGACGAATCGATGGCGAGTGTCAGCCAGCGAACAGCAAGATCAGACAATCTTTACGCGGAAGCCGTTTCTCGACCAAGGATTGATCCGATATCGAAGCCTGAATCATCAGCCTCTTTAAAGGTGAATCAGGATCACTGAAAGATCATTGCGACTTCGTCAAAACTGAGGAATCGTATCAAACCCGTTTGCGAATCGAAAAAGGCCCGCGTGAACATTCACGCGGGCCTTTTTCAATTGTCAGCTATCAGCGGTCGTTAAAAGATTCCCAACTGGTCTCGGGCATCATCGGTCATCCGGTCTGGAGTCCAGGGGGGTGACATTGTCAGTTTGATTTCAGCTACGTCGATCCCCGAGATTTTTTCTAAAGCCATTTTTGCCTGTGAAATGATCTGAGGGCCGGCGGGGCAAGCGGGGCTGGTTAAGGTCATCTCGACCAGAACTTTTCGATCGGTCTGATTGATCGAGTAAACCAGTCCTAAATCAACGATGTTAATCATCAGTTCCGGATCGATGACCGTGCGCAATGCGTCGATCAGCGTGGCATCATCGGGAGCACTATTTTCATCTGCGGCGACTGCATCGGATGCAGCGGTCTGCTCACCCGAACAATGACTCTGGCTTGAGGCCGCCACAACGGACGCTTCCGCCGACGCGGAATGACAACAAGCCCCTGTGTCGGCTTTCGGATGTGCCGCGACAATTGGAAGCCCATCAGATTTCTGAGCTGTTTCAGAGCAGCAATCCGTCGCAGGCATGATGGGAATCGAAAGAGCTTCTGAAGTCATGATCTGGGTCTCACAAAAATTTCACCGTCACGAACTTGAACCTCGAATGTCGAAATCGGTTCGATCGCAGGCATACAAAGTGGCCTGCCCGTTCGCAGATCGAACTTTGCCCCGTGGCGCGGGCAAACAATCGAACAGTGATCGACGGGTCCATTGGTTAACGGCTGGCCGTCATGCGAACAAACATCCTCAATCGCAAAAAACTCGTCGCCCACGCGAATTAACAACGACGGAATGTCGTCGACAAGGATCGACAGCCTTCCATCCGAGGGGATTTCGCTGATTGCCGCAACACGTTCAAATTCTGGCATGCAGGTCAAAACTTTCCGTCGGCTCAGGAGATTCCGAGCTTTCTTTCCACGGCCTGGCCGAGCGTCTCTCGAACAATTTCTACAGGAATGCGGTCGTAGACCCGCTGGAAGAAGCCTTCCACAATCAGATGCATGGCTTCCACGCGTCTGAGACCGCGGCACATACAGTAAAACAGCTGCTCTTCATCGACCTGGCCGCAGGTGGCGCCGTGAGTACATCGGACGTCATCTGCTTCAATTTCAAGGCCGGGGATTGCATCAACGCGACAGGTTTCACTCAGCAACAGACTATCGTTTCTCTGGTAGCCATCTGTTTTCTGAGCATCCTTGGCAACCTTGATCATCCCGCGCCAGACACAGCGGGCATGGTCCCGGACAACGTCTTTGTACAGCAGATCACTTTGTGTATTCGGAGCGTTGTGCGTCTGCTGCGTGTAGTAGGAAATCAGCTGTTTTTCGCTGGCGAAAGTCACTCCGCTCACTTCAGCGGAAGCACCCTTGCCGTCGAGGAACACTTCCTGATGAATGTGGGCCAGTTTGGCACCAATCGCACCTGCGGTCCATTGCAGCGAGGCACTCGCTTCGACACGTCCTGCCTGATGAGCAAAGTGCCAGACCTTGTCGTTCCAGTTCTGAATTTGCACGTAACAGAGGTTCGATCGGGCGGCGAGCAAAAGTTCCACCGCACCAACATGCAGGCCAGCGGCGGTTGACGAAGCAGAAGCGGTTTCTTCAAGCAACGTCGCCGAAGCACCTTCCTCCAGAATGATCAGCGTATGACTGAAATCGGCGGCCCCATCAGTTGCTAAACCAATCAAGCTGTGCAATGGCTTTTCGATTTGAACATTGCGAGGCACGTAGAGAACGGTTCCGCCTGTCCAGAACGCGGCATGCCAGGCGGCGAACCGATCGGCATCCGGCTTGACGGCACGGGTCATCAGGTGCGGCTTTAAAACGTCACCATGACTGATCACAAGCTCGCTCAGGTTGCCAAAAAGAACCCCTTTTCTGGCTAACTCGTCATCCAGTTTCACGGGAGAACTGACCCCGTCGACATGCGTGATATGACCTGAGAAATCGGCTCGGTCGGCCAGCAGCGTTTCGAACGCCGCGGCTGGTTTCACCGCCGTCGGAATCGAGAATTTCTCGGGCCGAAACGCACGAATATCGACTCGTTTCCATTCTTCGGGATCGAGTTCTGTTACAAGCAGTTCGCGATAGATCTCGAACGCATTGCGCCGCAGGTCGGTCACCCATTCAGGTTCACGGCGCGAGGCAACAAATTGTTCGAAGTTATCGACGTCAAACGTGTTGGTACGGGAAGGAGTCACAGTCAACATAAGATCGGAGATTTACCCGACACTCCCTTCCATCTGCAGTTCAATCAAGCGGTTCATTTCGACTGCGTATTCCATTGGCAATTCTTTGACAAGCGGCTCGATAAAACCTGTCACGATCATCGCTGACGCTTCGGTTTCGCTCATCCCGCGGCTCATCAGATACAGCAGCTGTTCTTCAGCAATCTTCGAAACTGACGCTTCGTGCTCGATCGTCAGGTTATCGTGATTGACTTCGATGTAGGGATACGTATCACTTCGGCTGTGCGAATCGAGGATCAGTGCATCGCAAACGACGTTGCTTTTGCAGTGATGGGCATCGTGAGTCGCTTTAACGAGCCCGCGATAGCCGGCACGACCCCCATCCTTTGAAATACTTTTCGAGATCACGCGGCTGGATGTATACGGGGCACAGTGGACCATCTTGGCCCCCGCATCCTGATGCTGTCCCTTACCGGCGAAAGCGATCGAAAGAGTTTCACCACGTGCGCCCGGTTCCATCAGATAAATTGCCGGATACTTCATCGTCAGCTTCGAGCCGAGATTTCCATCAACCCATTCCATCAGCGAATCGCCGTAAGCTTTGGCTCGCTTGGTGACGAGGTTGTAAACGTTGTTCGACCAGTTCTGGATTGTCGTATAACGACAACGACCACCTCGTTTGACGAGAATTTCAACGACGGCCGAATGCAGACTGTCGCTGCTGTAGGTCGGCGCCGTACAGCCTTCGACATAGTGAACTGACGCCCCTTCATCGACGATGATCAGCGTTCGTTCGAACTGACCCATGTTCTGGGTATTGATGCGGAAATAAGCCTGCAGCGGGAATTCGATCTTCACCCCTTTCGGGACATAGATGAATGAACCACCTGACCAGACGGCAGAATTCAATGCGGCAAACTTGTTATCGGCCGACGGAATCACCGTACCGAAGTATTCGCGAACCAGATCGGGATAATCCCGAACAGCCGAATCGGTATCGGTGAAAATGACCCCTTGTTTTGCGAGGTCTTCCTGCAGGCTGCCGTAGACGACTTCGGATTCGTACTGGGCCTTCACGCCGGCAAGATATTTCTTTTCTGCTTCGGGAATGCCAAGTCGATCGTAGGTCTTGCGAATATCGTCAGGAACGTCATCCCAGGACTTTTCCTGGCCCTGTGACGCCTTCACGAAATAGAACATGTTCTGAAAATCGAGTTCAGTCATGTCGCCGCCCCAGTTGGGCATTGGCTTGCTGTAGAACAGATCGAGTGCTTCGAGCCGGAACTCGCGCATCCACATCGGCTCGTTCTTCATCTCCGAGATCTGATGAACGATGTCGCGATCAAGTCCGCGTCGGCTTTTAAAGACGTACTTATCTGTGGGGTCGTGAAACCCGTACTGATAATCGCCTACGCCAATTTCGTCATCAAGAACTGGTACATCAGTCGTCATATTGGTGGTCATCCCTACCGCGAAATGATTGTCTGTTCTGTGGTTCTAAATCTGTCTTCGACAACAGTGTCTGTAATTCTGTCTTCGACAACAGTGTTTCTATTTTTGTCTTCGACAAATGCGTTTCTATTTTTGTCTTCGACAAACGTGGTTCGCTCTTTCCGTCGGCGACACGAGTCGCTCGAAAGAATCTCAGTGTGCGACGGCTGCGGCCTTGGGGGCCCCCTTCTGATGTTCCTGCTCTTCTGCCGCTTCGACCGGGTGTCGCTGACGAACAGCGGCATAACCGTGATTGTGAAGTTCATGAGCCAGCGAAGCATCGCCGGTTTCGACGATTCTTCCGGCGAGGATGACATGAGTGAATTGCGGGACGTTGTATTCCAGCAACCGCTCGTGGTGCGTAATGATCAGGACACCCATCTGCGGGCCGGCCAGCTTTCGCAGGCCTTCGCTGACGACACGGACGGCATCGCTGTCCAGGCCGCTGTCGGTCTCATCGAGAATCGCAAACTTCGGCTGCAGCATC
The DNA here is from genome assembly GCA_903899985.1 of uncultured Schlesneria sp. Lineage (GTDB taxonomy): Bacteria > Planctomycetota > Planctomycetia > Planctomycetales > Planctomycetaceae > Schlesneria. Next base: position 16,986 of record CAIULL010000053.1, read on the forward strand.
GCCAGTTGCAGGATCTCCATCCGTTTCTTTTCGCCGCCGGAAAAACCTTCGTTGAGATATCGTCGAGCGAATTCGACATCCATCCCCAGTTCTTCCATGCGATCTTTCAATTCCTTGCGGAAATCTCGCATGGGAATCAGGCTTTCACCTTCTTTGCGGGCGGGGTTTCTGATGTTCGTGACAGCATGCCTGAGAAAATCAGCCACCTTCACACCAGGGATCGTCACCGGGTACTGAAACGCCAGAAACATCCCGAGGCGTGCTCGCTCGCAAGGATCAAGATCGTTGAGAGGAACTCCGTCGATCTCAATGGTACCGCCTGTGACTTCGTACTTGGGATGACCGACAAGGGTGTAGGCAAGCGTACTTTTGCCGGAGCCGTTCGGTCCCATCAAAGCGTGGATTTCACCCTGGCGGATTTCGAGACTCACCCCTTTTAGAATGGGCTTTTCATCGACAGAAACGTGCAGGTCGGTAATTTTCAACAGGCTGGACATTTTTCAAACTCTTTTCGTTTGCGTCTGGCAAGGGAATTCACGGCCCACGCCATTCACGCAAAACAGACGACACTTCAGGAAAACGTTCAAACAACTTCGGTCAGGTTCTGAATCACCGGCAAAGTGACCCGGCCCGTATGGTGCGGGATCGGCAGAATTTCTTGACTTCGCGTGATCTTCTTTGCCTTGATCTTATCTTGAATTCGCATCAAACCTTCGAGCAGCGCTTCAGGTCGTGGCGGGCAACCAGGAACATACACGTCCACGGGGACCACGAGATCAACACCCTTCACAACATGATAGCCGTACTTGAAGTAGGGACCACCACCGACGGTGCAGGCACCCATCGCAATCACATACTTGGGGTCAGGCATCTGCTCGTAAAGTCGGCGAACGCGACTGGCCATTTTGTAGGTCACGGTTCCCGCGACGATCATCAAGTCAGCCTGGCGAGGTGTTGCACGGAACGCACCGGCACCAAATCGGTCCATATCAAAACGGCTTGCACCCGCCGCCATCATTTCGATGGCACAACAGGCCAATCCGAACGTCATCGGCCAGATACTCGATTGGCGAGCCCAGTTCATCGCCTGCTCGAGCGATGTGGTGATGACGTTCTCTTCAAATCGGCCTTCAATCCAAGTCGTCATGTTCGTTCCGTCCGTTTCTTATCTCTTTGGTGGAATTGAGTTGAGACACTTCTCCAAAGCCCAAACTCTACCAGCATTCGTTCCGTGTTTCACCCGATCAACCATCAAAACCTTGCGTCGTGATCAGTTTCCAGGAGCCGGATGAAACTCGCAGCAATGGTCACCGTCTCGACAACAGGACGTCAGATTCAAAGGAACCCCCAAAACCTGCTCGAAGACTTGTTGTTCCAATTCACAAATTCCTGAATCCTGCTGGGCCAGATCGTGGTACGGGCAGTGGTTTTCCCGCAAAATTGGCAGGTTGTCGTTTTCACCGATTTCCACGGAAAATCCACGCTCCGAAAGAGCGACACCCAACTGCGCAAATCGGTCGGAAAGAGCCGAACTTCGCACGTTCGCGCCGTACTGTCGTACCATCGCGTCGCGAATTCGTCCGGTCACCCGCTGACGAACCTCGACCTCGTCGATCTTTTGCAGTTCACTCCACAATAATCGAGCCAATTCCGAGTAGTTATCCCCCAGTTGCCGCTGACCCTGTTCCGTGATTTTATAAGTATGATGAGGTCGGCCACGACCTTCTCGAATCGTTTCACGGTCAACCAAACCCAATGACTGCAAACGACTTAGCCGCAAGCGAACTGCGGTGGCAGTCACCCCGGCGGCAGTACACAACTCTTGAACTGTCCCCGCCCCAAGCCGTTGCAGGCTCAGCAGAAACTGTTCGTCATCGTGTTCCAAAGTTGCCTTCATCGAACGTGTTTCCAGCCGAATAAGTTGTTGTCTCGCTGTCCGGATTGTACCCCCGCAGGCAATTAAAACAATAGTCGCTGTCAAAAGTGTGACAATTTCTCGGGAACGGGAAGGAGCCGGTATTTCGGCTGGTCAGATCGCGATGTTGGGAGGCCCGCGCACAGCTTCTTATTTGCCGCTGACGTCGAGGTTGAAGGACGGAAATCTTTGGCGGTCGATTCCTGCGTCTTCCCAGCCATAGCGGTACCAGCCGATATGCCACAGCCTGATCCGTGTATCGTCGTAGCATTTGAATCCCGATTGCCTCGCACGTTCACAAAACGAATAATCCTCGGCCAGATACCAATGTCCATCGTCTTGGGTACGGATCATCGGCATGAAATATGGGATTGTCGGTCGTCCGTGTCGCTCATTACAGACCGGCAGATGTAACGTACGCTGAATCCCGAGATACGCTTCGCGACGAACCAGCAAAAAGCCGGTCGCCAAGTACAACATTTCGACAAGTCCCCCTGCTTCGCCAAAGACGATATTCGATGTACCCGGCAGAATATGGCTGGCGATCGACCGTTTTCCTTTTTGAGGATAAATCCCACTGACAATTGAAACTGGGTGGGACCTGAGGCGTTCAACATCATCGGCATGAAATCCGATATCGGAATCGATCCAGACTGTTTCTTCGAAACCGTCAACCATCGCATCGGTCGCCATCTGGTTCCGACCCTGATCGATCGCCGCATAACCACCGACTCGTCGAACGGGATATCCACGGCGCTCAAGCTCTTTCAGCGCGTCGTCGCATTCAGGATGGATGAACCCGGTGAACGGAACAAGAATCACACACTTTGCGGGATCAAGTGGATTTCTGGCGGTTGGCAACTTAGCAATCGGCAGCGACTCAGGCAGGGGTGGAAACGAACGAGTCGCCTTGGGAATCACCTGATCGACTCGGCGAATTCCGATGAAATCGAGCAGACCTCGCACTTCGACTTCTTCATTAAGCTCCGCCGCATCCAGAATCAGAAAATGTTTAGGGAACTGTTTTGCCAGATCGCTCGCACGTCGGTCGTATTCATCCCAATACAATCCGATCGCTTTTTCGCGATCGGTGGTGGGGTATTGCGGAAAAGCCTGTGTCCAGAGCGGGTCATGCGACCAACCGTCGGAGAGCGTTTCGGTCCAATGGTTGGTGGGAACACGTCGCGTCGAATCAAGGCTATGACAAAAGGCACGCACAACTTCCTTGCGTGGTCGCTTCAAACAAACGATGCGAATCGAAGGCTCGATTTGGATCGCCTGTTCGACATAGGGGAGATAAAACGAAGCGACATCACCGACAATCGCCTCGGGACACGTTTCTTTCCAGCGAGCGATCCGCTCACGAATCCCCGGCAGATCTGGAGATCGTTTCCAGGGAAGGATCGGCGTTTGTTCTGTAGTGATGCGTGAACCGTGTTGTTTTTGCAGAATTTCCGCGAGAAAATCGAGACCACATTGTCCCACACCCAACCCCAATACGATCTGTTGCGGCATCAAGTGCGCTCTTTGTGATTAGAATGTCAACGATTCATTTTTCGGAAGCACTGTCGTCCCCGTGCGTCGCCGACGGAAACGGATCGGCCTTACGTTTCAATTTCAGTCCTACTTTATACGGCTTGTCCGCATGCTCCAGCGTCAGGTTTAGTTCCGTATCAGGTTCAGTTTGGATCACGCGGAATTTGGATATCGAGAGTTCGGACGCGGGGTTACCATTGATTTGAGTGACAATGTCATTGATCTGGATTCCCGCGTCTTTCGCGATTCCGCGAACGCCCACGACGGTGAGTTTTTCATTTTTTATTGCGACTGCGAATTCAGACAAATTATGTCGCTCCGGAAGATGAAACCGCTTGCTGGGGCGAAAATAAGCCCTGCGGTTTGGGAAATCGAATTCCGTTTCGAATCGTTCGAGGAAACCCAGCCCGATTACGCTTTGAGTGCCTGAACGAACTCGAACATTTCGCACTTCGAAGTGACCCAATTCAATCCGATCCAAAATGCCTCTTTTCGATTCGATGGTTTCACCGAGTCCGGCAACTAACGCCCCTCCTTCTATTGCGACTCTCCCTTTTTGCCGAAGTTTCTCAAACAAGCGATGTTCCAGCGAAACCACAGCGTTAGTCCCAGTGTCGATCGTCATTGAATGGAACCCTTCGTCAGAAACCCGCATCCGAAGTCGCGGCGTCGTGGGGGACATCTTTTCAAAAACAATTCTCTCCGTGATTTGAGATGGGTGATCTTGATGGACGCCGACGAACGAACAGTATTTGCCATCCCCGCTTATTTTCAGAATGCGGTTACCCAACACATCCATCCCGATAATCCCATTGATACCCGAGCCAAATGCAGATCGAATCTGGCTAAGATCAAGAGCTTGTATAGCGGTTAAAGTTTCAATCAGCTCGGGTGCCGTTGTGCCAATCTTTAATGTCGGTGCCTTAAAAAACGAGACGCGTTTTTCAGAGGTGGCAGTGCCGATCATTTGTTCCGTGAGTACTTTCCCCATCCTTTCCACGTAGATCTTGTCAACCGCACTGTAGGAACACCCGGTATCGAGCACGAACGAGCATTTTTCGCCAAAAACTTCGACAGCGACGGTGATTAACTGCTCTTGATCAAACGCAAAGCGCTCCGATTCCACGTTGTCCGCAAAAAGAGGCTCATCGCAATTCGCACGCCCGAGAACGATAAAGAACGGAATAGCAGCCAAAAAGAAATGACGCACAATAATCAAGTTTGGTGTCCTGTTTTATTGGCTTTGCCAATTGCCATTGAAGATGTGCATAAAACGCAGTTAAAAAAGACGTATGAACGCGTGTCGTTGGCCTGCACAGCTTCCCGTGACTTGGATATTATCCATGTTTTCACGCGAATCACGGAAATTGCCTAAACATTTGCCTTCTAATAAATAAATTCCCCGGAAATAAAGCCAGCTCCGTTCGTAATTCCAATGTGACCTGAGAAGATGTCTGAGTCGGTTATCGTCGCGGATCCATTAATTATCAACGATTCTATCACTGGTGAGTTAGCCCACCACGGAATAAGTCGTGTTCCAGCAGGTATTGTGATGCTTATCCCAGGTCGATCTCGGAACCCTTCTTGCAGCCTCCCGTTTGAGCCACGTGTCGAAGTAAATGTCAACGAGTTGTTAATCGCCCCAAAAGAAATCGGTGTTGAACTAACAATTGAGGTCCGGCTTAACATTAGCGCAACACTGTCATTTGCCGATTGGCCGACCGTCGTTGGGCTCGCGCCGCTCATTAATTCCGCCAAGGAGTTGCCCGCCAAGGCGTTGAATGCAGCGACCGAAAAGCCGCTTTGGATTGTAACCGTGGAATCCCCAGTCGGGACCAAGCCAGCGAGAATCGCAGCGATTCCTGCATTGATAGTGTTAATGCCTGCATCGACGAAACTGAATACTTGGTCGAGCTGCGTCAATTGAAAAAAAGCCTGCTCACTGGACAAAAGCGCCGAATCAATAGCATTTTGGGATTGGGCTATGGAAATGTCGCCAATCTGTCGAACCGACTCCATTTCCGGTAGGATAGTCGATCTCAACCAGGAAGGGATACCGGCCTCCGCGCTCAAAAACGCATTGTCGAAAGGAGATCGGATTCGTGTTGCTATGAATGAGTCGATGTCTGAGATCGCCCGCCCGACGCCAAATGACGTTTCCGTCTGAAAAATCGAGTTTTTTAACGGACTGATGAATGACCCACCCGCCACCGTTGCAGGCGTTCCATACGGCGTTTGATTGATTTCAGGGGTGAGGTCAACCGTCCCTGGTACACCGCTGGGGAACAGTTGCGTAGAATTCACCGTGACTTGCGCTACAACCTGTTGCATATCAGTTATCGTCAGGTCTACACTCCCACTTCCGAGTGAGGTTCCCGGATTGGCGCCGAGCAACACATCGACCGACTCACCTAACAAGTTGGCCAAGTCTAAATATTGTGGCGGCTGAAGGACCGCGATCACCGTGGCAAGTAAGTCCTCGTTGGCAAAAATGTTGTCGTCGGCAGTTTCGTCGGGTTGAGATTGCTCCGATGAATTGCCTGCCGCAATTGAAGGCCCGTCTATATTTGCCGAAGTGGCTGGCGACGAAGAACTTATGGTCGCAGACGCACCGGTTAACAAGCTCCCGCCAGGTCCAAGGGTCGCTGGGGATCCAGATCCAGATCCCGATCCAGATCCAGATCCAGATCCGACCGTGATGTCCACCGAGTCGTTGTCAGTTTCGTTGTAAGTGGAGTCCTTCGCGGTGGTTGTGACCGACAAGTCTATACTGCCGATATAAATGTATACCGTAGCGACAGACGATGTCGATGCCCCGTCGGAAAGCCGAAATTCGAATGAGTCGACCCCAGACGAGAACAAATTCGGAGTGTAAATTGCCGTAGTGCCACTAAGGCTCACCGTCCCTTCCGTGGGTGTGTTCAAAATTTGGGCCGTGGCTTGCCCTGCGCCGAAACTCACCGCGCCACTTGTGAGGTAAATCCTTACGCCGACGGTGGGATAAGTGCCCGCATACTGATCTGGTATCGCAATCGATCCAGAACCAGTTGCTACGCCGGTTCCACTTCCCGTTCCGGTACCGCTCTCTGATCCAGTACCACTTCCGGTCCCTGTTCCCAATCCAGTACCGGTGCCACTCCCCGTACCTGATCCGATACCAGAACCTGAATCTGCTGACGAAACGGAACCACTTCCCACGAGCGATACCGTCTGTGAAATGACAGTGCTGGAAAAGGAGGGCAGCAGAGAGATCGCTCCACTTCCGTAGTTCGATATTGCGGTAGGTTCCGAACTGCCGTCGCTTGATCCCGTGGATGTCGCAATCCCTGCTGGATCTGATGACGTAGTTCCACTTCCAATCGCGACCGTCGTGGAATCCAAGGCTGCTAACGAGAGCATCATCCGCGACTCTAACGCGGGGACATCCGTAGGGAAATCAACTTGGCGGCGACGCGCACGCTTGTGTGTGTGTGTGTGTGTGTAATGAGTGGAGAAAACCAGCGGTTCCAGTGAAATTGAGGCATCGTTCCACCTTGAAATACAGATTTGAGCGGCTGAAGGGTGATCGCATTGTCGTGCGTTCAGTAACGGGCGACGAATCGAATTTATAAACCCTGCCAGACGATTTCAAGTGAATCGAATTAAGCCTACCTCCGCCTCGTTGTGTACAGTTATTCGTGCCTCATATACGCGGTTTCTTGGGGCTTATTTGACAACGAGCTTGGTTTCCAATTTGGAATTTAGATGAATGACATCAAGTGAGACCCCGCCGAGTTTCCAGCCGAGCTTCGGATCGCCCGTGCGCAAAACCGCCAACTTTTCGGGGTCGATGACGATCCCTTCCCGCAACTCGATTCACGTTTCTTATTCGCCGGGGTCCGTCGGAACGCTGCCAAAACGGTGCGACACCACCCCCAGCGGGGGTAAAATGACAAAGTCAGACGTTTGCGGCGGTCCTGTGCCCCCACACAAAGCATTTCCATTTGGGTTAAATTTCCATAAGCCGGACTTTCTGAAACTCTAACGAATTGGATTCAGAAGTTCGGTGGTCTTTTGCGAAAACGGGGCAATGGGGCCGATCGGTCTGGGACGAGGAAGATTCGTCAACGTAAAAACAAAATGTGGGTTCGACTGTTCGATTTCGGACAATTCTTCGGCGCGGTTTTTGAGGTCAAGAACCGCGAGCATTTTCGGATCATCGTCATCGGATGCAGCATCAGCCGGCGCAGTACGCCCGTTTGTGACTCGAATTTCCTGACGATCGGAACGCGCCTCTTCGAGACTCACATCCATACGCCATCGGTTTTAATCCCATTCGGATCGCACATGTTCAATTTGATCGCCCATATAAAACCGTCTGCACGTGATCAATTGGAGTTTATGCGTACCGGGCTTCAATGGCACAAACAGCGAGTTCCCTTTGACTGGTACGTAAGTCATCGAAATCACGACGACCCTTCCCCGCATCTCGCCGGGAATCAAGCTGACCATGTAGTGGTCTTGAACGTCAAATCGGCTGACCGTCGTTCGACGGAGCGGATTGTAGAAAATGACCATCCTCGTCCTAAATCGCGATAATCATGTTTTCGGGAACGACGTATCAGAAAATGGGTTGAGCAGTCGTTGGCCAAAATCGCGCATTCGCTCAATCCCGCTGAAAAATCGGAGCTTCGAACCTTCATTGACCTCCGTTTCGAGCGTCTTGAAAATCAGCCGATGAACTTCTGCCGCACGATTTTCGGATTTGACATCGATTGGCTCCCAAAGCTGTTTTCTTGCTTCGATCCGCTGCGCAAGGGCGTCGACTGGATGTTCAATCAAAGAAACTGCGTTCGCCAGGATCCCGACGACGCAATCGAATACGAACTTCTGAGACAAGCTGGTCTCCACTTCAAATACTCAATCAGGGTGCGGGGTCATGGGACCTGGGCACATTCTCGGCAGTTTTTCCCATCGCAGCCAACGACAGAAAAAACCAGCCAACGAGAAACGCCAGGCCGCCAACTGGCGTGACCGCGCCCCACTTCGTGATACCCGTTAGCGTGAGGACATAAAGACTTCCGGAAAACAGCACGATACCCGCTGCAAACATCCATGCGGCGATACTCGCTGCTCGCGACGGACGACGATCCAGGATCAAACCGACGGCGATCAAGGCGAGTCCGTGATACATCTGGTACTCCGCCCCTGTTTTAAAGTCATTTAAAAACTTGGCCGCGAGGGGCAAAGTCTGCCCGCCCACTTCACGGCTGCGCCCCGCGTACTTTTCCACGAAAACTCGATCCAGACCGTGTGCCGCGAACGCTCCAAACGCTACGGAAAACAAACAGAAAATGGCGCCTAAAGAAGTCCAGCGTGATCCCGTCATGTTGCCCTTTTCCTGGCGGCCGACGCCTTGCGATGAAACTAGTTCGCTTTTGATTCTTGATTCGGTTTCACTTCTTGCTCTTGTTTCGCTTCCGGCTCCACTTTCTTCTCGGCTTCCGGTTCCGTCAGGTCGAACAATTCATCCACTTTCGATTCCTCAAGCTTCAGCTCAATTTGCTCGCCCGTCAGACACTCAAGGTAGAATCGCAAGACCGGCCGCAGTGGTGAACCTGGATAAAGCTCAATCGCACGTTTGATCGAATTGCTCGCTTCTTCAACATTCCCTGCTTCCATCTGGGCCAGTGCGATTTGATAAGTCGCCAGCACCCCTTCGTGGCGAACTCCTTGAATCACTTGCGCGGTCGCTCCCAGGTTTGAAGCTGGGTACGAGTCCGGCCCCATCCAAAGTGGATTCAGAGTCAGAAATGGAAGAGTAAACATGGTTTGGACAATCGGAGCGGTGGAGGCCGAATCGCGCTGGTCACTCCAAAGTTTGATCGCACGCGAATAATTCGCGAGTGTCAAAGCGGAAATCGCCGCGGAATCTCGCCAGCCAGTCAGTGAACGTTCGACGGCGAAGCCTTCGAGATTCTCGAAGATTGTTTCCGCCTCACGGCCTCGACCAACTTCCATCAGCCAGCTGCCGAGAACGAGCTTGGCTTGAGGGTTTTTCTCGAGATAAATCGCATCTTCTTCCAGCGTCTTTACGGCGATCAAAACACAGCCCATCTGGTAGGCTCCGGCCGCGATCTGAAATCGATCGTTTCCTTCACTTAACGCCTTTTCGACTAACGTTTCGACTTGGGACACAGGTTCATACAATTGATCGATCGCGCTCACGATCCCTTCCCGTTCCTGACGCTGTTCATCGGTCATCGATTTTGAGTAGGGTCGCAATTGTTTCAGCTTCTTCATCAGATCAAGCTGGATATCCTGCTTGTTCATCGATCGATATTGTTGCATCAACAGCTGGATGGTGCCGCTGTCACCTGGCCTTAACGAGTTCGCCTGCTGGAGCGCTGCGACAGCCTGATAATATCGCAACAGATTCGGGCTGGCGGGTCCCCCTTGCTGGGAAAGGATTGCCGATTCTAATTGCCCGAGAATCGTGTAGCTCATTCCCAGAACGCGGTATCCGTCGGCCGTGTTCGGGTCGCTTCGCAGTCCTTCATTCGCATTACGGATCGCCAGCAGTGCGCTGGCGGCTGTTTGAGAACCGCGGCCGGCCACCATCAGTTTGACGTAGTGCTGCCCCACTTGAACTCCAGCGGGATCATTTGGTCGGCGCAAAGCGAACAGGTCATCGTACGTACTGGCCGGCTTTGACCATTCGCGCGTGAAGTCTTCGATACGCTCGGGCTTCGTGCGGAAACCTCGTGCAATCAGATCGAAGGGATGTTCTTTCAGATTCGATTCGACCGTATCATTCGCGACATCCTTTCGCAGGAAAATCGCCGTTGCGGAATTGAGATCACTCAATTCAAAGTCCTTGGACGACAACAACGAATAGAACGTGGCGTAATCGGGAGCTTGAAAAGGTCCGGTCAAGCGAGGCCACGCCTGGTGAATTTTGAATGTATCAAACGTCTCTTTCCACAAAGCAGATTCACTCGATCCTTCGACCGCTTCCTGCTTCTGCCGCAGAGACTGCCGGGTCTTATTGTGGAGATCCAGCAAGTTCTTGCTGCTGTTGCCGAAATAGAGACCCGCACGGCTGTCAACGAAGGGCTTCAATCCACCCCAGATCATCAGGTCCCCTTGTCTCAGTGAAAAATTGAATGGCTGATCATCGACCAGATGAAAATTCTGCTTTTGATATCCGCTCATCGCGCTCGCGAGCTGGCTGTCAAAACCGAGCCCGGTCCGTTTACCCCCCGGTCCGTCCAGCCGACCGCTTAAGATCAACCAGGCCAGTGCGAAAAAGCTGATGACCGTGACAGCCCGGCCCCCGCGTGAAAACAGTAATTCGCGCCAATCGATCGAGTAGACCTGGCCAAACCGTTCGCGATACCACTCCTGGGCGTTGATCGTGCTCAGAACGCAATTGACCAGGCTGGCGGCAGCCAGTTCATGTGTGGCAAACAGACTTAACGCGTTGAAGCCAGCGAATGCAAAAAGATGCGACAAGCGAAGGCGCGATCCATTCAGCACCAGCGTCACCACAGTCGCCGCCGCAAGTACCAGAGCGGCAATTCCTCGATGGTTGATCGATCGCCAGAAAAATGGCTTCCAGATCTCGTGAAAAACCTGATCCGCCGCAGAAGGTTGCGGATAGGCAAACCGCATGGCGGGATAATCCGTGAAGTACATCCGAATCGGAGCCAGCCATGATTCCCACAAAAATGGATGGATGGCCACGGCCACGAGTGACAAGATCGCGACAATTCCCAGTGGACTTTTTTCGCTTAAGGGGGATCTCGTCTGGGACAGGAATTCACCCGTCGCCCACAGCAGCAGCAAGAACCAGCCGAACCAGGCGCGCTGATCAAATTGAGCCCAGACAAACAGGGCCGGCACCAGCAGCCAGAGGCCTCCTGACTGGCCTGGTTCGTCAGACTGAATCAGTCTCCACAGAACAAAGCTGAGCCCCAGGAGTGTGACAAGTTCAGGCTGAACGGTAAATTGGGAGTAACAAACCAGAAGTGCCAGCGCGGCGCAAAGCGATCCCCACCAGGTCCGAATATTCGGTCGCACGGCATGTACGATCAGTCCAAACGTCAGCCCCGCCAGCACCCCTTGAAAAATCGAAAGTCCGATCCCACCAGCAACAGAAAAAACACCGGCCGCCGTCATGTCAAAGAGCCACGACAGATTCACCCATTTTCGGTCGCCGGTGGTATACGAAAAGACGTCTTTCGCTCCCGGCAACAAGCCGTGACTCAGCAGGTACTCGCCATTTTTCAAGTGCAGCAGCGTTCGCGTCTCAGTGATCTGAGAAATCCCCAGCAGTAACGCCAACCCCACGACGACCCATCGAATCACGAAATCGCCGCGAATTGCCTCGTCTTCCACTAATTCGGGAGTCAGCGGTTCCCATTCAGGCAGCCCTTCTTCTCCTGGGGCAAGCGGCGAAATCCCCTGATCCGCCAATTGATCCGCGGAAGTTGATCCATCCGGGTTTGACACCGACGGATCGTTCGCAGCGGAATTGGGCTCAGCAGATTCGTTGGATGATTCGGTCACGATGTCGCTCATGCAAGTGTCAAACGGGAACAATGATACCCATCGATGGTACGCCGCCTCTTTTTCACGGGTCAACCGACCGGCCAATTGCCGTTTACGTCGAGCAAGCGGAATTCGTTGGGGATCGGGCAACCGATCGCGGGTTTAAGACGCGTTTGCGCCCGGACCATGTCTTTAATTCGCCGTCACCACGACATTCAGACCGCGCGAAATCACGATCAGGTCAAGCACGGAACTCGTAAGATTGTTGCCACACGGGTCAATTCCGCTTCGCTCAACAGTCCTCGCAGGCAAACGATCATCTGAGGCGAAATATGCCAGCGACCGAGTGCTTCGAACATGGGCAACATCCGATTCGGATCAAATCCCGACTGAAGCTTCTGATCGATGGCATCCTCAGGATCAAGGTCCAGAAACTGGCTGGCCAGAAGGAAGTCGCAATCGTTAGGAAGCTCGAGGTAAAGTAAGCGAATCTCGCGGGCCACGTAGGAATTGAGTGGCAGCGTGACGTTGACCGGACCACCTGCGAGCGAGCGACGCACCGATTCTGGATCGTTTTCGACCGCACGCGCCGTCATCTCACACGCCGCGTAAATCACACTTTCATCGATCAAATCGGATCGATGCGTCTCTCGACTTTGATGTTTGTGCCAGGCCGATGCGAGAAGTTCAAGCTGAACGGCCGGGGCAACTTCCTGCAGAAACGGGACTTCGCACAAATATCCACGCGATTCAGGGCATTCGACCGGCAGGTGTTTTTGCTGAGAAAAAATCTCGAACGATTGCAGGAACGCAACGCGGAACGCGACGTAACTGAGCGTCGATTGCGGGAACGGCGATTGGCAAATCTTGAGCATGATCTCAAGATTGCACCTGAAACCACGGAAGACAAGAATTTCAACGTGATTTTTCCAGCTCGTGCATGCGATTTGACGTGGCAGCCCGCGACGTTATCACAATTGGCAAAATCGATTGAAGACTCAGATTTTTTTCCGTCGAACTGGTCGTTTTCCTTGCTTTCCAGCGCTGCAACAGAAATGACGTGCTTCGTCCGTCGAGATTTTTTGTTCACCCAAGTCAGGTTTGTTCTCGATCCCAACCAGGCATCTCGCCAGCGGGTAACATCCCTTGCGTTACTATTGAAGTCCGACGTTAGACAGGCTCAAAGCGATCCAAGACGGCCCAGAACGAACCCCCGGCTCGCGAGTTCGTCAACGAGGAGGTTGTCGCAAAGCCATTGAAGTTCCATCGGGCGCGTTTTCGCCAGTGGATCGAACCAGGGATCACTTGCAGGAAGATTTTCGGCTGACAGTTGCACAGCCGGATGAACGCCAATTTCTGTCGTTCCCGCGCTCATTGATTGGCCCAGGAACCGAGAGACCAGGTGACGGTCAATTCGACCCGCGTGGGACGTTCCAAAGAAACGCTCGGTAAACGAGGCTTTCGCTTGAATCATGCGGCGGCGAAAGTCTTTTGCAAAATGCCGTTTGACGTGAGCAAGTCCCCATCCCACAAGGTCGCCGCGGAACAGGACGTTGCGAACGAGTCCCCGTTCGAGGGCGACTCGAACAGTTCCGATGGAAAAATGGTCAAGTATCCTGGGAATCATCATCGAGACCTGAGGGATCATCTCGATGTACTGGTGACCGTTCAGATGGGTTGGCCGTAATCCGTGATCACACATCCATGCAACCTGTGCATAGAGCTCTGCTTCGACTGACTGAAGCTGCGCGGAATTCGCGAGATTCAATCGGGTGAACAGTTTGCCAATACCCGGGAAGTTGCCATTGGAGTCAAGAAGTGCGGCTGGAAATCGTTCCTTTGTCAGGGGGGACCCCTGGGTCAGATTGAGGTGAATTCCAAGATCAAATGGCAACATTGGTTCAGAAACTCGACATCGCTTTTCTGAGGATGCGAGTGGCTTTGTCACGTGCTCAAGAACGAGTTTTCCCCATTCCTCACAGGCCGTTTCGGCTGCGGGAGCGTTTGCCAGAAGCGATGTACTCGTCAGCAATCCTTCGCGAAACGCGGACAAGATTCCCAGGTTCACGGCCGTATTCATCCCGAAATCGTCCGCATGGAAAACCACGCGACGAACATCCGTGGCGTTCGAATCACGACCGGACAATTGCGATCGATCGTCGTGACTTTCCAAGGTTCTCGATGGATGCGTGTGATGTTCCTGGCCGGTCTGAAGTGGGGATTCGCGGCGATGAGCGGACATTATGCAGCCTCTCTGGCTGCCGGCTGAGTGGCTGCGGTTGCCGGAACGACATCGAAGTTCGGATGATATCCGTTCCACAACGAATGGACGCGAACTCCAACGACATCCATCAGCATCGGAATCGCGTTCCGCGTCAGGGAAATCGTTGTCGAATAGTCGTTCACCAGGGTGACAGGGACTTTTTCAAACGACAGATTGAGAAGATGTGTCAGATAAACGACTTCCGCATCAAACGCGAAGCCGTTCACGGTCGCTCGCGAAAAGATTTTCCGGGCAGCTCGACGACTGAAAACCTTCAAGCCGCATTGCGTATCGGTCACCTGTCGCGAGACGAGCAACGACATGAACGAGCGAAAGATCAAAGATGCCAGAGTTCGCATCCATTGCCGTTCAACGTTAGACTTCGCCCCCTCGACGGTACGGCTGCCGAAAACGACATCCCGCGTTCCGGCGGCAATCGTTTGGTAAGCCGATTTCAAAGCATTCAAGTCGTATGGCAGGTCGGCGTCCGTGAAACCAATCACGCGTCCGGTGGCTGAAAGCATTCCGTTTCGGACGGCTGACCCTTTACCGCCGTTTGGTTGACGAATTGTCGAGAACCGGCGGCCAAACGAAGACGAGAGTTCGGCAGTTCCATCGCGACTGCCGTCGTCAACGACAAGAACCCGGTAATTAATTCCCCAGTCGTCAAGATAAGCCTTGGCATCGGTCAGCGTCTTCGGCAGACGAGATTCTTCGTTATAGGCGGGAATGATCAACGTCAGATCGTGATCAACGACGCCATCATCGGCTTCAAATAAAGCCGGCGCTTTAAGAAAGATGGTTTTTGAACTTCCTGCCAATTTCATCACGGTGCGCTCCATCGCCCCACGAATGCCGCCAGCGCTCTCACGCCTGCGGACGTTACGTCGCTGTAAAAAGATACCGGATAGGATGATACGCGCCTACCTCATTTGGCGTTCCGGCAATATTGCTCGACGGATCTTACAATTTGAACGAAAACTTCACTGCGGAATCAGGGGAAAGTTGTTGTTCCTGATCCCAGAACCGGCGCCATTCGTCCCAGTTCAGCTCATATAAGCCAAATACGAGAGCGTCCATGGGAAGTGGGTTCAGGCCTGCTGCCCGGGCGATGCTCCGGGGTCGTGGGTGAGTCACCGGTTGATCATCCAGCGGATAATAGACTTCGTGCTCGTAAACGCCGTTCGGCCAGACGATCAGTCCGGGTGATCCGATGTCATACGGATGCGAATTTTGAGAATTTTCCTGGCCTTTCGCCGGAACGGGTTTCTTGATGGCCAGTTGGCGCTCGATCTGTTCTCGCACGAGATCTACCGAGGCAAGTTTGAAAAGTCCGGTCAGCCCGATTTTGAAAATCTCGGCATCGTTGTCCGCAACGTGATTCAGCCAGCCCGGTTCGCGAATGACCGCAACCAGCCAACCGGATTGTTCTGCGAACTCCAGTTTCATCGGACAATCTGGTTTCGATGGCTCTTCGATCGTGACCGCAATTCGATTTGTCGCCAGTTCGACATCGCTGACGTTAATGCGATAACCCCGAAACGCCCGGCTCTCATCCAGCAAGGCAATCAGTTCTCGTTCGATAAAATGCTGCACAGCTTTGGATTCGTGATGCAGTCGTTCCGCAAATCTGGCCTGTTTGTTCGATGTTAATGCCGAAACGTCACGCCGCGCGGCCCGACGCTGTTTATTAAACAGCCGAGGAATCGTCCCCGAATGGAATCCAGGGCATAACAGCCGAAGCAAGGTCTCGCCATGATCGCCAATCAGCACCGGTTTCAGCTTGGGGGAACGATTGGCTTTATAAAGCCGCCAATTCTCTTTTAACTCCCAGGCGAGGAAACCGAATACACCGGGAATACACATCAGAATCGGAGTTGCAATGGCGATCGCCGTTGCCTTGTTGAGGTTGAAAATCGTTTCGAGATTGTTGCAAAGAGGTGCCGACGCGGTGGCGAGCAAGATCTTGTGAGAAACCGTCACGACGGGAAAATGTTTGATCGGATTGAGCTGTGGTTCAATCAGCAACGTCACACAGAACCGAATCACGCCGTGGACGAATGCCCACAAGAGACCGAAGATTGCCTTAATGCCGAGTGTCAGTTTCGACTCGCCGCTACGGAAGCGCAACCATTCATCGACGGCGTAAAGAACCCTTTCAAGTCCGTCCATGAATGCCTTGAAGACATCGATGATCAGCGTGAACAAACCCATCAACAGATGCACGCGAATGCGGTACCATGTTCGACTGAAGAATTCACGGGCCAGCTCTTCTGTGTCTCGTCCCACCCGGGAATTCAATATTGCGTATGACGCGACAAAGATCACAGTTCCCCACCACCGATTAAGACTTCCATAGAATCCCAGTGTGGGAAGCAACTTCCAGAAAATCGCGGTCGCCAGCACGGGCGCAAGCATGAACCGCCGGAAAAGCATCATGGGAAAGCTTTTCAACAGTCGGTCAACCCAGCGCCATCGCAGGATCGCTCGTGGGATCACAATCAGCACGATTTTCAAAATGGACCAGGTCGTCTTCAAAAACCAGATCGCCGATTGGCGGAACAAGGGGAAATGGATCAGCGAGAAGATTCCGCATCCGAGTAAAAGCATTCTGCCTGTACTGAAAATCAGATTGGGTTTATCAGGTTCGGCGACGGCCCGATAAATCAACGTGATGATGTAGGCGCAGCCCCTGTATAACAAACTGGGTTTATCGCGTTCAGCAATCTCTCCGGCCGCTTCTTTCGGATCGCTGGTGCTTGTGTCGTCGATCGCTGCGTCCGTCGCATTCGTCGCAACGTCCGTTGACGATGATGTCGACGAATCGCCCGGGATCTCATGCCCCACGCTTTGCCCAACGGGGTGTTGCGGATGCGCGTGCCCCAGCAGCAGATGTCCGATTTCCTCGATCGACATCAGCAGCAGGAACGAAAGACCGAACGGTAACGCGACATACAGGGTCAGCAGTCTCCCCCAGGGGACTCCATAAGCAATTGAATTCAGTTTCTGCAACCAGCGAAGATAAAAGGGACCACGCTGATAGACCCCGTCCAATGAAACGGACATCAGCTTGTCCGCCCGTAATAACGGATCTCCCGTGAAAAACTCTGTCGCATCATTGAGATCGGGCATCTTGAGCTGGTTGCGCGAAATCACATCGCGCAGACCGCCAAGGGTGATGAATCCTCGTTCCACGACTCCGTCTGACAGTTCGTGAACCATCTTTTTCAGTGCCACGCGTTCGACAACACTGGATGGGACAAACCCTGCTTCAAGGAGGGCACGATCGATCGTCGGTGCCAGTCGAACTCGTAAAATATGCTCTGCGGAATCGGCGGCATCGTTTAACAGACGGCTCAACTCGCGATGCCCGTCGGCATCGATCTCGACATTCGGCGCCCGCAGTGCCGCTCGCCTGAGATGCTTCGACATCAAAACCACGCGGTGTTTCGGCAGTGGCCGTTTTAAGGGGGACTTGCCGACACTCACAATCCAATTCAACAAATCAACTTTGTAAATTTCCTGCTCGTGGTCGAAACAGACCGTCTGCAGGTCGTACAGCAGGCGAGCATTCGGATTCCAAAATCCTTGCAGAGCGTTGGGAAGCAGTCTCTCGCACATCTCAAACCACGAACGGGCTGTGACGTCCGTCATTTCCAGCGCCGATTGCAGTCGACTGACCAGCTTTTGAATTTCTTCCTGCAAGAGCTGTTTTGCAGAATCCATCGATTCTTCGGGGGCGATATCAATGGCCACTTGCCGAACAAGCATGGCGCGGACATTGTTGTTTTGTTCGCTCAGCCTTCCCGCTTGCCGAACAAGGCTGGCATAGTACCGAGCCGAGCGACGTGGCGCGACTGCGGTTTTCGTCCTTGCTTGACCGCTGGTTCCCATCAAATCCCGTATTTCCATGTTTGGCGGGACGTCAGACGGCAGATCGGTAGGACGAGTTTCTTCAAGCAGTGCCTTCGCGTCACACTCGGCGCCGATGGTTTCAAGCACGATGTCAGTGGTCGGCAAACTCGGAAAATAGAGCGGTACCAGATGAGGCACAAAGGCCCGCAATTCATGATAGACGGCGACGAATTCCGCATAGACATTCCGATCATCCTCTGGCCGCATCAGCATCTGTTCTGATCGCAGCACCGAGCGGATTTCGTCGAACGAGGACTGGCCAATTCGATCGATGCGGGACCGCAACTCGGAAGTCGACATCTGCGCACGACTGGTCCGTGCGAGCATTTCGTAGTCGATTCGAGCGTGGAACATCAGCCTCCAGTAATGCCGCTGCAGCTCTTCGCGCGTCATGGTCTCGAGCTGATGCTCTTCGGGTTGAGCAATCAAAATGATCTGTTCGGGCAATTCGACCCGGTCATCGACTCCAAGCTCGTCCCGAGCGACCAGCCATAACAGACGGTCCCGCTGAATCACACAGCTTTTGCGATGCGGCGGTTGCTGCAAAGGACTGGCGATATCCAATTCGTTCTGTAGTACCCGACGGACAACGCGGGGCATGACAAAATAGACTCCCACCTGCTGCTCGCGCAAGCGCTGCTCAACATCGCTCGCCATCTGTAACGAAGCAGGAACGGGCGGGGAATCTAACTGAGCAGACATGTTTCCTCTTGTCGCGATGATTCAGGCATTCGGAAGATTGCAGACTTTCGCGTACTACGCCGAAGTGTACAAAAACGCTAGAAAACGACGCTGGCTCGATCCCTCAGCCGATGCAACACTCCTGTTCCGCATTTGAGTTTACGTCTCTGGCCCCACCACGAATCCCGAGATCATCGCAACTCAATTTATACCGAGCTTGGCAGACTACAGCCTTAGAGACAGCGGGGCAAGGCGCGCTGAAACAGGAAAGTGACTTGTTTCACGATTTTGGACGAATGCATGCCCGGGCGCTGACTGTCGTGTGACATTTAGTTGACGCGATAAGTCCCCGAACTGTTGCTCAAAAATGAATCGAGACTGATCACGGACAGCGACCGCTCTCTCAATCCGACTTTCCAGCCAACAAACGGATCATCAAAAAAAGTCCTTTCAATCCCTCCCTGGTGCTCGTCCGAGTGCCGTTTCAGCAAGCTTCACCAAATAAATACGACTGACAATGTCGTGTATTTATGCCACAGGAATTCGTTGCTAAATCTGCATGAAGGGAATTCGATTTTTACGCGATCGCGTGTTTCAGAACGGCTGCGAAAGTCAGGTATCACGTCGGAAGTTCGGTCCGCGGAAGATTTTTTTTGTCGAAAAATGAAATCCCCTTGCGATGATCCAAGCCCTGGTCGGCCAATTGAATGATCCGCTTGCCTTGATCAAACAGGTCAATCGCAATCCGTTCGAGTTCAACCCAGGAACGCTTCAGCTTAGTAATAACAGATATTGAAATCACCACTAAAGTCGTGTATATTACGTGATCGAGTGAGTTTGACGAGGTTTTCAGGCTAATTCGATCGAGAATTGGATGGCAATGTGGTCGTTGTTTAAACCCGTTCGTTGCGCTACGACGTCAGGGTGCCTGGCTGGAATATTTTAAGTTTTTAGTGAAATCTGCGCACCGAAAGGAAACGTTTGACATGAACTCGGGAGCTCAAAATCCAGCTGAACAGCCTCAATCCCGTATGTCCAGACAAGTCCTCGACGAAATCAACAAGGCATTGATCGGATTGCGTTTTGGCCAGGTCACGATCACCGTACAGGACGGCAATGTCGTTCAAATTGAACGAATTGATCGCCGTCGGTCCCCCTTCGACAAAGCAAGTCCGTGACGTCAGTGTCAAATTCCGTCCGCTTTTTTCGCCTGCGGATCACGCTATCCAAATTGGACAGATCGTTGAGTAAACGAGCCACCCATGAAGCCCGTAATCGGAAATTTTACGGCTTCAGCGGTTTCAAGTGATGCACCTAGAGCGACCAGGACGGGGACAAAATGCTCGTGCGTTGGCAATGCCATTTTGACTCCAGGAGCTTTTTCGCGATATCGAATCAGGTCCGTAGAATTTCGATTGCGAAGGGCTTCAGCGGCCCACGCATCAAATTCTTTCGCCCACGCTGGCGTTTGAGCCGTCGGACTGAAATCAATCGTGCCAAGGTTATGAGTCAGGAATCCACTCCCCACGATCAATATTCCTTCACGACGCAATGGGGCCAGCTTCCGACCAAGCTCAATCAGCGGCGCTGGTTCCATCGTTGGAATCGAGACTTGAAGTACGGGAATATCTGCCTCCGGATACATCCCCAGTAACGGAACATAAGCTCCGTGATCGAGTCCCCGGTCGGGTGCGTTTGCAATTTTATCGCTGTGCGCCAGAAGCTCCCTCACGCGTACCGCAAGGTCGGGTGCACCCGGAGCGTTATATTTCATGGAATAGTAACGCTTAGGAAATCCGTAAAAGTCGTAAGTGAGTGGAACCGACCTGGTCGCCCCAAGCGTGATCGGTCGATCGATCCAGTGAGCAGAAACCATCAGGATTCCCTTTGGTTTCGGCATCTCTTTCATCCACGTGCCGAGGTTCGCTATCCACTTCGCATCATCGATCGATTGAGGCGACCCGTGTGCCACAAAAATCGTTGGCATTTGATCCTGAGTTTTCGGTGCCGCTGGAGATTCCGCAGCCAGAACCGATGCAGCGCCCGCCACACCAGTAATCACACCCATGCTGAACTTCCGCCGATCCATTTTGACCATCCCCGCGTCCATGAAACATCCTTTACCGATGACGAGTCAATTCCTGCAGATGGGCAGTATAGCAGACTCGATTTTAACGACAGGACTGATCCGCCCGGGAAAGATCGAAACAGTAAACGTCTAAGGGCCTCCGCATCGCCGCTTAACGTTTACAGGCATTACTTATGAGTTCCTCAATGTCCCTGCCAGGAGTCGAACCTGGTCTGCGACCTTCGCAAAGTCGCGTGCCTCCGTCACACCTCAAGGACAAATCGCTCGCGCGTGACCAGGCGTCAACGCGCGAGCGATCTTCAATACGAACTCATCCTCAATCGCGCACGAAAAACTTCAGTCGCGACTTACGATTCCAGTTCCACAGTCCAGTACGCTTCGCTGAGAAACCTGGACCAGCTTTCGATTCTCACATCATGCCGAGCGTACAACGGCTTCCAGGTCGGACGAACCGGTGTCTTCCGCAGCGGCATCTGCGCTTCGGTCGGCGTTCGATTCGCCTTTCGCTTGTTACAGTCCAGGCACGCCAGCACACAGTTCTCCCACGTGCTGGTTCCACCACGCGATCGGGGAAGTACGTGATCCAGAGTCATTTCTTCAATACCGAGACATCCGTTTCGCGGAATGGCTGCGATCTCGGAATCACGATGAACTTCTCCGGCAAAGCGACCTTGCCGTCCGCAGTACTGACACGAGTATCGATCGCGTTTGTAGATATTCCGTCGACTGAATGTGACCACATTTGCAGGAAGACGGTCATAGACCATCAACGTGATCACCTCCGGAACGCGAATTCGAAATGCCACCGATTGGATGAACAGTTCATCCCCCTCGGGGATCATCCTGGCCCAGTCAGCCCACGTGTACTGTTGGAAGTCGGCTGGATCGACAATCTTCGCCCGTTCCGATGCCACCAGCGACAGTGAACGAGCCACTGAGGCCACGCCCACCGGTTGCCAGTTCCGATTCAGAACAAGCGTTTGCCGACTCAACATCGTCACCACGATTTTTTCCTTTCCAAACGTTCCGAAAACCGTCAGTCAATTTCACTGACGGGATAAAAAGGGTGCTCGAACGGGATTGAACCGTCACTTTCGGTTCCACAAACCGACGTGCAGAGACCACTACACCACGAACACCGCGTCTGCAGCGAAAAAGTCGATAAGAGTCTGTCGACATCATATTCTGTGCCACTGCATCGGAGTCTTCGGAGAAGCAGTGTCTTCTCCTTGTCCCTTGCAACGAGCACAACGTGACCGAAGTCGGATACACAGTGGCACGATATGTCGGAAAGTTAACACGAAGCCAGTTTTCAGCTGGCCCAAGCAAGAAGCCCGCTGTCATCCTGGTGACACCGGGCTTCTAAAGCTGGCGGAGGCTTGAGGCCGATGTCACGAGCGCAGGGGATACGGGGAATTGGCGCGATGCAGACCAAGTCTCCCGGCTTTCAGCAGGCACAACGCCTGTATCTCTGAAAATTGTCCGGCAAACTGTTGCGGGATCTGGGGAAACAAAGGCTGAGCTGCCAGGTGGTTTACCCCGATGGTAAACCGCTCCGTATCGCTCTCACGACGCTCGGACATCGGCGGTAACACCGTCATGATCTTTAACACCTGATCGTGTGACTTTTTCGAAACTTAAGACCGGTGATCAGAAAGGTCACCGGCGTTGCCAATCAGACCCCCGCATGCAAAAAAAGTTCGCCAGGAAATGTCAAAAAATGAGGAATACCCGATCCCCTCGATGAGAAAGTCCGGCAGACAGAGTCGACTGGCCGAACGAGTCGCTTTTTACCGATTACGGCTGATTATCGATGCACTTCGGTTTTGTTGATTGACGCGTCTGGTCAAGAGCCATACCGTGGCCATCGCGCGAGATTTGAATTCGGCAACGGGAGATCCGTATGACTGACGAAGCGTTACGGGCTGATAAAAATAACTCGAGCACTCCCACTTTGGTGCGGCATGCTGTGCTGTTTGTACTGACGTTGATGTCGGTTTTGTTGTATCTCGATCGATTCGCGGTCGGTATTGCTGCTGAATACATTCGCGAAGACCTGCACATGTCGCAGGCTCAAATGTCCTGGTTTGTCAGTGCTTTCTTCTGGTCATACGCCATCTGCCAGGTTCCTGCTGGTTGGCTCAGCGATCGTTTCGGCGGCCGCATGATGCTGACGATTTATATTCTGGCCTGGTCGATTGTGACCGGGCTGATGGGATTCGCCCATTCGGTCTGGCTGGTACTCTGGCTGCGACTGTTCTGCGGGGCGACTCAGGCTGGTGCGTATCCCACCTCTGCGGGAATGATTCGACAATGGTATCCGATTTCAACTCGCGGGACGGCCAGTTCGATTGTTGGTTTAGGCGGCCGCTTCGGTGCGGTGCTTGCCCCGTTGCTGACCGCCCGGCTGATTCTGGCCTACGTCCCGGTGGAATCGGATTCGACTTTGCGTAGTACGGACATTCTGAATGCGGATTCGTTTGTCGCCAGATTCGACGAACAAAAGGATGTTGGTAAGCCACGTCATCGTTTCGTGACAGAATTTCTTTCTCATCTTTCTAAAGAGAATCAGGATCAGGTTCGGACAGGCGTTGTCGAAGCAGCGCCAGTGGTTGAAGCTCGACTGAAGGCCGATAAGGAAGCGGCAAAACGGATTTTCGATCTTCGGGACTGGATTCCCTTCGGATTCAGCAACCAGATCATCACCGAAACACGCGCGTCCGGTTTCGCGGAAATCATGGATTCACTCACTGCGCGAATGTCGGAAAAGGAGTTTATCGATTTCTCGGAGATTTCACTTCCATTTAATCCCAAGAAAGATCGACAGCAACAATCGTTGCTGTCTCAGTGGTACTCAAGCCTGTTTCAATCCGAGGCCCAGCGACTGCTGGAGCGTCAACTGAGTGGAACCGAGTTAACAAAGTATGAAACACTTCGATTAAACCGATTGGCGATGGAGTCACTGTTTCCACAAGAGATTCGGAAGGTACACGGATCAGGCTGGCGACCTACGATCATTCTCTACGGATTAATTGGACTGATCGTCGCCGCAGCGTTCGCCGTGGTGACCCGCAACAGCCCTGCCGAACATTCGTGGTGCAATCAGGCCGAGCGGGAATTTATCGACGACGAAGCGACCCGCACCGCGAAGATGAAGGAACCGGGAAACCCCAAATTTCCATTTCGTGCGTTCATGATAAGCCCCAGTCTGTGGGGGAACAGCATGACTCAATTTCTTACGAACATCGGCTGGCTGTTCGTCGTGACTTCGCTGCCGAGATACCTCGATAAAGTCCACGGCGTGTCGCTGGTGACGAATGGATTCATGACGGCATTTCCCAGCTTAATCGGGATTGTGGGACTCTTCGCCGGGGGACGAGCAACCGATTGGGCGGTCCGCGTCTTTGGCCTGAAACGAGGTCGTCTGATTCCATTGGCAGCGTCCCGTTTCACCGCTGCGGGTGGTTACGCCATGTGTCTGTTGCTCAGTTTTCTGTTTGCACCCAATCCGGAAAACTGGTGGTTGCCATGGTTGTATATCGTCGGGCTTTGTATCGCGTCGATGTCGACTGACTTCGGCTCACCAGCGATCTGGTCTTACGCGCAAGATGTGGGCGGCCGGTATACTGCATCGATCCTGGGCTGGGGTAACATGTGGGGAAACCTGGGGGCTGCCGTGGCACCGCTGATCTACAATCGCGTGCTCGGTGAAAACCCAACCCTGGATGATTGGAATACGGTCTTTGCCGTTTGCTGCGGCGTGTTCGTTGTTGCGGGCTTTTGTGCCATGCTCCTTGATTCAACCAAGCCGCTTACCGTGGAACGAACATCCCAGGCAGAAGCTTAGTCAATCTACAGCCAGCCGCGGCGTTTGAAGATTTTGACCATGATAAAGACGGTGACGATGCAGATGATCCAGAAGATCGGATACATCCAGGGGGACTGATTTTCCGGGATCGGCATGTTCATTCCGTAGACCCCCGCGAGGAATGTTAACGGAATGAAAATCGAACCCATGATCGTCAGAACTTTCATGATCTCATTCATGCGGATCGAAAGTGACGACATATAGATGTCTGTCAATCCTGTCGCGAATTCACGATAGGTCTCGACCAGGTCAATGATCTGGACACAGTTGTCGTACAAGTCACGCAGGTAAGGTCGAGTGACTTCTGTCATGCATTCGTGCTTCTCACGCTGAAGGGAATGAATCACTTCTCGCATCGGCCAGACCGCTCGTCGAACGGTGAGCAGTTCGCGTTTCACCGAGTGAATCTGTCGAATCGTTTCCGTCGTCGGGGTCTCTAGCGCCTGGTCTTCCAGGTCTTCCAGCAGTTCGGAATAGAACTCCAAAATCGGAAAGCACTGGTCGATCATGGCGTCGAGCAGCGAATAGATCAGGAAACTGACATCATTTTCGCGTAGCCGCGAACCTTTCGACGCAAGCCGCTGACGTATTCCGTCCCAGACATCCCCTTCGCATTCCTGAAAGGTCAATAACGTCTTGTGTCCCAGCACGAAGCCGATCTGTTCGCTGCGGACGTGACCGTCGGAAAGTATCAGCATTCGGCCCACGATAAACAGTCGAGCCTGGTGCTCACCCGTCCCCGGATAGTCTTCGGCTTTCGGCCGTTGACCGACATGAATCAGATCTTCCACAACCAGCGGATGAAGGTCGTACTTCACCGCAAAGGCCTTCAGCACGCGTTTGTCGGTCAGCCCATCAATATTGACCCAGCGAACGACAGCCCAATCAGGTCGGTGTCGAGAGATGAAATCATCGACATCAGTCACTCGTTCCACCTGGATCGACTGTGGCGAAAAGTCGGTACAGGTCACGACGACGCTCGTCGGCTCGCCGCTCGGCTGAGTCAGTTCATGGTGTTCGATCCCCGAAGCGGCACCGGAGTTGTGCACGGGGAACCTCGGCAACCGCTCAATTGCTTCCACTGCTTCGTCGAGCGGCGAACCCAATCCAAGCCATTGGAGAAAACGCTGCCCGATCGTCGAATAGTCAGATGGTGGTGAAGAAGCATCTTGCATGGATCAAGTTTTACCCACAAAAAAGGGAATCAAGCTTAGGAACGGAATACTAACTGTCTGCGGACCGAACAACCATTGTTTCGCGAACCAACGATGATCAGTCTGTATTTTCATCTGGGATCATGTCTTCACCTTCCAACACAGGCCTTTTCATTCCCCCTCATGCAGGGATGCCGGCGTTTCGGCCAGTTTTGAAAGTTGAACACCCACCGGCCTCCTCCTGAAAACGATGCGTTGAACTAACAATTTCAACCGGGTGAACTCTCCTGACGAGACTGGTACCAGGCATTCCCCGCGTTCTACTCAAAGCCGTTCGCCTGTGCGGCTCGTTTTGAGACTCAAAAGCCCTTCGCGAGTCAGATCGACCAGCCATTAATCGACCACAATTCCTTCACTTGGCGAACGGTGACTGGTGAGTTTGCATTCCGGGATCGGAATGAACATATTACGGAACACAGTTTCTCCAAAATCTGATTTTCAATCACTCTTTGAAGCACGTCGCGCGAAGTGCATTCGAAGTATTCATTCCGTGCCGCCTGCCACAATTTCTATCGAGGTGCTTTACCAATGAGCGTCATCAAGAAACCGACTCGTCGAGACTTCATGAAAACTACGGGGGCCGCTTTTGGAGTCCCCTATGCCATTACCTCGGCCGCGCTGGGTAATAGCGAACGGCCTGCCGCCAGTGACCGGATTGTGATGGGCGGGATTGGTATTGGAAACATGGGTCGCGGCGACCAGGGGGCCTTTCTCGGTCGCAAAGATGTTCAGTACGTCGCCCTGTCTGACGTCCGTGAAGAAGTCCGCGATAAGTCAAAAGCCAACGTCGACCGGCACTACAATAACGGCGACTGCAAAGTCTACAACGATTTTCGCGAACTCCTCGCCCGAACCGATATCGATGCCGTTCACGTGGCGACTCCCGATCACTGGCATGCGATCATGGTGATCGAAGCCTGTCGTAACGGCAAAGACGTCTACTGTCAAAAGCCGGAAACGCTGACGCTTCGTGAAGGTCCGCTGATGATTGCTGCCGCGCGACGATACGGCCGGGTCGTTTCGGGAGGGAGTCAACGAGTTCTGGAAGACTATCGTAAATACGTCGCACCCGCCTGGGCGGGTGAGTTCGGCAAGATCAAATCGATCAACGTCAACGTCGGACCGTTGCCACAGCTGTGCAATCTTCCGGGGGAAACGAAGTCAGAAGCGATCGACTGGGACCTGTGGCTCGGTCCCGCACCCTGGGCACCCTACAATCCGAAGCGTTGCAGCGGCAGTTTTTCTATCAACGGCGCCAGTTGGAGATCATTCAGTGACTACTCGGGTGGCGGCATGACCGATTGGGGTGCACATCATTTCGGTGGTGCGACCTTCATTTGTGACGTCCGTGATCAGCAGCCGTTCGAAGTCAACTATTTCGACGACAGTAACGGAAAGTACCTGGCTTACCGATACCAGAACGGGTTAACGATCTACCACAACAAGCCAAAAACCGATCAATTGCTGATTGAAGGAACCCCCGGCGAAAAACTGGCACCGAAGCCTGTTCCGGGATACAAGGGCGAGGGTGGGATTTACGGCGACTTCATCGAATGCGTGAAGACCCGTGAAAAGCCCTTCCGTGACATTGAGTCAGCCGTCAATACGGCGGCATTGGCTCACCTCGGCAACATTGCTTACCAGTTGAAACGATCGTTGAAGTGGGATTCCGTCAAGCAGGAGTTCGTTGGGGATGCCGAGGCAAATCGGATGACCGATCGAGCTCGTCGTGAACCCTGGCAGCTTTGATGATTGGCCCCTGTTAACCGCGCCGCGCTTTCGCCGTGCGCGTTCGCCATCTCTTCCCGAATCAATTTCCTGAATTAAGGACGATCAATATGTTAGACACCGCTTTTGAAGCCTTGAAGACTTTCGATTGGGGTAGCGACCTGGCGGCATTAGCTCCGATTGAGGAGGCTGCGACCGCTTCGCATGGCAAGCCCGAGGCTCGCCAGGATCTGGAGAATCGCCTGATCGCTGCACTGAAGGGAACGCTGACACGCGACGCCCAGGACTACATTTGCCGCAAGCTGGCGAATGTGGGAACTGCCGCAGCCGTTCCGACGTTGGCCGGGTTGCTGCTCAACAAAGGGAATTCGCATATGTCCCGGTTTGCGCTGGAGCAAATCCCTGCTGCTGAAGCGGATCAGGCACTTCGTGATGCACTGCCTAAAGTCAGTGGTGACCTCAAGGTGGGGGTCATCAGTTCGATCGGTGCCCGACGTGATAGTGCCGCCGTTCCAGCCTTGAGCAGCTTGCTCAGTGATAGTGATCCCGCCGTCGCTCGTGCCGCCATACTGGCACTGGGGGCGATTGGTAGCGTCGAGTCCGCCGCCGCACTGCAGACGGCGTTGCGTGCGGCAGGTGATCGTCGCGCGACGATGATCGATGCGGTTCTCAAATGTGCGGAATCACTCCTGGCAAGCAATCAGGTTGCCACTGCCAGCTCAATCTACAAAGCCTTCACCGATGAAAGTCAGCCTCGCATCGTGCGACTGGCGGCAACACGCGGGCTGTTGGCGTGTGCCAGCCAGCCAGCCGTTCGTTCGATCTAATCCCGTGTCCAAGTTAATTAGTTGAGTTGTGCCACAGGATAACCGTCTTCAGTCACCCCGTGCTCTTCGATGGCCACACAAAAAGCGAAAGCACTGCCTCTCAGAAGACTCCGATGCAGTGGTGCTCATCCCCGAAGACAAGTCTTAACCACACACTAATCACTCATTTTCCTTGAGAGATCGCAGCATGTTTCAGCGAGTTTTATACGGTATTGCCGCGTTGTGCCTGATGGCCGTCCTGCCACCGGGTGACGCATCGGCAGCAGAAAGTCCTTCCGATGACCTGGTTCAAATGATCGTCAAACTGATCGGTGATCCCGATAAAGAATTTCGGGCCGCTGGATTAGATAAGTTACGTACCTCGGCGAAGGGTACGGCGGCGACCCAGCAGTTTACCTCGATGCTGAA
This sequence comes from uncultured Schlesneria sp., assembly GCA_903899985.1. Lineage (GTDB taxonomy): Bacteria > Planctomycetota > Planctomycetia > Planctomycetales > Planctomycetaceae > Schlesneria. The sequence continues at coordinate 45,962 of CAIULL010000053.1, forward strand.
GAAACTTGATGCTCAAGGCCAGATTGCTTTGTTGAATGCCCTGGCAGATCGCGGTGACCCTTCGGCCCGTTCTGCAATTCTGGAACTGATCTCGTCGAGTAAAGAGGATTCCGTGCGAGCGGCAGGAATCGCTGCGATTGGTAGTCTTGGTTCCGCAAGCGATTTGCCTCTGCTCGTCAAAACACTCTCTGCGACTTCGGCTGTCGAACAAGCAGCGGCGAAACAAAGTCTGATTAAGATTGATGGTGAAACGGTCTGTCCGGTCCTTGCCAGCGAATCCAAATCGGCCTCACCAGCGATCAGAGCCACTCTCCTCGACGTTCTGGCGACCCGACGAGCCAGTGAGGAAGGACCGACATTTGTCGCCGCTGCGATCGATGATAATGGTCAGGTCCGCAGTGCGGCAATGAACGCACTGGGACAGATCGGCCGTCCGGAACAGCTCAACTCAATGCTGGCCGGTGTTCTCAAAGCGGCAAAAGGGGGCGAACGGGATAATGCGGAACGAAACGTGGCGTCCGTCTGTGCCAGGATTGATAACCAGGATCAACGAGCGACAAAGCTGATCGAGGCACTGAATACCGTTCCGGTATCTGATCGGGACGAATTACTGTCGTTGGTTGGACGTGTTGGTGGCAAGAAGTTGATCGATTTTGTAGCGGATATCGCAACTGGAACTGATGCCGCTCGAAGAAAACTGGGGATCGATGCATTAAGTAAATGGCCTGACGCCAGCGTTGCCGACAAGTTGCTCGAAATTGTGAATAAGGCATCCGATCCGGCGGAGCGAAACCAGGCGTTTCAGGGTTACGTCAAGATTGGTGCGACCCGTGACAATCGCAATGACAAACAGCGGCTTGATCGCATGAAAGATGCGATGAAAGCGGCAAAGTCACCCGAAGAACAAACGCTGGTCATCAATCGAACTCGTACATCGTACGATGTCGAGGCCGTCCGGTTCGTACTCCCCTATCTGGACCAGCCTCAGTTCGCTCAAGCCGCATGCGAGACGATCGTGGAAATCGCGCACCACCGTGAAGTCCGAGATCCGAACAAGTCCGAATTCGACAAGATCCTCGACAAGGTGATCGAGGTGACAAAAGACCCGGTCGTCGTCGACCGAGCTCAACGGTACAAACGGGGCGAAACCTGGGAACGCCCGAAGAAATAGACGAAAAATGTCATCGTTTCACCGCGCCTCGCAGAGAAGCGGGTCCCACGGCGATCGAGATGAAAACCGAGGCGTCATTTCTCATTGGGGCGTTGTGAAAAGTCGTGGCTGTGGCGACGCCTGAAGAAATCGGCTGAACGCCGATTCGCCTGCGCCGCTGGCTGCGGGTTAAACAACGTAGAAGTCAACGTTTAACCGCGCCTCGCAGAGAAGCGGGAACCGAGCGGAGAAAATGCCGGCATCCGCGGCGTCATTTTCAAGTTTAGGCATTGCATAGCAAACCTCGCGTCAGCGAGGCCTGGAAGAAATCGGCTGAACGCCGATTCGCCTGCGCCGCTGGCTGCGGGTTAAACAATGCAGAAGTCATCGTTTCACCGCGCCTCGCAGAGAAGCG
>CAIULL010000054.1 GCA_903899985.1 uncultured Schlesneria sp.
AGCGTCAAATTACAGTGAATCCCTTCACGTTCAAGCACCTCCGCCGCTTTAATTCCTTCCCATGTCGATGCGATCTTAATCAGAACCCGATCGCGTGCGATCCCATTTTTTTCGTAAAGTCCGATCAACTGTCGGGCTTTCGCCAGTGTCCCAGCCGTATCAAACGAAAGTCGTGCGTCAGTCTCTGTTGAAACGCGGCCTGGGACAATTTTCAAGATCTCCATCCCGAAATTCACCAGAACGTGGTCGATGATGTCGTCGACCTGTTTGGCACCGGTCAGCCCCGAGGATTTCCTGTCAGCGACGGCCTTATCCACAAGATACGCGTACTCAGGCTTGGAGGCCGCAGCGAGAATCAGCGACGGATTGGTTGTCGCATCCCGCGGCTGATATTGCTTCATCGACTCGAAGTCACCGGTATCCGCGACAACGACTGTGACTTTCTTAAGCTGTTCGAGTTGTGACGCTGATTCTGACATGGGAAGGCTCCTGAGAGGTCCGATCAAGGATCTAAACAATTCGCTGCCAGTTTTACTCGCTGCGGTCCACAGAATCCATCACCAGAAATAGACGAAAACACTTCTCTGAAAATGTCAATTCGCACTTCCGAACAGGAGCACGACTTTTTTGGCGTTTTCATCCCGTCGGTAATTCAATCCAAAGCGAATCGTCTTCAACCGTTACGGGAAAACAGGGCTGCTTCAATTGCGCATTCAAACAATGATGTCCTGAAGCGACGTCGAATTGCCATCCGTGCCACGGACACGTCACAACCTGGCCGTGAAGAGCCCCTTTAGCGATCGGACCGCCTGCATGGGGGCAGATTCCATCCAACGCGTGGAAAGCTCCATCCACATTGAAAACTGCCACGATCTTACCGCCAGCGACGAATTCACGCCCCGCACCCGGCGGGATGTCAGAAACCGCAGCAATTCGATGTCGACTCAAAAGTCACCTCCTGAACTCATCAGTTTCATCAGTCCTACAGTTCCATAAATCCCATAGGTCTCATTTATCCCTGAAAAATTTCATGCAAACGCTTTATCGAGTGCCGCTTTCGTCTTTTCAAAACCGGTCTTCGCAACTTCGAAGGCGTCCTGCTTCCAGTAGTCGCGGTTGAACAGTTCCAGTGAGACGACACCTCGATAGCCGTTGTCTCGCAGCGTCCTGAAAATCTTGTCCAGTGGCGCAATTCCGTCGCCTGGGTAAACCCGGTGAGAATCATTGATCGTTTCACGAGGTGGATCCGCCGGGTAGTCATTCACATGAAAGTTGTGCATCCGCGACCCGGCAAACATCGCCAGGCCTTCGAAATCAGATCCCCCTTTGAAAATGTGATAAACGTCGAGCAGAAAGCAGGCTGCCGGGTGAGCCGCTTCAATGCCGACGAACGCAACTTCACCCATCCGGCACAACGTTTTCGCGAACCCCCACAGCTCCAATTGCGGCAGAACCCCTTCTTTTTGCCCCAGTTCGCACAAGGCCCGGTATCTGTCAGCCAGTTTCAGCGGATCAAGCCCTGTTTTGTCAGTCACGCCAACGGGAGGTGCCGCAATTCGAGTCCCTCCGATTTCTCGCACAAGCCCCATACATCGCCTGGCTTCTTCCAGTCCTTTTTTTCGCTCTTGTTCGTCTTCGGCAAGGAACGCGGCAAAGCCAATCGCGCTTTCGACGGTCAGACCGGCGTCGGCAATTCGCTTACGCAAATCAGGCAGCGTTCCGCCTCCTTTGGTGTAGGCATCGATTTCTCCGATCCACGGCTCAATCCCGGAATAGCCTGCCTTCGATGCCACCTCGACAGCACCGCGAATATCGATCTTATTTCCCTTGTACTGGCATTCACGAACCGTGCTTGTGTTCAAGCAGAGCCGAAATGGAGTCGCAGAACCCGCGGCCGCTTCGCTTCGCTCTGGTGCAGCCAGTGACGTCGCTGCAGCGGCGGCAGCCGCCGAGGTCGCAAAAAAATTTCGGCGGGAAAGAGACATCGACATGTCAATCACTTTCGTTAGAAATCGAATGGGCTGAGAAAATATTGGACAGCGAAAAAGAAAAACAATTCGCCGGACTTCCCACGTTCGGACGAAAAAACTCGTTCGCACAGTTTACTTCGTATGATCATCAGTGGAAACTGCCGTGACAACGACAAGTTCAGCCACTGAACTGAACTTTAACGAATGTGGACTCGCACGTCCGCGCTACGAACGATCCTTGCCGCGATAAATCTTCAATGCTGTTCATTCTCGATAACTACGATTCGTTTACTTACAACCTCGTTCAACGGTTTGGCGAAATCGATGCGCGACTGGACGTCAAAATCGCCCGCAACGATCAAGTCACAATTACCGAAATCGAAGCCATGCAGCCGAAGGGAATCGTGGTCTCGCCAGGTCCGTGTACTCCTCACGAGGCGGGAATCTCGATGGAGTTAATTCGGCAGCTCGGCCCGAAGATTCCGATTCTTGGAGTTTGCCTCGGCCATCAGTCGATGGCGGAAGTCTTTCAGTCGCCAGTTGTCCGTGCCGAGCGCTTGATGCATGGTAAAGTTTCGGCAATTCATCATACCGGAAAGGGGGTCTTCTCCGGCCTGCCAAACCCATTCACCGCAACGCGATATCACAGCCTGTGCGTCCCGGAAGCAACGCTCAGCCCGGAACTGGAAGTCACCGCGTGGGCAGAATTTCCAGGGCACGCACGCGAGATCATGGGCCTGCAACATCGCAAATATCCGATTCACGGAGTTCAATTCCACCCGGAAAGCTTTTTGACCGAATCGGGGATCGAACTCTTAAAGAACTTTTTGAAAATCGCTGGTGAGATCTGAAAACGTTGACATTTTGAGAATAGGTGCCACTGTTTGACCGTCTTCGGTCAAGCAGTGCTCTTTGACGTTCATACGGAGAAGACACTGCTTCTCCGAAGACTCCGAAGCAGCGGCACAAAATCCGCTCTCAGATGTTTAACGAAGCAATCGCCCATGTCGGAAATACCACCAAAATCGCTCGCCGCGACGACTCGTCATCTCATCCAGTTGGCATTGAGAGTCTATCTGCTCTGCCTCGCACCGATCACGTACTTTCAACGGTCACTGATTTACCACCCAAATCGATGCGAACGTTTATTGGGGGATAAAGCCGATATCACCGTCCGCTCGCACGACGGACTGGAACTGCATGGCTGGCTGAGCCTCGCTGGAACACCTCGCGGTACCGATTCCGCTGATATCAAGCAGGTTTTAGCAGCCGGACAGCCGGTCGTATTATTTTTTCCTGGTAACGCTGGCAATCGCTCGGATCGAGACATCCAATTCCGGGTACTCGGATCGCTGAACGCACATGTTCTGCTCGTCGATTATCGGGGCTACGCCGACAACCCAGGCAAACCGTCCGAAGCGAACTTCGCCAAAGACGCCAGGTCGGTCTGGAACAAGCTCACTCAGGATTTAGATGTCCCACCGCAACGAATTGTCATCTATGGCGAGTCCTTAGGTGGCGGGGTCGCCACTCGATTAGCGAGCGAGTTGTGCCAGGAAGGAATCGAGCCGGGTGGACTGATTATTCAGTCAACCTTTAGTTCGCTCGTCGCCGTCGCTCAGGCCCATTTTCCTGTCGCCCCGGTGTCATTGCTGCTGGTCGACCGTTATCCGTCAGACCAGCGGATTAAAGAGGTGACCTGCCCGATTCTGCAAATTCATGGACAGCAGGACACGATCGTTTCGTTCTCGATCGGCCAGAAGCTGTTCGACGCCGCACCAGAGACTTCCTCTCAAGGGATCGGGAAACAGCAAATCGTCATGCCGCACACCGATCACAACGACGTCTATTCCGAGTTAAGCGACCACGACAAACTGATCGATGGCCTGAAAGGGTTTCTTGATGAAGTTGATCACCGATCGAAAACAGGCGTCAATCGAGAAACCAGGACAACTGGACGATCTATCAATCCGCTAAAAGACGAATCCCGATTCATCAACATCGACTGGACGATTGTTGTACCAGTACTACTGGTCGCACTTGTTGTTGCGTCATGGTGGTATTTCCGACCACCACAGATCAAGCCGCAATAGCGCAAGAGTTTTTTGTCACTTTTCGTTTAACCCGCAAACAGCGGCGCAGGCTGATCGGCGTTCAGCCGATCGATTCTTACGTTGCTGAGACTCGTTGCAGATCTTCGAGCGACAACGAAAAACACAGCTTCAACTGCCAAACGAACAATGACACATCGGGTTTCTCAGTGACCCCGGCGGTCTCGCTTCCCTGCGAGGCGCGGTTAAGCGATGCGAACCGCCAATAAAGCCGTCGTTAATGACCTTCACTTCAACCGTTCACGTAACCGATGCAACTCTTGTAATGCCGCCATGGGTGTCATCTCGTTGACATTGAGCTGACGAAGTTCGTCAATGATCGGATGTTCTTCCTCTTCAAACAGTGCCAGTTGTTTTTCATTCTTTTTCTTCGTTCGCCGTGAGGGAATCTTTGTCCGACCTGATTCATCGACATGATCGTTTTCCAACGTCTTCAAAATGACCTTGGCGCGATCAAGCACGATTCGGGGAACGCCCGCTAGTTGTGCCACGTGGATTCCGTAACTCTTATCTGCCGAACCGGGAATGATTTTGTGCAGGAAAATGACATCATCGGCGTCTTCACGAACCGCAACGTTCCAGTTGACGCACTCTTTCAACGATTCCGTCAATTGCGTCAATTCGTGGTAATGCGTCGCAAACATTGTCCGGCAACCCGTCACGTCATGCAGGTACTCCGTAATCGCCCAGGCGAGCGAGATTCCGTCGTAGGTACTCGTTCCTCGACCGATTTCGTCAAGAATCACCAGACTTTGCTTTGTCGCCGCGTTCAGAATCCTTGCCGTTTCGGTCATCTCGACCATGAATGTGCTCTGGCCCTTGCCGAGCTCATCGCTCGCGCCGACGCGGGCAAACACTCGGTCAGCGATCCCGATCCAGGCTGCTTTTGCGGGGACAAACGACCCCATTTGAGCCATCACCGTCAACAACGCCGCCTGCCGGATATAAGTGCTTTTCCCTGCCATGTTCGGCCCGGTGATCAATTGCATCATGCCGCCAGAACCATTCATCGTTTGCGATTCTTCAGGTTCCGCTGATGCCTCTGGCACTACAGTCTTCGAGTTGACCGTACGGCCCTTCCCCATCCGCACATCATTCGGCACAAACTCACCACTCGGTTTCAGCCGGTCAAGAACTGGATGGCGTCCTTCACGAATATCGAGCACAGGCTCGGTTGTGATCTCAGGCCGACAGTAACCAGCACTGACCGCCAGCGTTGCGAGTCCTGCCAAGGTGTCGACTTCCGCCAGGACTTCGGCAATCTCACGAAGTCGAGCCGATTGCAGTGCGATCCGTTCACGAAGAGCGTTAAACAACTCTTGTTCAAGCTGGATCGCCTGCCCTTCCGCCCGCAAAACTTTCTCTTCGTACTCTTTCAATTGCGGAGTGATAAATCGTTCGTTGTTTTTCAACGTCTGTTTGCGAATGTAGTCAGCGGGAACTTTTTCCGCTTGGACTGCGGTGCATTCCAGGTAGTACCCGAACACACGATTGAAGCCCACTTTCAAGTTCGGAATGCCAGTCCGCTCGATTTCCTCGGCCTGATAACGCGCGATCCAGTCTTTGCCTCCTCGCGCCAGGTCTCGCCATTCGTCAAGCTGCGCGTGAAAACCTTCACGAATCATCCCACCATCGCTTGTCAGCATCGGCGGCTCGTCGACCAGAGACATTTCAATGTCGCTACGAATTTCAGGACACAAGTCCAGTCGTTCTTCCAGTTCGACCAGTCGCCTTGCTTTACGGCCCGACAGTTTTGCCTTCAACTTGGGAAGCAATGCGAGCGTCCGCGCCAGACATGACAGGTCTCGCGGCGAACATCGGCCCGTCGCCACCCGCGCCGTCAGTCGCTGTAAGTCGTATGCCTCTTGAAGTTGCTCGCGTAAATCACGACAGAACACCGCATCGGTCGTCAGTTCTTCGACCGCATCCAGTCGCAGATTAATCCGAACCGGATCAGTCAATGGGTTGGAAAGCCATTCACCCAGCAGCCGAGCACCCATGGGAGTCACCGTTTCATCGATGACTGCAAGCAAACTTCCTTCCCGCTGCCCATCCCGCAGGGTTCGCGTCAATTCCAGGCTGCGACGCGTCGCTTCATCGATCAACAGGCTTGATCCTCGTCGATATGGCTCGAGCCGAGTGATATGTCCCAAGCCACTTTTTTGTGTTTCGCGGACATATTCCAGCAGCGCCCCCGCAGCAGTGACACCTGGTGTATCGTCGTCGATATCGAAACCGGACAGGGATCGGGTCTGGAAATGATCCAGTAGAGTTCGTTTGCATTGGTCAACGGCGAACGACCACGGAGGTCGATCGCTGACCAGCATCCCTGTCATCTGCATCAGAATTTGAACCAGCGGAAGATCGTGTGAATTGTCAGGAACAAGACATTCCGCCGGTCGGATACGAGCAATTTCATCGACGACATGATCGCTGGCCAGATCGGCCATCACGAAGCGTCCGGTCGACACTTCCAGCCACGCCAATCCACACACTTCCTTCGTCGGAAAGACGCACGCCAGAAAGTTACTTTCGCGAGGATCAAGCAGCGAATCTTCGGTCAATGTTCCGGGAGTGACCACGCGAGTCACGTCACGTTTAACCGGCCCCTTCGCCAGTTTCGGATCTTCCATCTGTTCGCAGATGGCCGCTCGATAGCCCGCTCGGACAAGCTTCTGCAGGTAACCATCCAACTGATGATAGGGAAACCCCGCCATGGGGATCGGGTTCGGCGACCCTTTGTCACGACTGGTCAGAGTCAGCCCAACCGCTTTCGAAGCAAGGACCGCGTCTTCATAGAAAAGTTCATAAAAATCCCCCATCCGGAATAAAAGAATGGCCTGAGGATGCTGGGCCTTCACTTCCAGATACCGCTGCATTGCGGGGGTGGGAGCACGTTCGGGCGTCGTCGTCATGGATAAGCAAATCAAGTCGGTAAGTAAGGGAAGCCAGTAGACCCCCAGCACTCTAACGACCAGCAAGGAACTCGCCCACCATGCCGCAGTTCAGTTCTTATTCTCAACCTCGAGTTTGAAAATGAGAAATAAGCAACAAAGCCCCGAGCCACGCGCATTGTGAGTGACCCGGGGACCATGCGGTCTTGACGTTCTGAGCTCGAATGGATTGCCTCATTCAGATTCAGTTCAGAGTTTTGTCCCCTGGCTTCCAGTTACAAGGAACGAGTCGATCCGTCTGCAGGGCGTCAAGCACTCGCAGGACTTCCGTGACGTTGCGACCGACACTGAGATCATGAATCGCCAACCAACGGACGATTCCCTTTGGATCGATCAGGAAAATGCCTCGGTTCGCCAGACCCTTCTCCTCGTCGTAGACGTCGTAGGCCGTTGCGAACTTGTGCGTCAGATCCGAGAGCATCAAGTATTTGAGCTTCTGAAGCTCTGGATGGCTGTCGCACCAGCCTTTGTGCGAATACACGCTGTCTGTGCTGGCGGTCAGAAGCACGCAATTGCGTTCTGCGAATGCTGCCACGCTGCCGTTAAATGCCGAGATTTCCGTCGGACAGACGAAGGTGAAATCGAGCGGATAAAAGAAAAGGCAGACCCATTTGCCGCTGAAATCACTCAACTTTACGGTTGAAAACTGTTGTTCTGTATCGTTTTTCGTTCGATCGTATGCCTCGACTTCAAAACTGGGGGCCGGTTGGCCAATTCGAACCGTCATGAAACTCCTCTTTCAAAAAATATCGTCACCAAAAGAAACATCGTCGTGGCTCTGGAACATCACAAATGAGATCCCAGTCCGACCTGTTCGTCGTACTTCAAGATAATTATAGTCGTAAAGATAATTATAGTCGTATAGCAAACAACGAACCACGTTGGCTCGTTCCGATGTTCCTCGTTTACCCGCGAGAGCTTGGGAGCGACAAAATAATGCGGATACACACGAGCGACGATGAGCTTAAAAGAACGTCATCTGAAAAGTCGTGTTTGTTCTTTCGCGAACGGCAGGCTTACACTGCACTTCCCATCTCACGCTTTTTCTGGCACCCGTTTCAAAAGGAACACCCGATGACTCGTCGTACAATCGCGGTAATCTGTGGACTGACCTCCCTGGTATTGGTCGTCGTCACGTCGCTACCGACGCAACTGGCAGCCGCAAGCAAAACCGGACAGACCTTCAAGAAGCCGATTAAGAATCCAAAACTCGACCCATCGGCAGAACAGGTTGACATTTTCGATGCAGTCGATGCCGGACAGGTTAGCATTAGATTGATCCCCAGGAACGCGATGGGGGGCAATGTCTTGATCGAAAACAAGACCGATAAGCCCCTGACAGTCAAAATCCCCGAGGCGGTCGTGGGAGTCTCGGTCCACTCACAATTCGGCAATTTCGGTGCAGCAGGTAATCTGGGACTGGGAAATCAGGGACCGGGTAACAACGCTGGTCTGGGTAACGGTCAAAACGGCCCGCAAAAGATTGGCGGAGGAATCGGACCTGCACCTGGGCTGGGAAATGGCCAGCCCGTCGGAAATGGCCAGGGAAACGGACCGGGAATCGGCCAGGGCTTCTTCTCGATTCCTGCGGAACAAGTGATCTCTCTGAATTTCAACTCCGTCTGTCTCGAGCACGGAAAGCCCGAACCGGGTCCCAGCAGCAAATATACACTCGCCCCAGTGTCGAAAATCAGTCGCGATCCCGTGCTTTATCAACTGCTGACCGTCGTCGCATCAAACAAAGTCGACACCAAAGCCGCCCAGGCAGCAGCATGGCATCAGGCAAACAAAATGACGTTTCAGCAACTGTCCGAGAAAATGAACACTCCCTTAGGTGCCCTGACGCAAACGGCAGAATTTACCCGCAGCCAGCTCCTCGTCGCCGAAGAACTGATCGCTCAGGCAAAACAGCGAGCGGCCGAAGCCAGTCTTGTTGAGACATCTGAACCGAAGGTGGAACCCGACACTCAAGGCAAGCGACTGATTGGACTTGTGAAGAATTAAATCATGAGGGCCAGTGGTCGAATTCGCTGTTTGACCATGCGTCACAGACCTGCGAGTGAATCGGCAGCAGTGAAAAGACGGCGGCATCGTAGCTCGCTTGGCCATTGTGGTTGCCTTGTCCGCCGTCAAACAGCCGTCAGCGTACAAGTTGAGCACCAACGTTCCGAGAGATCGAATCCCCAATGGGTACTAGACTACCGAAGGTGCTCAATAAAATGCAAAAGGAGGAAAGAATCAGGGAGTTTACACCGCACCAGCTCGCTTGGTTTTGTTCGTAGGCTCGCTTTGAATTCAAGACTTGGACTGGTTTATCCGTTCTGGAGGATCGCAGGCTTTGAAACAAAGACGTAGAATTTGGGAATCCATTGAAAGCCGAGATTTGCGCATGCGGAAGGACGGGTATGAGAAGGATTGCAGAAGACTCGATGAGGCTCAGAGGTTGGCTCTGCCTCGCTCTCTGTCTCGTTACAAACAGCGATGCGTTCCCTGACGATCTTGCGACGTCTCCAGCGAAATCATTACTCGCTCATAAATGTGTTTCATGTCATAGCGGTGATGATGCCAAGGGAAAACTTGACCTGACATCACGCGAAAAGATGATTGCCGGTGGCGAGTCTGGCCCCGCGCTCGATTCGAACTCGCCTGACAAAAGCCCGATCTGGCTGCGAGTAGAACAAAACGAGATGCCGCCTAAGCATCCTCTCTCAGCGGATGAAAAACGTCTGCTGAAGGAATGGATCACGAGTGGTGCCAACTGGTCAGGCGGTGCGATTGATCCCTTGGCGATTACGTCCGAACATCGCGCGGGACTTGACTGGTGGTCACTTCAACCGTTGCGACAGGTTCTTATTCCGAGGTCAAAGTCTCTGATCCAACGGCTTCAGCCGGTAGATGACTTTATTGCTGAAAAGCAGGAGGAACGAAACTTGACGATGTCCCCGGAAGGGACTCGACAAGTCTTGATCCGGCGGATTTCTTTTAATCTACTCGGTCTTCCCCCTGCCCCGGATCGAGTCGATGAATTCGTGCACGACCAGCGGCCAGATGCCGTCGAGCGACTGGTGGATGAATTGCTTGCTTCACCGCATTACGGCGAACGCTGGGCACGGCACTGGCTGGATGTTGTTCGTTTCGGTGAAAGCAACGGGTTTGAGAGGGATCTTCCGCGGCCGAACGCCTGGCCTTATCGAGACTGGGTGATTAGTGCCCTCAACCAGGACATGCCCTACGACGAATTCGTCCGCTGGCAACTGGCAGGTGACCTGCTATCGCCTGACAATATCGAAGCGATCAAAGCCGTTGGGTTCCTTGTCGGGGGTGCTCATGACACGGTTGTTCCTGTCGTTGATCGGATGCGAGCAATGATGCGGCAGGACGAACTGGAGGACATCGTCGGGACCGTCAGCCAGACATTTCTGGGGCTGACAGTCAACTGTGCCCGGTGTCACGATCATAAATTCGATCCGATTACGACACGTGAGTACTACCAGATTGCTTCTGCCCTTGCGGGGATCGACCATGGCGAGCGCGAGTTCACTCCGCCGGAGGTTGTCCGTCAACTTGAAGTCTGGCGGTCGCAAATCGAATCCCTGTCGAAAGAACTTCGTGACGAAGAGACACCGATTCGAGATTCTATCCTGACGGAACGAGCATCTGCCGAAGGGAGGCTTTCCCAGACAGGCCGAGGACCGATGCCAATGGCAGCATGGGATTTCACAAAAGACCTGCAAGACCAGGTGGGGGACATGCATGTGAAACTCGTCGGACCCGCAAAGCGTTTACCCGAAGGATTGGTCGTTGACGGGGCATCGTTCGCGGTTTCATCCCCGCTGGCTCAAGATGTCATCGAAAAAACACTTGAAGTTCGCGTCCGTTTGCAAACGTTGCAACAATCGGGCGGCGGAGCCATCAGCCTGCAGACAGCTGATGGACACACCTTCGATGCGATCGTGTTTGGCGAACTCGAATCCGCTCGTTGGATGCCGGGCAGCAACGGATTTCAGCGGACCTTGTCATATCGGGCTAACGCCGAAGACCATGCGGACAAGGAACCGGTCGTGATGACGCAAGTTCATCAGGCCGACGGAACAATCATCGCATATCGAAATGGTCAGCCATACGGCAATCCAATCCGCAAGGATGCCGCAGTCAAGTACGAGGCCGGAAAGGCTCAAGTCTTGTTTGGTCTCCGGCATGGAACTGACATCGGTGGAAACCGGTCGCTGAAGGGCACAATCCTCTCCGCGAAGCTTTATGGAAGAGCCCTGACACCAGAAGAAGTTGCGGTTTCGGCTGATGCGTCAAACACGTTCGTAACCGAAGCCGAAATCGTGTCGAAGCTCAGTCGTGAAGCACAGGCGATAAGAGTCGCCAGGCAGAACGAATTGAGAAAATTGCGGCAGCAACATGCCAACTTGACAAAGCGAGGGCCACTAACGCTTTACACGGCGATCGCGACGCAATCGCCACCCATGAAAATTCATAAACGAGGGAGTGTCGCGTCGCTCGGAGATGAAGTTGAACCAGCAGGGTTGGCAGCCATTTCAGGATTGAGCCCTCAATTCGATCTTCGCCCCGACGCGATTGAATCGCATCGGCGACGTAAACTGGCTGAATGGATTACCGATCCCCGCAATCCGCTGTTTGCGCGAGTGATGACGAATCGGATCTGGCATTACCATTTTGGAGTGGGGCTGGTCGACTCGCCCAACGATCTCGGTTTTCATGCGGGAATGCCCAGCCATCCCGACCTGCTGGAATGGCTCTCGCGCGACTTCGGTGGCCGACTTCAACAGACTTCATCGGGCAAAGCGGGGTATCAAGACAGCGAACGGTTTTCGCTCAAACGTATGCACCGCTTGCTGGTCAGTTCGGCGACGTATCGTCAGTCATCGAAATTCAATGACGGGGCGGCGAAAGTTGATTCGAACAATCGACTACTGTGGCGAATGAACCCGCATCGGCTGGAAGCCGAGGCCGTTCGCGATGCGATGCTCGCGGTTTCCGGAGAATTGAATACGGAAGTCGGGGGCAAAGGATATAGCGACGTGAATTCGTACTTTTTCAAAGGGACGCAATTCTATGATCCGATCGATCCCGTCGGATATGCCAACAATCGGCGTACGCTGTACCGCATGGGAGCACGTGGCGGTCGCAGTCCTTTTCTTGATAATTTCGATTGTCCAGACCCATCCACAACGACTCCCCGCCGATCCGCAACAGTGACGCCGTTGCAAGCGTTATCTCTGCTGAACCATTCATTCAGCTTGCGAATGGCTGATCGATTCGCGGACCATCTGACAGCAGCTTCACACTCGTTAGACGATCAGATCGCGACCGCTTTTTTGCTGATTTACAGCCGCCGTCCTGATGAGAAAGAATCCGCGCTCAGCATCGATTTCATTAACAGGCGAGGCCTACCCGCGTTTTGTCGAGCTTTGTGGAATTCATCGGAATTCCTGTTTGTCGACTGAACTTTTTAGAACGGAAGATTTGATCGGGTGGTTTGAGCCGCCTTTCCACGGCTTGATGTCTTCCAGTCAGCAGATGATGCTAACGTTCTTCCTACTTACGGCGGGTCGTAGCCGCCGGGATGAAATGGGTGACATCGAAAGATACGTAAGGTCCCTTTCCAAGCTCCCACAACAGCGCCATATTTTTCCACGGCCTGGATGAAGTAATTGCTGCACGACGGTTCGAATCGGCAGTGTTTTCCCAGGAAGGGACCGATACCCAATTGATAAAACCGAACACCGGCGATAAGTACCAGGCCGGGGAGCCTGGTGAACCACGTGGCGACCTTCATGGCGCCGCCTCACGACTCGATGCCGGTTGGTCGAGACGGCGCATCAGGCGACGAGTGGCCTTGACGAGGGATTCCTGGTAGGCAACCAGACTGGCCTTTTCCTTTGACAGTGGGATAACGATCAAGTCGAGGTTTGCGGGAATCTGATGCTGCATCAGACGGAACGCCTCGCGTAAAAGTCGCTTCAACCGGTTTCGCACGATGGCACCACCATGCTTTTTGGAGACACTCAGACCAATTCGTGTGACAGGCCCCTCATTGCGGGCGGCAAAGATCAGCAGTACTCCGTCAGCCGCCTTATTTTTCAAGGCGTAAACCCGCTCAAAATCGGATTTGGACCGAAGATGTTGAGCCTTGATGAAAGTGAATCGGTTCATGATTCATCGTCTCGCATTTCTCCCATCAGCGGACGACGAATGGTGGAAATCTCAGTATCCGTCGCGTTCGGCTTGGGTGGCTTCAAAAACCAGAAATCATTGCCCGCCGTCTTTTGAATCGGACCTGAATCGCGAGCTAGGCGTCGCAATCGACGAGCCCAGATCATCGTCATGGCGATGACACTCACCCCCAGAATGGCAATCGCTCCGACAGCCGCAAGCCCTATGGTCGCTTTCCGCTTTTTTTCCGCATCAATCGTCGAGGACTCATCGGAGGGAACTGTCAGTTCCGGGGTGATGGATTTCTCGTCAAGCAATGTCTTTTCGGTCTCAACCGGCTGGTGAACGTCCTCTTGTGCGGCAGAGATTCCCGCCATCACAGCGCAGATCAGGAGAATCGTCCAGGTTTGGACCCAATTGGATTCGGACCTTGCGCTGCAGCATGAGTGGTGCTTCACCAGAGTCCCTCGCGGACCGAGGACCCCTCCTCGGCAAGTTGTTGATAGAGAGCTTTGTCACGTTCAGAAATTATCTTTGGCAAGACGATTTTGATCACAACGAATTGGTCACCGATCTGTTTTGTCTGAGGATCCAATACACCTTTGCCGCGTAATCGAAGCTTCACGCCACTCGATGTTCCTGCCGGAATCTTCACGACGACACGACCTTCGGACAGAGTCGGCACGTCAACTTTGGTACCGAGAGCTGCTTCTGGAGGCGAGATGGGAACATCCAGCAAAAGGTTTGACCCCTCACGGCGAAAATAAGGATGGGGCAGGATTTCGATACGCAGCAATAAATCACCTGGCGCACCACCGCGCAAGCCGGGACTCCCCTGCCCTGCCAGTCGAATAACCTGACCTTCGCTCACGCCTGCAGGAACCTTCACGCCGAGCGTCTCGACGGTACCGCCACGTTCGATGCGAACATCGACGGAACCGCCATTGACTGCCGTTTCGAAATCGACCTTGACTGTGGCGCGAGCATCTTCCCCTCGCATGGAGGCCTTCTTACTCCGACGTCCACCAGACGACGCAGTCCCCCCTCCCATGCCTCCGGCAAAGAAATCTCCGAGATCGATCCCGCCATTACCGAATAATTCGCTGAAATCGATAGGGCCAGTTCCACCACCGAAACCGCCAGCCCCCCCTGATCCACCAGGTCCGAACGGGCCTTGTTGACCCATTCGGGCGAAGTCGGGACCGAACTGATCGTATTGCTTCCGTTTCGTCTCATCGTTCAAGACGTCATACGCTTCTTGAATTTGTTTAAACTTTTCGGCGGCCTTAGAATCATTGGGCTTGGCGTCGGGATGATTCACCCGTGCAAGCTTGCGATACGCCTTACGGATCTCGTCCGCAGTCGCAGTTTTCGAGACACCTAGTGTTTTGTAGTAATCGTCTGCCATGTGTACTTTGAATGTTCGGCGAAAGTTTGGGGTTCAATCATGAAATTCTAAGACGACGGCGCACAGGGGACAAGGACGTTGAGTCAGTTTTGATTCTCTCGCCCGTGACTTCAACAATCGTGGATTTGAAACGAATCGCCCATTTTCGGCGTCCGAGTTAAGATATTTCTGGTTGAACTGCGATAATAGTGGCCGCGAGCATCGAGTGTATTGATTTCGAAAAGACCACCAAGTGGTTTCCTGACAAGGAATTTGTTCTGTGAGTATTCCCCAAATGACTGAGTCTTCCGTTCCTGTGACAGCAACCAAGACGAACCTGCGGGGCCGCTGGATCTGGGCTGCGGGGATTCTGGCAATCGCTTGTATCGCTCAAAGTGCCCTCTGGGCCAAATGGTGGGAAGATCCCACGTATTTCGCGATGTCGGTGCTTTTCGTCTGGCCGGCAGCGCTGTTCGCGTTAGCGATCTGGTGGACCTTTTTTTCTGGCTGGTCATGGACAATCCGACTGGGATTGGTCGGAACGATCGCTGCGGCGTTTTTGGGATTTTTCAGCCTTTATCGGCTGGAGTGGGATGGTGGAATGATCCCTCGCCGCTTTATTTCGCGTTCGAAGCCGACACCTGAAGAAGTCGCCCGGCAGTATCGAAAACAGCAACTGGCTTCGACATCTGCTGCGGGAAAGAAGTCGACTGATGATGATTCACGAACCTCCGCTCCGCTGCCACTGGTTGTCACCGAGGGCGATTGGCCTGGTTTTCGTGGTCCTCGACGAGACGGCATCGTTCGAAACGGGTCGTTACGACGTGATTGGCAGTCTGCGCCGCCCAGACAGATCTGGCGACATCCGCTGGGACGTGCGTGGTCATCGTTCGCGGTGGTGGGAAACCATGTCTTCACGCAGGAACAGCGTGACGAATTTGAATGTGTGGTCGCATACGACATTGAAACGGGCGATGAATTATGGGCTCATCAGGACAAAACCATCCTTTCAATCGTCGATGCGAACGGTGGACCGGGTCCACACGCGACTCCACAATTTGACGAGGGATTCTTGTACACCCTTGGCGGAACGGGATTGCTGAACTGCCTCGACGCCGCGACAGGAAAACAAATCTGGTCAACGAATATTCTCAAGGATGCCGGGGATGGAAAGATCGCCGCCCCGAACATTGAGTGGGGAATGACCGCGTCTCCCTTGATTATCGACGACTTGGTGATTGTTGTCCCGGGCGGGACAGCAAAAGAAGGTGCTCTCGGCTTTGATCATGGTGTGGCCGCATACGCCAAAAGTTCGGGGCAACGAGTCTGGTCGGCTGGAAAACGTCAAGCGAGCTATGGTAGCCCACGATTGGAAGTCATCGGGGGAACAAGGCAACTGTTGATCCCGAATGCAAATGGACTTTCAGCTCATTCATTGGACGGGGGAAACGAGTTGTGGTTCTTTCCACTGGAAAACTCTCCGAACGTCAATTCTGCGATGCCATGGATGCTTGACGATGGTTCGTTGTTGTTCGGAACAGGTTACGGGGTTGGTTCGGTTCGGCTTGATATTACGAATGGTGACGGCCACGAATGG
This sequence comes from uncultured Schlesneria sp., assembly GCA_903899985.1. Lineage (GTDB taxonomy): Bacteria > Planctomycetota > Planctomycetia > Planctomycetales > Planctomycetaceae > Schlesneria. The sequence goes on from CAIULL010000054.1 coordinate 16,206, forward strand.
ACAGTAAAACAACGGTGGCAGACGAACCGGTTTCGCCCAAAATTCAACGACTTCTTTGTTCGCGATAGCCATGCGTACGGCCTGGATGACGGCACGCTGGCTTGTCTTGACGTCGAAACCGGAAAGATTAAATGGAAATCCGGACGATACGGTTACGGTCAATTACTGCTTGTCGATGACATCATGCTGATTATCACAGAGGATGGGGAATTGCTACTGGTTCCTGCAACACCTGCAAAGCCCGAGACCATTGCGACCTTCAAAGTGTTCGACAGCGGATTTTGCTGGAACCATCCGGTCCTTGTTCGCGGAAAGTTACTGGTCCGCAACGCCTCTGAAGCCGTTTGCCTTGACGTAAGCGACGCAAAGAATGCGGAATGAGTTCAAATCGAAAACCAGAGGCGCTAGCGTCAACTGGCATGGCGAAGTTGACTATCAGCGAACTTTCGTTTCGGTCGTATTCGGCTGACGCAACTCATTCCAGGCGGCTTCGGCCTTGGGTCCCCAGGGTGTATCTCCATACCGGAAGACGACTTCGCTGTAGAGCTTGACTGCTTCGTTTCGATCGCCGGCGACGCTGAGCGATTCGGCGGCCTCGAAACAGGCACGACTGCTCAGCCATCGGTCAGCGTCATAGACAAGCGGCAGCCACAAAAACGCTCTCGCGGCTTTTTCGTGTTCTTTGCGCTGCTTCCAGGCATTTCCAATCACGAAGTAAGCCCCGCCGCGCAACTCGAAGGACAGGTCTTCAACGAATTTTTCCCAACCAGTGATCTCGTCTGGATCAATTTGGGATGTCCCTTTCAATTTCATTCGCCATAATTGCATTTGCGCCAAACGCTGTATTCTAACATCCGGCTCACGCGCGAGTTTCTTCAGTGTTGCTTGAGCTTCCATGTTCCCATCAGCCACCGACAAAAGCCAACTCGCCCCGATCAGTCGCGAAAGTGGTGTTGCTTTCGGTCCGATCCATTCCCTCGCATCAAGCCTGAGGTTTTCAGCGGGCTGATCATCGGTCCAATTTAACGGTACCAACCCATAATGAAACGTTTCAGCATCTGACTGGACGATCGGAATGAAACGGGAAACGGCGGTGTAATATTCACCGTTCCACAAGGTACACCTTACCTGATTCGCGAGAATCTCTCGCCTCACCCAAGGGCGGTCTTCGTCGTTTAACGCCTCAGTGAACTCATCGCGCGCCTCGGCAATCTTTCCGCCAGCAAACAACTTGCGGCCCCGGTCATGATGCGGCGTATATTCCGTCGTCACTTCAACAATGTCAGTACGCGGATAATGTCGAACCGGCTCATTCGGCTTGATTCGAAGTGAAATTCCCCGTCCCGTGTAGTCTTCGATGTATCCCGACATTGGAAATCGGCTGCCACCCGGTTGCTGGACCAGCACACGATCCTGTGCCGACGCTGGAACTGTCCACACCAGAGTCGTCGTATAGGTCGCCAACTGGAGCACAACCACAGCGTGAATCGAGCAGCGAGACATCGCGTTGTAACCTGTGCAGTGAATCAGGGGCGCGGCTGTGGAGGAACATTGGCAGCTGCTGGCTTGGCCCATGCCGTCAGCTTGGCGGTGACCTTATGCGTTTCGTCACCGCGTCGAAAGACGATCGGGACTTTCTCACCCGGTTCCTTCTCACCGATAATTTCGATCAGTTTTTCAAAGGAATCGACAGGCAGTCCGTCAATTTCGATGACTTCATCTCGAATCTTCATCCCTGCCTCTTCCGCAGCAGACCCCGGATCGATTGCATGAATCACACAGCCGTCATCGCTTGTCCTGCCGCGAATTCCCAGTCGGGCCGGTCCCCGTCGCTCGATCTTCAAGAACGGTAATCCCGTTGTGAGATCAAACAATGTCCTCTCCGAAACGTCGATACCTCGAATAATATACAATTGGGTCATCGAGAGTCGAAGGTCTTCGATCCGCCCAAGTAAGCGCAAATCGGATTCTTCACCCACCCAGTCTCGACCGAGCATGACGTAATCGACGGTAGGCCGTCCAAGCAGCTGCCGATCTGTTGTCTGATCTGTAAAATGGATGATAGCGCCAAGTCGTTCAAGCCGGGCGACAGCGCGTTTCTGGCGGTTTTCTGCCCCGCTGTCAAAGGCTCGTTCAGCCCTGGCTGCGACCGCGAGGTGCTCGCTCCCCTTGAGTCGACTTAACACGATTTCGACCATTTCAAATGCCGTTTCGTCGTCGCCGCGATAGAGCTGTTGTAAAACTTCAAATGCTCGGACCGATGCTTCCGGCGCACCGGCTTCCGCGACGACCATTAACGCAGGGATTGCACCTGCGCCGAGAGACGATAATTGTTTCACCGACGCCTCGCGCCGGTCGAAATCGGGATGATCGAGTTCCGAAATCGGGCCGCGTAAATGCTCTGGCACCCAGGCATCGGCCGGAAGCGCTTCGTCCGCAAAGCCTCTTCTCCCTGCGGAAACGACCGCAAATATCAGGCAGATTCGCAGAAGTTTCATGGTTCACATCCCGTGAAAATCGATGGCGTTGCAGAACCAGACTCTATCGATATAATGCACGATTCGTTATTGAGGGCAAGTTCAATCTGGGTCAAGATCATAATTTGACCCGACTTTGACATTTCACCGCTGGCAATCGGTGTTCAAAAAACTGTCTGGCGATCAGATTGTAACGATCAGCAAGGTGTAACCAAGCTGAAATCCCTCGCAAGTTTTCGTGGTGCTGCCAGTACCCTCCAGAAAGGGCTGAACTGACTGTGATCAAGACGGCTGAACCAGTTAATATTCGTGGTATTCTGCAATCCAAGGGACATATGACGGCTGACGAGTTCAGCCAATTAAGGCGTGCGGTCGCGTCGGATCAGGTCGCAACGACCCGGCAAGAGATCGAAGCTCTGCTAAGAGAAGTCGAAAGCGGGGGTGCATCAAGCCAGTCCGTTCGCGCCGGGATTGGTGCCTACTTACTCGCGCAACATACCCTTGCTGAACGCCTTCTTTCGGGTGCGAGTGGCGACGGAGTTGCATATTACGTCCACGGATTGGTCTTTATGTCGTTGGAAAAATACGACGAAGCCGAAGCGAAGTTCGCAGCCGCCGCAAAGGCTGGGTACGATCCTGTTGAATGCACTATGAAAAAAGCTGGTGCAATCCGACTTCAAGGACGACTGGACGAAGCAGAAACGACACTTAAGCAAGCCGGTATGGAAGGCGCCCGACGAGCCGACTATTCGTACCAGATGGGATGCATCCTCGCTGATCGCGGCGATACCTATGGAGCAATTGAGTACTTCGAACGTGCGGTCGACATGGACCCACATCACTCACAGGCCCTGTTTCGCCTGGCAGGTGAGAATGCCCTTTACGGTAACGACAACGAAGCAATCCGCCTCTACGAACAAGGACTCAGTAAAGCTCCATTCTACATTGGGGGTCTTCTGAACCTCGGCTTGTTGTACGAAGACAAAGGGAACTACTCTGCGGCAGCATTCTGCTTTCGACGAGTGCTTCAGCACGATCAGAATCACGCTCGTGCTTTGATGTACATGAAGGACATCGAAGCAACGAACGAAATGTATTATGACGATGACATGGCCAAGAACGAAGCACGACTGGAGCAATTGCTCAGTCGGCCTGTCACTGACTTTGAACTTTCCGTTCGCAGTCGAAATTGCCTTGCCAGCATGGATATCCAGACGCTGGGCGATTTGACGAAGATTACCGAACCAGACTTGCTTCAAGGAAAGAATTTTGGCGAAACTTCTCTCGTCGAAATTCGTGAACTGATGCAGGCTCACGGCCTCAGAATCGGACAGAACCTGGCACCAGCCAAGCCGAAAGACGCCGGGGCATGGCAAGGGGCTGCTGCAACCGGAGGTCCCGTCGGTACTTATGCAATTCTGCCAACCGACCTGTCACCCCAGGAACAGGCAATGCTGGCTCGGTCTGTCTCCGACTTGAACCTGTCGGTACGGGCACGAAAATGCATGGCTCGACTTGGAATTACCAGCCTGTCTGAATTGGTCCAGCGGACTCCTGATGAATTGCTGGCGACCAAAAACTTCGGCGTGACGTCGTTGAACGAAATTCGACAGCAATTGGGTGAGATTGGCTTGAAACTGCGTAACGATTGAAGAAGTGAATTTCATGGACATGGTTGTCCATGGCGTAAGACACGCGTGTCGGAGACCGCAGCGTGAAAAACAGACCAAACGAGGCTGACAGCAAACCCGCTGCGCAGCCTTGTTTGTTTTCCTCCATTGAGGAACAAACACGTTCGCCCAGGGCCCGTGGCGTATGGATCGTTGTTTTACCGGCCTTTGCACTATTGATTGCAGTCGTGACCGTACAAACAGCCCCCGTAATTCATCGGGCGCCGCCACCATTGCAGACATTCGCCAAGCCCCGCTCAATACCCCCTACCCTTCCGCCTAAAACGGCTCGTCAAAAGGCGAAAGCAACCGAACCTGTCGTTCGAGTCAATGTCACACCCGGGGGCGTTAAGTCGTTCGAGCTTGATGTTCGTGGAAGATGCCGGTTGAGTTCGCTTGAGACGAATGAAGAACTGGCCTCTGAAGCCGGTCTCAGTCGAATCGTGGTGACATCCACGCCGAAAGGTCTCAAACTGGGATCGCGCCAGTACGCGACAAAACAGATTGAAATCCAGCCAGATCAATCACCTTCAATCCGCGTTGATGGCCACCTTTATCGGGGCCGATTGAGGTTGTTTCGTCGTGCGGATGGACTGATCTCGGCCGTCAACGTGTTGCCCCTCGAGGAATACCTCGCAAGTGTGGTCGATTCTGAGATGCCGACCAAATTCCCCGAGGCAGCCCGACAGGCTCAAGCGATCGTGGCGAGAACTTACGCCTTGTATCAAGTCCGGCACGCCGACCCAAACTCACAATTTGACCTGTTTTCTTCGCAGCGAAGCCAAAAGTATCTCGGCGTGGAATACGTGGATAACTCAGGTCGGCGACTGGCAGGAGAAAGTGAAAGCAGTCGCCGCGTAGTCAGAGAGACTCGTGGAGTGATCTGTACTCTGCGAAATGAGTTGTTCTGTACCTATTACTCAGCCGTTTGCGGAGGAAGAACGATCAATGGCGACGAGGTATTCAAAGATGCCACCGACGCTTTGAAATCCGTACCATGTGAGTGGTGCCGCGAATCACCTCATTACCGCTGGACGACGGAATTGTCCCGTGACGCATTTCAACAACGAGCAACCAGTTCTAACAACAGCGGTAAGAAAATCGTTTCGATTCGTTCAATCCGGCAAACGACGTCCCCTGGAACTGGTTTGATTTCCCGATTTGAGCTCGATGCCGAGAAAGAACGCCCGTCCGTTAGCGGAATCGAACTTCGAGATCGGCTGCCACCTGGGACGCTGCATAGCCCTCATTTCCAAATCAAACTGGAAAAGAATCGCGTTGTATTTGACGGTCGAGGTCACGGTCACGGCGTCGGTTTCTGCCAATGGGGAGCGAAAGGTCAGGCTGAAGCTGGTCGCACCAGTACAGAGATCATCCGACACTATTTTTCGGGAATCGAGCTGACAAATCTCGGTTATTGAACCCGATTCGCACGAAACAAACTTGCCTTATGGGTAGCAATGGACGACATGTCGAGGGTATGCTGTTCGGAATCCCGTAAGTCCCCGACTCGCTTGGTCTCATTCTCGGCAGTCGTCCCATCAACCACAGTCAGGAGAGCAGTCATGTCGAAAAACGTTACGCAGCTTCATCGGCGTCAGTTTTTAAAGACATCCCTTTCGGCCAGTGCTGTTTTTGCCGCTCCCATGATCATCCCGAGCTCTGCTTTGGGTCTCGATGGTGCCGTTCCACCAAGCGAACGAGTCGTCGTCGGCGGGATCGGAATCGGCAACCGAGGAACGTATGACCTCGGTTGTTTCCTGGAACAAAAGGACGTTCAATTCGTCGCTGTTTGTGACATCAAAGAAAAGCAACGAATTGCGATCAAAAAGCGAGCCGATGATCACAACAAAAATGAAAACTGCGCGACGTATCGCGACTTCCGTGAGCTACTCGACCGTAAGGACATTGATGCCGTACTGATCGCGACCGGACCGAATTGGCACTGCACTGCCGCCATGCAGGCAGCCAAGGCCGGCAAGGATATGTATTGCGAAAAGCCTTGCACCAAAAATATCGCTCAAAGCGTCATTCTGAAGGATACGATTCGCCGAACAGGCCGTGTCTTCCAGGCCGGAACCCAACGTCGAAACCTGCCGCACTTTGCCTTTGCCTGCGAACTGGCTCGTACGGGGAAACTCGGAAAACTCAAGAAGGTCTATGCCCATCCAGCAGGGATGCAGGCGATGATGAGCGGCTGGTTGATTCCTGAAACGGAACCAAACGCAGAAGTCGTCGACTGGAATATGTACCTCGGCCCCGCAGCGTGGCGGCCCTTTAACGCCAAGCTGCTCGACGGATTCAATTTTGAAAAAGGTGGCGGACTCGTCGGGGGCGGCGTTCTCGAATGGGGTTCACATTGTGTTGACCTCTGCCAATGGGCCGTCAACGATGTCCCCGCACCGATCGAATACGACCCACCAAAGAATGGTCAGCTCGTAGCACGTTACGCCGATGGCGTTGAACTGATCTTCCGCGAAACTGGCTGGATTCCGCTCGGTTCTTGCCCTGTCCGATTTGAGGGAGAAACGGGATGGGTTGAAACGGGTGATAGCGGGAAGCTCGTCCTCAGTTCTCCGACGCTGCTTGCTGGACGAACCGTCGCCGAGATCGCCGAATACCCAGCAACATTCCACGTTCGCGACTTCCTCGACTGCGTGAAGTCGCGCAGTCAACCTAAGGGGAACGCTGAAGCCGCTTGCAACGCACACATTGCGTGCCATGCTGCGAACATCGCGCTGCACCTGGGTCGACAAGTCAAACTCGACCCGAAAACCAACGAATTCATCAACGATGAACAAGCCAATCGCCTGCGTTCAGAAGCACTTCGTGAACCATGGCGGTTGTAAGATTTTCACCTCGAAGCCTTTCACAATCGGAAGCATGCCACTGTATCAGCAACGTCTGATACACAGTGGCTCTTCCGATTTCATTGCGACTCGGGATCACTGCACGACCGGGCTGCATTGTGGCAAGGCGTCAGTTACGACCAATTAAACGCTTCAGTGAAGACTCACCCTTTCTGAATCAAGCGATTTTTTAACAGTCTTGTGCGAAGGCCCGTTAACCACCAGGACAGGCCCGGTGGGGTGGGTTTCAATTGAAAACTCATATCCTGACATCTCAGACTTCTGGACAGACACCATGAATATCTTTCGACGAATCACCTTTGCGTTAATTCCCCTGGCACTAATTTTTTTCTCGACGGCATCGGCCCAAGCTGACGGTCCAGCAACGTCGCCTGAAAAAGAAGCGGAACTCATCGCCGTTCTGACATCAGAAGCACCAGCATCAGAAAAAGCGATCGCCTGTAAGAACCTGGCGATCTACGGTTCTGGCAAAGCCGTTCCTGAACTGGCCAAGCTGCTTAGTAACGAACAGCTCTCTTCCTGGTCGCGGATCGCTCTCGAAGCCATTCCTGGATCGGAAGCTGACGAGGCACTACGGACCGCCGTCGGAAATCTACAGGGGCTCCTGCTCGTCGGAACAATCAATTCGATTGGCGTCCGCCGCGACACCAGCGCCGTTGAGCTTTTGGCTGCACGATTGCAAGACGCAGACCCCGAAGTGGCTTCGGCAGCTGCCGTCGCACTCGGACGAATCGGGTCACCCGCCGCTGCAAAGTCGCTGCAAAGCATGTTGGCAGCCGCTCCCGCTAAGGTTCGTTCTGCCATCGCTGAAGGATGTGTGCTGTGTGCCGAACGTTTTCAGGCGGATGGTCTCGAAACCGAGTCCATCGCACTTTATGACTTTGTTCGCAAAGCGGACGTCCCCGAACAACGCATCCTCGAAGCGACTCGTGGTGCCATTCTCGCCCGAAAAAAGAATGGAATTCCTCTGCTGCTCGAACAATTTAAGTCACCCAATAAGGGCCTGTTCAACATCGCCCTCAGCACGGCACGTGAATTCCCCGGAAGTGACATCGACGAGGCCTTAGCGACGGAACTGGCTCGCGCGACGGCTGAAGCACCTGACCGTGCGGCGCTCATCGTGACCGCCATGGCCGATCGACCAGACACCGTTGTCCTGCCCGCAATCCTGAAAGCCGCAAAAAGTGGTCCAAAACAAGTCCGGACTTCGGCACTCGAAGCACTCGGGCGGGTCGGCAACACGACCTGTCTGTCAACACTGCTCGAATCGGGCATCGAAACCGACCCAGTCGTTTCACAGACAGCGAAAAAGGCCCTGGCTGAACTTCCCGGTGATAGCATCGACAAAGAGATCATAAACAGGCTCGCCAAACCCGATCCAAAACTGTACGTGTTGTTAATCGAATTGATCGGCAACCGTCGTATTGACGCCCTTCCCACTCTATTAAAAGCGGTCGATAACAGTGACAAGTCTATCCGCAGCGCCGCACTGACCTCACTCGGAAATACGGTTCCTGCCGATAAGCTTTCGGTGTTGATTAAGCAAGTTGTCACTCCAAAAACTCCCGATGACGCACCCTTGGCCCAGCAAGCACTCAAGACCGCTTGCGTGCGAATGCCGGATCGTGACGCATGTTCCACAGAATTAGCAGCGGCATTGGAACGTGCGCCGGTCCCGACGAAGATCGCGCTGTTGAAAATTCTCGGAGCGGTTAGCGGAACCAAAGCCCTTCAAACGATTGGCACTGCGGCAAAGAACAACGATCCCCAACTGCAAGACGTTGCCAGCGAGTTACTCGGAGATTGGATGACGATCGATGCGGCACCTGTATTGCTCGATCTCGCGAAGAACGCCCCTGCAGAAAAGTTCCAGATTCGAGCCATGCGAGGGTACATCAAAGTCGCCCGACAATTCACGATGTCCGAGCCTGAACGAATTGAGATGTGCAAACTGGCGACTGAGGCTGCCCAGCGAATTCCAGAAAAGAAGCTCGTCATCGAAGTCCTGAAGCGATATCCACATCTGGAAACGCTCAAACTGGCAGTGAAAGCGTATCAGAACCCCGAATTGAAAGAAGATGCTGCGGCAGCGGCCTTGGTCATTGCGCAGAAGATTGCCGATAAGTCGCCCGAAGCGAGAGAGCTTCTTGGCAGTATTGAACTGAACAAAGTGAAGCTCGAAATCATCAAAGCGGAATACGGCTCAGGTGCTTCTCAGAAGGATGTCACAGAGATCTTGAAGAAACAGGCGACCGATACGCCGCTCATCACTTTGTCGACCGCCAGTTACAATGAAGCCTTCGGCGGAGACCCTGCTCCAAATGCCGCGAAGCAACTGAAAGTGCAATACAAGATCAACGATAAGCCGGCCGATGTAACTCTGCCGGAAAACTCGTTGATCATCCTGCCCTTTCCAAAGGAAAAGAAGTAGTTTCAACAACGATCGACCACTTGAGCGGGGCAATACCCCTTCTCGCGTGATTTATTGGGAACTGGCATAAAACGAGACGGAGCCAAGGGCTGATGCCCCTCGGCTCCGTTTTTCGTTACGGTCAGGGTCGCTTGAAATATCCGCCAGCCACAATCAGCAGAATACCCAGCGCGGGAAATAGTGTGGACCATGAATAAACATTGGTGTTGATATCATGGACTTCGTGAACCATCTGGACGCTGCCGGGTGCAACCCCCTGCTCTGTGACGGTCACTTTCTTGTCGTACCAGGGACTGGCAGGTAATCCAAACGTAAGTCGGTCCTTGCGGCCGTTTGGAATTTCTTCGTGCCACATCGACGGGTAGAAAAACACAGCGACACACAGAATGCCGACCCAAAATTGAAGCCGTGAGGCTATTGCCATTTCATGAATCCCATCGCGACGATCAATATCGTGTAGGCTGCAATGAATCGACAGGAGTCAGCAGAAACTCAGTAGGTTCTGGTTTCGATTGATCAGCATCCAGCATCCGTTTCGCGCTTTGGGCGGCGGGGCTATCGGGATGCTTGTCCATCAGATCTTTCAATTGCTTTCGAGCTTCAACTAATTTAGACATCGCCTCATCGTTCGCGATTTCTTGCTTAAGCTCCTCGATCCGATCAGTCAATTCAAGAAAGGTTAACCGCTGCAGTTTCCGCCTGGCCAATTCCTGAGACAGTTCGAGGTATTTCGCAGTTAAATCGGAAGTACATTGTTCCCCGGTTTCAGGAAGTGCTTCAGCGTTCTGAATTGTGTTGGCAGTCAGAACAACTCCATAGCAGGCCCCACCGACAAATGAGATCGTTCCAAATGTCGTGTTGACATCCGAAACATCGACGAGATTCGTCGCAGCACCTGCCTGGCAATCAATTGCGCAACCGGCGCTACCCTCCAACGTGGGGATCGAACTGCGGTCAACTCCATCACCAATAACTTGACAGCATCTTAGCTGGCAACCTGGTGGCACGTCCGAAACGGGAGTATTCGCGACGATGGGACTAATTCCCGCCGCGTTAAAGATACCCGGCGTATTTCGGGTTGGTGGAAACACGTTAAAGTTAAACGCACCATTGAGAATCTTCACCGATTCGGTGAAATTAAGCTTACCATCAGAAGCAGAACTATCACCCGTGTGAATCAGGCGGGCCTGAAGAGTACCTGCGCCGTTTCGGTCAAACGACAACGTGTAACCATCCCAAGTGGCTCCTTGCGATGGAGTCGACTTAACTCGTTCAGCCTTAAATTCGCCTTTAACCGATGGATTTTCGGTCACGAGCAACGGCGCATCCTCGGCCCCTGCTGGCTTGAGCAATGAGTCACCCAGATGAAACGCCATTGGTCCAGCTGCCATGCCGAGCCCAAACAGTATGAACGCCATCCATCGATTACTCATCACTTAGCCCTCCTGGCTGAATTTCGTTCCCCACATTCCACGAAACGCGCGGAGTTTGCCCGGAATCGGCAGTTTCTGCAAGACGAATCGTCTGACGCCGCCGGTGAACTAACCAGACCGATACTTTTTCGTCCAGAAGGCGATGCGCCGTACGCGAGGTCTCATCAACAATACCAGGCAGCAACGCGAAACCGAGAACCCACCCACCAACGCATTATCACGCGTTAAAAATCAAACAACGCGGAGTCGATAAAACCACGCACCAATGCATCGTTGCGCATTAAGAATTAAACAACGCGAAAGCGACGAGCCACACACAAACGCATCATCGCGCGATAAGAATCAAACAACGCGGAGTCGACAATCCACGTACCAACGTATCGTCGCGAGTTAAGAAACAAACAACGCGAAAGCGACAATCCACCCACAAACGCATCATCGCGCGTTAAGAATCAAACAACGCGGAGTCGACAATCCACGTACCAACGTATCGTCGCGAGTTAAGAAACAAACAACGCGAAAGCGACAATCCACCCACAAACGCATCATCGCGCGTTAAAAATCATTCGGGGACGAATTGGGGGAGGGAGTACTGGGTTTCGATGACTGCTTTGGAGAAGAGGTCTTTCAGCAGTTTCTTGGGGCGGTTCTTGTTCTGTTCCTCGGTCAGGATGGCGCGAATTTCTTCCTGAACATCTTTGAAGGGTTGGCGACCCGCTTCACTTCGATCAATGACACGGACCACACAGAATGTCTCTTTACCTTCGTGGACTTCGCTCAGTTTATTCACGGGCATCGTGAACAATTTCTGTTCAAGTTTGGTATCGGCAAGATTACCTGCTTCCATCCAATCCCAAACCCCACCTTCCTTAGCGGTTGGGCCGTCGGAGTATGTCTTGGCAACCTTGTCGAACGACACTCCCTGATTCAATTCTGCGATGGCTTGATCGATCTTTTTACGGGCTTCGGATTTACTGACTTCAGGCGTGATTGAGACTTGAATCTGCTGCCATTTCACTTTGGCGTTAACAGTAAATTTGTCAGGATTGGACTGGTAGTATGCCACAAGATCGGGACGTTCAATCGGATCAGGCTTTTCAGACTTCGCGACGAAATACTCGACTGACAGGCGATCCAGCGAGAAGCTGTCTTTCACATTTGCGAGCGTGGACCCCTTCTTGTTCAGCTCCAACTCCAGCTCCGTCTTGTTCGTCACCTTCATTTCTCTCTTCAAACGATCGATTTCTTTTTCGAAGAGTTGATCAATATGAGCATTCATCTGCTTCATTTGTTCTGGCTTCAGGCTTCCCTTCATCCGTTCGTAAAGCAGCTTCTTTTGAATGAAGCTTGAGATGTCCCGTTGAATCAGCGAGTAGCGGAATCGTTCAAAGTCATCGGGGGTCGGGATTGGCTGTCCGGGCGGCAACAACTTTGGATCTGCGGCCATTTTCTGCATCTGTTCGCGAACACTGATCAGATACCCGGCATAACGGTCGAGCACGTCGCCGTTCAGGATGGGAGCGCCGTTGACGGTCGCTGCGACTTGCGAATTGAAGATCGTCGTATCGTCAACCCAATTCTTCCACGGGTTCTTTTCAAGAGTGGATTTGACAAGCATAATGTCAGAGCCGTCATCTTCCTTCGGATTTGACGGGACTTCCGCGACTTCCACTTCGCTTTCGTCTGACTCGACACGATCGACTCGCCGTGGAGCCTGCACCATTACGGGGTTATCATGCTTTTTCTGAATGCTATTGCAACCCGTTGCATCCAGGCATGACAGAATCAGCAACCAAAGCAGCCCTTGACGCATGATGCAGACAATTTCCTGGAAGAAAACCTGTTCCGTCAGCTTTTTGAAACAGCGGTGGCGACTCCGTCGAGCCGTAGCGGTCTCTGGGAAATATCGCGGTTTCAAAGTGCCTGTCCCCCTTCATCGGTGGGTGTGTAGACCGGCGCAAGTCTGACATGATTTTGAAGTGATTTTGACGAAGCGACTGAGGGTTGTAATCGCAGTTCCGTTTTCGTAGCAAGATCGATTTTCTATCGACCAGTGACACCCCCGTGAAAAAGCTCGTCTTGTTCGCTAATTGTCAGACAGGTAATCTCTGATCCAGCGCCGTTGAGACCACGTTTCGTGACGCGGTCCGGTATCCCCCCTGAAAGGCAGGTTCTACTCCTCAATGTTTAAGTCTCTTATTACGTTTGGTCTGGTCGTCGCCCTCGCATTAACCCAAACTGTTTCGGCTCAAGAATTGACGATTGGCTCCAAGGCGCCAAAGCTCGAAGTGAAAAAATTCATCAAGGGCGACGAAGTGAAAAACTTCGAAAAAGGGAAAATCTATGTCGTCGAACTGTGGGCCACGTGGTGCGGACCATGCCTGAAAACGATTCCCCATTTGACCGACCTGCAAAAGAAGCATAAAGACGTCACCATCATTGGAGTGGCGATCATGGAAGAAGATCAGACAGTTGTCCCTGAATTCGTCGAAGAATTGGGGAAAAAAATGAACTACCGAGTTGCCATCGATCTCGTTCCCGAAGACGGCGATCCCACGGATGGCAAAGTTGTCACGAATTGGATGAAACCTTCAGAACAAGAGGGAATTCCGACGGCGTTCATCATCAACGGCGAAGGCAAAATTGCCTGGATCGGACATCCTGGTGAGATGGAAGAACCTCTCGAAAAGATTGTTGATGGGACATGGGATCTGGCCGCCGCGACCGAAAAAATGGCCGAAGCCAGGGCGGCGCAGAGAGAAGCCCGAGCGATGCAGAAGAAGGTCGCGGCCACTTACGGGAAGTTGCAACAGTTGTTCCGGCAATTCACCGAAGACGGCGATGCCAAAGAATTGCTGACCGCCCTTGATACCGCGACCGAAGAGCTTCCTGTAAAAGCCGATGACTTACAACTCGTTCGGTTTCAGGTGCTGTCGCTCGCAAAGGATCACGCGGACGATGCCGTGGCACTCGGTAACAAAATCGTCGAATCCGAACAGGGTAAGGATTTCCAGCTGCTCAATGGCATCGCCTGGATTATCGTCGATCCATCACGCGAAACAAAAGCGGATGCCAAACTGTTAAAATTCGCATTAAAGATTGCCACCAAAGCGGACAAATTGGCCGAAGAGGAAGATCCAGCAATCGCTGATACGTTGGCCAAGGCCTATTTCGACAATGGCGAACTGGCGAATGCGGTCAAAACGCAGGAACGAGTGATCGAACTCGCCGCTGGGACCGAAATGGAATCTGATCCCGGCCTGAAGAAGCGACTGCGTCAATACAAAAAGGCCCTGGATGCATCGAAAGAAAAGGACAACGCGGATACGCCAGCGAAATCCAAACGGTGATTCAGTGATCGTCAAAGTTGACGATTTTCATAAAAGGTTGCGTCCCTTGGACAAAAACAAGGGACCTCTCTCAAGGTGCATCGTCGCGAGAACGAACTCCTTAACGAGGTTTCGGCCGTTCAGAAAAACGTCTTCAGATTTTCCGTGTTATGGATTTTCGAGAGTTTGCAGGATTCAACGATTAATTTGCCATCAACCCATTAACTTGGCACCGAGCAATAATATCTCTGATTTTGCCGAACGCTCACCTGCGAAGTTTTACGAGATCAATAATTTAGATATCTCTCGATCTCATTAAACTGAGTCAAGGCGCGTCACGATGCTTCGAAAATGGATTTTGTACAGCGTCAACATTCTCGTGGTCACCGCCGTGCTGGCAGGAACAGATGGTCGGGCCAACGACTTCGTTGGTCTACGACTGAGCCCGCCAACAATCCCCTACAAACCTGGTTATGGTTCGCTTCAAGCAGGTGGTGGCGATCACTATCTGGGTGGATGGCTGCGTGGTTGTAGCTGCCGACGACCTGGTGAACGCAACCCGATTTATTACCGGACGAATTCAGGGTTGTATGCCAACTCGAGCACGAGTGTCATCGGGAATAACACAAGCCAACCAGTACCAGCCATCCCACCTGCTCCGACACCGTCGAACGTCGCCAGTAAATGAATTGCGGAGTTAGAGCGTCTATTTCCTTCCCAGCATACGGTCCAGTGAATCACCGGTTTGATAAATCAACGCCTCGGGCCAGTGCTGATAAGGATGGAAGTACTCAAAAGTCAAATACCGCTGGTAGCCACTCGTTTCGAGTGCTTCCAGCACGGCGGGCCAGTTCGTCGTACCGTCCAATAGTGGTCGAAAGGCTTCGAGCGAAGAATCGGTCCCCTTCTTAGTGAACTCTTTCAAGTGAACGTTTCGGATTCGTTTTCCCAGATAGGCGATCCAGTGCTCCGGGAACTGGTACTGCATGATGTTTCCGGTGTCGAAATGAACGTGGACGAATTCTGAGTGAAATCCGTCGACGAACGCGGCCATTTCCATCGGGGTCATCAGGTACCCGTTAAAGAAGATGTTCTCGATGTTCATGTGGATTTTCAGCTTCTCGGCCTGAGGAAGCAATTTGGCAATCGCCTCTTTCGCTCGTCGATCACAGACGTCATTGGGGACTGGTTCGTAATCGGTTCGCCAGGGAATATGAACCGCACCAGGGACAACCAATAAGTTGTCGGTACCCAGATCATGAGCGGCTCGCGTCATCAACCCTGCCAATTCAAGTGCTCGTGATCGCTTTTCAGGATCGTTACTGGTCAGGGGATATGGCCAGAAAAGGAATGAACAGAGACCACTCACCGCAATACCAATCTTGTCTGCCAATTTTCGGATTGCCATGAATTCCGCAGTTCCTGACTTCGGTGACAGTTCGCTGTCCAGATCGAAATTCAGTTCAATTCCATCAAAGCCGGCATCCTTTGCTAACCGCAGACACTGTTCCAGCGACATCTTGTCCGGATAAGGAAATGCCCAGAGGTTGATCGATTTTTTCATGTCATATTTTTTGCTCCGATTCGAAACGACGCCTGATGGATCAGCCGCCGACGCCAATCCCCACGGGCCTCGCATAACCGCCGTCGCAGCCCCGGCTGCGGACAATGCTGTTCCCAAAACCGTCCGGCGACTAAGGCCACGTGAATCCTGAGACGGGTTCAAATCAGACATGATGATTCCTCGAAAAAAAGAAAGCGTCTGCGACCGCAATAGGATAAGGCGTAAACGATGCAGAATGAATCTCGCGAGATTCAGAATTCTGAACAAATTGAGCGACGGGAAAATCGCAAGCACGTACTGTGAATATCAGTTTTCGAAAATTGACGATGGTAAGCCACCAGTGTCAACAGCGTCTTAAGCAATTTTGCCACAACAACTTAGGCGAGATAAAACCCACCTCACCAGAAAGTACAGGGGCGCCGTCGTGACAAAACTTTAAAAAAAATCTCGGAAACCTCAATTGTGACTCAGGATACCCAGACAACCTGCCGATGATTGAGCGATACAGAGA
>CAIULL010000055.1 GCA_903899985.1 uncultured Schlesneria sp.
AAAGCTGCCCAACATGATTTCACAAGCTTGGCCCTCGTTGCGCAACGTTCACTGGGCTGAAAGTCTCGGCGAAGCCTTGTTCTCGCCAATGTTGGTCAAAATCCCAAAGTTGGGCACTCGCCCACGTGGCAAAAAGTTGGGAAAGCCTGGTTTCCTCCAATGTTGCCCAAATCTCAAAGTTGCGCAAGATGGTTTACGAGCCTTGGCAATGTTACGCAAACTTTCCGGCGGCTTAAGGTCGGGGACACTACCCGATGGAGTTGTCGCCGACATGTGACACGCGGATTTCAACGAGGCATTTGAATCCGGTAGAGACTTTTGTCGGTTCTGAGGAACAGGGATTCATCGGCGGCGGCGATCGTCGCTTGGGTCCGTCCCGGCAATTCGTTAACCGCGAGTTCGCGATACTCTTCTTTGCTTGGGGCAATGACATACGTCTTGCCCGCTTCGTCGAGTATGTAGATTCGGTTTTCCGCGAGTAACAATGAGGCGGTGAAATTTCCGCCGATTCGCTTTTTCCAGTGCTGAGTGCCCGATTTGGCGTCCAGACAAGTTGCAACTCCACTATCATCAACGAGATAAAGCTCGTTGCCAATCAGCAGTGGCGACGGGTTCAGCGGGGCTCCTTTATCAAGTTTCCAGGCCATGTGAGACTCGGTGACATCCCCGGCTCCGTCAGGCCGGACGGCATAGATCCACGGGTTATCGTACCCTGAACAGAGGAAGACCAGGCCCTGGCCGTAGACGGGACGAGGGACGTTGGAATAACCCTTAGGATAGCGGAACCGCCAAAGCTCCTGGCCTGTTTGAGGCGCGTAGCCGATCGCCCATTCGCCTCCTGTGCTGACCAATTGCTTCTGGCCATTCACTTCGATGATCAGCGGCGTGGAATAGGCCATTTTGCCGTCGCGCGTCGTTTTCCAGACTTCGTCTCCTGTTTTTTTGTCTAATCCAGTTACAAATTGAACGTCGGTTCCGTCGCAGGCGATGATCAGCAGGTTACCGAAAACAACGGGACTTCCGCCGGGACCATGTCGATGGTTGTATTTCAGTTCCTTTTTCCAGATGACGTTGGCCTTGCGATCCAGGCATGCCGTACCGAGCTTGCCGAAATGGACAAACAGCCGATCACCGTCGATCACAACTGATGGCGAGGCATAACTGTTCTTGCTGTGGATTGGACCCGGGTCGTCGTGATGGAACACTTCAATATTGTATCGCTCTTTTCCCGAGTCCTTATCCAAACAAATCAGTCGCAATGATTTGCCGTCGTTCAGAGCTGTGGTGAGCCAAACCTCCGAGCCACTGATTGAAGGGGTCGACCAGCCGAGCCCTTCAATGTCGGATTTCCAGCGGATATTTTCGGATTCACTCCACGTCAGCGGCAGATGTTTTTCGGTCGAATGGCCTTCGCCGTCGGGGCCGCGAAACTGAGGGGAATCACCCGCCATGAGTTTGCTGGAAACCGAGACAAGAAAGGTCGTTAACAACAAGAATTGACGCATTACGAAATCCCTTCGAGAGCCACCTCAGGCGGTTTGCCAGGAGCTTCCGCTCCATGGATCAAAGGACCTCGGCACCATTTCCGACGCCAGGATCCTCAACCGTGTTGCACGAAGAGAGCCGCTGTAAGCGGTTTGCCAGGAGCTTCCGCTCCATGAACCCGAGGAACTTTGGCGACGCTTCGAACGTTAAGTTCCTCAAGAGTAGAAAGCAGCCACGCCTGGACTGCAAGCGAACGATGTCAGTCAACCGTGAGGGACTTCGGTTAAAAGCAGCTCAGGCATGTCACTTCGCGATGACTCAGTCAAACAGGAATGGCTCACCCGCGACTTCGTAGCCTGGCCGTGCTCCGACGTTCAGTAATAGTCCGAGACTGATCGCGGCCATTAACAGGCTGGAACCACCGTAGCTCATGAGTGGCAACGTGATACCAATGACAGGAAGGAGGCCGACCGTCATACCTGTGTTGATGATCGTCTGAGTCGCCCAGAGTGTCACGATGCCGACAGCAATTAATCGTCCAAACGGTTCACGTGTTTTCGCGGCGATTCTGAGTCCCAGTGCGAAGAAGACCAGATACAGGAGCAGGGTGAAAGTGGCACCAATAAATCCCCAGCGTTCACCGATCAGGCAGAATACGAAGTCGGTTTGTGAATTGGAGAGTCGATACGCACGGGGGTCGTCGATTTTCGGCCCGGAAAACTCACTTCCTTCCAAACCGCCTAGGGACAGTACCACCTTCGACTGATGTTGATGCCGACGGTCGCCCCCCGGGTTTGGGCCACCATCAACTTGAGTAAGCAGCGCCCGGATTCGTGATTTCTGTTCGGCACTCATTTTCATCCAGAACACCGGCGAGATCGCCACGCCGAGCAGGGCAACACACACCAGATGTCTCCAGCGAGCTCCCGCCGTGAACAACATTGCAAACAAAACGGGTACAAACAACAGGGCCGTGCCGAGGTCGGGTTCCAGCAGAATCAGAGCCAGAGGAATCAGCGTCAGGACGAAAGGGGCAAACAACCCGGCGACCTTGAGGAAATTATCCCGGTACATCAAGTATTGGGCCAGAACCAGAATATAGGTCAATTTGACAAATTCTGAGGGTTGGAGATCAAAGAATCCGAGCTGAATCCAGCATCGAGCTCCACCCCGTTTTTCCATGAACAGGACGACAATCAATAATGGCAGTGACGCCAGAAACAGAAGATGGCCCAGAGGCTTCCAGGTTCGATACGGAATCGCGAAAGCCAAGGCCAGCCCCGGAAGCGAAACAAACGCCCAAGTAATCTGTTTGGAGAAGAGGTCAGGGCCTTCACTCAGTTCATCGGCCCTGGCGATTCCCGACAATCCAATTGCTAATAAGGCGATGGCACAAATGACAACCAGCCAGGGGATACGTCGGATTAAATCAGCAGTCGGCACGAGGTTCTCTCCATGATCCTCAAAACGACAAGTTCCCCATCAGTTCCAGTCCGGAACGATCTTCGGGAATCGTGTTTATCGAGTTTGAATCGCACTTCGGCAAGACCAATTCGGGCAGGGGCTGATAGGAAGTACCATTTCGAGGAGTTTTCGGTGAAAGTGAGGACTTGGTTTTTTTCGCAATCCGGTCCTGTTTTCGAGATGCGTGTCGGGGATGATTGCCAGATTGGCAGAGTGATTCTGTCTGTTTCTTTTATTTGACTTGTATAGAGATTCCAATTTTAACGATATCAATTCGGTGATGTCTTACATCTCTGTCATCAAATCGATCGGGTGTAGACTGCAGAATGTTATTGGCCTAGACTACTTTACCCCGACTTAAATTCGTGAATTTTTTGTGTTGAGCCGTGCGTTTTAACGTTACGAGTCAGCGAAATCTGTCCGCATGCAAGATTGAGATCCATCCATGAGTAACGGTTCTTCGGCTAAGCGACCCCGGTGGCTGCGATTCGGGATAGCGACGGTTGTGCTTGGCGTTTTAGCTGGTATCGCTGGTTGGAACCGGGTGGCATTGAAAGAAGCCTGGGATCAGCATCTTCAAGCCAATCGAATTGACGGCGTGAAGTCACCAACTGCGGGTGTGACCCGTCCGACAAAGCGCCCCTTATTCGAACTGGTCCCGGAAAAACCTGATACAATTCGACTGATCGACCGAGATGTTTCCAGTCTGGGAATTCACATCCATACGATCAGTAGCGATCCGCCGCCGAACAAGTTGCGATTGCCGGGAACGCTGACTCTCGACCCTAACCGATTTGTCCGCGTGCATTCGCGGTTTCCTGGAGAAGTTCGTCGTGTGGGGACCGCTGCGGGTACCAACCGGCCGTTGCGATTTGGTGATACGGTCTCATTGGGCCAATTGTTGGTCCGAATCTGGAGCAAGGATGTCGGGGAGAAAAAAAGTGAACTGGTGGATGCCCTGTCCAAGGTTCATTTCGACAAGATCATTCTCGACCGTTTGAATTCAGTGAAGGGTGGGGTTGTCACTGAGCGAGCGATCAACGACGCCGAGAGAAATTACCAAGGTGACCTGGTTGCCGTTGCGAAGGCTGAACGAACATTGCGGTCCTGGAACTTTACGGAAGACGAAATTGCCGCTGTGCATCAGGAAGCGAAAGACCTTCTGGCGGGAACGGCGTCGATCAATGATGATGGTCACTGGGCAGAGATGGACGTTCTTGCCGCTCAAGCAGGCGTAATTGTCGAAAAGAATTTCAACGTCGGCGACATTGTCGACACCACGGCAGACCTTTACAAGATTGCCGATCTCGACAGGCTGCAAGTGTTAGCAAATGCCTTTGAAGAGGACTTGCCACTTTTGCGCAGGCTCTCACCCGAAGAGCAGAACTGGACGTTACAACTCAAGTCTGAGTCTCTTGATACCGCGATTGCCGGTAAGTTTGATCAAATCGGGATGATCGTTGATCCCAATATGCACACGTCGGTCGTGATGGGATATGTCGATAACCCCAAGAAGAACCTCGCGATTGGACAGTTCATTACGGCAACGATCGAAATTCCGGGGGATTCGACACAGGTCGTGATCCCTGTTTCCGCTGTGATCGAAGAAGGGGCCACTTCTGCAGTCTTTGTCGAGTCTAATGCCGAGCTACGCGAATACACGCGTCGACGTGTCGCGGTGACGCGACGCGGTCGAACTCAAATTCATGTCTTGAGTGAACCGAACGCCACGCAACTTGAGCGTGGGATTCAACCGTTACGGCCAGGCGAGCGGATCTTGATTGACTCTGTTGTTGAACTTGAAGCGGAGTTGAATGACCTGGCTTCTTCCGCGTCAAAGCATTAATTCGATTTGTTTTGATCACCGCGTTGCCTGATTAGCTGACGTCCTAAAACGTGTTGTCTCATACACTCACTTCCATGCGAATATTAATATGGTTCACCAACTGATTCATTGGGCACTCGACAATAAGCTCATTGTCCTGATTTTGATGTTTGGGCTGGTCGGTTTTGGTGGTTACGCGTTCGTGCATGTGAATGTCGAGGCGTATCCAGACCCTGCTCCCGCGATCGTGGAAGTGATCGCCAAATTTCCCGGAGCATCTGCGGAGGAAGTTGAACGTCAAGTCACCATTCCGCTGGAAGTTGTGATCGCTGGTATTCCGGGACTCAAATATACCCGGACCAAGTCACTGTTTGGTTTGTCGCATTTGCGTAATCAATTCGAATATGGCGTCGATTTCCTGAAAGCTCGTCAGGAAATCATCAATCGGCTTCAGTTCGTAGACGGGCTTCCGCCAGGAGTCGTACCCACGCTTTCGCCCCAAAGCCCCACCGGTGAAATCCTGCGTTACACATTGAAGAACCCTAAAACAGAAAAAGGGAAGGACGTTTATACGCTGAATGACCTGAAGTCGATGCAGGATACCGTGCTCGAACGACAGTTCCGCCGGGTTCCGCGAATTATCGATATCGTCAGCAGTGGCGGAACCGTAAAACGATACGAGATCCATCCCGATCCCGAACGTCTGATGCGATATGAAGTCACACTTGATCAACTGGCCAAGGCCATCCAGGACAGCAATGCGAATGTTGGTGGCGACTACATGGTTCAGGGTGACAATCTTTTGAACATTCGTGCGACAGGTCTGATTGGAGGTGGTCTTGATCCGACGCGTGATTTGTCTGTTCTTCAAGCCACATCACCAGAAGCGGCTGCGGCCTATTTGCGTGGAGAAGAACTGCGCCGCATCGAACGGATCCGTTCCACGGTGATCAAGGCGGTTAATCATCAGCCGATTCGTGTTGAAGACGTCGTCGACGGTGGGCCGAATCGAGATCCCGATGAGATTGGAATGCGCGGAGTCGTCGTTGGTAACGTTCCTCGACTCGGTCGAGCCAGCATCAGCTATCGCCAGAAGGACGATCAAGGGAACGTCGTGCTCGACGCGAATGGCGACCCCGTCTGGATCGACGAAGAAGAGAAAGTGCAAGGAATCGTGCTGATGAGAAAGGGTGAATCATCGCTTCCGGCACTGGCAGGTCTCGAAAAGAAGATTCATGAATTGAACGATCATTCGGGCCGATTGCTGCCCGGTGTAACCATTGAGCCTTATTACGATCGAACGGATTTGATCAATGTGACGACGGAAACGGTTCACGAAAACCTGATTGTCGGAATGGTTCTCGTCACCGTGATTCTCTTGATGTTTCTCGGCAATGTCCGCAGTGCGTTGATTGTCGCAATCAATATTCCGCTTGCCCTGTTGTTTGCGTTTGTCGTGCTTTTTGTCCGAGGTAAGTCCGCGAATCTCTTGTCAATTGGCGCAGTGGACTTCGGAATCATCGTCGATTCGTCGGTCATCATGGTGGAAAATATCTACCGGCATTTGAGTGCTGGTGACAATAAGGAATTGCCATTCAAGGATCGGATTCTGATCGCGTGTCGGGAGGTGGAGGGGGGATTATTTTACACGACGGCAATCATGGTCTGTGCTTTCTTGCCATTGTTTACGATGCAAGGGCCTGAAGGGCAGATCTTTGGCCCGATGGCAGACACTTACGCGTTTGCTCTGGGGGGAGCGCTACTGCTGTCGTTGACAATTGCTCCTGTTCTGTGCGCATTGTTTTTCACAAAGCTCAAGCCGGTGGAAGACAATATGCTTGTGAAAATGATAAAAGGAGGTTATCTCAAAAATCTCGATTTGTACCTTCGAAACCGCACAATTTTTTTAGGGCTTACATTATTTGCCGTTGTTTCGACGTTCTCATATATCCCCTATATGGGACGCGAATTCATGCCCGAGCTGGAGGAGGGCAATCTCTGGATCCGCGGAACGTTTCCCATCAGCATTGCTCAGGATGCCGCAGCTGAAAAGATTCGAGCCGCACGCAAGATCATGCAAAAGTATCCAGAAATCGAAGTGGTCGTTTCGATGAATGGTCGTCCAGACGACGGTACCGATCCGACAGGCTTCTACAATTCGGAGTTCTTCGTTCCATTAAAGCCTCACAGTGCATGGCCAGCTGTCAAATCGACGACGGGGATCATGTCCTATTTTTATCCACGTCGTTCGAGAGCAAAAGAGGAATTAATCAGTGAGATGAATCGCGAGCTAGAGGATAGCTTGTTCGGTGTCGACTGGAACTTCTCTCAGAATATTCGCGACAATGTGATGGAATCTCTTTCCGGGGTCAAAGGGGACAACAGCGTCAAAATCCTGGGACCAGACCTGGATGAGCTTGAGCGTTTAGCCGGTCAATTGAAGCAACGTCTGGATAGTATTCAGGGAATTGAAAACGTCGGTATCTTCCGCGTGAAGGGGCAGCCAAATCTGGAAATACCGGTCGATCCGGCGAAATGCAGTCGCTGGGGACTGAGCGTTGCTGATGTGGAAGATGTTCTTGAAACAGCGGTTGGTGGAAAGCCATTTTCGACAATGGTTGAAGGGGAAAAGCGTTTTGATATCACCTTGCGATGGCCTGCT
>CAIULL010000056.1 GCA_903899985.1 uncultured Schlesneria sp.
CGCAGGGGGGGTGGGGTTTCAGATGATCATGAAGGAATTTGACGCATGTCCGGCGAGTCCAAACCATTAACTGTCGGATTCGTGGGCGCAGGCCAGATGGCGACCGCGCTGGCCAAAGGTTTTTTGGCGGCGGGGACTTTGTCCCCCACGTCCATCGTCGCCTGTGACGTCGTCCCGGCAGCAGGTCAGCGTTTCGTCGAAGTGACCGGCGGCCGGTTGGTTACCTCCAGCCGTGAAGTCGCCACAGAATCAAGCGTGATTTTTCTGGCAGTCAAACCGCAGCAGATGGCAGCAGCCCTGGCGGATTTGCGCGACGTCATCCGTCCTGACCATTTAATCGTCTCTATCGCCGCAGGAGTTTCCCTCAAAACAATGGCCGCCGGCCTGAGTCCAGAGGCACGACTAATTCGCGTGATGCCCAACACTCCTTGTCTCGTCGGTTGTGGTGCCAGCGCCTTCAGTCGAGGAACGAACGCCACCAGCGATGACGCCGCGTTGGTGCAAAAACTATTGTCGAACGTTGGCCTTGCCGTAGAAGTTCCCGAAAAGTTGTTAGATGCCGTAACAGGACTTTCCGGCAGCGGCCCCGCCTACGTTTATCAGATCATCGAAGCACTAAGCGACGGAGGGGTCCGCATGGGGCTCCCGCGCGACACCGCGACAAAACTGGCCGCACAAACGGTCCTCGGTGCCGCTCAGATGGTCCTCACGACGGGCCAGCATCCCGGCCCGTTGAAAGACGCAGTAACGAGCCCCGGCGGAACAACCATCGCGGGTTTACACGAACTCGAACGAGGCGGCCTGCGGGGTATCCTGATGGACGCCGTCGAAGCCGCCACAGAACGAGCCCGCGAGCTAGACGCAAAATCGTGACGGCAACAGATGAACCCAACCCTGCTCCTTCAGGGTGGGTCGAGTCTTCGAGGCCCACCAATCTTCGCCCATCGCCATCTGATGTTCATCAATCGAGAAACACCAATCCTCAATCCAACCGCTTGACCCTGTCCCAGTCAACTGGTAGTTTGGGTCCAAGCCACGCGGGTGTAGTTCAATGGTAGAACGAAAGCTTCCCAAGCTTTAGGCGAGGGTTCGATTCCCTTCACCCGCTTTATTTCTCATCTGTTTCCTGTCGCATCGACTCCGTCGGCAACGTCGACTTCGCGTTGGCAGCGCATCTTCTGATTCCCGAATCCGTAACGTTCCCGTTTCGTTTTCATCGAAAGCGAGGATTCACCAGAATGATCAAGCGATTGGGACTTTTAACGCTTATTCTGGCCATCACGGTGAGTGCCGACGCAGCGATGATTGTGAAGGTTAATGGGCGGGTTTTGGACGAGAAAGGGAACCCGGTTGCCGGTGCGCGAATTTCAGATACATGGTTTGCGGAGGAGGCTGGCGTGCTGGAGCCGATCAAGCCAGCGCTGTCGGGGAAGGATGGCCAGTTTTCGCTCGAACTCGAGACCTACAACCACCGCGACCTAGTCGTTATGGCCATCGACGCCAACGGAATGGTGGGAGGCATCGCGGCAGTGCACCCTAAGTCGCCTGAGGATCTGCTCCAGATTACGCTGGCCCCGCTCGTCGAGACCCGCGTCCGATTCGCTTCCGAAAACGCAGATCGAATCCTTGGGAAAACGTATGTAAGTTGGTGTGTCGGCGCCGATGCAATCCGCATTGCCGGAGCGCGATCGCGCATGCCAGAATTCGTAATAAAGCTTCCCCCCGGCCGATATACGGTCCGCGGAAACGACTCTCGCCACGCTGAAGAGGTTCGTGAGTTCACGCTTGAGCCCGGAAAGCCTGCCGATCTTGGCGAGATCAAGTTGCCGCTGACGCCACAGGCAAAGCTCTGGGGTAAGCCGGCTCCGGCCTGGCACGTCACAGATGCCCGAGGCGTGTCAAAGGCTGTTCAACCCAGTGATTTTAAAGGCAAGTGGGTCGTCCTTGAATTCTGGGGGTATTGGTGTGGTCCGTGTATAGGAAGAGGCCTGCCTGGATGGATGGATTTCGTCGAATATCATGCTGCGGACAGCGACAAATTCGTGGTTCTTGCGGTCCACGATCCTCAAGCGACCGATTTCGCGATGCTCGATGAGAAGCTTGTGCCCATTATCCGCAGGACGTGGCGAGGACAGGAATTGCCCTTTCCCATTCTGCTCGACAGATCGGGCAAGTTCGTCGAAGACTATGGGGTTCGCTCCTGGCCGACGGCCATCTTGTTGGATCCCGAAGGGCGGGTGGTGGAAGTCCCCGCCAAGGACATGCTGATGGGGAGTTGGGCATGCGAGGAGTTTCTGGCGTCAAAGCTGACGCCACTACCTCCCGAAAAGCGAATTACCCGAGCTCTCGACCGAGGACTCTCTCTTTCCGTAGATGAACAGTCGCTCGCCGAGTTGATGACCTTCTACGGTAATGTTTGCGGCACAGCAATTCATCTGGACGCCGACGCGCTGAATGCCGCAGGGATCGGTCCTGAAACCGAGGTACCCCTGCGTGTCGGTGGCACATTGACGTTGCGTGCATGGCTTAATCTGGCGACCGAGCCCTTCGGCTTGACCTATGTCGCTGACGGAGACGCGATCCGCGTCGTTCGCCGCACGGCGGACAATGAGGGATTGTCGCAGTCATCAACCCGACAAAAAGCAGAGAACGCTCTCGTCACCGAAGCACTTCAGAAGAAGGTCACGTTCGAGTTCAAAGAGGCGTCGTTGAAGCAGGTCATTGCGACGCTGGAATCCCTGACCGGCGAAACGTTCCTCGTCGATCCCTCGTGTCGCCGGTTGGGTACGATCAATCCTGACCAGGCCATCAGCGAATCGGCTGAAGACGAATCACTCTCCACGGCACTGACTCGAATCCTCAATCCCGCGGGGCTAGCATACGTCGTCCGTAACGAGGCTCTCATCTTCACTACCGCTCGTTAGTGCGGGACAATTCAAAGAACCGATCGACCGGCTGCTGTGCTTGAATGTCAGAGGCTTTTTACAGGCTAATCAGACTTCAAATGACAAAGGGATAGAACGGGATATTCTCAGTATATGTCGTAAATTGACTCTCAAATTGATTTTCGACGATTCAAAGACGACAACATAGTCGTCACACTGTTCGGCGGCAGTTCGATTCAGTTATTTCGACTTGTTGTGCTTAGTTGGCTTACAATCGGCTAGCTTTTCAACGAAATGGGAAGGGAATTCATCTTTGAAATGGGCGACCTGACTCGAATTCTTTCCGGCATTGAAAAAGGTGATCGATACGCTGCGAATCAACTGCTGCCGCTTGTTTACGACGATCTTCGAAAGCTGGCGGCACGAAAAATGGTCAGTGAGAAGTCTGGCCAGACATTGCAGGCCACGGCATTAGTTCACGAGGCCTACCTGCGTTTGATTGGAACGGGTGATAAACCAACGTGGGAAGGAGGTCGTCACTTCTTCGCGGCGGCGGCCGAGGCGATGCGGCGGATTTTGATTGAGAGAGCTCGCCAGAAACAGGGGCCGAAGCACGGTGGTCAACACAGCAGGGTGGATGTCGAACTTGATTCGATCGCCATCGACGACGCCCGAATCGACATACTTGCCTTAGACGACGCACTGACCCGACTCGCTGAAGAATCGCCCGTCCGGGCCGAGTTGGTCAAGCTGAGGTTCTTTGCGGGGCTGACGATGGCGGAGGCTGCCGAAATGCTGGGGATTTCACTGGCGACGGCGGAACGATATTGGGTCTACTGCCGCACTCGGCTTTTCTCGGAGTTGAGCGGCGCAGCGTCAAAAAGCGATTTACCCTGAGATTAACCGGCCCGCTGCGAGCTTTTCAGAAAAAATCCGAAATGCTTGAGGGTTTCCAAGGCCATTTCTCGCATAGATCTTTGGTGAGAACAATGGGTCGAGGAATCACAGAATGAATAATCCATCAAAAGTTGAATCGATACTTCTGGCGGCGATTGAAAAGGCCACACCCGAGGCACGCGCTGCCTATCTCGATGATGCCTGTCTGGACAATCCTGGTTTGCGTGAGGAGGTCGATCATCTGCTGAACGCTCACGCCAAGGCGGTCAAATTCCTGGAAATACCGGAAGCGCAGATCGGCGAGACGACCCAGGTGTATTTTCCCGCGGTTGAAAAGGCGGGGAGCATCCTGGTGGGGCGGTATAAGCTGCTCGAACTGATCGGTGAAGGGGGCATGGGCGAGGTGTGGGTCGCTGATCAGCTCGCACCGATCAAAAGGCGCGTTGCCCTGAAGCTGATTAAACCGGGTATGGATTCGCGGAATGTATTAGGCCGGTTCGAGGCCGAGCGGCAGGCGCTCGCGTTGATGGACCACCCGAATATCGCCAAAGTGCTCGATGCTGGCACCACTGACGATGGAAGGCCGTACTTCGTGATGGAACTGGTAAAGGGGACGCCGATCACCGAGTTCTGCGATGCACGTCGGTTTTCCCCGCATCAGCGACTGGAATTGTTTATTACCGTTTGCCGAGCAATCCAGCACGCCCATTTGAAAGGGATTATTCATCGGGACATCAAGCCCTCGAACGTCCTGGTAGAACTTCATGATGAAAAGGCCGTGGTCAAAGTGATCGACTTTGGTGTGGCGAAGGCGGTGGGACAGCAGTTGACCGAGAAGACGATCTACACCGGGTTCGGTGCACTAGTCGGGACGCCAGCCTACATGGCCCCGGAACAGGCGACATTCAATGCGTTGGATGTTGATACTCGTGCCGACGTTTATGCACTCGGTGTGCTTCTGTACGAGTTGCTTGCCGGGAGTCCGCCGATCGAGAAGGAACGGATGAAAAAGGCTGCTCTCGACGAGGTTTTGCGGATCGTGCGGGACGAGGAACCGCCTCGGCCAAGTGCTCGACTCAGCACATCACAATCGAAAGCGAGTATCGCGGCAACGCGGCAGTTCGAACCGGCCAAGCTGTCTGAGTTGATGAAAGGTGAGATCGACTGGATCGTGATGAAAGCACTCGAAAAGGAGCGGACTCGGCGATACGAAAGTGCCAATCACTTTGCGGCGGATGTGCAGCGTTATCTCAACGGCGAGCAAGTTCAGGCTGTTCCACCAAGCCTGGGGTATCGAATGCGGAAGGCCTATCTCAAGAACCGCACGGCCGTGCAAATCGCGTCGGCCTTCACGTTGCTGGTGCTCACCGCTCTCGGAGTAACGAGTTGGCTGGCGGTCAAAGCAACACGAGCGGAATCGATGGCGAAGCGAAATTCGGAAGCTTTCTATGGCGCGATGATTAAGGCAGACGAGGCGCGTCAGCAGATTGAAACGACTGTAGCAAGCCAGCGGGTCGATGCGGATCTCGGTCAGCCAAACACGGTTCTGAGACTGGCACGCACCCTTCAGTCTCTCCCTTTGCAAACGCGACGAAGCTATCCTATTGAAGGTGGCGGTGAAATTGTCCTTGCCGACTCACCTGAGTTCCTCGCCAAACAGCAACAACTCCGCGAATTCATTGTTGCCGCCGTGATCGGCATGACGGGGAACTTGCTGCCGCGAATCACCCATGAAGGGAAGAAAATACTCCGGCACGAACTGAGCTCGGACGGTAAAACCTTATTGACTTTCGGAATCGATGGCACGGCCCGACTGTGGGATACCCGTACCGCGAAAGCGTTGAAAGTACTCCGCAAGGAAGCTGAAAGTGTGCTCAGCTGTGGCCTCAGTCCGGACGGAAAGACAGCATTCACTGTCGACCGCGAGAGTGTGTTGAGATTCTGGAACACGAGTGACGGAACATTCCGAATTGAGACACCACCGCGTGAGGACCACTTTATCTATCCAAAAAAACTGTCGCCCAACGAATGTGTCAATCTATTGAACGTTGTCCTGAGTAATCGGTATGCGATTTTTTCCGGGACAAGCGTGACGGATTTCACAGAGGATACGAATGGGAATTTGAAGTACTCACTCGGTACGCCGACAGGCACGACATTGTGGGATTGCGAAACCGGAAGGAAAATCGCACTGTTTGACAGACCCGGTCATTCATTGAGGACCTGTGAGTTTTCCCCTGATGGGCGATGGGTAACGGCAGTCGAAGACGACCACGTCGTCGTGGTTTTCGCCTCCGAAAACGGCAAAGAAATCGCACGGTTGCCGCATGAAGAAAAGATACAAAGAATCTTGGTGAGTCCAACAGGGAAGCGAATCGCTACCAGTACAACAACTGACGACACCCTCGGGATGTTACGGATTTGGGAAACTGGCTCGTGGCAATTGGAACGACAACCGATCTCGACACTCCGTTTCACGCCGTCGAACTTTTTAGCAGACGATATTCTTGGAAGCGGACCCAATGGAGAAGATGTGGTCGGTTTTGTCTGGTATGTGTTCGGTCTCAACCAAATGAAATCGATTGGGTTCCAGTTTGGCGGCATTAGCCCGCCGCTCGTGAAAAATCAGGTTCAACGACAAACAAGGTGCGCAGCGTAAGTGATTGCGGTGAAAGGAGAATGAAAATGTGGTCAAATCGTGCCTGAGAAACGGTGTTGCAAACTGTTTGATCAGGGGAACCGAGTTGACCACGAAGTTATTATACAAG
>CAIULL010000057.1 GCA_903899985.1 uncultured Schlesneria sp.
AAAAAATGCCTGGCCATGTGAATGGCAAAGCGACCCATCGTGGTAGATACTACAACCGACAGCCCATTGGCCGCGATTGGTGTACATTTGGCAAAAGATGTGCCAATACCAAAGGCTTACGCTGCCCGGCTCGCCTGGATGGGATGATGGGGTTCGAAGCCGGTCGAACTGCGTTGAACTTGATCGAACTCGTGCGCGGGGGAAAAGTGGCCAAAACCCTATGAAACACGAGGAATGGTCGAAGTCGATCGAACTTGATCGAAGTTTGACACTGGTTTCGATTTCGTGTGGTGACATGAGCGCGGAAGACGAAGAGTCCGGGAGCTTACGCTGCCCGGCTCGTTGGATGGGATGACGGGGTTCGAAGTCGATCGAACTGCGTCGAACTTGATCGAAGTCGAGCGCGGCAGAAAAAGTCGTCGAAAGCCTATGAAACACGGGGAATGGTCGAAGTCGATCGAACTTGATCGAACTTTGACACTGGTTTCGATTTTGCGTGGTGACATGAGCGCGGAAGACGAAAAGTCCGGGAGCTTACGCTGCCCGGCTCGCCTGGATGGGATGATGGGGTTCGAAGCCGGTCGAACTTTGGCGCCAGGTTTTTGAAGCGGGGGAATCAACCGGATCCCGATGAGTGGGGACGTTTATCCCGGGCCGCTGGGTCGGTACGTGTACCCACTTCGCGGTTCGGCGGGAGCCTCACCCTCCCGAGATTGTTGAAGTCGGTCGAACTGTGTCGAACTTGATCGGGCTTTGGCGCCAAGTTTTTGAAGCGGGGGAACCCCCCACTTCAAAATGGGAGGGGGCGTTTCTGTCTCGCCGCTGGGTCGATGCGTTTACCTACTTCGCGGTTCGGCGAGAGCCTCACCCTCCCGAGAAATTCGAAGTCGAGCGAACTTTGACACACTTTTTGACCAAGTTTGTTTGGGACTCGGTCCCGATGATCTTGATGATCGGGGTGTCGCAGGGTTTGAATCCGCTCCGTACTTATTAAACTCCTTGCTGGATCTGTTACGGATAACAATCCTCTTTAATCTTGAGACAAACAACTGAGAGATCTCCAACGATGCGTAGACAATCTGCCTGGATGACCGGCTTGCTGGTGGCGCTGATGATTGGCTGGCAAAGTCCGGCTTTGGCTGCTGAGTCTGCTTTGCAGCTTAAGAAGGGTGATCGGATTGCCTACATCGGTAACACCCTGGCGGACCGGATGCAGCATTCCGGCTGGCTGGAAACGTACCTTTACGCTCTTCATCCCGAATTGGATCTCACCTTTCGGAATCTTGGTTTTTCGGGGGACGAACTGAAGGTTCGTCAGCGGGAAGAGAACTTCGGCAGTCCGGATCAATGGCTGGCGAAGATCAGGGCGAACGTGATTTTCTGCTTCTTTGGTTACAACGAAGCTCTTCGGGGTGCTCCAGCACTGGAGGGTTTTCGCAAGGATCTTGCCGAGACGATCGATGGGATGCTCGGGCAAAAATATGACGGTGAAACGAAGCCGCAGCTTGTGTTCTTCTCACCCATTGCTCATGAAAATCTGAAAAACCCCAACCTGCCGGACGGCTCGGCCAATAACGAGAAGCTGGCGATTTACACCAAGGCCATGCAGGAGGTCTGCAAAGCCAAAGGGGTGCTGTTTGTGGATCTTTTTTCTGCGACTCAAAAGCTGTACGCCACGGCTGCCAAGCCGCTGACGATGAATGGTATTCATTTGCACGATCACGGGGACCGAGCCGTTGCCAACGTGATCGTGAAGGAACTGTTTGGAGTGACCTCGATCAACAAGGATGAAAAGGAGCTTGAGCGGCTTCGGCAGGCGATTCTTGACAAGAACTACGAATGGTTCAGCCGTTACCGCGTAGTGGATGGCTACAACGTGTTCGGCGGCCGTTCGAAGCTGGCCTGGTTTGGACAGTCCAATGCGGACGTCATGATGCGCGAGATGGAGATTTTCGACGTCAAGACAGCCAACCGCGATCAGCGGGTCTGGGCGGTCGCTCGTGGCGGTGACCTGACTGTTGCGGATAACAATCTGCCCGCACAACTGGAAGTCAAAACGAATATTCCTGGCCCTTTGCCCGGCGGAAAGCATCTGTATCTGGGAGGCAAGGAAGCGATCGACAAGATGAAGATTGCCGACGGAATGCAGGTTAACCTGTTCGCATCGGAAGAAATGTTCCCCGACTTAATCAAGCCGGTACAAATGGCGGTTGATACGAACGGTCGATTGTTTGCCTCAGTCTGGCCGTCGTACCCGCACTGGAATCCGACCGAACCACGACGGGATAAAATCGTCTGCCTGCCTGATGATGACGGTGACGGAGTGGCTGATCGCTGTGTGACATTCGCCGACGAGCTTAACAGCGTGACCGGTTTTGAATTCTGGGGAGGCGGGATGCTGGTGGCGGCGTTGCCCGAGCTCTGGTTCCTCAAGGATACCGATGGTGATGATAAGGCGGACGTGAAGATTCGGATGCTTCAAGGGTTATCCAGTGCCGACTCACATCACTCGGCCAATGCCATGTTAATCGGCCCGGACGGGTGGCTCTATTGGTCACGCGGGATTTTCAACGTGGCCGCGATGGAGACACCGACTCGGACGTTCCGTTCGGGCGAGAGTGGCGTCCATCGATTTAACCCGCGCACATTCGAGATGGAGTTCCATTTTCCGATCGGACCCAACCCACACGGTGATGTCTTTGATCAATGGGGTTTTCAGTTTGCCAACGATGGGACGGGAGGGAGCGGTTCGTACGTGAACATCGGTAAGGGGATTGGTTCCAAGCCGTGGTTCAAGATGCGAGTGCGACCCGTGGCCGCGACGGGAATTCTTTCCAGCAGTCATTTCCCCGAAAAGAATCAGGGAAATTTCCTGATCTGTAACTGCATTGGTTTTCTGGGTGTGCTGCAGCATGAAGTGAACTACAACGGTGCCGAGATTACCGCGACAGAAATCGAGCCGATCCTGGTTTCGAGCGATCCGAATTTTCGGCCGTCGGACGTCGAGATCGGTAGCGATGGCGCGCTTTATGTGTCTGACTGGAGCAATGCGATCATCGGCCACATGCAGCACAATATGCGCGATCCCAATCGGGACCATGAGCATGGCCGTATCTATCGCGTGACAGCCAAGGATCGTCCCTTGCTGAAACCATTGAAGCTGAAAGGGAAGCCGATTGCGGAAGTCTGCCAGGCATTTTTGACGAAAGAGAATGCGACTCGCTATCGAGCTCGACTGGAACTGAGTGGTCGCGAAACGAGCGATGTCACAGCCGAAGTCGGAAAGTGGATTCAAACTCTGAATCCTGCGAAGCCGGACGAAGCACAGGCCTTGCTGGAATGCCTGTGGGTGCACGAAGAACACCGCGTTCCGAATGCGGAATTGATCGCAAAGGTGTTTACCGCTGCGGAACCACGGGTCCGTGCGGCGGCCATTCGAACGCTGGGTCATTGGGGGACGAAGGTCGCCGGTTGGGATGCGACGTTGTTGGCTGCGGCGCGGGACAACTCGCCGCTGGTTCGAGCCGAAGCGGTCAAGTCGGCCGTCTCGTTCGAAGGGGTTGCTGCCGCGGAAGTGATCTTTGAAGCCGCTACGCGACCGACCGACCCGGAAGTAGAGACCGTTTTGAATTACGCTCGCGGAAAGATCAATGTGGACAAGCTGGTGCAGGATTCCGTCGCTTCGGGCAAGCCATTATCGAAGGCGGCTCAAGCGTATGCCCTGCGTAATGCGAGTGTCGAAGATCTGTTAAAGCTCCCTCGAACCGAAGCGGTTTACGAGGCGATCCTGAAACGTCCCAACGCGTCTGCGGGGGCGCTTCGTGAATCGCTCAAGGGTTTGGCGGAGGTGAAGAAGGCGAGTTCTCTTTCGATGCTGTTGGCATTGATCGAGGAACGGGACGCCAGCGGCCAGGCGGACGCTCTGGGGGGACTGGGGCAGTTACTGGCCGAACAACCTGTGGCTGAGCTGAAGAAGGCTCACAGTCGAATTGAGAACCTGGCGACCAAGGCTCAATCCCCCGCGATTCGGCAGCTTGGTTATGGGGCGTGGGTGCAGGGTGATGGATCGGGCGACGCGGCGTTTTTCGCTGCATCGAAGAGCAAAGAAAGCCTGCGCGACCTGCTCGCGGCCATTCCTGCGATTGGTGATAGCAGTCTGCGCGGAAGCCTGTACTCCGAAGTCCGCTCATTGATGTTTGAATTGCCTCCCAATTTGAAAGCGGAGTCCGGTGGTTCAGCGCTACTACAAGGGGGCATCCAAGTCGACTATTTTCATCCGAATCCTCCTAATGTGGCGGTCGAAACGTTGGCGAAACTGAAACCTCAAGCCAGCGGTGTCGTCCCACAGATTGTGTTGAACGTGCCGCAACGAAAAGAGCCTGACGCGTTTGCCTTGCGTTTCACGGGGATGATTCAAGTTCCGAAAACCGGCAAGTACACGTTTTTCATCGCCTCGGACGACGGGTCGCGGTTTTACATCGATAATCAACTGCTGATCAATAACGATCGTTTGCAGGGAATGCACGAGATGAACGCCAGCGTTGATCTGGCGGCGGGAGCTCACCCGATCGTCGTCACTTATTTTGACAACGGCGGCGGTGATGGACTGGAAGTGAACTGGTCAGGCCCGGACCTGCCGAAACAAAAAATTGCGGCAGATCGGCTGACGGTCAGTGGCAGTGGAGAAACTCTGCATGACGTCGCGATTCGATCGCTGGTTGCGATTCCAGGTCACGAAGAAGAAAAATTCCTGGATCTCGCCACACTGGTCAAGACCGATCGCAGTCGATCGTCGGCGATCAGTGCACTGAGATCGATTCCCGAGCAATTCTGGGTCGCGAAGGAAATACCTGGACTTGTTGACAACCTTGTCGGATATCTGAGCACGATTCCTGCTCGATTTCGGACAGCGGGACCGGCACTGGAAGCGGTTGCGTTGGCGAAATCGCTGTCGAACAAGCTTCCTGCGGATCAAATGAAAGCGATCAGCGATCGGTTAGAGAACCTTGACGTTCGCGTGATTGCGTTGGGAACCGTTGTTGAGCGAATGATCTACGACAAGGAAATTATCGTCGTTCAGGCAGGGAAGCCGGTAGAGTTCCGTCTCTCGAATACCGATAACATGCCGCACAATTTTACGATCGTGCAGCCCGGCTCGATGGAAGTGATCGGGCTGCTGGCCGAATCGACGGCCCGCGATGCTGATGCGAAGGATCGAAACTACGTTCCCAAGTCTGATAAGATTCTGGTTGCCAGTCGGTTGTTAGGCCCAGGGGAGAAGCAGGCACTCAGTTACGATGTTCCTCAGCAGCCGGGTATTTATCCCTATTTTTGCACTTACCCAGGCCATTGGCGGCGCATGTACGGAGCATTGTATGTTGTGGCGAACCTGGAACAGTACCAGGCGAATCCCGATGCGTACCTCGCGGCCAATCCGTTGCCGGTTCGTGATGAAATGTTGAAGTCGATCGGGCGCAACACCGAATGGAAATACGACGACCTCGTGGGTGACGTGAAGACCTTGCCTGCGGGCCGTTCATTCGAAGTCGGTAAGAACCTGTTCAAAGTCGCCAATTGTGTCGGCTGTCATAAGCTCAATAATGAAGGACGGGAGTTCGGTCCTGATCTGACAAAGATCGAGCCGAAGAAGCACACAACGGAAGAATTGCTTCGTTCGATGCTGGAGCCGTCGAAAGAGATTGCGGAGAAATTTCAGTCGAACATCTTTGTTCTCGACTCCGGTAAGGTGGTCACGGGGATGGTGGTTGGTGAAACGCCAACCGAGATCAAAGTCCTCGTCGATCCGCTGTCGAAGGGGGAGCCAGCCGTCTTACTGAAGTCGGAGATTGAAGAACGACGGAAGTCGCCGACGTCGATCATGCCTTTGGGCTTGTTGAATAAGCTGACGCGCGAGGAGATCCTCGATCTGGTCGGCTATGTTTATGCGAAAGGTGATAAGAAGCACATGCTTTACGACGCTCACCATCATCACTGAAGAGACGTGCCGGTTACGGGATGCTGTCTGGATCGAGTGAACCGTGCTGGCAAAAGGTTGTCAGCACGGTTCACTTCAGGGTCGTAACGCCTTGTGGAGGTGTTCGAACATCGTCCTGTTACTCTGGCAATCGATTCGCATCGAGTGACTGTTACGCGCCAGCGGGGCCTTGCTTCAAAATGTCCCAGACGATTTTTCCATCCTGGCCGTCGAGAAGTGAGCCTGTCCCTCCCGGACGTTGGAAGGTCAGTTTCATTGGATCGAGTCCGAAAAGATGAAGCAGTGTGGCGTGATAGTCAAAGTGATGAACGACTTTGTCGATCGCCTTATGGCCAAACTCATCGGTGGCGCCATAGGCTAATCCTGCTTTGATTCCACCCCCGGCCAGCCACGTACTGAAACCATGAGTGTTGTGATCTCGTCCGATGTTCTTTTCGTTCTGGATGACGGGCAACCGGCCCATTTCACCGCCCCAGTGGACCAGGGTCGTATCGAGCAAGCCACGTCGTTTCAGGTCGGTGACGAGAGCGGCAGAGGGCTGGTCGGTGACCTGACACATGTTTGGCAGTGCTGTCAAAATGCCTCCGTGATGATCCCAATGCTGATTGCCCGTGTGGATCTGGACAAAGCGAACTCCTCGTTCGATCAGTCGCCGAGCGAACAGACACCGCGTGCCGTATTCGGCACACTTTGGATTATCTAACCCGTACAGTTTTTGCGTTTCTTCCGTTTCCTGCGAGAGATCAAGTGCTTCTTTCGCCGCCGTCTGCATGCGGGCAGCAAGTTCAAAACTGGATATCCGAGCGGCCAGATCGTGTTCGCCAGGATGCTGCGTGAGATGCTCCTGATTGAGTTGGTCAAGGTATCCGAGGAAGCGTTGCTGAACCGCACCCTGAAGTTTGGGTGGCGGGTCGAGGTTCAAGATGCGAGGTTCTTTCGGTCGTATGACCGTCCCCTGATACAGCGATGGCAACCAGCCATTATTCCAGTTTTCGACACCCAGTACTGGCAATCCCTGAGGGTCAGTCAAGATCACGAATGCAGGAAGGTTTCGATTTTCGGTTCCCAGACCATACGCCAGCCAGGACCCGAGCGAAGGACGTCCACCGAGGACGCGTCCGTTGTTGAGTGCATTAATGGATTGGCCGTGGTTATTGACCCCGGTATGCATCGAACGAATCAGGCAGATGTCATCAACGACGTTACCGAGATGCGGCAGGAGTTCGCTGAGTTCGGTGCCACATTCACCTCGTTTTGAGAACTTCCAGGGGGACGCGAACAGCTTTGCACTGGCTTCCGCAGCGTTGTCGTATTGGATCTGTCCTGAGAAATTCTGCATGTGCCGTTTGTCGAGTTCCGGCTTTGGCTCGAACAGGTCAATATGGCTTGGTCCTCCCTGCATGAACAGGGAAATCATCGCTGTTGCCTGAGGTTTGACGGGACGCGGTTTTGGCAGCAGGTCGTACGTCGGACGTTCAAGAGTCGGTTTGACCGGCGCGGCTTTGGCCTGGTCCTGGAGTAGCCAAGTTAGCGCTAGTGACGACAGCCCGAAGCCGGATTGAGCCAGAAAGTGCCGACGCGAGTGATGATTGAAGAGCATGTTTTGAACCTGCGTTAATCAACGTAAAGGAACGCATTCGAGCTGAACAATGCCTGGCAGAAGTTTGCCAGCGCTTGTTGTGCGGCTGGTGGTTCTTTCGAAACCTGATCGGCCGGAATTCTTGCCGCGATCTGTTGAGTCTGCTCGGCAAGGAACGTCACGCTTGCGTCGACTTGGCCCGATGTCGGTTGCTGCCCGAATGCAATCGCCCAGGCGGCTGTAACTTGTGCAGCGGGTGTGTCGCCAACTAAGCCTTGAATTCGGATTGCAAATCGATCGGCTTCTCGAATAACGAGATCATTATTCATCATCAGTAACGCTTGGGGCGCAACAGTCGACAACGGTCGCAGCTCGCAATTGGGTGAGAGCGTTGCCATGTCGAATGGTTCCAGCATTCCGAGAGGAAGTGACCTGCGGACCTGCACATAGATGCTGCGCCGGAATTCGTCTTCGCCGATCGCCACCTTCTTGTCGGTTGGTCGCCCGGCGGAATCTCTCGTGTCGATTCCGACAACGACCTGGCCGACATCATCCACAGTGACCGGCGCCGGGGAGCCGAACATCTTGTCGCTGAGCGAACCTGAACAGGCAAGGATCGTGTCGCGAATGGCTTCGGCTTCTAGTCGACGGACCGACATTCGTCCCAGTAGCCGGTTGTCAGGGTCAGCTGCATCCAATTCTGGTCGACGGAATGACTGCTGGCGGTAGGCCGCACTGCTCATTAAAACCCGATGGAATCGTTTCAATTGCCACCCGTCAGCAACAAAACGAGTTGCCAGCCAATCGAGCAGATCAGGGTGCGAGGGCTTTTCACCGAGGTATCCAAAATCGCCAGGGGTGGCAACGATCGCTTTGCCAAAATGATGCATCCAGAAGCGATTGACCAGCACTCGCGGAAGCAACGTATGCTTTCCATCGGTCAAGTGGCGAGCGTAAGCCAGCCGTCGCCCACTGGTTGGCAACTGCGGATCATCGACTGGAATTTCCGTCGCGTGAGTCAGTGTCAGGATCGACAGCTCACCAGGATTCACCGCTTGTTTTGGCTGCGCGAATTCCCCTCGATAAAACACATGCGTCGGGGGAATCTGGCCTGGCACTTCAGTCAAACAGGGAACAAAGTCTTCTTTCGGTCGTTTCGTCCGAATGTCGGCAATTCGTTTATCCCATTCACTGTTAAACGTATTGATACGGGCCGCCTCATAGAGGTAGACGCTGCCGCGATCGACATTCAAGCTGGGGTGGTCCTTCAGAATCTGGGTTTGCTCAGGAGTCCGTTTATCAACCGCGATTGTTTTTGCCGTTCTCGCTAACTCGCGTTGCTCTTCCGGAAGCTTGCCGACTTCTCGGTCGAAAACCTCCTGAACGATCGCGTCGAGTTCTTTCATACGTACTTCGGTCTGACTGGTGATTTCGGCATCGACCTGCTGGGCCGTCTTCAGCTGGTCAGAGGACCAGAGTGAGATCAGCCGAGCTTTCGGGACTCGCCAGTTCTTCCAGTCGTATGCGGGTTCAAAAAGAGCTCGAAAGCGGTAATAGTCCGCCTGGGATATGGGGTCGTATCGATGGTTATGGCATTGAGCACACCCGACCGTCAGCCCAAGCAGCGAAGTGGAGACAACCTTGATGGTCTCGGCAATCACGTCATTTTTCGCGATATTCACGTCGGCCGCTCCGCCGCTGGTTCCATCGGGAGTCATGCGCAAAAAGCCTGTAGCCGCGAGTTTGTCCGCAGCTTCAACAGGTAAGTTTTCATAGGGCAAGGGGACGAGTTCATCACCGGCCAGTTGTTCCACAATGAATTGATCGAATGGTTTGTCTGCATTGAATTGTTGAATGACGTAGTCGCGATACTTGTATGCGTAGGTTCTAATCGGGTCGCTTTCGGTGTATCCATCGCTGTCCGCATAACCTGCGACATCCAACCAATGACGTCCCCACCGTTCACCATATCGAGGTGATGCGAGTAGTTGATCGAGTAACCGGTCATACGCATCAGGTGCCCGGTCATTGAGAAACTCTTCGACATTCTCAGGGGCAGGGGGTAAGCCATGCAGGTCAACTGTCAGTCGGCGGATCAACGTTCGGCGATCGGTTTCGCTTGAGAAACTCGATTGATGCTGTTCGAGTTTTTCCAGCAGGAATGGATCAATGGGCGAATGAACCTGAATGCTATTTGCGACAGTTGGAACTTTGGGGTTCGAGATTGGTTGGAACGACCAGAAGTGTCGCTCCTCGTCGGTGAAATCTCCGACGGACGGAGATTCAGGCTCTGGTCTTGCCGTCTTCGCGCCATTCGTTACCCAGCGCCGGATCATCTCGATTTGTTGCGACGAAAGTTTCTTTTCACCGGGAGGCATTTCGCCGCTGATGATTCGCTTGATCAGAAGGCTTTGATCCGGCTGGCTGCTGATAACTGACGGACCGCTCTCGCCCCCCTGAATGATGAAACGGGTCAGGCGAAGGTCCAGCCTCCCCTCGATCTTGTCTTCCTCGCCATGGCAATGAAAACAGTTCGCTTTCAGGATCGGGCGGACATGCGTCTCAAATACTGGGGCATTGATGAGATCTGCACCGATCGCGAATGAGTTGATCGCGAACAGGAAGATTCCAAAAGATCGAAACAACGGTATGCTCATGGCGGGCTTAAAAGCAGGTAACAGGCAGGATTGAACGAATTCGTACTATCAATTGTGTTGGATGCGTGTTCGGTTCGCAATGCGGATTTCCGTCGAGTCTGTTTTTTCCGGCTCGGTCGCAGACGATGAGGTCACGCTCTTTTCGCGGCCTTAAGGCTCACGAATTCTCGACAACTCGAGATTTTCTTACTGAGGAAATGGCGATGAGTCCGAGGGCAATCGCCATCCCTGCCAGATGCCAGAACAAGTTTGTTCCTTCGTAAGCAATCGTGAAAGAGTTCCGTCGGATCATGCTCCAAGCCATCTGATTTGCTCCGTCGACGGTAACTCGCCATCGTTTGAGAAACCAAGATTGTTCCTCGGACGTCAAGGATTTCCATCGCATCCGCGCCTCACTTAAATCGTCTTCCGAATGGGCTTTGATCGTTGAGGGAGATTGATTTGTCTTGTCCTTTGCGACGTGCGCGTCGTCTCGCTCTTTGGAAATGTCATCCGCCAGGATTCCGATTCCATCTTCGTCTGTAGCAGAACGGTGGGCCAACCACACGACGTTGTGATTGACACCCGCAACCGTGCCCACAAATCGTCCGGCAATAATGAGCGCCCAGCAGAACATCGCTATGACAGCGACATCCAGCAGTTTCAGTTGTCTGTCAGTCGCACGACGAGACTCGAGCCAGGCGTTGATTCCGACACAGCACCCCGTCACAACCGCTAACCATCCTGGTGTCGCGTGCAGATACCACCCGACGATCCCCCAGATTGCCAGCACGAGGGGGGCACACCAAACGTGCGGCATCAGGCGACGCAGAGAAAATGTATGTTGCATGTTGCCTCTGATTTGAAAAGGGGCTGTATTGCGGCTTTGGCGATCGTGACGACGTCTTTTGCGGCGTGAATTTCGTCTC
Source organism: uncultured Schlesneria sp. (assembly GCA_903899985.1). Taxonomy (GTDB): domain Bacteria; phylum Planctomycetota; class Planctomycetia; order Planctomycetales; family Planctomycetaceae; genus Schlesneria. The sequence goes on from CAIULL010000057.1 coordinate 11,140, forward strand.
TTGTCGGACAAACTGCAACCGTCGTCAGAAAATGAACGAGCCGTTTGAGAGCCGCTGCAAGCGGTTTGTCGAGAGCTACCGCTCCATGAACCCGAGGAACTTTGACGCCACGTCCGATGTCAAGTTCCTCAAGAGCCGCTACAAGCGGTTCGTCAGGAGCTACCGCTCCATGAACCCGAGGAACTTTTTTTACACGTCCGATGTCAAGTTCCTCAAGAGGTGGATCCAGTCATCGTGGAGACTTGTGATTGACAATGAACGCGCCGTTTCATGTTAATGGAAACGCAAAGACTGTCGTCACTAAAAGACTGTCGTCACTATTCGACACTTAAGCTACCATATCGCGGGTTGTGAACTTGTTGTTGGCAATGAGAGAGAGCATTATGGCTCATCGATTTGAGATGTCTCCAAGCGGAGGAGAACAATCCAATTCACTTGCGGCGTCGGTTTCAACCGGCATTCTGGGATTAGTTTTGGGGGCCAGCACGACGTTTATGGCCATGCAGCCCATCGGTTCTGAGAAACCGAATCACGTCAACGCCGCCCGTCAGTCGTCCCCTCAATCCGCAAATTCCGTTGCTCGCGGTAACAGTGACGGAGTTCCAGCGAGCGGAATCAATGCGAGCGATTTGAATTTAAGAGGTGGAGGAGGAAGAGGGAGTCGTGGTGCGAAGCGGGGTCTTGCCAGTCTCGTGGGAAAACTCGAACTTCTGTCCCGCCCCAATCTGACTTTGCGTGTCGAATTACACGGCGAACAAGCCAAGGCCATCGCAAATAAACTCGATGAATTAAGCAAAGCAGAAACGTTGTTTAGTGACGAGGCTGAAGAGTTGTTCAACGCGATAGAGGGGCTGCTGACCTCGGATCAGAAATCGGTCATTTCCGAAGTCGCGCTTCCATTTGATGTTGGTTTTGGTCCCGCAACTTCAGGTCAGTCAATGAGTGCGGCTGAAATGGCGACAGCTGTCATGGGCAGGCGCGATGAAAACCCGTTTACTCGGGAAGTCAATCAAAAACGGCTGCGAGATCTGTTGGCCAGACTTTCGCCGACTGCGCCAGACGTCACGGAAGACTCTCAATGACGTATGCCAGTTGCCATCATTCAATCGTGCTTACGAATCCGACTTGGACTTATTCAGCTGACCGCAGCGAGTGATTCGTAAGGCGGAAACTGCGCACTCCCAAGCCCGAGGCCGAAGATGTCAATAGGGTGTTCATTGCAGGGAGATCGAACTTACCAATACGTGTCCACCGATTCTCGAACGTCTCTGTTCTTTGCAGACTTCCGTCGACGGCATTCCAGTATTGGACATTATAGAGATGCGGTAGATATTTCCCTTCGGGCGTCTTGTCATTTTCAAGAACCGTAATCGTCATGTTTTCTGTACCGAGGTTTCGGTTCACAACGGTCAATTGGTCGTCTTTCACGCGGTAGCTCGACGCAAAGCGACCGCCAATAAATGTCAGCAAACGACCAAGCGGATTGTGAACATCCTGGTCTGCGAATCGAAGGACGGGAGGGCTTTGCCTGGACGGTTCGATACGGTGCATGACGAGCGACTTGAGTTGTTTGTTGACCCAATCTTCTGCGACAGGCTGGTCGATTTTCAGTTCAATGGCGCCTTCTTTTGCAATCTGAACGGACCCCGAAAAGGATCGTCCATCGTGCGTGCCGTCAATATCCGCCGAGAATCCGGGAAAACCGATCCAGGTCGCTCGTGTTGAGATCGCCTTTTCAAAGAGCTCGATTGCGAGAGCTTCGCCATCCGTTCGTTCAAGAGGCCAACCGAAGGCGAGTGTCGGGAACTCGCGAATCTCGTGATATTTTTTACCGGCCAGTTCACCCTCTTTCTGCCGCACGACTTTCGCATAGACACAGTAGTGACCGGAACCAGTCGGCGTCCAAGTCGCTCGCCCTTCGCGATTGGCCTTCAATTCCACATTATTTAAAGAGTCATCGATCGTCGTGAAAACGACATCCGGGACAGGAGTGCCATGATCAAGCAGCACGAGTGAAATCGAGTCGGAACTTACTGTCGGCATAATTTCGAGTGTCGATTTGTCGTTCGGCTTGAAAGCGTTAATGTCCGCAACCGAACCCGCGATTGCTTTTGGATAGTACCGCAACAGGAAGGGGACTTCCCTTTCCAGCACTCCATATTCGCAATATCCCGTCACGGAAACGGAACCGTCTGCAGGCAGGTAAGCACGAAGCCTGTCTGCTCCAAGATGAGGCTTCAGAGGGACGAACTTTCCGGGTTCACGCTGCATCGACAATTCGGTGCTTGAAACTTTTCCGATGAATCGTGGATCTCCCGCCTCGGCCTTTTCGCTGAAAAAGACCTCAACCGCTCGGCCCGCCTCGGCGTGCTCGCCAAACCGGATAAATAAAAAGTGGCCGAACACATCCGTCTGTTGCAGGAAAAAAAGAGGAAGCAAGAACACGTAATGCAACGGAGCTCGGGTGAGAGAAGATTTCAACATAGGCTTTCTGGTTCTTCCTGCTCTGTTAATTCGTCGTCAGTACGCATGGAATCGATGAAGGCCATGGTGGATGCGTATCTGTCGCTGGCGGCCAAGGCGTTCAATCCGTCTTTTCCGTTGGCTCTCATTGCAATCATCTCTTCAGACAATAATTCACTTGTCAAAAAATGAAAGAGTAATTCGTTCTTTAGCACAACGGCTGTGTTGGCATGAGAAGTCATGGCGCGTTCCTTCATTGCTTGCGAGATTCCCCTGGAAGGCGATGTCCCATCAGATCGGTGGTCCAGATTCACCTTCGACAACCGTTATTAGAACTTTTGTCCGTCAGCAGGGGAAGCAAATTCCTGGAATTCTGTTATTGGGACCATTCCGTTGGTTGACGAACCCAACGGTGTTTTGCCAGTTCTTTTCTTAACTCCGACGATAACGCTCCCGCGTCACTGGCGGACATGTTCGCTTCAACGTTCCGCAGGGAACGCATTCCGGGGATTACCGTCCCGACAGATGGCTCCGACAAAGTGAACCGCAGCGCCATCTCCGCCATCGTCATTCCGGCTGGAATCAATGGTCTCAATGCTTCGGCCCGATCGACGCTCGCGTTGAGGTTTTCTGGTACAAAGTAGCTGCTGCGCCAATCTTCCTTGGGCCATGTCGATGACTTTGTCAGTGTTCCCGTCAACGTCCCTTCGTCAAAAGGGACACGGGCGATGACCCCGACATCGTGCTTTTGGCATGCTGGAAACAATTCGTCTTCCGGGTTCTGGTCAAAAATGTTGTAGATCACTTGCACGCAATCGATCAGGCCGCTTTTCACTGCTTCGATACCGTTCCACGGTTCCCAACGGTTCTGACTGATACCAATCGCATGAAACAATCCTTGTGACTTAAGGTCGGTCATTTTGTGATACCAGCGGTCATCCTTCAGCCAGCCATCTTCCCACGTGTGAAACTGCATTAGATCGAACGAAGGCAATCCCGAATTCTTCAAGCTGGCTGTGACGTATTCTTCAATATGATCAGGCGGAAAACAGTCATCGAGCGAATATTCGCGACGACTTGGCCACTTCCAGTTTTTGGGAGGCATCTTCGTGGCTGTATACAACTTTTTGTCGGGGAAATCACGAACGAGATCACCAAGAATCCCTTCGCTTTTTCCCGCACCATAACCCCAGGCGGTATCAAAAAAGTTGCAGCCCAAGGTCACGGATCGGCGTAATGCGAGATTCACTTCATCCAAATCGGAGCCCGTCCATCCGGCCATGCCCCACATGCCGTAACCAACTTCGCTGACATTCCAGTTCGTTTTTCCCAGACGACGATATTTCATGAATCGAGCTTGCTCCAAAAAGTCGTCTAACAGGTGTCGTCAGACATGATATTATTGTTTTTCAATGTCGTGATTCCGATCAATCGATGATCCGCTACAAATGCAAGCTGGAACCTCGCGATGTTGATAACTCGTGTGGCACGCGGTGTCTAGCACGACAGGCATTTCGTTACGTTTCCAAATTTGCGATAATGCAACATGCTCGCTGTCCTGCCCCCGCCATCGAGATCTGCCCGTGATGCCCCGCCAACCTTTTCGAACTAACACAAGACATCTGATCTCGCGCCGTCGAGTACTGGAGACCGGTGCTTCGCTGTGCGGATTGTCGGTTCCCAGTTATCTGCAGCTGAAATCAGCCAGTGCTCAGCCCTCATTATCGGTCCCGGGCAAAGCCAAGTCGTGCATCATTGTTTATCTTTGGGGTGGTATGAGCCACCTGGAATCCTTCGACCTCAAGCCGAATGCCCCCGTCGAAATTCGTGGCGAGTTTTCACCGATCTCAACGTGCGTGCCCGGAATCCAGATTAGCGAACATCTCCCGAGACTTGCGCAACAGACCGATAAGCTGGCAATCATCCGTTCGATTCATCACGACGATCCCGCGCATGGTCGAGGAATGTACTGGAATTTGACGGGCCACAAACCACCGCGAGTCGGAAACATTCCGCCGGAACCTGCCGACTGGCCATCACTCCCCGCAATGGTCACGAAGTTTCGATCGCCTCCGAAAGGAGTCCCTTCCGCCGTCCGATTACCCTATCCGCTGGTCGATAACGGGACGCTGCAAGCGGGTGAATACGGTGGTTGGCTGGGCGTGCAAGCGGAGCCAATCGTTATCAGGACTCCAACCGGGCAAGCGTTCGAAGGGGTCTCACGGTCGCTGGGAGCGGAAGTCCTTAACCTGAATGATGTCGACGTTCTGCGGTTGACCACGCGACGGAACCTGATGGCCGCATTAGAACCGGATTCGCGTCGAACGACAGAACATGCCAGCTTTCAGTATTTTCACGATCTGGCCGAAGACATTCTCTCGGGTTCAGCAGTGAAAGAAGCGTACAGCCTGGAGCGAGAAACGCCCAGAATTCGCGAAATGTACGGCCAACATATTGGCGGTCACAGTTTGTTATTGGCACGTCGTTTGACAGAAGCCGGAGTTCCGGTTGTTCAGGTCTGTCTTGCCGCCGGCGACCTCAACGGTGCTGCAGGGGACATGTGGGACACGCACGGGGACAATTTTAACAGATTAAAGAAACGCCTGCTGCCTGTGTTCGATCAGGCCACCTCGGCGCTGCTTCAGGACCTCAGCGATCGAGGATCATTGGGGGAAACTCTGGTCGTTGTCATGACCGACTTCGGACGGACTCCGAACATTAACGCTGCGGCCGGTCGAGACCATTATCCGTACGTCTATTCGATGGCGATGGCCGGAGGCGGAATACAAGGTGGCCAGGTTTACGGCAGCAGTGACGATAAAGGGGCGTTTCCCAAGTCGCAGGCGTGTACTCCGCCTGATGTCCACGCCACGATTTTTCATGCGATGGGAATCTCTCCAAGAGAAGAACTTCGCGACCGATTGAACCGGCCGCAGCGCATTTGTGACGGCGAGGTTCTGCCGTTGCTTTAATTTTCAGGTCATACAAATCGTTCTGGAAATGTTGCTTTTTCAACAGGGTTGCTAGCATACCCGACGAATTTCTCGTACCGAGAGTTTGGATATCCTGGAGAGCAGACGATGCTGATTGGGTGTGTAATTGTTTATATGGTGGCTACGGTTGCCGTTGGGCTTTACGCTGCGACGCGAGTGCATAGCGCAAAGGACTTTATGGTTGCGGGGAGGTCGCTGCCTCTGTACATGAGTTTTGCCTGTGTATTCGCCACCTGGTTCGGTGCCGAAACGGTGCTGTCGGTTTCTGCCAAGTTTGCCCACAAGGGGCTGGGGTTCGTTTCGGGGGATCCATTCGGCGCGTCGACCTGCCTTGTTCTGGTTGCCTTTTTCTTTGCCCGTACGTTCTATCGCATGGGATTAATGACGATTGGCGACTACTACCACATGAGATACGGCAAGTTTGTGGAAGTGATTACTTCGCTGGGGATCGCCAGCTCGTATCTCGGTTGGACCAGCGCCCAACTTTCGGCTCTCGGCCTCGTCATCAACGTGCTGTTTCCCGGAATCACTCTCAATCAATCAATCCTGATCGGTTCAGTCATTGTCACGATCTATACCTTGTTTGGCGGTATGTGGTCGGTTGCATTAACGGATGTTATTCAGACGGCGGCCATCGTGATCGGATTAATCATTGTCGCAATCTTACTGGGTAATAAAGCGGGTGGGTTCAACGTGGTGCTGGCAGAAGCACACAGCCAGGGAAAGCTGACCTTGTTTCCGCATATCACCGCGTCAGCCTGGATGGCGTTCATTGGTGAATTCATCACGATGTCGCTCGGGTCGATTCCTCAGCAAGACGTGTTTCAACGAGTGACCAGCGCCAAAGATGAAAAGACTGCGTTTACCGGAACGCTGGCTGGTGGACTCTTTTATTTTGGATTCGCGTTCGTTCCCATGTTCATCGCCTTCGCCGCGACAGTCATCGATACAGATTATGTGGCTCACTTTCAGGCATCCGATCCTCGTGAGGTTCAAAAAATCCTCCCGATGCTCATCTTGAACGACACCCCCATCTGGTGTCAGGTGCTGTTCTTCGGTGCGGTCTTGTCAGCGATCCTTTCGACCGCCAGCGGAACTCTATTGGCGCCTGCCAGTCTTTTGACGGAAAACGTTCTACAGCAGTTTACAAAGCACTTTAAAGATTCGACGATGTTGTGGGTGCTGCGAGCAGTATTAATCCTCGTGGCGATTATCTCGACGCGCATCTCGCTGAACACCAAAAGCACGATGTATGAAATGGTCGAAGGTGGATACAAAGTGACGCTCGTCGTTGCATTCGTGCCGCTTGTGTGTGGGATCTACTGGCCTCGAGCGACCACCCAAGGGGCGATTTTCTCGATTCTGATCGGCGTCCCCGTCTGGCTGGCAACCGAATACATCTACTTGGAAGAAAGCGAAAACCTCTGGCGATGCGTCCCTCCACATCTATACGGATTGGCGGCAGCATTTCTCGGAATGTGGCTCGGCTCTACTATGCCAAACTGGATTCAACACAGTCAGCCCGATCCGGAAGAACTTGCCAAAAAGCGAAGCGTCTCCATGGGACACTAACCCGCCCCTCCGATAATTGATGAACAACTTCAGAAGTCTCTCAGCCGATCTGTTGTTCGCGTAAAATCTTGAAGTTGACTGTTTTAAACCTCTTCTTTCTGAAAACCATCGTCTTCTCATTTTGTCGTTGAAAGAGCACTGCTTGACCGAAGTCTGTCAGGCAGTGGCACCTCTTTTGGAAGCCCGCCAACGCACCAGCCGAGTCTGCCGATCTTTGGTTTTCTCCGGTTCAATTGGCCGATCTTCATTTCAATTTCTCGTTCGCTCGGCTGGAACCCCCTTTCTTCTTCACACGACTGCGGAATCTCTGAATGAGTTCGGCGATGAGTGCCGATTATTCCGAATGTGTCGTAGATCGGTGTTGGTTGGCCGTCTGGGCTCCGAGGACGAACCATGAGTTCGCGAGTCTTCCGATTGATGTTTGTCGTTCTGATGACATGCAGTGCTGCGTTGTCGTCAATTTCGGCCACTGCCCAGGAAGTCACATCGCCATCGGCGAAAGTCGTTTCATTTCCGGCGGCAAACAGCGTCAATGAACTTTACGTTTCGATCATGGGTGAAGTTGAAAGGCCCGGAACCTACCGGCTCACTCCGACAACGCTCAAGCTTCATTCGGTCGTTCGCTGTGCTCATGGATTTACCGCCAATGCATCATCGGCAATACGAATTATCCGGCGAGGACGAGCCAGCCAGACGGAGATTTTCTCAGACAAAGTTGATTCTCCTGTTCTGCCAGGCGACCTGTTGTTGGTCGAATCGAAACGGCCAAATCCCCCGGAACGTAACTATAGCGATGTTTCCGCGGGGCGAGGACGCGTGACGCGCGCCGATTACTCGGATACCGGTCGACGATCATTTACCCAGGTTGCTTTACTGAATGTCGTTGAATATCCGCTGGTGCTCAGGCTCCCTCCCGATGAAGCCAATGCAAGCTATCTTGTTCAGGCGTTAGGACAGCCGATGGCGCTCCTGGCAAATACACACGTCATCACGCCGGATGTTCCCCGCCGTCAAAGTTCTGAAGCGGCCAAGAAGGCCGTGCAATTGCAGGACGGATCAATCATTGTTTTCGAACCGGGCAAAATCAAAAAGCATCGACTGCCTGCTCTTTTGCCGTCGCCCATCGATCGCGAAACAGCTTTGGCATCACAGTTTGGCTTCAACAACCAGGCCCGCCGAGTAAAAGACCTTCGCCAACTCGAACAAAACTCTTACGCCGACGAATTCGATACGCTTGACCCAAGCCGCCAGAAGTTTGGCGACCTCCTCGCCGCTTCAGACGACGAATTCACTACAGAAGACGACAAGGCCTCCGAAAATACGGCGAATCAGGCGTCGCTGACATCGGCTGCTGAAATGACCGAAGTGGATGAATCGACGTCTGATGAGTTGATACAGTCGAGCGAAGAGGAAGAATCTGAAGACGGGGAAGATATGTCATCCCATTCAGTCGCCTCATCCTCTCTCACGGACGAGTCCCTGGACGACGAGCAACCAAAATTCTCGTTCATTCGAGTACTCGTCATTTTTCTGATCGTTGGATCATTGGTCGGTGCCGCTATCTTGCTTCGTCGCGTTCTTGCGGTTGATGCGAATGACGTCAGTTCAGCGGATGTCAACACAACGCCAGAAGTGATCGACGTCATTCAGATGCCGACTCCGAAGACACCTGCGTCCAGTGATCGGACTCCACCAAAATCATTGCTTGAGATTTTGAACAAAGCCGGGTCACTGAAAGGCGTTATTCCAGAAGAACTTACGTCGGTGTCCGTTTCTCGCGGCGACTTGACGACAACGACCTCCATATCTTCTCGTTCTCAGGGGGATCTTAAGGAAAACGTCCTGCAATTCGATAAGTCGAAATCGGCTGCCGAAACCTCGCCAAATCCGAGTGCCTCCAGTTTAACCGCCGAATCACCCACAATTCCCTTTCGAATACCGAATTTCACCTCGGCAAAACTGCGACCCGTTGCGACTCCAGAGATCGTCACCGACGCCAAGATCGAAGGAAATCCAAGCCCTGACGTGGGTTCACCGCCCGCACCGCTGGCAAAGGCGCTATTCCAGTTGGAACGCGGACGCAACGCCTAGTGCCTGGTTTTGATCGATCGAATCCTGCCAATCCCGGATCGAACATTTTTCGTGGATTTCAAGTCCCGCTTCTGATTGAAATTTGCCGATGAAGCGGAGAGAATAATGTTCTGCCGTGTGCACTTGCATCAAACCGAAGAATTCAATATCACATGGCACGTGACGACCTTTTCCCCGATAGCTCAATCGGTAGAGCGAGCGGCTGTTAACCGCTAGGTCCTAGGTTCGAGCCCTAGTCGGGGAGCTCTGTCGACATTGCAAACCCCTTGTTTTACAGATTCCTGTAAAACAAGGGGTTTCTCTTTTTCTGAAAGCGTTGCTCGATAAGCTGTAATACTGTCGCAAAAGCGAGGGTCTGCGCCAGTCGCAATTGCGTGTTTGCCTGGCCAACGGTTCAATTTTTTACTGCGACGACTTAACTCTAAGATGGTAAATATCTTGTGTCGAATTGCGGGATGTGAATGCAATAATCCTGGTCATCACGATTTGGCGAAGTCAGTATCTCGGAAGTTGACGTCTTATTTCCTGTGCGAGAATCGCAATGATTTCCACGAATGATTGGTTTACCTGGGCACTGCTTTCTGCGTTTTTCGCGGCCATGACCGCCATCTTTGCCAAAGTTGGACTGGAAGGTGTCGACTCGGATTATGCGACACTCGTCCGTACGTTCGTCATTTTCTGGATTCTGGCAATGTTTGTCGGAATCACCCACAAATGGCGAAACCCATTGAGTCTGACACCGCGGACCGTGTTTTTTCTTGTCCTGTCAGGTCTGGCGACAGGCGCCTCCTGGGTTTGCTATTTCCGAGCCCTCAAAGTCGGCGCGGCATCCAAAGTGGCACCTGTCGACAAACTGAGTCTGGTCATGGTCGCAATTTTCGCGACAATCTTCCTGGGTGAACGTCCCAATCTACGAGAATGGCTCGGCATCGCCATGGTCGGACTAGGCGTCATTGTTCTTGGCTTCAAACGATAACCAGGTCACCAGCGGCATTTAAAAAAGTTGGCCAAGTTGACCGAGTTGGCCAAGTTCCCTGTTTAATAGGCTTTTTAACGAATTCGAAGTTGGCGAACTTCGAATTCGACAGTTTCTTCAAGGCGAGCCGAGGTGCGTAAGCCCTCGGACTCTTCCTGAATTGTCTATTGTCTACTTTCTCATAACGACTCTCTGCCGCTTCGGCCCTCCTGCGGATTCTTCGCTGCCGTCATCCAGCGATTGTCAAAATTGATGCCAAAGTTCGAGCGAGTTCGCGCGACTTCGACCATTCCTCGTATTTCATAGGCTTTTCGAAGCCAATTCCCATTTTTCCGTCGTAAAAAAGTTCGCGCGAGTTCACCCGACTTCGCGCGACTTCGACCGACTTCGAATTCGACCGCTTCTCTTTGGCGAGCCGAGGTGCGTCA
>CAIULL010000058.1 GCA_903899985.1 uncultured Schlesneria sp.
CTGCCAGCGTCGGAAGCAATTAGCAAAGTCGACCAATGCACCAGCATGTCATGACGACATTCACCGCTGAGAACCCGCGAGATCCAGTCGTCGAAGCGAGTCTGGCGATAGAACCGATTGAGGAGTAAAATCTTTCGCAGGCATGTTCAATTCAGAGAGCCGTCTAGATGCTTCAAATTCCCATTAAATTTCCGTCCGACATTGAACGGATGCGGCGAGCGATCGAGGCGGATCGGTCGTTGAGCTACCGAGACCGAATTCTGGCATTGGATGGAATCTGGAACACGGTTGACTTATTTGCAGCCACGGCGCGCGAATTACCCGCTCGAAATCAGCTGCGCGAGTTACGGGAACAAGAAGGACATCGGTGCATTCGTGAATTCATCCAGCGACAACTCGCCAGCCAACAAGCGGATTCAACAACGGCTGACTGAGGCAGTCATCGCGTTTCGACCATGGGATCAAGAAGATATTCCCGGTGTCCTTCTGACGAATTCCAAACAACTCGACTTGGATTGGGTGCGAATGAAAGCGCTTCTGGCGGGGATTCCCCGTGAACGCCTGGAAGCTTTTGAACAACTCGTTCGTGAATATTACATCGCTAAACGTTCGTGAAGGAATCCATCGCGCACGCGCCACTAACGATCTACGACACTCTCGGCACTTCGGGATCAATTTTTTTGGAAAAATGTTTAATGAATCAAATCCTCGTCAAGCCGCTGGCCGCCTTCATTTTAGGGTTTTTCATGTCGTCATTGGCTGCAGCTGATGAACAGGCTGTCGGGAAGCCAGCACGAGGAGATGCCAAACGAATACCAAACATCGTCTTCATTGTGGCTGACGATCTCGGATACGGCGACCTCGGCTGTTACGGGCAGAAAAAGATTCGCACTCCGAACATCGATCGTCTTTGCCATGAAGGGATGAAGTTCACGAATCATTACTCGGGCTGCAACGTGTGTGCTCCGTCGCGGTGTGTGTTGATGACCGGCATGCATCCTGGCCATGGATATATTCGGGACAACCAGCAAGCCAAAGGCTTCACTGAAGGTCAGATGCCGGTGCCAGAGAACTTTCTTACATTGCCCCTTTCTCTGAAGAAGCATGGCTACACGCTTGGCGGGTTCGGCAAATGGGGCCTGGGACCGTTCGGCAGCACCGGCGACCCGCTCAAACAGGGTTTTGATCGCTGGTTCGGGTACAACTGTCAGGCGGTCGCCCACAATCATTATCCGACTCATCTCTGGGATAACGACATGCAGATCCCGCTCGACAATCCGAAGTTTTCCGCATACCAGAAGCTGGCAGCCGATGTGGATGCTGACGATCCGAAGAACTATCAGGGATTCACGGGCAAGGAATACGCTCCCGATCTCATCGGAGCAAAAGCTTTGGAATTTGTCCGGGCGAACAAAGATCGCCCGTTTTTTCTGTACTATCCCACGACTGTGCCGCATCTCGCCTTGCAAGTCCCTGACGACTCAGTCAACGAATACGCCGGCAGCTTCCCGGAAACGCCATACGCTGGCGACCGAGGTTATCTGCCTCATCGCCAGCCGCGCGCCGCGTATGCGGCGATGATTACTCGCATGGACCGCGACGTCGGCAGACTTCTGTCACTGATTAAAGAACTGAGCCTCGACGAACAGACGATTGTCATCTTCACGAGCGACAATGGACCGCTTTATGACCGTTTGGGGGGTACCGACACCGATTTCTTCGAAAGTGCTGCTGGACTGCGAGGTCGGAAAGGTTCCTTTTACGAAGGGGGTTTCCGCGAGCCCTGCCTGGTCCGCTGGACGGGCCAAATCGCGGCAGGAAGTACCTCAGACCGAGTCACAGGTTTCGAGGATTGGCTGCCGACACTGCTCGAACTGATCGGTGCCAGGCAATCGACTCCGGATGGACTTGATGGGATCAGCTTTGCACCGACCCTGTTGGGTCAGCAGCAGGAGCCACGTTCGTTCCTTTATCGCGAATCGCCTGGGTACGGTGGGCAACAGTCTGTCCGTGTCGGAGATTGGAAAGCGATACGACTAAACTTGAATTTGGGCAAGAATTCCAAGGCCCAAGGGACCCGTGAAATCGAACTCTACAATCTGGCGTCGGACCCCTCCGAGACAACGAATGTAGCCGATCAGAACCCTGAGATCGTCAGTAAACTTCGCAGCATCATGGAAAAACAGCACACAAAGTCCGATCTCTTTCCGCTACGGGTCATAGATGCTTCGGAATGAAGGCCCTCAAGATGAATCAGGATATTTCTTTCGGCAGTTTGACGGCATAATAGCGGAAGTCACCGCTGGCAAAAAACGGCCCATTCTCAGTGCGCAAATCGAAAGCAAAGAGAATTTGCCACAGATGCACGCAGAGTCACACAGATAAATGCGGAAAAGGAAAATACACGCAAACGAGTTTTTCAACCGTTTACCTTGGGATTTTCCTCTATATCTGTGTGGTTCAGTGTGAATCTGTGGCTAAATTCTTTCGAATTTATTACTGATCAGGAGCTGTACTCGCTCACAGACGGCGCAAGCGCCTCGAACCACAACCAAAATACGATCGCTTCGGAGACCAGTGCAATGATCACAGCAGTGTGCTGCTTGCGCATTTTGATCACGCGTGCAATCACGACCATTGGGCATACCAGGCAACAACAAAATGCTGGAAACATCAGGATGGTAACAAGACCGTAGAAAGCCCGAGAGATTTCGTGGGAGATCAGCAGGCCTCGATCAGTCAGCGAGAAAGCTTCGCAGACCATGGTCGCAGCAAGATGCGAATAGATTCCCAGACGAATCTGCGATTCTGCGGTCATGGCGCCGCCTCGCGTGGAAGCATAAAAAATCATCGTCCGTGAAACGAACAGACCCCAGCTTATCGCCGGGGTCGTTTGGTTTCGAGGTCGGGAAGTTGTCGCCGATCCTGTAAGAACGAGTCGAATGAACGGGTTATCGGGTTGGACGGCTGAAGAATGCACGGCGGCTTACCGTGATCAATCCTGTGATTCCTGCCAGGCCGGTGGCAAGCAGGCCAACCAGCGACATGTTCGATGTCTTCGGATTGATTTCACCGTTAACCATGGCCTGAACTGGTTCACTGTCCTTATGACCGTTAAAGATCTGGACAAACTGTTCGAATGTCGAAACGGGTCGGAGTTCTGTTCCAACCGGTGGGATCGGGGTAATTTTGTGATCAGCGCCAGCCAACGTCATCAATGAAGCCTGATGTGGACGTGGTGCATTGTAGTGGCGAACGCTTTGGGTCATCAACCAGGCACCCTGGCTGGACTTGTTAATCAAGCTACCTGGAACAAACACCGAAGCGGCACGGCTGGTGTCTCGCTGACTTTCAACAATCGTGTTACCAACGCCGTCAAACGAATTCAGGTTTGTCACCGCGACAGTGTCACGGGCGCCATTCCCGGAAGCGAGCATCAAAACATCAGCATTGGCCTGGCTGGCAACGACCGAGCAAACAACAACAGCGGAGATGCAAGAATTCAGGAATTTCATTTTCGATAACTCTATTGGTATTCAGTATTAACGGCGACGATCCACTCGACAGCGACGCATGCCTCTTGATCGAAATCACGATGTCAATCAGGCGGTAAAGCGTTCACGTGTACAAGTCGTCATGGTTTTAGGCCGGTGCTCGCATGAGGCAACGGGAAAAATCAGAAAAAAACGAAAATTTTTGGATTTTCGGGGAGATCGATCCTTGTTCGAATTCGGGATTGAAGATCGCTGCAGGAATTCGCTGCCCTTTTCAGGGCTGAACATCTTCCGATTCGGAACTTTCCTGGGGTTGAAATCCCAGGCTGCATTTCTGCGCCGCTTTGCGGCTAAGGCAACACCAGGATTTCTTGAAATGGTACCGTGCTGAGATGCCATTGCATCAATGGTGTGTCCCGGAGTTGACTCGAATGGCGCGAGAGATACTCTGGCAGTGGTGTCGAGTCGCCATCCGATCTTTTATGGCGCCCTTGATTGAAAGTTGACGAAGCATGAAATGGATTCGCATGGTCGTGATCGCTTTGGGATTTGTGTTGATTCCTTACCTCTGCGGGCGGGCAGAAGAACAATCGCCGAAATTGCCCGAAGACGGCTGGTGGATCAGATATTCTTATACCGACAAACAAGAAGCCGACGGGCAAGTCCGTCAAGTCCCTGAATTTACCCAAAAAGTAACATACTCTCTCGTCGGCACGGTCATGGAAGACGGTGAAAAATGTCGTTGGGTCGAATTGAAGATCCAGACAACATTGAGGGGCGAAGATGACGTCAATTTTTTGAAGTTTTTAGTCCCCGAAAAGGATTTAATGGAAAACGAGCAACCGCTCGACAAGCTCAAACGCGCTTGGGGAAACAGCAGTAAACGCGGTTTAAGGGAATTGAAACTTGGGCACGACATCAAGTCCGAATCCAAGTTCCTGAGGATCTTTCCTGGTGTGAGGCAGAAGTACGAGCGTATTAATCAAGAGCGTATTGTCGATTACCAGAAAGGTCGATTGACGATGCCGCATGCGCGGAATCTAAAGGTCACAATGCCCATCAACGTTATTAATGCAGGGGGGACGCAGAAAACGGTGAATTGGACGTCAATCATCGAAACGACCGTCTGGTTTGATCAAGTTACATCGCCCGTTATTGCCGCAGAAAGAATCCAGACGAAAGACTACGAAAAGCAAAAGCTGATTTTATCGCGTGAAGAAAACATCGTCATCGAGGACATCGGCTCCGACGCCAAGTCGAGTTTGCCAGAGATCAATTAAGCCCTGTCATTGACATGTTTCTTCCGTCTCACGAATCACACCAAGCCAAGTTGAAGCATCTGCTTGACGAGCCAAGTTCCGTTCCCGGGCTCCTGGCTCATAATTTTGACAGCGAGATTTCACGAAATGGATTAATCAGCGTAGAATCCTTACACAAACGAATAAGTCGGTCGCAGGACGCTAAAATGAATGAATTATCGCTTGAATCCCTTGCAAAACGAGTCGAGGCATTGGAGATCGCGGTCAGAACGACTGGTGCCAAACCGGTTCGAAAGGACTGGCGTAAAGTTGTTGGGATGTTTCGTGACAGCGACTTCATGCGGGAAGTCGACGAAGAGTGCAATCGAACACGCGAAGCCGAACGAGAAGCGGCGCGAAAAGGGGAACCGATTGAATGATTCTTCTCGACTCGGACCATGCGACTTTTCTGAAGTACCCGGATAGCGAACGCGGTCGTCGCATGATGAATCGTCTGATTTCGCTTCCAGAATCCGAAGTCATCGGTGTTACGATTATCACCGTCGAAGAACGCATGCGTGGTTGGTTAGCGGTGATCGCGAAGGAGAAGACTGCTCAACGGCAAGTTGTCGGCTATCGAGAACTAACCCATCTGTTCCAGTTTTTTCAAGAATTCGAGATCGCAGGATTTGATGAAGCTGCGGCTGATGAATTTGACGAACTTCGCAGGCAGAAGCTGCGTATCGGTTCGATGGACCTGAAGATCGCTGCTATCGCGCTGGTTAACGAATCGTTGTTGTTATCCGCCAACCGGACAGACTTTGATCGCGTACCACGATTACGGGTCGAAAACTGGCTGGATTGATCGTGGCAGGTTAGCGATGAACGAAAGGCGCTAGATTTCGCACCCCTTAGCAAATGTAAATGGGGACAATCAGCAAAATGATGCAGCGAACAAATTCGGAAAAGGGCCGAATCGCCCCACGATTCGATGATTGTCTTCGCGAGCAAGGACATTACGAAGAATGCACAAACCAAGCGGCGACGCGGGTGATTGCATTCCAGCTTGCTGCGGCCATGGAGGCTCAACAACTGACAAAGTCTGCGTTTGCGAGGAAACTCAAGACAATCCGGTCACAACTGGATCGATTACGAGGCCACTAAAACACGAAGGTGACCCTCGACGCACTAGCGCGAGCCGCCCATGCTGTCGGTCGCGAATTTCAGCTGGAATTGCGCTAACGATCGATACTTGTCCCCGTATAATTCTCGATTACCAAAGTGGCGCTCATGTTAATTCCTTCCTGTCGAGCTGCCGCACGTATTTGAGTTCCTTAACGTGCCGGCCGCCGAGTTCAAATACTTTCTCGCTTCCTGGTACACGTTTGAAGCCGCGGCCCTCATAGAACTTGACGCCGTGATGATTGGCTGAGAGCACCCAAAGCGACATGGATGTAAAGCCCGCACCGCGAAGCGCGGATGCTGCGTGTTCGATTAGGGCGTGGCCGGTTCCCTGACCCCATACTTCCGGTGCGGTGTACAAAGCCCATATTTCGCCTTGCGCAGCGGTTGCACCTTCATCTCGGCACTTGCCAAAGCTGATGAATCCTGTGACACGCCCTTCGTGGCGCGACACGACCGTTTTTGAATCGTTGGCCTCGATGATCTCTTCCCAACACCTAGCCCTTGTCTCGATCGAGAGTGCGGTAAGCCACTTATGATCCAGGATCTCGGCGTACGCAGACTGCCAGGAGTGGATGTGTACTGAGGCAATGTCTTTTGCGTCTTCGACGACTGCAGAAGCGATTTTCATGATGCCGCATATTTAAATTAACCGGCGGCGTATTCGCCAGACGTTTTGAATTTCGTGTTCGGTGCCCGCATTTCACTCATTTGTTTCTGGTTCTTGCGGTTGCGGATGTGAAAAGTAGAACGTCTTTTGTTTTTCTCGCCGATCCGGTTCATGCGATTGTTAGGTGTGTTACTATTGTTCTCGCTTATCTGACTCGCGTAGATATCTCCGATACCACGCCGATCGTCCTTCCGATTCTATCCGCACCGACTCCAACACACGGTCGTAACTGATCAACTCGGCCGATACGCGATGACTTAGCGAGTTCAATCCCAAGGGCGAAGCAACGAGAAAGCGTGCATTATTGGATTCATCGCGTTCGAAATGCCTTCGGCGGCCGATCAAGGCATTGATGGAAATAATTTTGTACCGATTTGTTGTCGGGCCAAATCGCCATTGAACATCGTAGCCTAGAAAATTGTTTGGCGCCAGCGGATGTTGGTCCGACATTTCAGTTGTCAGCCACTCGACATGGCGTTGCATCCTCTCAACAAGAGCGTGTGTTGTAGGGGTGGGTGCGCCAAAAGCATCAAACGGTTCCGCGTATGGCGAGCCTAGGAAGTAGAGATATGCGCGTGGACCGCTCGAATCCATTCTTGCTGCGAAGCAATCGACGAAACAGCCCTTCGAAGTTTCTGCATTCTGTAAATACCGGTACTGCAAGTGCATGTTGAATTCGATGGGCAGCCACTCAGGATGGGCAAGTATCAGATTGCGAAGATCGATTTCTTTCGTCGGGTCCTCTAATTGACTGGCGAATGTACTTTGGGCTGCGGGTGGCAGTGCTCTGCAAATCTGGGACGCGACTGTTGCATCAGCGTCGCCATTCCACAGAACAGACTGCAACGCTCTCCAACGGAGTGGCACCGAAACGTCGCCAATAATTACCGGGACCACGGTCAACTGTTCCGATAACGCGCCTTCAACTTCAGCGCGGACATACCTGGATTGCACCGAATTTACTGTTGCCAGTACTACAACCGCATTGGCGGACCCCAATGCGGTTTCAATTTCCTCGTCCCAATGTGTTCCTGCCCTGATATCTCTAAACGATACCCAGGTTTGAATCGAATTCGACGCTAACAGCTCGCAAAGGCGCTCTGTTTGCGGTCGATCCTTTTCAGCGTGGCTGATGAACACATGCGACATGAACGCCTCCGGCAGCTAAACACGTGGTTAAACGGACCGCAGCCTTCCAACGTTGACTTCAGCATGCGCGCGGCCCGCGTCTCTGGATAAACCGATTGTTATGTACTCTTTTGGCTCTCCTGTGTAATCGCCGCCAATAGTCGTTCGACGTATTCGCGGTGTTCTTCCCGGTGTTCTTCTTTAATCTCGATTTCTTTCGGCGCTACAGGGCGTTTGGCAGACCATTTCGCTGAATGAATCTGTGAAGCGACGGCAAAAACGGCGTTTTCAAAAAATCGTCGTGGGGGGCGATCCAGTCTCTCCCATCGGAAGTACAGTTCGCGGCATCGATTCGCGATTGCATCATGGTCAAATCCGATCTGTCTTGGGTTGTGGCCAAATTCGTTTCGAATTCTCCGAATCAGCGTTAGATCGTTTCGCACGTTTTTTGGAATCAGGCCCAAAGCAAAAGCAATAGCGATGCGAGCGGAAAACGTAGCGAGACCTCCCGTTCCTTCGAAGAGTTCATTGCACGTCTTTGTGTCGTCGACAAAATGCGCCGCGAGCATTACTCCCAGTTCATTGTCCAAGTAGGAAGCGGCGTGCAAGGCGCAACCCCGGTCGGTCTCTGTGGAGAGTGTCTCCTTCAGATTCATTACCTCGTCGAGTTGGCCAAACGGCGTGCTCATTCGCTTTTTTCATATAACGTTAAAATTAAACGAACGGTACACCGTTCCGTGTTCTAAGGCAATTGCGTTATCTACTTTTATTTCTAGGTTGTGATTCAGTTTGTCTTAATGCTTCCGAAGATAACGATAAAGAATTCACAGTCGCCCTTGTATACACCGGCCGCATCAAAGATTTTCACCATCACTGAATCTACGGTATTGGCAGTTACCGTCGCATACCCCGTAGTTGCAGAAACAACAATTGCGTATCCTTTTTTTAGCTCATTCTTGAAGTGGATTTTGTACAGTCCATCTTGTTCTTTTGTAACGCCATCGACCAGCCCGTGTGAGTCGGTGGTTGCGAAGAGTTTTTTAGTATTCACATTAACACGAATAAACGCTTCCGGTGAATTTCCAGATTTGAGCCTTAGGGCGCCTTCAAGTTCTTGCACTCGCTCGCTAAGTGCGTCTAACGGATCAAGCTTGCTGTCGTGCTCTTTGGCATCTATTGGTCTGAAGACACGAAGAATTTCTGTTCCCAGACCAGCAGTGGCCAGCACGCACGCGGTAATCGGGAGCCATCGATACGCCGACACGGCCTTGAGGACGGGTTCAGTAATTCTAATTTGGCGATCAACCACATGGCGAACCAGATAGACGTAAGAGGCAATCGCTATCGCAGCCAGAACAAGGAATCCCGAATGAAGGTATGGTGCGAGTCTTACGACTTGAGTAAGCGCGTCCACTTTGTCGCGATCCTTCCTGCTCCTGAGCAGTTAATTCTGCCGAGCGCCGTCTAATCGCATATCGTTTTCATTTCATTTTGCTTCGGCTTGCATGCACAAATATGGCTACTAAAAACCAGATTGTCAAATGTCCACCAAAACAATTGATCTCGTGGAGAACGTGTGTTATCCAAAAAGGCGTCGCGCGGCAGGTTGTTGAACGTGCTGCGGCCAATCAATATTCAGCCTGTCTGCGCCACGTGAAGTGAAATCATGGCAAACCGATTACTTGAAATCGTGGTCTATGGCTGGAGTTTCAGGCGAAATTGTGTCGGCATAAAATATTTCTCAGTGAACCGTCGTGACGGGTTAGGCTCATTCTTTGTTGATCGCCTTCCCTCGTCGAACAAGTTTCGTCATCACCTTCCAAACGTTAAGAAAATTGTCGTGTTTTTTCTATTGACAAGCGACGTGATTGTATGTAATAAATTTGTCGTTTGTTTATTTTTTTAAATAAATCGGGGTAAGGCAAACCTCGGGTCGTGAGAGTTGGCTGGAGAGGGTAGTAAGCAGAAAGATCAGGACACCGATTTCGCTTCTTGATCTGGTCTATTTTCCACTTGCTCCGTTCACCTTTCCAAGCCGTTGCGGCTCCGTGATGTACGACATCGCTTTTGATCTTTGGCAACTCGGAATTCATTGAAAACGGACCGCCCCCGCAACCGACCTGAGGTGCGGGCTGGTCCTTGTGGGTTCGATGTTTGCCCGCAGGGTGCGGTCGAGTCCTGTGCGGGGTAAGGAGACGATGCCTCAAGAAGGCTGCATTTGTTTGTTCTTTCGTGATCCTCTTGGTGATTTTGCTTATCGCGAACTAAAGATAAAAACTGATCACGAAAGCACGAAAGTTCGAAAACACGAAGAAGAGAAAGACAAACTTGATCGAACTCGCGCGAAGTCTGGTGAAGTCGCGCGAACTTTTTTACGACGAAAAAATGGAAAACGACTTGAAAAAGCCTATGAAATACGAGGAATGATCGAAGTGGCTCGAACTCGCGCGAACTTTGATACCAATTTCCTGAGTGGCCTGTGGACAGCCTGACTGAAAAGAACGAAGAGTCCGGGAGTTTACGCGACTCGGCGCGCCTGTGAGTAATGGTGGATTCCAATTTGATCGAAGCCGGTCGAACTGCGTCGAAGTCGATCGAACTCGAACACCCCGAAAAGCGGGAAAATAATCGCGAAAACCCTTTAAATTACGAGGAATGGTCGAAGTCGATCGAACTTGAACGAACTGTGACACCAAATTTCCCGGCGGCCTGTCGACAGCCTGACTGAAGAGGACGAAGAGTCCGGGAGTTTACGCTACCCGGCTGGTCAGGGAGTAATAGTAGATTCGAACTCGATCGAAGTCGGGTGAACTCAGGTGAAGTCGCGCGAACTTTTTTACCGAGGAAAATCCGACAATGGTTTTGAAAAGCCTACGAAATACGAGGAATGATCGAAGTGGCTCGAAGTGGCGCGAACTTTGACACCAAATTACTCGGCAGGGGGATTCCAGTGGAACGGAAGAGAGGATTTTGGACAGAGGGACGCGAAGGTCACAAAGTGAACAGGAATTTCAACACAGAGGGGAAGAGGTCACGGAGAAGACGTCGAATGCAGGAATTCTGGCTAAATGCTTCCTGTTTTCCCGAGTTCGTATTCTCTGTCTTCCTCCGTGTCCCGTGTTAAATCGGTTTTTCGGATGGTCAATCGTTGCTGTCTCGATGACACGGCGAGACCAGATGAAGTTGGTCAAGTTGGCCAACTTCATCTCTACAAAAAGCCTATGAAATACGGAACTCGGCCAACTTGGCCAACTTTTTTTCGATAAGTTGGCAGGGGCTTCGAAGGCTCGACCGCACCCTAAGGTACTTGGGATTTCCAATTCAGTTTGTCCATCGTTGCGCAAATGCCGACACAGCCAGGGAAGCTCGGCATGGACATAGTCGCTCACCATTGTTGCGCAGATTTCAAACCCGCTGAAATGTTGAAAACGGCCTGAATTCCGCCAAAGTTGCGCAATTTTTTTAAAGTGCAAATCCGAAAGAATTTAACCACGGATAACACTGATGGTCACGGATCGGAGAAGACGAGGATTGACTTCCTTGGCGTTTTGCATTTATCCGTGCCAATCCGAGTTATCCGTGGTTAAAAATCTTGGGTTCTCAAGCTGTAACGTTAGTTCTGGCTGGGCTTAACAGGCTTGTCCACACGCTATGGTTCTTGGAATACACAATTCAGTCCGCCCATCGTTGCGCAAATGCCGCGAGAGTCAGTTGAGCTCGGTTCGTCCATCGTTGCTCACCTACTTGCGCAACTTTCGATGCCCCTGGAATGTCGAAAACAGGCTGTGTTTCCTATAGTTGCGCAAATCCCTCCATCGTTGCGCACGCTTTTGAAGAAATCGGCTGAACGCCGATTCGCCTGCGCCGCTGGCTGCGGGTTAAACGATTAAGAGGCTCTCTGCGTCTTGTTCGTGTTCGCTTAACCTGGCACGCCGGAGGGTCGCTTCTGGAAGTACCACCATTCGAGCAAAAGGAAAACTAATCCAGCTGCGGCGAACCAGAGCCATAACGGCTGGTCGGTTTTCAGGACTGATGTCGCGGCTTCGACGGAGACTTCCGGGAACATTAACTTTTCAACGGCCTTGAGCCCCGTTTCGCTGGAGGAGAGCAGGCTGACCCCAACTTTCAGTGGTTCGGCCGCGCCCGTGATGTCGTAAGTCCCCACGTAAGGCGCACCCATACCCGACAGAAATCCGTTCTTGTCGCTTCTGACCGTTTCGGTATATCCGTTCGGCCCAGCAATGTGGACTTCGGTCTCGGGTTCAATTCTTTGAGGAGGTAACGTTCCTGTCGCGTGGCCTTTGGCATCGAGGAGGTTTGCTCGTTGAGCGGCGATCTGGGTCGCATTCTGAATCAGAATGGGGAAACCGACCCGGTAGACGAGTGACGAGCGGTCGGTACTAAACAGAAAATTGTAGTCCAATCGTCCTTCCAGATCTCGTTCGAGAATCAGTGGTCCCGAACGAGAGGTTGCCAGAATCTCGTAACCCGCCAATTCGAAATCGCGTTCGCTAATTCCTTTGGCCAACTGAGGGTCGTCGGCGATTTGGACATCCAGCAGCTGCACGTGTTGAAGTAACGGTGAAGTTCGCCGCCAGTCGACGACTTCTGTCTGGCCCGAGACCAGTTCGGCGAGATTCGACAAATCGTCAGGGATGAAGCCGACATTGAATCTGACTCGGGCCTCGGGACCGGTCGAGAGAGGACCTTCCGCAAATTTCAGATCGACCGCTTTCGGTTCGTTGTCCGTGCCGGGATACAAATTGATGTCAGGAATGTTTTCCAGGGCATTCCGGTATGTCTCCATCGATCGGGGACAAAACACGGTCAACGGCCGCGGTGCTGGGAGATCCAGATAGGCGACGTTATCCGTGGCCAGCGAATCAAACCCGTCCGGTTTCACTCGTAGTTCCAGCGATGTGGCGATTGAGGTCGAGACCTTGAAGACCAGTCGTTCGGCCTTGCCACCATCGATAGCAACGGTGTCCTGCTTGATCGACTGTCCGTTCTGCAGCAGTTCATACTCGCACAATGTTTTGGCGGTTGGAGGGCCGCTCTTCGATCCGTCAGGCTGTTTCGTTCCTTCGATTCGAGCAAAGACATCCCAGCCGTTTCGTGATCGCCGGGCGTTGAAGTCGACGATCCCGACGTTGGCTCCGCCCGTTTCCAGCTTCTGGAAATTCAATTTGTAAGGAAGTTCAAACTCGATGTTGGCCGGGACGTTTCCGTCAGAAATCAAAACGACTGTGTCGATCGCCTGAACTCGCGACATGGCCTGGGCCATCCGCAGGCCGTCTTCCAGACGGCTGGGAACCTGACTGATATCCAATCGGGCAAGAGCTTCTTTGAGCAGTCTTTTGTTGTCGGTAAAGTCGGTCAGTTTGCGGGCCGTGGAATTGACCGAGATCAGGCAAAGCCGCTGATCGGCCAGCAGATCATCAATCAACTTGGTGACTTTTTCTTTCGCTTCGTCCAGTCGCGATTTTCCGTTGGGGACATCGAGTGCCGCCATGCTGGCCGAGTTGTCGATCAGCACTGGCAGATACTGAGCCTGTTCCGAACCGGTCGAAAGATAGGGCTGCATTGCTCCGAAGATCAGCGAACACAAAAGCAGGATTTGCAGTAGCAGCAATAAATTTCGTTTGAACTTCTGAAAGGGCGAGTTGACTCGTTGATCGCTGACAACCTGTCGCCAGAGTGCCAATGACGGGATATCAAATCGCGGTCGCCGCAACTTGAGAAAATAGAAAATGATCAAAGGCACCAGCAGCAGAAACCACCAGGCGTTGATCAGCGCAGAAAAGCCTGGCCAGCTCATCGAGTTTCACCTCTCTGAATACTGAAATATCCCTTTGATCGACGAAGCCCTTTTGGCATTACTGGACCCAGCCTTTCCGCTTCAAGACGTCGAAGAGCATCGTTTCCAGTGGTAAGCCTGAGTCGAGACAGATGAACCGTCCGCTTCGTTGTCGGCATAAGGCCGCGAGATGATCCTGTAATCCTGCCAAGTGATCATGATAGAAACCGATGAGATCCCCAACGGATGAGACATCCAAAGTCATCCCGGTTTCGGAATCGACAAACCGCAGATCGCCGGTGAGTTCGGGGTTCAGTTCCAGTGCACACAGAAGCTGTACGCCGAAGACTTCCAGTCCGGCACTGAAGAGTTGATTCATCGGACGTTCCATCGCACCGAAAGTGAGGAAGTCTGACAGGACGACGCAGACACCCCGACCGCGGTGCTGTTTCAAGACCGCTTCCACCGCTTGGTCGATGGGGAAATCACCACCGGGAGGAAGATTTTCGAGAAAGGAAAAGATCCGTTTCATACTCATCCGACCGGTGCAGGGGGGCAGGATCTGTGGCGTCTGTCCCGCGTGTTGGCAGGCGAAGACGCTGACCTTTTCCAGATTCATTAAACCCATGATGGCAAAGCAGGCGGCAAGTTGTTTCGCCTTCTCGAATTTTTCGCCGAACCGCATTGAGGCTGAGGCATCGATCAGGATCACCACATGCATCTCTTCTTCGTGGCGATACTGCTTGACGTAGGGCCGGTTGAGACGTGAGAAGATGTTCCAGTCGACGTACCGCATGTCGTCGCCGGCCGAGTAATCGCGGTAGTCGTTGAACTCGGTGCTCGTTCCCCCTTTGCCGGCAAGATGCTCACCCCGGCTGCGATTTGTCATCCGCCGCATGGGTAACAGCCGCATCCGCTCGACTCGTCCCAGGGTCGAATTATCGAGAAGTGATGTAAACTGTTTTGTTGATTCCATGAATTACCGACCAATCTGGAAAATTCCGTTAACCTGACTCAACAAGCCAGCATTGTGTCACCTGTTGCTGCTAAAAGTCCTGTGCCACTGTTTGACCGTCTTCGGTCAAACAGTGCTCTTTCTTCGCAACGAAAAAAGCGAAGACACTGCTTCTTCGAAGACTCCTAAGCAGTGGCACATCAAACAAGCTTCATTCGATGACAAACGCAGTCATGCCAACATCGTTTCCTTGTCACATCGTTTCAGACAATGATTTCACACATTCCAGGACAATCTCGTTGACGTCGAGGTTTTCGGCCTGTCCGTCGTAGTTCAAAAGCATTCGGTGGCCGAGGACTTCGCAGGCGAAATGACGAATGTCTTCGAAGGCAACGTGGACTCGTCCTTCCGCCAATGCTCGCACTCGGGCTGCCCGGATCAAAGCCTGAGCCGCGCGAGGGCTGGCTCCCCACTTGATGAATTGCTTGACTCGCGGTGTCGCAAAGTCACTGATCGGGTGAGTCGCCAGGACCAGCCGAACGGCGTAGTCGCGTAAGGCGTCGGTCACGACGACTTTCTCGAGTATCTTCCGCAGGGACATGATCCGGTCGGAATCCAACAGTTTGGGAATCTCGATTGGCGTTTTGAGGATTGTGCGGCTGACGACTTCGTTGAGTTCGTCCCGGTTCAGGAAGGGGACAACGACCTTGAACATGAAGCGGTCGAGTTGTGCTTCAGGGAGTGGATAGGTTCCTTCCTGTTCGATCGGGTTCTGGGTTGCCAGGACGAAGAACGGCTCTTTCAACTGAAAGATATTTCCGCCGGTAGTGACCGAGTGTTCCTGCATCGTTTCCAGCAAGGCCGATTGCGTCTTGGGTGAGGCTCGGTTGATTTCATCTGCCAGCAGCAACTGGGTGAAGATCGGGCCCTTACGGAATTCAAACCGGTACTGGCCGTTTTCGTCGCTCGCCATCACGTTTGTCCCGACGATATCTGCCGGCATCAGGTCAGGAGTGAACTGGATCCGGCGAAATTCCAGGTCGAGGACGCGTGAAAGAGCCTTTACCAGTTCCGTCTTACCGAGACCGGGGACACCTTCCAGCAGGACGTTGCCGCCGCACATGATCGCGGTGAGGGCCGCTTCGACGGTCCGTTGCTGGCCGACGATGACTTTACCGATGGCCGCGCGAGCTTCGGCAAATTGAGTCTTAAAATGTTCCGCTTCCCTTTCCAGGGAACCGAGGTCGATGACTTCAGCAGCACTCATAGTGGGGACTTTCACATAGCTAAGGATAAAGGCGGAAAGATGAAGGATGAATCAGGAATAAACAGGAAGGATGCGAAGTCGCATGTCTTATTGATTCATCGTTTCACCTTGGATTTACTTGTCTTCGTCTCGTTTTCGTTTTAATGCCAGCAATCGTTCGGTCGTGGATGTCGCAGAGCCTGGCGACGGCGGAGGTGGTTCGGCAGGTTGTTGTCGGACCACCGTTGGTGATGTTGTAGATTTTGATGCTGAACGGACCGGCATCGAACCCGGCGTTTGAGACGGAAGGGGACGATCCTCGCGTCGAGACTTGATGGCAGCACTTGCGGTTTCCTTCGCTTGCAGCAAGGCACCCATGGTCGCGGTCGCTGCAGTACGTGGACCAAATCCCAAAGCAGACTTGATCGAAGCGAAGTCGATTTGAATGCGTCGCAACGCCACGTCGAGCGGTACAAGAATCGCCAGAGCGATCAGGAGCCAATCGAAGATCGGTTTTGAACTTCGTTTCGGTGCACGACCATGCCGGTAGATATCATCTTTCTCGGGATCACCGGATAAGACTCGACCACTGGTCCGGTCGGCAACGTCCTGAAGAGTCTGACGATTTGAACGGAATCGTAGATATTCCGGTGAATAAGGGACGATAAATCCGCCGAAGGCCAGATCTTTTCGTTCACCGCCGATACCTTGCGCGATGGCGTGATACCGACCGTGACCCCAGAGAGGAACTGTTGCCTGATATCGACGAGGGGCCACTTGTTTCAACTGTACGTTTTCGGACTTCTGGTTCGGACCAGCGAGTTTGGCGTTCAGTTCCAGAAAACCTTCTTCCGGATGGAAATCTTCCACGACGATTACGGCATCACCACCCGACGTATGCGTCGACATGCGCAGATGGCCGTCTTTTTTGACGCGGCTGATATCGGTCAGAAGTTGTTTCACGAAGGGTTGAAAGCGATCCCATTTTTGCCAGTGCTCGCCCCAATTCGTACTGAAGTCGGAGGTGAACGCGGCCGTCTTGCCCAGCCCGTGTTGCCAGACAGACAGGACGGGATCTTGCGAGTCGGCATCTTCTGCATCGGGCGGAGCGGTCAGGATGGTCATCGCCGGGTGTCCCTTGGCCGTCGTGATGACATAGCCCTTGAGTTCGGGCATTCCTTCGATCCCCTTCAGGATGGGTGAGGGAAAGGCGACTTCGGGGGTAAAAACCTTGTTCTGCAGCATACTGCGTTTGAGTGTTTTTGATTCTTTAATAAAGATTGCCGGAAGCTGATTCGGATCGTCAGGATAGTAGTACCGCCCTCCGGTCGTTTCCGCAACAAGCTGCATTTTGGAGATTTCCATCCCCCCGTGCGGGAAAATGGCCACCATCGACACACTGATTTTGGCATCAATGAACTGGGCGATCAGTGCCGGGGTGGGCGGCTGTGGATCACCGTCCGAGAGGATGATCATATGCCGCGTTGCCGCATCACTTTTCATCAGCCCCTTCAAACCCAACTGCATCGTATTCTGGAAGCTGGGCATATCACCGATGCTTGCGCCGTTGATGATCGGTACAAGCTGCTCGTAGTTACCTGCGGGGGTCAGTTCGAACAACCATTTTTCGCCGACTTCCGTATAGGCCAGGACACCGACTTCATCCTGGGCACCCAGCACCTTGATCGCCTGTTTCGTGATCCGCTTGCCCCAGGTGTTTCCTTCGGGGAATTCGCATGAGTGCAAAATGATGGCGAGTGCCCCCTTCGGCAGCACTTTTTTCTGAGAGACGTCCATGGAGACGGGAAGAATCTCTTCAATCACAGTTCGGTGATATCCGCCGGGGCCAAAACTGTTTGATCCCCCAACCATCAGGAACCCGGCACCCAGGTTGTAAACCGCGTCGCGAACCGCCTGCAGCTGCTGTACATCGAATTCATCATGGGGAACATTGGCGAAAATAATGCAGTCGTAGGGCATCAGCGACGTCGCATCGCGCGGCATGTCTGACCCGTCGATTCGCTCGACCGCTCGTTCACCGTCGCGGATGGCCCGCTCAAGCCGTTCCCAGTCACGCTTGTCACCCGATCCATCCGTAACGAGCAGAACCTTACCTTCCCCTTCAACAAAGATGTAATTCAGGACGGTATTATTCTGAGCAAGGCTGTCCTGTGCCTTGGGGACTTCGATACTGGCGGTGTACTCGTAATAGCCTGCTGTTCGGAGTGTGATCGGAACGGTATACCGGTTCGTGCCGGCTTTATATTCGACATCCTGCTCGGCGATCACGTTGCCATTCTCGCGCAGGACAAGTTTTCCTTTGCCGTCATTCAGAGATTTGACGAGCATGCCCGCTTCGTACGATTCACCCAGTTTAACCGCCTGGGGGAGATCAAGGCGTTCCAGCCAGACTTCGTTGCTGTACGAGTAATCGATGGGGAGTACGTCGACAACGACACCGCGTCCCTTCAGGTCGTCCAGGATGCGAGACAGGTTTCCTTCGGTCTGAACTCCGTCGCTGATTAAAACCACTTTTCCCTGATCGTCTTCGGGCAAAAGGGCACCGGCGTACGACAACGTTTGTTCGATATTTGTTGCGCCGCGATCGACTTGCGAGTTGAATGCTTCAAAGGGGAAGCTCATGCTGGGTGAAAGCTCGCATGCAGGAGTTTTACCGAAGATAATCAATCCAGCCTGATCGGACTTTCCTTTCGGCCTTTGATTCTGCACCGTTTGCACGATGTATTTGAGGGCATCATCAGGGCTGTAGATCGAATCGCTGACGTCCAGTGCGAAGACAACGGACATGACATCGCGTGATCGAACCGAGCGAGGTTCGGCCAGGACCATGACGAGTAGCCCCAGCAGGCAAAGCCGCATCAACAGCGAAAGCGTCCCGCGTCCCTTCGGTAGACCGGCGTAGCCGGCGACGTACATCCACCAGACCCACGGGGCAAACAGAATCAATCCGAGCATATAGGGTCGGGCAAACATCAGGTAATGGCCGAGTTCCAGCCAGGCACAGATCCCGCAGAACAGGACCATGAACAGGGCCAGTGGCCAGGCATCCTGCCAGCGGAAGGGGCGTCGAGGTCGCGGAAAAAAGCTCGCGATGAAGCGACTCAGTTGTTTGATCATCTCAAAGCTCCAGCTCCACGATCCGTCTATTGCCTGTATCGCATACGTATAACCGCCCGCGTCGATCGATGGTCAGCCCCCAGGGGGTCGAGAACTGAGCCGCTGTCTGACCAGGCCCGGAAGAACCGTAACGACCCAGTAATCGGCCTGATCGACTTAACTTGGAAACCCGTCCCGCTCCGTATTCGATCGCGAACAGGTCACCATTCTGGTCGACTGTGATGTCGTATGGATAGTGAACTTCAGCTATTCTGTCTGACTCTCCAAGAATTGCAACCAGCTTTCCTTGGTCGGTAAAGACCTGAATGCGATTATTAAAGGCATCAACGACATAAAGTTTGTGGTCGTACCAGACAATTCCACTCGGTCGCTGGAATTTGCCTGGTTCGATTCCAGGGCCGCCGAACTGCAAAACGAATGTCCCATCCGGTCGAAATTTCTGTACGCGATCGTTTTGACCGTACTCGCAGATGTAAAGGTTTTCCTCAGGGTCCTGAGCGATTTTGACGGGATAAACGAAGTCGCCGGGCTCGCTTCCTCGTTGGCCAAAAGTCCCCGTGAATTTTCCATCGTGATCAAAGAAGACGATGCGATGGTAATGCGTGTCGGCGACGGCGATCCGTCCATCTTTCAGCACCAGAATTCCTTCGGCTTTACCGATCGCATATTCGGGCATCCACCATTGTTTTTGTAAGTCGCCATTCTGATCGTAGACAAGGACTCGTCCAGCGTTGTCGAGTACGAGATACTCGTTGGAAGGAGAGACTGTCATGCCTCGCGGAGCAGGCACGCGAGCGCCGTCCGGAGGCATTGACCAGTTCGATTCGTGTTTGACAGGAAGCACCGGCGCCGCGTCGCCAAAACAGCCTGACAGACTGATCACGATCATGATCAGCTGGATGATGCTGAGAATGACTCGGTCGCCACGTTTAAGGCGAGTCGTCCCTAGAGGACGGTATCGGAAGTTTTGCATCGCCCCTGATCGTTCATCCAACACGGCAATTTCTGCGGACGATCCGAGGAATCGTGAATCTTCAATCCGAAACGGACTTTCCGCGTGTGACTGAACATGAAGACATTCCGGGCGAATGCACGGAGATTTTGTGGGTTCGATCCGTTCAGCACCGGCTTTGGCAAATGATTGGTTCAGCCATTGAACTGCCTCGTCAAACGCTAACCAATTGCAGGGACCAAGCAATTCTGCCAGTTCACGAGAGGGGGGATTTTCATAAAGAGTCGTCACGTCACCCGAGTAAATCACCCGACCATCTTTCAAGCAGATGACGTTCGACGCCTCACGCAGAACGACTTCGGGCGAATGAGTTGCGAGGACAATTGATGTTCCATGTGTTTCACAGTGTTCGCGTACGGCTTTCCAGTAGTGACCCGACCGTGATGAATCGACGTGAGAAAGTGGTTCATCCATCACGAGAACGTTTGCGTGAGACGCGAGCGAACGAGCGACATTCAGCCGTGATTTTTCACCGAGCGAAAGAGACCCTGGTTTCGCGTCAGCCAGTTCCAGCAGATCAAACTTCGCAAGCAATTCCCGGTCGTTGCAGGTCTTTTCAGTCTTGTTCTGAGGTGAAACGGTGGTGAGATGTTCTCGAACAGACAGATGGGGCCAAAGTCCGTGTTGAGGGGGTACCCAGAATAGAGGTAACCGCCCGGTCAACGTGGTTGCGTGAAAGTGAACCTGCCCGGACGTTGGTTGTTCGATCCCGACCAGTAGATTGAGAAGCGACGTTTTCCCCACGCCGGACTGCCCAAGCACCGCAGTCACTCCTTCAGGGATCTCAAGTGATACACCGTCCAATCGCGGCAAACCACGTCCCGAAAGTGACACAGCATCGAGAGTCCACAACACGTTAAGTCCTGAATTTTCTGCTGGAAAAATTGCGCGTCGAAATTATAGACGGAATGACATAATTGTAGTTCGGCTCGTTTCGCAAGTCCATGCGCAGACTCGAAGAACGGCAGAAAAAATTCGATGGGCTGAAAAATCTTGTGCTGAAGAATTTGGGACTGATGGGACCAATGAGACGAATGGGACCTGGATTTTGCTTCGGCGTGAATCAACGGCCTGATCGAGTACGCTGGATTAAGAATACGAAGCACGCTGAGGTTATCGGGAATCCAAAAAACAATACGGCTTCTGCAGAAAGCGCGGATGTGCGGCCGAAGTGCATGAAGTTGTAAAGGCGAACCAGGCCCGATGGCATTCCCGAAGGTGCCAGAAGATAAGCGGACGAAAGATCCAGATAAGCCCAGTAACAGAGTAACCCGATTGCCAATAATCGTGGCTGATCCCGCAGGCGAAACCGCAACGCGGATGCGCGAATGGCGGGTACACCAGATTGAATGTTGATCGCCCCATCGATGCCGATGCCAGTGCTTGCAATGGCATGTCCACTCAACATTTCTGCCAGGTGAAGCCCCTCGGTCTGGCTGGTGGAGCGAATCCAGATCTGGACGAGCACGGCTCGCGGCAACAGCCATACGGTTAAAACAAGCGCCCAGGGAAGGGGGGTGTCATAGACTTGACGAAGCCACGATTGTTGAAATAAGCCAACCGTCGCAAGACTTAAAAGTAATGACCCCGCCAGGCCAGGCAACAGGAGCGTTCGGCAGATCATCTGCAACGGGAGAAGTTTTCGATTCGAGGTCAACGAGCGGCTGAGTGACCAGGCGGTCACGGCTGCAAAAACGCTGACAGCTCCCGCGATGATCATTTCGTACGTCAATCCCGTTAATTGTGATCGCTGACTGACGAGCAGCTTGATTCCGCTGAACAAGTTTGTTGAAAGGATCCCGAGAGGAATGAGACAACCGCAAATGACTGCCAGTAAAAGATAAGTCGTTGAGATCCAGTCGAAAATTCGCGAGACCGGTGGTTCCTCATGCTGGTCACTATTCGAATCATGTTCCCTTGCGGTCCAGTAAATCACACCTGCGATCAACGGCAATTGAATCAAAACTGGCCAGGCTGCGTGAATCAGCATTTCGCGGCGGTCGAGTCCCACGCGCTGAGCCGCGATGAACCAGTCGGTCCAGCTTGCTGTCTGAAGCAGTGCCGCCAGCTCAAACTCTTGAAACGCCACCAGGCTCATCAAACCGAGTGCGGGGAAGGCTCGCCGGATCGGGCCATGCCAGAGGCACAACACCATCTGCCAAGCCTGATGCGGAGACCACGGGTCTGCTTGCCATAACAACCAGCGGCACTGAATTGCCGAGAGACTTGCCAGAGCGGGTGGAGACGCGTTGAGCGTAATTACGCCGACTGGAACGATGCGAAACAGCAGTAGTCCCAGGCACAAGCCTTCGGCCAGACGAGGGGACGCTAACGCGAAACTGCGATAAGAGTAGCCAACAATCAGCTCGGGAAAGAGGAACGGTGCCAGCAATACCGTTAATGACAACGGCCGCCAGCCATCGGAAGCGCGACGAATCCACCGTTCGACCGCGACACAAAGCGGCCATGCCACCAAACAGACAAGGATGGTTCTCGCCAGCGTCCACCAACAGGCTGATGCAAGACTCACTGGTTATTTCTCGTTTGAAAAAGCGGTCTTACTTCAAATACTCGGTTTTCAGCCATGCCAGGCATTCGCGACGAGCAGGTAAAAGCGATCGAAGATCGATTCCATCTCGCGACCACTCGACAAGATTTTTCACCTCGTCAGGGAGTTCTTGCCCATCAATTGGGCCGAGTGGAATCTGGCGCGACTTGGAGTTGGCAAGGGCGATCTCAGCTTTGGCTGAAGCGAGGTAGTCGGCCAGAATTTGTGCTGCTTTCAGGCGTTTCGTACCTTTGATAATTCCCACCGTGTTCGGGATGCAGATCGTCTCATAACGATTAGCCTTTGAGTCTTGAGAGGGGGTTTTGTCGTCGGTTTCTGCAGTAATTCGGACTGGAAGCATTTCGACGGGAAGCCCGTCATCCAGCGCTACGAAAACGTCGTCCGTATCGGTTAATCCTGCGTCGCAGCTTCCTTGAGCAACGATGTCTTTGACGGCGGCATTTCCGTCAACCTCTCGGATTCCCCGCAGGCGAAGGTCTCGATGCCAAGCCTTCAGCCGATCACCTCCCCATCGATGCCACAGCACTGTGTAATGGGTTAACGTTGTCCCAAAGAGAGGCTTCGCAATAGCGACCCGGGACGGTTCCAGTGAAAAGAGAGATCCTAATGTTTCATCCGTTGCCGAGGCCTGGTGGTTATTGACGATGTAAACTCTCATTCGTGCGGCAAAGCCAACCCAGCAGCCATCGGTGTCACGGTATTGTTCGGGCATGCGCTGCCAGCTCGGGCCTTGATAAGGTTCCAGCAATCCCTGCTGTTGCAGTTCGACCATTCCCAACAGTTCGTTGTTCCAGAATACATCGCAGCGCGGCTGCGACCGTTCTTGAACAATCAGATTGATCAGGCCCAGTGACTTGGTGGCTTCGGTATCGTATCGCGCCTGGACACGAATTCCGGTCTCTCGAGAAAAGTCGTCCAAAACCTGTTCGGCAAAAATACGATCATGAGCACAGTAGACGACGAGCGTTTTATCGTCTGATCCTGAACCAGGCACAATGCTCAGCCATAATCCCGCCAGCACCAGTGCCGCAATTACGGGAATCAGAACCGTCGATCGATTTTTCACAGAGTCTGTCATTTCGGGTAGCGTGCCAATGTCATGCGAGTTCGCTCGTCAGAGCTCTTGATCGTTTACGAATTGAAACGTTGCCACCGGCGGCAAAATGCTGCCGCCAATGGCACACCGTTTATTGATTGTCACACGTTACTGGCGTTTCAAAAGTCCCTGTCGTTTCAGCCAGTCGCCTGCTCGTTGTGGCCAGGAATTGACGGGCTCGCCCGTGTCTCGCATCCCGTATCCGTGACCACCGGTGGCATAAACGTGCAGTTCGGTGGAAACGTTGACCTTCTTCAGCTCAGTCGCGATATGCAGGCTGCTGAAGACGGTGACAGGATCATCCCAGGCATGCACCAGAAACGTGGGAGGCGCGTCCTTGGTGATTGTCACGTCTTCTCGCATCCTGGTCGGTTCTCCCTTTTTCTCAAAGTACGCGGGGTAGATCAGCATGGAGAAGTCGGGACGAAACGAGACCTGATCAACAGCGTCAACCGGCTCGTATTGTCGTTGGGCAAAGTACGAAGTGAGGCCCGCCGTTTCGCCACCGGCTGAAAACCCGAGGATTCCAATTCGCTTTGGGTTTAGTCCTAATTCCTCGGCCTGGCTGCGAACGAGGCTGACAGCCCGTTGAGCATCTTGAACCGCAGCCTTCCAGCGATCACCGTTGGGGGTCCGAGTCGGAACGCGATACTTCAACACGATTCCGGTTACGCCGAGTGTCGTCAGCCATTCGGCGGTCTCGGTTCCTTCATGATTGAAGGCGAGAATTGAATGACCACCACCAGGACAGATGATGACCGAGGTACCCGTATCGGTTTCTTTTGAGGGACGGTAAATCGAGATGGTCGGAATAGAGACATTGGTCAATCGAATCACCCGCTTGCCACCGGGATCTTTGGAATCGGGCTTGGTGACGTCCTGTTCGGGAGGAAGCTCCACTGTGTCACCCGGAGGCTTCGCTGGCCAGATCGGTTTGACAATTGACGGTGCGGCCTCTTGGGCGACTACAGATGTCGCCAGCAGGAACGTTAAAAGCAGACCGAGGAAACTGAGCAAGCGCAATCTCTGTCGTAACACGTGATTCTTTCTACTGCATCAAGGGGATGATGACTTGCCATGAAGAATATTCGTGGCATGGAAATTCTTCCGCCGTAACAAAAAACAGGATACACAACTTTGTGACGGCCTGAACACTGTCAACGATCGGGAAAGGAATAATCGCTGGTTTGATATGTCTGACAGTTGGTATTGTTACGAGCACGAGGTAATTCGACTTTTCATCCGTTAAAAACACCACGGTTTCAAAGAAAATCAGTACGATCTGTACTGTGTGTAAGACATCCTTTTCCACTCAGCGAGCAAAAAATGCTGAATGCAAATCTTCCAAAAAGTGACGATGAAACCCAAGTGACGCTCCATGGATTGACGGTCAGTTGCCAACCGCGAAAGTCCTTCGATCGACCGGGACTCGTCTGGTTTGTCATCGCGTCGGCCTTTTACGTAGGTGGTTTAGCGAATGTCGTGAGCGGGGACGATGCTTTTGGCAAAAATGATTCCGTTCGGAATATCACCTTGGAACAGCTGGCAGCAGGAGACGTCCAACTGGTCGATTTGACACATGGACTTAACGACAAAAGCCCGTTCTGGCCCGGTGCGGATTATCAGCCGTTTGAGCTGAGGACGATCGCCACCATTGAAAAAAACGGAGTCTTCTCAAAAGCGTTTGCGATGCCGGAACATTTTGGGACACATCTTGACGCTCCCTGTCACTTCGAACAGGGACAACCAAGTCTAGACGAAATCAAATCGACTGACCTGTTTGCTTCGGGCGTCGTTATCGATGTGTCCATGGCTGCCGAAGCCGATCCAGATTACCGGCTGTCTGTGGCCGACGTGGCGAACTGGGAACAAGCCAATGGTCCGATTCCCATGCGGGCGATCGTCCTTTTGAAGACGGGTTGGAGCCGCTTCTGGGACAGCAATGTCCGATACCGAAATCAGGATCTTCAGGGAAAAATGCACTTTCCCGGCTTTTCTGTCGAGGCGGCGCGGTGGCTCGTCAAAGAACGTCAAGTTCGAGGCGTTGGAATTGACACACTCAGTATCGACCATGGCCCGTCAAAGGATTTCATCGTGCATCACGTTGTAAATGGGGCTGGTCGGTATGGTCTGGAAAATGTCGCGCATCTCGACAAACTTCCTGCTCGCAACTTTTTCCTGATCGTCGCCCCCATTAAGATCACAACGGGGACCGGCGGTCCGACTCGGTTGTTTGCCGTACTCCCTGGCAACAAATAAATGTTGGCAACAGGCACGCTGCGATCAAATTCGAATGGAAGCAACATGTTGGCTCGTACCATTGTTTTGTTTTTTTGTGTATTGGGCTCTCTGGCGATCCCTGTCGCTACGGAAGCTCAGTCGCTGCGAATTGCAAAATTTCAACTTGATGTCACTCCTCCACTTGGTTCCGCATTATGCGAAGGGTTTGTTCCTGAAGCATCCAGCATTGATGATCCGCTATTTGTTCGTGGCGTGGTGATTCTTGGTGCCGCAGACCCGATCGTTCTGTGTGCAGTTGATTTTGTCGGACTTGGGAATTCAGGGTATGACGCCTGGCGTGAAGCGTTGGCAAAGGGAGCGGGAACTTCACCATCACGTGTCGCCGTTCACGCACTGCATCAGCATGATGCGCCGGGGTTTGACCTGAGTGAGATCGAATTGCTGGCCCCACTAGGAATCGAAAGCAAGGCCTGCAATGTTCCCTTCGTAAAAGATCTCCTCAAACGACTGGAATTGACCGTCAAAGGATCGATCGCATCTGCGCAACCGTTTACTCATATCGGGACCGGGCAGGCGAAGGTCGATCGAGTTGCGTCCAATCGTCGAATTCTGGGTGATGACGGGAAAGTGAAAATTGTCCGATTAAGTTCCACCAGAGATCCCGACGCGATTGCTGCTCCTGAAGGGGTAATCGATCCCGAACTGAAATTGCTCAGCTTCTGGAATGGTGACGTGCCATTAATTTCCATCACGTATTACGCCACTCATCCTCAAAGTCACTATGGAAAAGGGGCCGTCAGCTCGGACTTCGTCGGTCTGGCACGAG
Organism: uncultured Schlesneria sp.; assembly: GCA_903899985.1. GTDB lineage: Bacteria > Planctomycetota > Planctomycetia > Planctomycetales > Planctomycetaceae > Schlesneria. The sequence continues at coordinate 26,593 of CAIULL010000058.1, forward strand.
CCACTCGTGATCGCGCGGAACCGAAATTGTTTCACGTCCATTTTAATGGTGCCGGGGGTAATGTCGCCGCTGGTAAATACAACAACGGCTCGCCTGAAGCCCGGATCGAATTGACCGAGCGACTGGCTGCGGGAATGGAGCAGGCGTGGAAGAATACAAAACGAGTCCCGGTTACTGCGGCCGATATTGAGTGGCGGGTGGAGCCGGTTCTGTTGCCTTTAAGAGACCGGCTATTAAACCTGGTGGAAATCGAAAAGGTTCTGCTCGACGAGAAGGCCAAGCCGACGGAGCGTATTCGGGCTGCCAAGGATATCGCGTACGCGCGTCGAGTGATGGCCAAACAAACGATCGACCTCAGTTGTCTGCGATTCGGTCAAGCGGTTATCCTCAATCTACCCGGAGAAATCTTCATCGAATACCAACTTGCCGCGCAGAAAATGCGGCCTGACCGATTTGTCTGTACCGCAGGCTACGGTGACTATGGTGCAGGTTATATCGGGACCGCAATCGCTTATGGGCAGGGGGGCTACGAAACAAGTTACGTCTCCCGTACTGCACCTGAGGCGGAGGCGGTGTTGATCGAAGCGATCGGTAAATTACTCAAGTAAAGTGTGATTCAATAAGTGCGGTGATAAGACAATTCATTAACGCAGTCTCTCCAAGTTTTATTTTTGTGATTACGAAGAACTGTTCCCGAAACATTCTTCACGGCGTTGCCCTGACCTGATGTTCCTCTCCATAACCGAGATTCTGAATATGCGTCGCTCGACAATACTTTTCGTTTGTTTGTCCGCCCTGTCCGTCCAAGTCGATGCCAAAGACTTTCAAGTTCATCGGTTTGAACGCCAGCAGTTGACCGACGAGTATTTTTCGGAAGGGGCTGGTTTCGGCGACCTGAACAACGACGGTAAACCGGATATCGTGCATGGTCCTTACTGGTGGGAAGGGCCTGAGTTCACTCAGCGGCACGAACTCTACCCGGCCAAACCACAAAATCGTCGAGGTTATTCCGACAACTTCTTCTCGTGGGTTTACGACTTCAACGGCGATGGCTGGAACGATGTGTTGACGGCGGGCTTGCCAGGAACGCCAGGATTTATCTTTGTGAATCCTGGTGTGGCTAATCATGGAATGCATTGGGTAAAGCATAAGATCTTCGAACAGGTTGGAAATGAGTCACCCCAATTCGTCAATCTTGTCGGCGATTCATCGCCGGAACTGGTCTTTGCTGCCGATGGCGTGTTTGGTTATTTGAAGTTCGATCCCAAGCAACCCTTCGCACCGCAGACGCTGCATGTCATTAGTGGAAAGATTGCGGATACCCCATTCGGCCACGGGTTGGGAGTCGGTGATGTCGACGGCGATGGTCTTCAGGATGTGCTCTATAAAGACGGCTGGCTTCAGCAACCAAAGTCGCTTGAAGGCGATCCATTGTGGACACTGCACAAGTACCCGTTTACAGGCGCAGGCGGGGGTGACATGTTTGCTTATGACATCGACGGAGATGGGGATAACGATGTCGTCTCCAGCCTGCAGGCTCATGCATTCGGCCTGGCGTGGTTCGAGCAAGTTAAAGACGGTGACAAGATCAGTTTTAACAAACACCTGATCATGGGTGAGAAACCAGACGACAATCCTTATGGGGTTCTTTTTACTGAATTACATACCGTCACATTACAGGACATCGATGGCGATGGTCTGAAGGACATCGTGACCGGAAAGACATATTGGTCGCACCATGACAGAAGTCCCATGTGGGATACCGGCGCCGTTGTCTATTGGTTCAAGCTGGTTCGTGGAAAAGAAGGAGTGACCTGGGTTCCGTACCTCGCCGATGGAGAATCAGGTGTCGGTCGACAATTGAGTGTCGGTGATCTGAATGGCGATAAACATCCCGACATCGTCGTCGGAGGCATGAAGGGTTGCCATGTGCTTCGGCAGGTCGTAGCCACTGTCTCAGAGGCGGACTGGACGGCTGCTCAGCCGAAGAAGCCGATTGCCATGGCGGAAGGTCTTTCGCCCGAAGCTGCTGCTGCCAACATGACGGTCCCTGATGGATTCCGTGTGGCATTGGCCGCCGGCGAACCGCTCGTCCATCAACCGATTGCATTCACGATCGACAAGCGAGGCCGCTTGTGGATTGCCGAGGCATACACTTACCCCAATCGCGCGGCTGACGGACAGGGTAAGGACAAGATTGTGATTCTCGAAGATACGGACGGAGACGGTTCGTTCGAATCGAGAAAGATCTTTATTGAGGGACTCAACCTTGTCAGCGGACTTGAACTCGGTTTTGGCGGAGTCTGGGTTGGGGCCGCTCCCTACCTGATGTTCATCCCGGATCGGAATGGAGATGATATTCCCGATAAAGTCGAGAATGCCGTTCCGCCTCAAGGGGTCATGTTTCCGAAAGATGTTCCCCCTGGCGCATCGGTATTACTCGACGGGTTCGGCTGGCAGGATACGCACGAGACTTTGAATTCATTCATCTGGGGTCCAGACGGTTGGCTTTATGGATGTCACGGCGTGTTTACGCATTCGAAAGTTGGCAAGCCTGCTTCAAAGGATGAGGATCGTCAGGGATTGAACGCCGGGGTCTGGCGTTACCACCCGACAAAGCATCAATTCGAGGTCTTTTCGCATGGCACCAGCAATCCCTGGGGAGTTGATTTTAATGATCGAGGTCAGGCGTTTATTACGGCTTGTGTGATTCCTCACTTGTGGCATATGGTGCAGGGGGGCCGTTATCATCGTCAGGGTGGGCAACACTTCAATCAGTATACTTTCGATGATATTAAGACGATTGCCGACCACGCACATTACGTGGGGAATCTGGCCGATCACGCCTGGTGGGGCCACGAGCCACATGCCCCCTCCGACACGCTTGCCGCAGGTGGCGGCCACGCCCATTGTGGAGCCATGATTTACCTCGCCGACAATTGGCCAGCGAAATATCGCAATCAGATCTTCACGCACAATGTGCACGGCAATCGGATCAACGAGTGTCTTTTAGAACCTTCAGGCTCGGGTTATATCGGCAAGAGAGCGCCTGATACGATGATCGCCAACGATCGCTGGTTCCGTGGAATTAATCTTAAGTATGGACCGGATGGTTCGGTCTATCTGATTGACTGGTACGACAAGAACGCCTGTCATCGCACGAATCCCGAGATCTGGGACCGAACGAATGGCCGGGTTTATAACATCGCTTATGGGAATATTGATAAGGCTGCAAAGGAAGCTCAGCAAAAGGCGCTGAAGTCTCTCAGCAGCGGTCATCTGCAAGGATTGCTTGATCTGCTGGAACATCCCAACGAGTGGTATGTCCGAATGGCTCGTCATCTGCTGCAGGAGCAAATGGCCGAAGCTCAAACCAGTTCAAGGAAATTCCTCGGCGACACTCCTGATCAGGTCCCTTCGATCCTGAAATCCAAATTCAAAAAGGCAGAAGGTATCGCACAAAAGCTGCGCATTTTGTGGACGTTCCATTCGCTTTACGGAATCAGCCCCGATTTGACAGAGGAGTTGTTAAACGCGACGGGGCCTGACAGCGAATACCTACGAGCGTGGGCCATTCAACTTGAATTGGAAGATCGAACAGTGTCCCCGGCCGTTTTGTCGAAGATGACCGGATTGGCGAAGAACGATCCGTCACCGGTTGTCCGGCTTTATCTGACGTCGGCGTTACAACGCCTCCCAGTTGATCAACGCTGGTCACTGGCCGAAGCGCTAATGGCCCATGGTGAGGATTCAAGCGATCACAACCTGCCTCTGGTCATCTGGTACGGCGTCGAGCCACTTGTCGCCGCTGATCCGGCACGAGCCATTTCGATGGCTAAGTCTGCCAAGATTGAAAAGGTGGCTCGATTCATCGTTCGACGAGCGGCCTCGACAAATGAGCCATTGAACGCAGCCATTGCGTGGCTGTCGGAATCTTCCGAACCCGCGACTACGACGATGCTGCTCGACGAAATCAACAAGGCCTTTGAAGGACGAGTCAACATTCCGCAGCCTGCCGCGTGGACTCCCGCCTACGACAAGCTCCTCAAGATCGACGACGCGAAGATCCGGACAAAAGCGGATCAGATCGCAGTCGCGTTTGGAGACAAACGAATCCTGCCTCGCATGCGTTCAATACTCGCGGATACCAAGTCACCGTTGGACGAGCGTCAACGGGCGCTCGAACTGATCGTGAAAGGGCGAGATGCCGAAGGTGCCGCAGCGATCCTTGCCGCATTGGATGATACAGCGTTGAGAGGTTCGGCAATCCGCGCCTTGGCGGCCTACGACAACGCTCAGATTCCGCCGGCGATCCTGTCAAACTACGGTAAGTTGACTGACAGCGAAAAACGAGACGCCATCAATACGCTTGTCGGACGTCCGACATACGCGGCCAGACTATTCGACGCGATTGAAAAGGGTGACGTCCCGCGGACCGATGTGCATGCTTATCATGTGCAGCAACTGCTCGGGTTCAAGGATGAAACGCTCGGCAAACGAATCAAATCTGTCTGGGGTGAGATTCGACCGACCGCCAGTGATAAACTGGCACTCATTGCCAAATATAAAACTGCTTTTACGCCCGCACAATTGAAGACGGCAGATCTCAGTAACGGTCGCCGCCTTTTTGCGAAAACCTGTTCGGCGTGCCATCTGTTGTTCGGCGAAGGGGGCAAAATCGGCCCCGATATTACAGGTTCAAACCGAGCGAACATCGATTACCTGCTCGAAAACATTCTCGACCCGTCGGCGATCGTCGGTAAGGATTATCGCATGACGATTATTGCCACTCATGACGGTCGAGTGATTTCAGGTCTGATCCAGAAAGAGACCGACAGCGCGGTCACCCTGCGGACGATCAATGACACCGTCGTCGTGGCAAAAACGGATATCGATGACCGAAAGCTTTCGGAGTTGTCACTGATGCCTGAAGGGCAGTTGAATCAGTTGACACCTGACGAGCAGCGAGATTTGATCGCTTATCTTGGAACTCCCAATCAGGTCTCACTACGAGGCCCCAAAGCTCCGATTGATCCGAAAACCGGAAAAGTGCCGAACGTCCTGGAAGGTGAAGCGATGAAGATCGTTGGCAAGACCGGCGGAAATGCGGCGAGTCAGGCGATGGGCGGCTTTCCCAAAGATAAGTGGTCGGGCACCGATCATCTCTGGTGGACCGGTGCGGCACCTGGAGCACGTCTCGAACTGGAGTTTCCATTCACAGGTGATGGTGCTTATGACATTGAAATTGTGCTGACGATGGCTCGTGACTATGCGATCGTCCAACTGATGATCGATGGAGAAGCCTTGGGTGGCCCGGTCGACTGTTACGATGTCGATGTGGTGACAACCGGTGTGCTGTCATACGGTCCCAAAACACTGACGGCGGGAACGCATAAGCTCGGTCTGCAAATCGTCGGAGCGAATCCCAATGCCGTGAAAGGTTACATGGTGGGGGTCGACTATCTTCGGCTGGTGAAGAAGCCAGAGACGAAGTAATGAAAAGCGAAGACGTCACGTCTTTCTTCTCTTCTATCGAATGGGATTCGGATAAGCCCCGTTTTGTCGAGCCTGAGCTGAACTCTTGGTTTCCTCTGCTCTTGGTCTTTACACTTGGGTTGCGGGCGAAGCCCGCGCCGGGTGCATCTGTGGCTAAAAAATCCTGGTTTTCTTGAATCGAGCGGCCAACTTGGACATGTCCTTGGTATCGTTTGATGCCGGATTCAAAGCGAAGTTCGTCGTCGGAATTTTTTTCCCTTTATGGAATTTTCTTTTCCTTATGGGAAAGTAAGGTGCAATCGGAACGTCCTTAAAACGCATTCCAGTTGCTGCGAGATGGTCTCACCGCCTAAGATGGGCTGACCTCCGTAGAACCCGCTGATTTCCTTCCGGACTTACTACCTCACGCCAGTTTGAATAACGGGCGTATCTAGGTTTCACTGTATGCTACATTACGACATTGACTTGAACGTCAGACCGATCGCCATACCTCGCTACCGTCTGCAATTCTTCTGCGGCATCAGCCTGCTGGCTTTTGGTCTAGTCAGCGGTTGTCAGAAGGCCGCACCGCCACCCGCTGCTCCCAAGCCACCGGAGGTCACGGTTGCTTTTCCTGTTTCGGAAGATGTTCAGGAGTTTGAAGAAACAACCGGGCGACTTGTCGCGCGAGAATCTGTCGAGGTTCGATCGCGGGTCAGCGGATACCTGGACAGGGCCTTATTCAAAGATGGTGACAACGTCCAAGAGGGGCAACTGCTGTTTCACATTGACGCGCGGCCCTATGAAGCCGAACTCGCACGTGCAACCGCGAGTGTCGCTCAGGCGAGAGCGAGATTCGAACGGCTGAAACGACAGGAAGAACGGGCTCGTAAGCTGTTCCTCACCAAGAATACAACCCAAGAAGAACTCGATCTGATTTCTGCTGACCGTTCGGAAGCTGAAGCGGCGCTCGAGGCGCTGGAAGCAACACAGCGTCTTGCATCACTCAATTGTGAATTCACCAAAATCACTTCACCGATTTCCGGGCGAATCAGTCGCCGGCTGGTTGACCCCGGGAATCTCGTCAAAGCGGACGACACGCCACTCGTAACAGTCATGTCGCTGAATCCGATTTACGCATACTTCGATATCGATGAACGGACAATCTTGAAAGTGGAACGATTGATTCGCGAAGGAAAAATCCCGTCTCCACGCGACTCGAAATACCAGGTCCTGTTCGCGCTTGCCGACGAAACCGAATTCTTGCGTCAGGGAGAAATCGATTTTCTTGACAATCATATTTCAATGACGACAGGGACCTTGCGATTACGAGCAACTGTTGAAAACGACAGTCTGCTGTTAACACCAGGGATGTTCATTCGCCTGCACGTCCCAATTGGAAACCCTCACGCCGCCATTCTGGTCCCGGAAGAATCGCTGGGCTCTGACCAGGGCCAACGTTTTGTTTATGTTCTCGATGACGAAGACAAAGTCACTTATCGACGCGTGAAGATTGGAATGTTGAAGGAAGGTCGCCGAGTGATTGAAGAGGGGCTTGGTCCGAAAGACCGAGTCGTTGTATCGGGTTTGCAACGAGTTCGAGCGGGTGTCAAAGTCACCATCAAACAAGCGGAAGCAAAAATCGATAAAAGTCAAACGCCAAAGGACGCAGTCCCCCAAAGCCCTGGCTCATCCGATTCGAAGGCGCCAGCTGAAGCAAAAGGGACAACCGGCACGACGTCGAAGCCATAACGTCGCTTCTCAAGCGACCCTGCGAAGTAATCGTCCTGAAAGTCAAACAACGTCAAGGATTCTAAGTTTAATAAGACGAAACCCCACCTCCCCTGCGGAGGTGGTTAACGGGCCTTTGCCCTAGGAGTGAGTGTCGACTGCATGACATCAATGATTATCGTGCTGGTGCAAAGGCCCGTTAACCACCGCCACGGGGGCGGTGGGGTGAGGTCCGATTACTTTCGATATTGCTTTCTTCACCTCAAACAATCCTGAAAAGCACAGCCATCAGAACCACTATGGTCGCATGGCCCGATGAAATCATCGCGACTGTCTCATAACGAGTTCCCTTTATGTTTTCGCGGTTTTTTATCGATCGACCGATTTTTGCCAGCGTATTATCAATCCTGATTGTGCTGGCAGGCGGGATCGCCTTCTTTGGGCTGCCGATCGCTCAATACCCGCCGGTTGCTCCTCCGACCGTTCAGGTCGACTGCAATTATCCTGGGGCCAGTGCCCAGGTAGTTGCTCAAACGGTTGCCGCACCGATCGAACAGCAGGTCAACGGTGTGGAAAACATGCTGTATATGTCGTCGCAAAGTACCAGTGACGGCTCCTATACCCTGACCGTGACATTCAAGCCGGGAACCGATCTTAATCTCGCACAGGTCATGGTGCAGAATCGAGTCAGTCTGGCGCTTCCACAGTTGCCTGACGTTGTGCGGCAAACAGGTGTCACCACGAAGAAGCGTTCGCCCGACATTCTTTTGACGGTGAGCATCAATTCACCAGACAGGCGATACGATCAGCTTTACCTCAGTAACTTTGCCTTGATGCATGCCAGGGACGAACTGTCTCGTTTGCCGGGGATCAGCGAAGTGCTGCTGTTCGGTCAGCGAGACTACAGCATGCGGATCTGGGTCGATCCCGACAAACTGGCAACGTTGAATTTGACGGTCGGCGATGTTGTCCAGGCGCTGCGTGAAGAGAATCTGGAAGTCGCGGCAGGGCACATTGGGCAAGCTCCGGCCCCTGACAAATCTCTGGGTGATGCGGCGTATCACGAGATGCCGTTAGACGTTCTCGGACGCTTGTCGACTGTGGAAGAGTTTGAACAAGTCGTTGTTCGATCAGACCCCGGCGGCGATCTTCTCGTCATCGGTGATATTGGTCGAGTCGAACTCGGTGCACGATCACAGGACATCACAAATACATTCGATGGAAAGCCAACCATCGGGCTGGCCATTTTTCAGCTTCCCGACGCCAATGCGCTGAAAACAGCCGATGCCGTCAAAGCCAAGATGGACGAATTGAAGAAGGATTTTCCGGAAGGGGTCGAATACGAGCTCGGATACGATACGACTCCGTTTATTCGAGAATCAATCTTCGAAGTCATTAAGACCTTGCGCGACGCGATCATTCTCGTGGCAATTGTCGTGCTTGTGTTTCTGCAAGGATGGCGAGCGGCACTGATCCCATTGATCGCAGTTCCCGTCGCTATCATCGGAACCTTTGCGGCGATGGCGCTGACAGGATTCAGTATTAACAATCTGACGCTGTTCGGACTGGTGCTCGCGATTGGGATTGTTGTCGACGATGCCATCGTGGTCGTGGAAGCAGTCGAACATTATATCGAAAAAGGTCTCGCCCCTCGTGAAGCCGCGATTTGGGCGATGCAGGAAGTCTCTGGGCCAGTCATTGCCGTCGGACTGGTTTTGAGTGCGGTCTTCATCCCCTGTGCTTTCTTAAGCGGAATCGTCGGGTTGTTCTTTCGACAATTTGCGTTGACGATCGCCATTTCCACGATCATTTCGACCTTTAACTCGTTGACGCTCAGTCCGGCTCTTGCTGCATTGATGTTGAAACCGAAATCGGCCAAACGGGACTGGCTGACTGTCGCGATCGATTTTTTTCTCGGCTGGTTTTTCCGGCTTTTCAATTACGGCTTCAAGGCGTCAACCAGGGTTTATCTCTCCCTTGTCGGACGGATGCTGAGGGTACCTGCCCTTGTCTTGATGATTTATGTGGGACTGTTGGGACTCACCTACTGGGGCTACACACAACTCCCCAGCGGGTTCATTCCTTCCCAGGATAAGGGCTATTTTCTTGCGGCCGTGCAACTTCCTGATTCATCGTCGGCCATTCGGACCCGCGATGTTGTTTCAAAGATCGAGAAGATTGCCCTTTCGACACCCGGCGTTCATCACGTGAATTCTGTCGCCGGTAACGCATTTGTTCTGAGCGCTTACGGTTCAAATTTTGGGACGATGTTCATCATCCTTGAGCAATTCGATGAACGCCGCACGCCAGATAAATCGGCGATGAGTATCCTGAAGAAACTGAATCAACGAATTGCCGCAGAAATCCCCGAAGCGGTGATTAACGTGTTTCCCCCTCCTGCTGTTAACGGCCTCGGCCGGGCAGGGGGATACAAGTTGATGATCGAAGATCGCGGCGAGGCAGGTTTGCAGGCCTTGCAGCAGCAGACTGACAACATTGTGGCGATGGGCAACAAAGAACCGGCGCTGGCGGGGATGTTCACCGTTTATAAAGCCAATTCGCCACAACTCTTCGTCGATATTAATCGCAAAGAATGCCTGACGCAGGGGATCAATTTGAGTGACGTGTTCGGGACGCTCCAGTCCTATCTGGGTTCCCGCTACGTCAACAACTTCAATCGGTTTGGTCGAACCTGGCAAGTTGTGGTTCAAGCGGACACGCAGTTTCGCGATCAGATTAACGATGTGGGAAAGCTGCGAGTCCGCAATCGACTGGGTGAAATGGTCCCGATTGCATCGATTGCTTCGGTGCGCGAGATCAGTTCGCCTCTGGTTTTGACGAGATACAACATGTATCCCTCAGCGGCCATTAACGGGGGCATCAAACCAGGCTTCAGCAGTGGTCAGGCGATTCAACAGGTGGAGGCGGTTTGTCGTCGTGAGCTGCCCGATTCGATGGCGCTGGAATGGACGGAAATTACCTTCCTGGAACAACTGGTTCGAAATACGGGCATGGTGGTTTTTGGATTGTCCGTCGTGTTTGTGTTTCTTGTCCTCGCGGCCCTTTATGAAAGCTGGTCGTTACCGCTGGCGGTAATTCTGGTTGTGCCGATGTGCGTATTAAGCTCGATTACAGGCGTGGCGATCGGGAAGATGGATATCAACCTGTTTACGCAAATCGGGTTCATCGTCTTGATCGGACTCGCCTGCAAGAACGCCATTCTGATCGTTGAGTTTGCCAAATACCGACGCGACGAAGGGACGGAACGCCGGGAAGCAACGCTACAGGCCTGTGAATTACGTTTGCGACCGATCCTTATGACGTCGTTCGCATTCATTCTCGGCGTGGTCCCGTTGGTGGTCGCGCGCGGGGCTGGGGCCGAAATGCGTCAGGCACTTGGGACCGCGGTGTTCAGCGGGATGTTAGGAGTGACATTTTTCGGTATTTTCCTGACCCCCGTTTTCTTTTACGTCATCGACAAAATGTCCGAATGGAAACTGTTGTCGAGTGGCATCGTGGGTCGAATTGGAAAAGTGCTGATGGATGTTCTTACCATTGCTCCGGTGCGAAAGCTGATTTACCAATCGGTCATGACCGCAAAAGGCCCAAAGTAGCCATCGCCGCTCAGCGTGATAAGCCTCGTTCGATAACAAGTCGAATATTGCCGAGGGGGCATGCTGCTGGGATGTCGATGTGCGAACGACAGCAAAGCCGCGAGAGAAATGACACCTCGGCTGACGTCAATTTCGCCGTTTGTTCCCGCTTCTCTTCGAGGCGCGGTTAAACGATGCAACCAACTCTTTAGTTTAACCCGTAGCCTGCGGCGCAGGCGGATCGGCGTTCAGCCGATCTCTTCGAACGTTGCCAGGGCCATCTGACGCCAATTCCCCAACGAGAAATGACGCCCCGGTTAACGGCTAACCCGCCGCTCCACTCCCGCTTCTCTTCGAGGCGCGGTTAAACGATGTTTTTTGCATTCCGTGAGTGTTCGGTATCAACGATGGCTTACACCCGGGGCACAACGTTCAAGCCAATGCCTTCTGAATGACATTCCCGGCGACGTCCGTCAGTCGTTCGTTGCGACCATTGTGCCGAAACGTCAGACGTGTGTGATCAAGCCCCAGCAGATGCAGAATCGTTGCGTGAATGTCATGGGGATGCATTCGGTCCTCGACCGCTCGAAGACCCACCTCGTCTGTCGCACCGATGATCTGGCCACCTTTGACGCCGCCTCCTGCCAGCCACATCGAGAACCCATGCGGGTTATGATCGCGACCGTTTGAGCCTTCACTCATCGGCATTCGGCCAAACTCGCCACCCCAGATAACAAGCGTCGAATCAAGCAGACCGCGCTGCTTCAAATCTTTTAGTAATCCAGCAATCGGCAAGTCGCTTTGAGCACATGAAGCCGTGTGGTTGCCATCGACGTCGCTGTGTGCGTCCCAGCCGTTCGTGTCTCCACAGTAAAGCTCGACAAACCGCACGCCGCGTTCAAGCATCCGCCGCGCGAACAGGCAACGCCGTCCGAATTCTGCGGTCGTTTTGTGATTCAAACCATAAAGTTCACTCGTCGCTTCAGTCTCTTGCGAAATGTCGACGACATCGGGGGCATGAGACTGCATGCGAAAAGCGAGTTCATATGCCGCAATTCTTGCTGTGAATTCTGAATTGTCGTCGCCGACAGAAAGATGCTCCCCATTCAGTTGGTTGATCAGATTGACCGTCGCGAGTTGTTGCTCGGGACTGACGTCACTGGGGCGGTTAAGATTCAAAATCGGCTGTGAGCCGCCGCGCAGGATTGTTCCCTGATAGGTCGCTGGCAGAAAACCGTTGCTCCAGGCGGGTGCGCCTCCCTTTACCCAGCCCGATGGATCGGGCATGACAACAAACGCGGGCATGTTCTGGTTTTCGGTCCCCAGTCCATACGTGGCCCAGGCACCAAGACTTGGTTTACCCATCAGAATTGAGCCGGTATTCATCAAATACACGGACTCGGGATGAGTCACACTGTCTCCATAGCAGCCTCGCAATAGACACAAGTCGTCAGCGAGTTCGGCAATGTTCGGCAGAAAGCTGGAAATTTCCATCCCGCATTCGCCATGCCTCGCGTACGAGCGACGTGGTGGAAGGAGTTGGTTCTTTGCAACGGCGCGCCGCGTCTTAAAATGCCCAAATGATTCAGGAATCGGCTGGCCTGCCAGCCTGATCAATTCGGGTTTGGGATCGAAAAGATCGACATGGCTCGGTCCACCCGACATGAATAAAAAGATGACTCGTTCAGCCTTACTGCGAAAATGCGGTTGTTTGGGGGCGAGCGGATTCGAAAGTGGCGAGGTTGCTGAGGCGAGTGGTGATTGCTCCTTCAGCATCGAGGCGAGGGCAATCGCACCAAGTCCTGCCCCCGTACGACGAAGAAACGCCCGACGCGAAGCCGGTTCGTGACCCGACACAAGTGAGTTCGAGCGACACGGGTTGTTTGCGGAAGAGTTATTCGACATACACAAACTCGTTCAGATTAAAGAGCGCCCGGCAGAATTCATCTAACGGCGAGTTTATCAAAAATTTTTCAATCATGATCCGTTCGCTGGCGGTTGGCATCCGACCGAGTGCCAGTCGATAGGCCGAACCAACTTGCTGCTGCGTAGACGTTGATTCGTTCTGGAGACGACTGGCCATCACTTTGGCTGCAGCGGTAACCTCGTTCGAATTCAATAGCGTCAGTGATTGCGGTGCGGTCGTGCTCCGTTCTCGCATTGAGCAACTGAGGTTGTTATCTGGCGCGTCGAAGACTTCGAGGAAGGGGAAGCGAAGGTTTCGCCGGGCGAAGATGTAAACGCTACGCCGATAATGTTGAGATTTCAGTTCGCTCACCGACCAGCCCTGGGCGCCCGCAAAAAGTTCCTTCGGGATCGGTGGTGAAACTCCTGGGCCATTCATGGATGAATTCATCTGGCCGCTGATAGCGAGTAGACCGTCGCGAATCGCCTCACCTTCCAGCCGGATGCGGTTCATCCGCCAGTAAAGCCGATTGTCAGGATCAAGCTGACTCCCCTTAGCCCATGCTGCCGATACATCGCTTTCCGTCGATGACTGATTCGCGGCATTGGTATCGTGAGCGTAGGAATCCCGTTCAAGACCGGAAACCTGACGATACGTTGCCGATGTCATTATCCTTCGATGCGTTTGCTTAATGCTCCATCCTCGTGCGATGAAGTCGCTGGCGAGCCAGTCGAGCAGCGAGTGATGAATCGTTGCCTGACCGTGGGTGCCAAAATCGCTTGGTGTCAGAACGAGAGCTTGCCCGAAATGGTGTTGCCAGATCCGATTCACAATGACTCGGGCAGTGAGTGGATTTTCCGCCGATGCGATCCAATTCGCCAGACTGACACGACTCGTGCTTTGCAACGAATCGTCAATTCGCTCGTTTACGTTATCACTGACAGGGGGGGGCGTACCGGTCTTCGGTGTTCCCGGGCCAGGTCGTGATCTCTCAGTTAGTACCTGAGGAAAACCGGGTGTGACTTCTTCACCAGGCTGATTGTAGTCGCCTCGATTCAGCAGAAACGTTTTCGCTTTTGATCCTTTTTCTGACTCGATCGCCATGGCGACAGGCAGAGCAGTGGGTTTTGGTAGCTTTTCGATTTCTTTGCGGATCTCGGCCTGCCGTTGTTTTTCTTCTGCCGTCAAAGCCGCCGTGATTTCCTTGTCTGAAACTTTCACTTTGCCTTCGGTTTCAAGGACGAGGTTTGATTGTTCCGCCGTCCGCTGTTCCGGAGGGGTCAGATGCGCGGCCTGAGCTTCGGCAGGAAGCTTAGCCACCTTTTGTTCAAAAAGCTTTCGTCGTGTTACTGATTCAAACGCAATCAATTCCTGTAATTTGGGGTGCGAGTTGTATTCGCGCATGGCAACTGCGTGTGTCTCACGATGCGAGGGTGTCGCAATCGATTTCTCGCGGTTGAATTTCGTCGGTGTGAAGAACGCCTGGAATCCGTAGTAGTCGCGCTGGGAGAGAGGCTCGAACTTGTGGTCGTGACAACGGGCACAGCCGAAGGTGAGGCCAAGAAAAACGAGTGCCGTCGTGTCGGTCATATCATTCAGCGTGTTATGGCGTCGCTGGACCTGATCCGAGCTATCGACCATGTCGGGTCCCAGCAGGTGAAACCCAGTGGCCGTTATTGCCTCGGCGTCATCTGGCCAAAATTCATCACCGGCGATCTGTTCGCGGATAAAACGATCGTACGGCTTATCGTTGTTCAGTGACTGGATGACGTAGTCACGGTAACGCCAGGCATGGGGCCGAATGGCATCGTGTTCGAATCCATCCGACTCGGCGTAACGGGCCAGATCGAGCCAATGTCGCCCCCATCGTTCACCGTAATGTGGCGAAGCGAGCAACCGGTCGATTAACTCCTCCTCTGCACAAGGTGAGGGATTGTTGACGAAATCATCGATTTCCGCAGGGGTTGGCGGTAACCCGATCAGATCGAATGTGATGCGTCGAATAAAAACTGTCCGACTGACGGGTGGTGACAACGACAGTCCAACGGACATCAGCTTGTCGAGAATGAATTGATCGATCGGGTTCTCGCAGACAGGTGTCGGTTGCGGAAGGATAACAGGGGGGTGGACACGTGCGATCGGCTGAAATGCCCAGTGTGCCTTGTCGGCATCGGTCACTACGAATCCCGCGTCAGATTTTCGTTTTCCTGAAGTCTTATCGAGTGGCCGAGTATAGAGTGCACCTGAGTTGATCCAGGCAGCGAGTTTCTCGATCACCGCTGCTGAGAGCTTGTTTTCTTTATAAGGCATGAACGGTTCATGTTCGTGCCGAATTGTTTGCAGAAACAAACTTGCATCAGGATTACCAGGGATAACCGTCGCACCGCTCTCGCCACCTCGCAATAACGCCTCGCGAGTCGTCAGGTCCAGCCCTCCTTTGGTACTGTCCCCACCGTGGCATCGAACGCAGTGTGTTTCCAGTAATTCAAGCGGATTGGACGAGTCGACTGCAAGCGCCAATTCGCCCGGATTCATCATCAGGAAAACGAATCCCCATATCGACATGAGGATTCCGCATCGACAGAGATGTTGTCTGTAAAATGAAACACAAGGGATCATTTAACCCCCGAGAGCGATGAATATCAGTAACGCGGCGGTAAGTAGTACATTGGCACCAATGCCGACGTAGCTTAACGTCTTCGGCCAACCGGTTGTTCGCCAATTGACGGCCAGGCTGATGCATCCCATCAACACTCCTACAAAAGGGGCCCAACAGAGTAGCACGCTGGCTAACGCCAGAAATTTTTTGATAATCGAAACGTGATGAACGAGGTGTTGCGAAAGATCGTCAACGGACAGTCTATCCAACTCGTCGAACGGGGCAGAGCAGATCAATTGCTTATTGCATTCATGACATGTCACGAATGTGTTTCTCAATTTCATAATCGGAAGCAGATAGAAAAGCTCAAGCTGATCGACCTGGTGCATCGATTCTGCAGGGGCAGATTTCGCATTGCAGGCCGGACAATTGATTGTGACGGTCGGTCCTGGTGTTTTCTGAATTCGGGAATTGATTAAAACGTCCATTGATAAACCTTCAGCGAACGGCGTGAAACATCGTTTAAAAGAGGCTTACGATTTGTGGCTTTGAAATGGAAGTGCCATGTTGCGACTTAGGGCATTAGACGATAGCGACGCACGGCGTGATTTGAAAGCCGAAGAATGTGTCTGATAAGGTGAGGTTGCATTCCACCTGAGCTTAGTCCGATACTCAGTTTGATGCCATTTTGGCCACGGCACTTCCACGTTGTTTCTGGCAGGGTTCCATGAATCTCAATTGGATTTCGGTCGTTTTCGTGGTGGCTGGTCTGGCTGCGACCTGTGCCGCTGAAGAGCCGTCCGCCACTGCGATCTCTCGGAACCCTGCGTCCGGACTTGCGGATTTCAATCGATTTGTTCAGGCACATTGCCTTGACTGCCACAGCAAAGGGACTCGGAAGGGTGAACTGACACTGGACGAACTTCTCGCGGCAGACATTGAAGCAAATGCGAAAGTCTGGGAAATGGTCGTCCGTAAGCTCACTTCGCGACAGATGCCACCCAAGGAGTCGCCACGCCCAACGGAACTCGACTTTGATACGGCGATCGCTTTTTTAGGATCGTCGCTGGATGCTGTTGCTCAAAAATCTCCGAATCCAGGACGGACTGAAACATTCCGTCGCCTGAACAGAACTGAGTACCAGAATACCATCCGCGACTTGTTGGGACTGGATGTGGACATCACGTCGCTTTTGCCAGCGGATGAATCAAGTCACGGTTTTGACAACGTCACGGTTGCCAATCTCTCGCCAACGCTGCTGAACCGTTACATTACTGCAGCACAAAAAATCAGCCGTCTGGCTGTCGGTTCTGCTCCACAAGCACCCGGTGGGGAAATCGTGCGGATTCGTCCTGATATTACTCAGGACGCTCACATTGATGGTCTTCCGATCGGCACGCGAGGCGGTGCTTTAATTCGGTATCACTTCCCGCAGGATGGCGAGTACGAGATTCAGGTCCACTTGATGCGTGACCGCAATGAAGCGATCGAAAGTCTTAACGAACCTCATGATCTAGAAGTGCTGATGGATCGGGAACGGGTCGAACTCTTCACGATCAAGCCACCTCCTAAGGGAACCAGCGATCAATCCGTCGATGCGAATCTCAAGTCACGTATCAAAGTGAAGGCCGGTCAGCACAAACTGGGTGTTGCATTTCTGAAAAAGCCTTCCTCGCTTTTGGAGACCACTCGGCAGCCGCTGAATGTGCATTACAATTACTATCGGCATCCCCGTATCGGTCCGGCCGTATACGAGATTTCGATTGTCGGTCCTTTCGAGGCCACCGGGGCCGGCGAGACGGCAAGTCGACGCCGGATTTTCATCAGCCAGCCCATTGGGCCCGGTGACGAAGAAGTCTGCGCAAGACGAATCCTTTCAAACTTGGCCCGTCGAGCGTATCGGCGAACAGTGGATGAAGAGGATCTGCGATTACAAATGGAGTTCTATCGTCAAGGACACGCGGAGCGGGGGTTTGAAGCGGGTATTGAATTAGCGATCAGCTCGGTGTTAGTAAATCCCCGGTTCCTGTTTCGCATTGAACGCGATCCCGTTGGCCTGCCTCCAGACACCCTGTATCGCATTGAGGGTACGGAACTGGCATCCCGCCTGTCGTACTTTCTGTGGAGCAGTATGCCCGACGATGAACTGCTCGATCTGGCCGTTCGTGGCGAACTCAGCCGGCCCGAGGTGCTCGAACGGCAGGTGCGGCGAATGTTGAAGGACAGCCGTTCGCGGTCACTGGTTGACAATTTCGCGGGGCAGTGGCTTTACCTGCGCAATCTGGAGGGGGTAATTCCTGATATGCGTCTATTTCCAGATTTCGACGATAACTTGCGGCAGGCGTTTCGGCACGAAACAGAGTCGTTCTTCGAGAGCATTCTGCGGGAGGACCGTAGTGTGCTCGATCTGATCAAAGCTGACTATACCTACCTTAACGAACGGCTGGCCCGGCACTATCGGATTCCTTACGTCTATGGCAGTCGGTTCCGCCGCGTATCAGTTGACAAGGGAACCCATCGGGGCGGGCTGCTGCGACAGGGAAGTATTCTGGCGGTGACGTCGTATGCAACTCGTACGTCGCCTGTGATTCGGGGCCACTGGGTTCTACAGAATCTTGTGGGGACGCCACCGCCACCACCTCCGCCCAATGTGCCGGCATTAGATGACAACACGGTTTCCAGTCTGCTTCCCATGCGAGAGCGACTGCAGCAGCATCGTGCCAATGTCGCCTGCGCCAGTTGTCATCAACAGATGGATCCCGTGGGATTTTCGTTGGAGAATTTTGACGCAGTTGGCCGCTGGCGCGAGACCGATTCCGGCCAGCTCATCGACGCCACCGGCGGTGGCCTTGCCGATGGCAGCGAATTCACCGGGGTCGAGGGGCTCGAGCAAGCGCTACTGAATCGCCCGGAGCTATTTGTACAAACGCTGACCGAGAAACTGTTGACCTTTGGGCTGGGGCGGGGCATTGAGTATTATGATGCACCGGCCATCCGCCAGATTGTGAGCGAGGCACGAAATGATCGATATCGCTTCTCGAGCCTGATTTTGGGAATCGTCAAGAGCACGCCGTTTCAGATGAGGAAATCACCATGATGATCACGAAAAAGGCTCTTCCGAGACGGACATTTCTACGGGGTGCGGGAACGGCACTCGCGCTTCCTTTACTTGACGCCATGATCCCTTCGCTGACCGCTCTGGCCGACACGCCGGCCAATCCGGCTCGCTTGCGCCGACTCGGTTTTGTCTATATGCCGATGGGGTGCGATCTGACTCGTTGGGTTCCGCCCGGTGGTGACACGCTTGACGAGTTGTCGTCGACGCTCAGTCCGCTCGCGCCCGTGAAGAAAAAGGTTGCCGTGATTACCAATCTGGAGTTGCGGAACGCCTACCCGGGAACGCATGCGACGTCGAATTGTGCGTTCCTCAGTGCGGCAACCGCTAAGCGAACGGAAAGCACGGATTACCATCTCGGCACAACCGTCGATCAGATCGCTGCCAGGCAGATCGGCCGTGACACGCCGCTCCCCTCGCTCGAGCTTTCGATGGATTTACTCTCTATGGTTGGGCAATGCGATAACGGGTACGCCTGCGTCTATCAAAACAACCTCTCATGGTCGTCACCCACGACACCGTTACCGTCGGAAGCTCATCCTCGGATCGTGTTCGAGAACCTGTTTGGGGAAGAGGGTGGGGCCGCAGATCGCCGTGCCGCGCTCAGGAAGCGATCGAGTCTGCTCGATTCTGTGACTGAAGAATTTGTCCGCCTGCAGAAGACGCTTGGACCGGGTGATCGAAATCGGGTTGACCAGTACCTGGAGTCTGTCCGCGATGTCGAACGGCGAATCCAGCAAGCGGAAGCAGGTGCGAAAGAGAATCCGCTACCAGACCTCGATCGTCCCAATGGTGTTCCTGCGTCCTACGCCGACCACGCTCGTTTAATGTTCGACTTGCAGGTGCTTGCGTTGCAGGCCGATATTACGAGGGTCATTACATTTCAATTGGCGCGAGAAACCAGTAATAGGACTTATGCCGAGATTGGCGTTTCTGAACCGCATCACCCATTGACGCATCACGGCAACGATCCTGACAAGATTGCGAAGGTGGCCAGGATCAATCAATTCCATGTCTCGCTGTTCGCGGGATTTCTGCAGAAGCTGCAGTCGATACGAGAAGGGAACGGATCGCTGCTGGACCATGTGCTTTACCTCTACGGCAGCGGGATGGGAAATCCGAATGTTCACGACCATAGCAATCTGCCGATCATCGTTGCCGGTGGTGCCGCGGGGAACATGCAGGGTGGACGGCACATCAGGTATCAAGAGGCGACTCCGCTGGCCAACTTGCATCTGACTCTGCTCGATAAGGTAGGAGTGCGACTCGACTCGTTCGCCGACAGCAACGGTCAGGTCGATGAACTGTTCAAACCCATTTCGATCTGAAGCCCTTGAAGGCGATTCACGATGAATCAAATGCGACTCGCTGTCTGTGGAGGGACCATATTGCTGCTCATGGCTGGGCAGATCAGCGCCGCCGAAGCTTTGGTGGCAGATGCTGCAGAAAGTCAGAATTCGGCGATGATTCAGACTCTGCTCGAGCAGAAGGCCAATGTAAACGCACCGCAGGCCGACGGGATGACGGCGCTTCACTGGGCTGCTTACCACGACGATGAGAAGACGGTGAAGCAATTGATCGCGGCAGGTGCAGAAATCAAAGCAGTGACTCGTTATGGAGTGTCGCCTCTCTCACTCGCCTGCACTAATGGCAACACGGTCATCGTTGAGTTGCTGCTCGAATCCGGAGCAGACGCGAATTCGACACTTCCTGGAGGAGAGACGGTTTTGATGACGGCGTCTCGAACAGGGCGTCTGGTGCCGGTCAAGGGACTCATTTCGCACGGTGCGGACGTCAACGCTCGTGAACGCAAAGGCCAGACAGCGCTGATGTGGGCCGCAGCCGACGGTCATGTCGAAGTCGTTGATGCACTTCTCAAAGCTGGTGCCGACTTTCGCACGCCCCTTCCGTCGGGGTTTACTCCCCTGTTTTTTGCGGTTCGTGAAGGACGCAATGACGTGGTTCTCAGATTGCTTGAGGCTGGGATCAAGGTGAACGATCCGATGCGGCCGGAACGAAAAAATGGTAAGGCCACCAGCCCACTCATTCTGGCTGTCGAAAACGGGCATTTTGAGCTGGCGGTCGACCTGCTGAAAGCAGGTGCCGATCCGAACGATCGGCCATCGGGTTACGCGGCACTACACGCCATAACCTGGGTGCGCAAACCGATTCGCGGTGATGGTGACCCACCCCCCATCGGATCGGGAATTCTCAACAGTCTGGATCTTGTGCGACAACTTGTCGAACATAAGGCCGACGTCAATATCTTGCTGGAAAAGGGAGAATCAGGGCGAGGTCGCTTGACGACGACAGGTTCAACGCCGTTCCTTCTGGCGGCACGGACAGCAGACATTTCGCTCATGCGACTGTTGCTGGAACTGAAGGCAGATCCACGTTTATCGAACGCGGACAACTCCACGCCACTGCTGGCGGCGGCCGGTGTCGGGGCTTTGGGTGATGGTGATGAAGCTGCGGGAACGGAAGAAGAAGCGGTAGAGGCAGCCAAGCTACTGCTCGACCTCGGTGCCGATATCAATGCTGTGGATCACAACGGCGAAACCGCAATGCACGGTGCCGCTTACCAGGACCGTCCCAGGTTCGTGCAGTTTTTGGCCGACCGGCATGCCGACATCAATGTCTGGAACTGCAAGAACAAGTGGGGTTGGACGCCACTGTTGATTGCCCAAGGGCATCGGCCCGGCAATTTCAGACCTGCGCCCGATTCGATCGCCGCGATCGAGCGGGTCATGCAAGCTGCCGGAGTGAAGCCTTAAGACGCATCTTTGTGGTCGTGGTCATGAGGTCCTCGCACAAAAAAGTGAGTCGATTTTCTCGAGCGCTTCCAGTGATCCGAGGGGAAATGAGATGCCGTGGTCTGGAGTTTCGGCCTCGCGGGGATTGATCCTGATCAAGACTTGCCCCCGTTTCTCGCATTCGCTGCGAACTGTCGGGATCGCCAGGCCCGCTCCCATTTCAATGGCCACGATCCGCGATCCTTTTATCTGGCTCAGCCAGTTCTGGTAGGCTGCGTACTGAACCTTGTGACGGGTCTGATGAAACTCCCAGTCATCGAACATCAGAATATTCGGCCGGGCGATGGCACCGCAGTTCGGACAGCGAGGGAATTCGGATGTCGCGCGAATCGTTTCCTCGTCGACCGTGATTTCTACGCCCACGGAAGACCAGACGGACTGGTCGCAGGATTGACTGCATTGCAGGTGATGGATTGAGCCGTGGTACTCGATCAGCCGGTCTTCGGGAAATCCGGCTTTTTGAAATTGTCCGTCGACATTCGTGGTGAAGACGAACGCCCCGTACCGAGGTTGCTCGCTCCACCGACGAAGGATCTCAAATCCACGATGAGGGACTGCATCGCGGTACAACTTCAATCGGTGGCCGAAGAAGCCCCACGCCAGAGCCGGATCAGTTTGAAACCAGTGTGGAGTTGAAATGGCCGAGAATGCCTGGCCACGAAAGGGAGGATACGCCTTCCAGAACCCTTCCGGCCCACGAAAATCAGGCAACCCCGAATCGACACCCATGCCAGCACCCGCCCCGATCAACATTGCATCGGCCGTTCGAATCGCATCGGCTGCCTGCTGAAAAAGGTCATCCATTTGAAAATCCTTCACCGCTAATGAATCTTAATCGCTTATTGTGTCAAATCACGGAATGACACGTAAAACCCTATGCGGGTTCGGGTACGACGGCGAAGGATGTTTTGTCGAGGTATCTTCGTAATCGCAAGGCACCGTTATAGAAAACGCTCTGCAGCAACTGTAGTCTCCTTCCGAATTGACGACCGTCTGAACAAACGCCACAGTGGCTTTGTCATTCCAGATCACTATTGATGAGGCAGTATGTTGCATGTCGGCAGAGGAATCAGGGCCGTCGTCGAGTCCGCAGGCAGTGCGATGGTCATTTCATCGCTCGTTCTCCTTCTGGCGGAATCTGATTGTTGCATTCCTCGTGATTTCGCCTTCGCTCATTCGTTTGTGGTGTTTATCGAAAGTTCCACCCGCCGCGATTCCATTCGACGTCGACGAATTCTGCCGGATCGAGATTGAGCCTGGCCAGAACGCCTTCGATTATTTCGGTGAAGCTGGCCGTCTGAAAGCCTCTGTTACGGCCGATTACAAAGCTAAAGACAAAACGTATCAATGGGCGGCCGACCACCGGGCTGTGATGGCGAATGGCTGGTCTGTCGCCACAGATTCAATGAAGCAATGGTTGCTCGACCACCGCGAAGCGATGCAGGTCTGGCGTCGCGGAACCGAGTGTTCCGATTCGCTAATTGTTGCGCCACTCGCAACGTCTTTCGACGAAATGACTCCCGTTTTACAAGATTTCCAGGCACTCGCTCGGATGGTGGAGTGTGACGGGATGCGGCTCGAATCGGAGGGCCGTCTACTCGAAGCGGCGGAAGTCTATCTGGCGATCTTACGCAGTAGCGACCTGGTAGGCCGTCACGGTTGCGTCATGCAAAAGCTGCTCGGTATGGCGATGTATCGCATGGCGACGGAAAGGCTGATCAAATGGTCCGAAGACTCGCGACTCAGGGCCGACGAGCTTCGATTGGTGCTGAAACAGGTCAGATCTGTAAATCGGAGTTTTGAACCACCATCGATCGCATTGAAATTCGAATACCAGTTCACAATAAAGACTTTATCCAAGACGGGCTGGTGCAAAAGGCTAAGACTTGCTGAAAACTATGAGAAATTCGAGCCGTATGCTTCGACGGGAATGGAGGCCTTTTTGTGGATTCTGGGCGAACCCGAAGTCAGCCGCCGGACGCTCACTCATGTCCTGACAAACCAATTGCGTGAAGTCGATAAGCCAATGGCCGAACGTAGTCCCATGGCTCAGCCGCCGATCGTTGGCCTCTTCACAACATCAGGAGAACTTTCGTCTCAGTCGTTTCCTCCCGCTGCGATCGAACGAGCAGTTCAACGGTCGGTTGTTGCAAGCCATATACTGGCCTTGTTTTCGACGTATGACAGGGAGATCGGGCGAGATCGATCTCGCAGAGTCGGTTTGGAACTCGTTCTGGCGGCACGGATTTATTTCCGCGACCATGGCGAATTCCCCGCCGAGAGATCCGATCTGATCCCAGACTATATTGATTCGTGGCCTGCTGATCCCCTGCAAGCGACGGCAGATGGACTGATGCAATACGAACGGGAATCAACCACATCGGCACGCATTCGCAGCCTTGGCGCCAAGGGTTTCGATGCGACTCTGCAATTGAGAACGCCAACGACAACGGAACAGCTTGCGCCTTGAACCTTCCAATTGACTGTCGCTCATGAGCATGACACAATGTCTTTATCTTTTCGCTTCTCGAACGATTAAGGCAATTATTTCATGCCGACAGATGACTCAGGTCCTTTATTGAGTCCGGAAACACTTCGATGGTCATTTCTTCGCTCGTTCACTTTCTGGCGAAATCTGGTTGTCACGTTTCTTGTAATGTTGCCGTTGCTGATTCGATTCTGGTTTTTGTCCAAAGTTCCCCCCGCTCCGATTCCGTTTGACGTCGAGGAATTCTGTCGGATCGAGATCGAGTCCGGTCAAAACGCATTCGATTACTTTCGGGAAGCAGTGCGACTGAAATCGGCCGTTGAAGCTGATCACAGAGCCAGGAACATCGTGTTTGATTGGTCTGACTACAATGCCGTGATGGCGAATGGCTGGTCCGTCGCCACAGATTCGCTGAAGCAATGGATGATCGACCATGGCGAAGCGATACAGGTCTGGCGTCGCGGAACCGAATGCTCCGACGCATTGTACATTTCGCCAGGCGAGATGAAGTTTTCCGACAGCCTGCCTGTCGCACAAGATGTGCGAGCATTCGCTCGAATGGCTTTGATTGACGCGGCACGGCTCGAATCGGAGGGCCGTCTGTTCGAAGCGGCAGAACTTTACCTGGCGATCTTGCGTAGCGGTGACCTGGTCCGTCGTCACGGTGGTATCATTCAGAATCTGATTGGCGTCGGGACGAATTCCACGGCGATTGAGCCACTTGTAAAATGGGCCGAAGATTCGCGAGTCACTGCTGAAGAACTTCGCTCGGTACTGAAACAGGTCAGGGCTGTGAATCAACATGTTGAACCGCCGTCGACCGCATGGAAAATCGAATACATGACCGCGATCCGTTCGTTATCACAGACGGGATGGTGCAAAGAGACAGGTCTCACCGAAAAATATGGAAAATTCGAGCCCTATGCCTCGACGGGAATGGAGGCCTTTTTGTGCATACTTGGGGAACCCGAGGTTGCCCGCAGGGCTGTTACTCACGTCCTGACAAATCTTCTGGGCGAAGTCGATAAACCACTCGCCGAACGAGGTCCCATGGCGGAAACGTCGACCGTTGGGCTCTTCACTCCACGGGGACAAGTTTCATCTCCGTCCCTTTCGGCTGCTGCAATCGAACGAGCCGTTCAACGGTCGATTGTCGCAAAACATGTCATCGTCCCGTTTACGCAGTATGATCGAACGATTAATCGCGATCGAGCTCGCAGAGTCGGCTTGGAACTGGTTCTTGCGGCACAGATCTATTTTCGCGATCACGGCGAATTCCCCGCCGAGACATCCGCTCTGATACCCGACTACATTGATTCCTGGCCTGTTGATCCCCTGCAATCGACCGCGGACGGACTGATGCAATACGAACGCGAATCAACCACATCGGCTCGCATTCGCAGCCTTGATGGTTGGGGTTTCGATGCAACTCTGGAATCAAGAACACCGGCGCTGAAGAAACCGTCTGTGCCGTGAACTCGCAAAAAGAAAGGGACGCTGCTTCGACCGAAGCGATTCTCTTGCAAATTGAAAATGGCCGCCCTTAGGTCGGCCATTCGTTTTGCAGGGTCGGGTGTCACTCGCAAAAAAGTTGCAGCCGGTATGGGCCGTGTCACGGTCCTACGGTGTCAAAGGAGTTGTATGCGGGTGCGAATCAATTTCGAGTTCTGGCAGTGCTACCTTTGCCGAAGTTCTTGAGAAAACGACCGGAATCACCTCTTTGGAAACGGCCGCATCGTAGACCAGGCCCAGGTATTTATGCGCCGGAGATGATATTCGCAAAATCCCGCGAAATAGACTCAGTCGCAGGTGTTCTGTCAGCGACAAATCATTTCCTGCAATAATTTCTTCTTCACCAACTTCGACAATCCAGCGATCCGCCGGGATTTCAATGGCATGCGCCAATTTCAACTCGCGCAAGGCATCACGAACGGAGGGCTGCTCTAAATATCCGTAAGTGGCAACGACCGATGCGATATGATGTCCAATCGGAATCACTTCGTAACGCGATGCCAGATTCGCATAGGGCCGGGAAATCTGCTTGACGTGCATGAACACGACATATGAGGGAAGTACTCCATATTTTTTCAGAAAGACCCGTAGAACCACGGGTACATAGTCATCTTGCGAACGAATGGGTCGGGAACAGAGAAAAACTGCTGCACGGTCGCTTTCGACAATACGACGGCGGCCCTGGACGAGTTGTCTGGCTAATGGAAGGTTCTCCTGGATGGCAATCTGCATGTCGTCGAGCATATCTCGCAGCGCGATCAACCAATCCATTTTCTTCCCTTCGCGCACGCCGAAGTGATAGAAAGCGGAACTGATCTGCGTGCGGCCCCACTGCCAGGTGAGCATGATGATTGTCAGCATTAACGCAATCAGGACTGGGAAGTAGCCGCCGTTGGTGAACTTCAGCAAGTTACTTGCGAAGAACAACAGGTCGATAGCGATCAGAGGTGCGCAAATCACAATGGCTAACCAGACCGGCCAGCGCCAACGATAATGGGCCACGTAGCCGAACATCAAAGTGGTAATCCCCATTGTCGCCGTCACCGCGATACCGTATGCCGCTGCCAGATTTCCCGCATTTCGAAATAAGAGTGTGACCGCGACGCAGCCAGCGAACATCAGCCAGTTGATGGCGGGCAGATAGACCTGACCTTCCGCTTCGTGACTCGTGTATTTTACGTCGAAGCGAGGCATGAAACCTAATACAATCGCCTGCTTGGTGATGGAGAACAGTCCGGTGATCAATGCCTGGGATGCGATGAATGCAGCAATTGCCGAGATGAACAGGTCGATCATCAAGATCCCAAAGTCGATAGCCTCCACTCCGACTCTTGGGGTCAGCGCATAAAATGTGTTGGCGCGTGGAGGAATCCCGTTTTCGAGCATAAATGCAACCTGTCCCGCATAGTTCAACATCAGGCAAGGCATCACGAATGTCAGCCACGCAAGCATGACGGGGCGCCGACCGGACAACTCTGCTGGCAGGCTTGCGCTTTCGGATTGATGTTCGTGACTTGAGATGGCAAAGTGGCCGATGTCAGCAAACTTTGCCTCGCCTCCTGTGATCGCGAGGACAACGACGCCGAGAATGACGAACGCGCCGGCGCTGGGGAAACTCATCAAGAAATGGAGCCCGAGAAGTGGATTGACTGCTTCGAATACTTCAACATGTTTGAAAATCCAGGGGAGCCCTTTGATCGCGATCCAGGGAAACCAGATGAGAAGCATGAACCACCCGAACAGTCCGCCGATCTGGCTTGTGCCGCGCCACTGTGCTTTGAACATTACGAACAGGCAGCAGAGCGTGATGATGATCGCGGGAAGTTCTCCCAGTGGCTCAAATGCCCCGAGCATACTGATGGGAGGGGTAATGATCCCGTCGGCGGCCAATAGTCCAGCCGCAGCGACAACGAGGTAACCGAGCAGCGTGACGCCTGCAACCTTACCTGTGTACCCCAGCAGCAGGCTCCAGAGTGCGAATGTTCCCCCTTCGCCCCGATCATCCGCTCGCATGACGAGCAGGTCGTATTTGACTGTCAGAAAAATCAGGGCCCAGAAGATCAGACTGAGGGCACCGAGCAGGTCATTGCGGGCAAGCAGGTCGGCACCACCTTGCTGGATCAGTGCGGAGAGCTCTTCTTCCGGCAGATGATGGTTTTTGAGGTGAATCGTTTCGCGCGTGATTTCCATCACGGTATAGAGGACCGAAGTTCCGATATCGCCGTAAACGGTCCCGGTTGCCTCACGGATTCGCACCCACATGCTGTGGGGATGGGCTTTATCAGTGTGTGCAGGGCTTGCGACTTCTTTTTGGGGCTCAGACGAAGTCTCTGGCAAATCACTATTGTGGTTGCTCATAAAGGATGTGGAATCCTGCCTGATTATCGAGGTTAAGTTGGCACCGGAGACTTTCCGGCGACGAAAGTGAAATTCTGAGCGCGTGCGGATTGTACTGACGCCGGGTGACTCTGAATATCGAAGCGAGAAAAGGGTGAAAAAATTGTGACTAGCACATGGTCGTCAACGTGGATGAGCAGGGGCGCGACCTGCGGCTCTCTGATTTTGGAGCCGTCGGGGTCGACTTGATTTCATTCCAAACCGTGAATGGAAGAGTGCTCGTGTTGGCGGATGGAAAACTTCGTTTTCCAGTGTACGGACTCGGCATGCAAGAGAGTCTGTTATGGGCGATCAGCTGAGTTCCGCAATTGTCAGTTGACGACGGACAAACGGGGTGCCTCACACTTTCCAAGTCAGCGTTTGGCCGGGCTACGGGAGTGGCGCGTCCTTTTGGACAGTTGGGGATCAGGCACTTTCGGTATCGCGAGGGTTTCCGGTTACGGAAGCTTTGTTTTCTATCTGAATTCTGCCGCGAAGGAGGCTTGTGTTCAGTCAACAATTTGCTGCAGCAATTGAAGTCAGCGAATTGCGGACAGGCAGTATTCACATCGGGAAAATCATTTTCACGAGCACCTTCAATACGTTAAGAAAGTATCTCTATCTTTCTATTGACTGGCGACAAGTATTGTTGTATTAATATGTCGTTGTGTTGGTGCAGGGAGGCACGACTTGAGTTTCGACGGCTGCTCCAGTTCTTCGCTTCGCTTTGAAGCTAGCCGAAGCGGCTAGAAAGCCGCCGCAAGCGGTTTGACAGGAGTTTCCGATCCATGAACGCGAGGAACTTAGACGCCACTGAGAAGGCCAAGTTCCTCAAGAGCAGATAGGGTGAAGAATCCCAAGAGATGCATCCTCGGCTTATTTGGCTTTTCCGAAACCAGAACCTGACGACGACGATTAATCTTTGACATCCTGGAAAACAAATCTAATACGGACCGAGTCACCAGCGTTTTTGCGCCTGGCGATCCGCTTCGGTTCGCTGCGTGTCTGGGTGGAATATGACGATTCGAACTGCGTCGAACTCGAACGAACTCGAACACTCTAAAAAAACAGCAAAACAACCGCAAAAACCCTATGAATTACGGGGGATGGTCGAACTTAATCGAACTGTGACACCAAATCTCCGGGAACCATGAATACGGCAGAGCTGAAAAGAAGAATTTTGAACAGAAGTTAACGAAG
>CAIULL010000059.1 GCA_903899985.1 uncultured Schlesneria sp.
GAATGGCTTATGGATATCGTGATCCGGAGTACTTCATCTACAAGCTCTACGCACTCCACTTCGCCAAATTTGCTCTCATCGGTTAGTTAACGTCTCTTCACACGGCGCACGTTGTTTGTCGTTGAACCGAAGTTCGTTCGGTCTGCTCGAAAGGGTTAATGAAGGCGATTAAACAAGAGAAGTTAACGAACTTCAGTTTCACCGAAGTTAACGTGCAATAGTTTAGACCACAGACGAACGAACGTGATGAGTCGACCGCGTGCAGTACCGAAGCGCCATTAAGTGCCCATCATTTTCTTTTGATCGACTGGATGCGTCAGGACTTTGACAGTTAGACTGGTTCGTGAAGGAGCCTTCCATGTCGCTTGTCGAAACAGAGTACCAGCGGCTTGTCGCCGCGATGAGGCCCGCCGAACGCATTGAACGCTCGGTCAATTTATTGGCCTGGTCGAGAGAAGTGACAGGACGAAGGATCATCGAAGAACTGGGTGAAATGTCCGACGAGCGTTTAAAATGGGAAGTCGCACTGCGCCACTACGGCCACGAACCGGTCATGCGAAGGCTGATCGAGAGGGAACTGGCACGTGTATCCCATTGATGTATTTCAAGATTCGCTACGACGAATCACCGACGTACTGAATACCCCTTTCCGTGCGGTATTATTTGACAGATCTGCTTAATGAAGTCCTGCATGAATCCGACCAGATTGATGTTGAAGAGTTCGGAACGACGAACGTTGAGTGTCACGACGGGCTGACTCAACCGGGCTGCTAATGGAAGTCGAATCCTCTGGAGGTCCAAATGGCTGACAACTCGTTGTTCTTGCCGAAATCCTTTGATCGCGTTCAGGCACAGGATGTGACGCTGAAATGCAATCAATTCTACAACGTCCCGATGACGTGGGAGAACTCAATCGGTGTGCAATTGCGGCAAAGGCCGCACGTTTCGAATTTGTGAGTCGGTCCCAACTCAGAACAACGGGGACAAGAAACTGGAACAGTTTCAGAATTGACGCGGCGAAAGCATCAACGACGTGGTCACAAAGTGGATGTGTCCGGAAAAATAGTCCGTATTCGTGACTTTGGTTTCAAATACGCGAGGCACTGAAGTGATATCAATATTCTGCGGTTGCACTTCGTGTGGTTTGGTTTTTGAGATTGGGAGCTCCTTAACGCACGTTGAAATGGTCTGCGGAGGATGTGGAACGGGTTGTTACGTAAGAATGCACGATAGCACGACAAATGCGCATCATTCGCAACCCGATCCTTACGTGGTCACAGTCCCTCTCTCAGATTCGCCGGAGGTCGTGAGCGATCTCATACATGATTACGCAAAACGATATGTGTTCTGTGAATACTTGGATTCAACAAACATCGTTCCGCCCAATCCATCTGCGGGTGTCTGGTTTTCGTCGGTAGATTTGCCGCAGATCTGCTGCCAGTTTTGTCGCGAAGCCGGAAAAATGATTGTCGGCGACTACAGTTGGAAGAAGGAGTGGCCATGCCCTCGATGTGCTCAGCCGCAGGCGAAGCCGCTTTGTGTAACACACGCAATTGGGTAGTCTTCACCGAAGCGGCACTGGACCTGCTGGTCTTATTCGTCAGATTTGTGGTCAAACCTCGTCGTCTTTGTTTTCCCGCACTTCTTCTGATTTGGGAACTTTTCATATTGACATTCTAAACGTTTACTTATATTTTTTTGTCGTTCTTTTGTGATGTACCAGTTTCTGGAGAAAGGGCTGGGTCTGAGGAATCGACGAGATTTCATGTCGCAGGGATTAGTCCGGCCCGAAGAATCCGTGGATTGACATCCACGTCTCGCCTGGGTTTTCTGAAATCAAAGCTGGACGACGACAATTGATCTTTGACAATTGGGAAAGAATTAAATACGGCTCATTCCATCGTCCGTTTGAGGCGGCGCTTTGTTGTTTGACTGATGAGTGCCAGCGGAAGCGGCAGAGAATAGTTATGTGTGAGTAGAAAGTTGATAAATCAAGGAATTGTTTTTCTTGGTCTTGTCGACTTTCCACTTACTACGAATCAACTTTCTGCCGCTACGGCTGGTGGGCCTCGACGACTCGACGGCATCCTACGAAGCGATCAGAAAGGATGAAGTTGGTCAACTTGGCCAACTTCACAACCACGCAAAAAGCCTACAAAAAAGGGAAGTTGGTCAACTTTGCCAACTTGACCAACACTTTTTCAATGCATCAGTCGAGCTTCGAATGCGATCAGGAGCGTGAACGATGTCGAAGTCTGTCGAACTCGCGCGAACTCTGGTGAACTCGCGCGAACTTTTGTGCGATGGAAATCTCAGCGAAAGCCTATGAATTACGGCAAATGGTCGAAGTCGCGCGAACTCGGGTGAACTTTTCACTCGAAATCGATGAGGAACGGAATTCAAGGGGAAAGACGGAAGATAAGATTTTTTGAACAGAAGGAAACAAAGGTGACGAAGTGAAGGAATGAAATCCTGGAATGGAGGTCGAAACTCGGCGTGCCACGGTTTTGGAGTCTTCGACAAGGCCGTGTCTTTGTGGTTCGACACCGGGTTCGAAGAGCACGGCCTTACTGAAGACAGTAAGACCGTGGCACCCATTTTCACGGATTTCAGGATGAAAAGTACCTGGTCCCAGGCAATCCGATCAGTCCAACTTGACGTCGTTTCATCAAACCGGAATTGCCCTTCCTTCCCATTTGAACTTGGCCAACCTGGTCAACTTGAACATGGCAAACAACCGCACAACTAACCAAAAAGCCTACAAAAAAGGGAAGTTGGTCAACTTTGCCAACTTGGCCAAACATTATTTTCAATGCATCAGTCGAGCTTCGAATGCGATCGAAAGGGTGAACGATGGTGAAGTCTGTCGAACTCGCGCGAACTCTGGTGAACTCGCGCGAACTTTTGTGCGATGGAAATCGCAGCAAAAGCCTATGAATTACGGCAAATGGTCGAAGTCGCGCGAACTCGGGTGAACTTTTCACTCGAAATCGATGAGGAATGGAATTCAACGCGAAGAACGGAAGTTTAAGATTTTTGAACAGAAAGTCACGAAGGTCATAGCGCGGCCCTGACCCGCAAACCAGTGGTGGGGGCGAGTCTCCTGCCAAGCTGCTGAGTCGACGCGTATACTCACTTCTCGGCTCGGCGGGAGCCTCGCCCTCCCGCAGGCAAACTTCTCGGCTCGGCGGGAGCCTCGCCTCCCGCGGGCAATATTCGCGGCGCGCGAACGGACAAAACCTTCATTAGTACGAAGTGAAGAGTCGGTGTTGACACCGGTTAGCGATGTCGGACACACTCACCGTTGACCTGAAAGGGAATCCGCGTGAGTCGTTTGATTTCATTTGTGATGCTTGTCAGCTTTGCCGCTCAGCAATTTGCCTGCTGCTGTGCCGGAGCTTGTGCGTCGGTCTGTCATGAGGATCATGCACAGCACGCGATCTGCAAAACCGTTGAATCCGGGCATTGTGTTTGTGGTCATGATGACGAAAGGGCAGATGGTCTCGCCTGGTCAGATGATCGAGACCACGACGAACATCCGGCGGATGGTCATCAGCATCATGTCTGTGTGGGGACTCATCTCTTTTACGTGACGGCCGAACGATTCGACGTTTCTCGGCTGGTGATGATCCAAGGATTTGATCTGTGTTGGACCGAGGATTTTTTTGATCATTGCTCGATAATCCGAAGTTCGGGGAATCGAGATCGACGCACAGATATTTCGTCGCACTCGGCTGGGCCGGCGCGTTCTGTTCTTTGTGTGTACCGCATTTAGGTACGCGCGCTGTTGCCGTTTCTATTTTGTGTGGGATTCACGCTGCACATTCTGCTGCGCTGCACGGGCTGAAGCACATGCTACAAAACGACCGGCTTCTCGATGTGATGCGGCGTCGATTTGCGGCTTACAACGTCACTGTCGGCGGGGCGGATTTTTATTCTGTCGGCTAATGGGCGTTCTGCTTTGTTCAACGGAAATCGAGGATTTGTGGTTCGATGAAGCGGCTTTTAACGTTCTTCCGGCCCAACGGGGCCATTCGTTCAAATAGCCTGGGCCAACGGCCCAGGTGCAGTTTCCATATAACATCTTCAGGCCTGAAGGGCCGACAGTTCGTTTCCATGGCGACTTGTGATGGACGCATTGAGAATGGTCGGCCCTACAGGCCTAGGATCGTTCCTATGTTGGATAACCCGGGCCGATGGCCCAGGCTATTTGAACTGCTGGCCCTGTGGGCCGGAAGACGAAATCGCCAATGTTGTCGTCAATCGTTCATCTTCCGGTTTGGTCCGGTGCTCTACATTTTGTTGAGTGTTCCATGACACATGCTCATCACGCGGAGCGATGTTGGTTTTTCGTAATGGAGGCTTCCAGCCTCCGCGCTTTCGCTTATTTTTTCGGTGGCTAGAAGCCGCCGCTACGGGTTTGGCGAGGAGGCCTTTCTATGTCGAAACGGGTTCCACAACTTTTGCGGACGTTGATCGGGGTTAGTTTGATCGCTGGGGTGGGTGGCTTTGGCTACGTCACTCGTGATCGCTGGTTCCCTTTGTTAAATGGCACATCGGCGACGCTCGTCTCCGAAGCCGCATCGGACCAGGCGGGACATGTTCATGCTGCGCCGGGACAGGGTACACCCACCTCCCTCTCGTTGACGGATCGGGCGAGACAAAACCTTGGTCTGCAAACGGGTAAGGTTGAACTACAGGACTGGTGGCAGACGATTTCGATCCCCGCAGAAGTGATCGAAGAGCCAGGACACAGCGAACAAGGTGTTTCGTCCACAGTGCATGGAATCGTGCTGAAGATTCATGCGTTTCCGGGTCAAACGGTCCGTGCCGGTGATCCACTGGTTGACATTCAGCCGACAGCGGAGCTGCTGGCGAATGCCGAATCGGCGTTACTCAAGACGCTTCAGGAGATGGAACTGGTCGAATTGCAGATCGAGCGGATTACGCCGACCGTCGAGTCTGGCGCAACTCCTGCCATGCGGAAAGTGGAGAAGGAATACGAACGGACTCGACTGGAATCTCAGCGGCTGATTCAGACTCAGGAATTGCTGGTTCGGGGACTGTCTCCCGCTCAAATTGATGAGATCATCAAAACCAAAACGCTGATCAGGCGCATCACGGTTCGAGTCCCTGCCGGAACATTGACGGGGGACGAGGAAGCAGCTCCGATCAAGCTGACGGGGAATACTGTCGCTGACAATGCGCATGGTCCAGGTCCCCAGGCGATTCCGCGGACACACGAACATGGTTCGGTCTACTCCATCGAGTCATTGAACACTCATCTTGGTCAGCATGTCCAACCGGGGAACGAGCTTTGTCGACTGGCCCGGCATTCGCATCTTTTGATCGCGGGACGTGCATTCGAGCGAGAAAGCCATCTGGTGGCGCGGGCCTTGGAAAACGAATGGCCGGTGAAAGCGGTGTTCGAGACGGC
Source organism: uncultured Schlesneria sp. (assembly GCA_903899985.1). Taxonomy (GTDB): domain Bacteria; phylum Planctomycetota; class Planctomycetia; order Planctomycetales; family Planctomycetaceae; genus Schlesneria. The sequence goes on from CAIULL010000059.1 coordinate 5,438, forward strand.
GGATGAATCGCCCGTTGTCCGCGAGGGATTAACCATTCTCTATAGCGATAACGTGATTGATGTCGATTCGAGTACGCTGCGTTTCTATGTCCCGCTGGTGAACGAAGTCCTGCGTGACAGTACGGGAAATAACGGTCTCACCTATCGTGCGTGGCGGTTTAAGCCGGGGCAAAAGGTACGTCTGCTGGTACCAGTCAATCATTTTACGAAACGAGTCGTGCTCCCTGCCGAAGCGATCGTGAGAGAAGGAGCCGACGCATACGTCTTTCGGATGAATGGAAAACTACTGGAACGCGTAGCCGTGCGGATTGAATCGCTGGATTCGCGGGAAGCAGTCCTCGCCAACGACGGGGCGTTGTTTCCGGGCGATTTCGTCGCTCGCAATCAGGCTTATCAGTTGAATCTGGCGATGAAGACGTCGCAAGGGGGTGGTCAAAGCGGGCATAGCCACGAAGGACACAGCCATGAAGGGCATAATCACTGATGAATGCACTCATTCGTTTCGCACTGCAGAATCGTTTGCTGGTTGTCTGCCTGTCGCTGGTAACGCTGGTGCTTGGTTCGATCACGATGGCTCGTTTGCCAATCGATATCTTTCCCAGTCTGACCCGGCCGCGTGTCGTCGTGATGACAGAATGCCCTGGTCTGGCACCTGAAGAGGTCGAGACACTTGTCACACTTCCACTGGAAACGGCGCTGAACGGATCGACGGGAGTTCAAACCGTACGAAGTTCATCGGGGATTGGATTGTCGGTCGTGTATGTCGAATTTGGCTGGAGTTCGGATGTTTATCTGGCTCGTCAAATCGTCAACGAGCGGATCGCCACGGTGCTTAATCGCATGCCGACCGGAGTGAAACCGGAACTGGCGCCGATCAGTTCCATCATGGGCCAGATCATGATGGTGGGGTTGTACAGCCGTGACGGGACCACATCGCCGATGCAGGTTCGGACCTTTGCTGAATGGGTGGTCCGTCCCCGCTTGCTGACGATTCCCGGAGTGTCACAAGTCATTCCGATGGGGGGGGGACGAAAGCAGTTTCAGGTGTTGGTCGATCCGAATCGTTTGGCGGCTCATAACGTCACTCTGGCTGAAGTGGAAGCCTCGATCGGTGAAGCAAATCAGAACGCCACGGGCGGGTATCTCGAGAGGGGCTCAATGGAGTACCTGGTCCGAGGTCTGGGACGGATCAAGTCGAATGACGAACTCGCTCAATCGGTCGTCAAGAGTTCTCACGAACGCGCTGTGTTGCTTCGTGACGTGGCGAGCGTGGAAGAACGTCCCCAATTAAAACGAGGGGACTCGTCCGTGAACGGACACCCCGCCGTGGTGCTGACGATCGGAAAGCAGCCAACGGCGGACACTCGTCAATTGACAGAAGAAATCACGAGGACGTTCGAGAGCCTCCGTGGATCTCTGCCGAAAGACATCGAGCTGGTGACGGAACTGTACCAGCAACGTGAATTCATCGACCGGGGAATTCACAATGTTTTTGAAGCGCTACGCGACGGAGCGATCCTCGTTTTGATCGTGTTATTCCTGTTTCTGATGAATTTTCGGACGACGTTTATCACGCTAACCGCGATTCCCTTGTCGATCGTGATCACGGGACTGGTTTTCTATTGGTTTGGCATCTCGATCAATGTCATGACTTTGGGTGGGCTGGCGGTCGCGATGGGTGAACTGGTGGATGATGCGATCGTGGATATTGAAAACGTCTTCCGTCGCCTGAACGAGAACGCAAGATTGGCAAACCCGAAACCGGCTCTCGAAGTGGTTTACCATGCGAGCATCGAAATCCGCAGTTCGATCGTCTTCGGCACGATGCTTGTGATCCTGGTGTTCATTCCGCTGTTCGCATTATCGGGGATCGAAGGCCGACTTTTCACGCCTCTGGGAATCGCCTACATCGTCTCGATTCTCGCTTCGCTGGTCGTTTCGCTGACGATCACTCCTGTCTTGGGAAGTCTGCTGTTGAGTGGTCAGAAATCTGATGAACATCACGGCGACGTCGTGACCGATGCTGCTGGGATTGGCCACGCGATTTCCGATCCTGCTGCCAACTCAGTTGGCGGGGCTGCCGACGCTGCCAGCGTCGGCCACGGTGGCGACAGCCCCCTTTTACGACTGCTGAAACGCTGGGTGACTCCCGTTATCAGGACGAGTCTCTCAGGAACAGGTTTGACGGTGATACTCGCTGTCGTCGGCACGGCGATCGTCGCCAGTGTGGTCCTCGTGCTGAACCTTGGGACCGACTTTTTGCCTGCGTTTGACGAAGGGGCGGCTCAGATCAATTTCGCTTTACCGCCCGGTTCATCGCTGGAGGCATCCAACCGGGCGAGTCTTATGGTCGATGCGGCTCTCGCCAGACATCTTCGTTCCACCGACACGAACCCATCGGGTCTGGTGTCCGCGTTTGTACGCCGTAGTGGCCGGGCTGAAATGGATGAACATGCTGAAGGGGTCAACGTCACTGAATACATTGTTTCGCTGAATCCGAAGAGTGGACTGACCCGTGCCGATGCCTTGGCAACTCTGCGCAAGGAACTGGACGATGTCCCGGGAATCGAATACGAAGTCGAACAGCCGCTGGCGCATCTGATGAGTCACATGCTCTCTGGCGTGACCGCTCAAATCGCCATCAAGGTGTTTGGCGATGACCTGGATGTTTTGCGTCAAAAGGCGGACCAGATCAAGAACTCGCTGGCGAGCATTCCAGGCCTGTTGCCACCCGTCGTCGAGTCACAACAACTGATTCCACAACTACGGCTGGAATTGAATCGGGAACAATTGGCTCTTTATGGTCTGACAGCAGGTCGAGTGAATGAATTCATCGAGACGGCGATGAATGGTCGTGTGGTTTCCACTGTCCTCGACGGGCAGCGGACGTTTGATCTGGTTGTGCGACTGAATGATGAATCCCGAACGGACATTGAGGCGGTACGACGGTTGTCGTTGACGCTTCCAGAGGGGGGACGGATTCCTCTTTCCGCCGTGGCCCGGATCTATGAAGCGGGTGGACCGAATACGATCAACCATGAACGGACCCGGCGACGAATCGCGATCCGAGGCAACGCAGCAGGTCGAGACCTGGGGAGCGTTGTGGCTGATATCCGCCGTGCGGTTGCCAAGATCGATATGCCCGAAGGTTATTTTGTCGAATATGGGGGTCAGTTCGAAGCTCAACAAGAAGCAACTCGGCAAATCGCGATCATGAGCATTGTGTCGCTTGTCGGCGTTTTTCTTGTGCTTTACACACTGTTTCCCTCGACAACGATCGTCTTGCAAATCATGTCTGCGTTACCAATCGCCTTTGTGGGTGGTGCCTGTTCCTTGTGGTTAACCGGTCAGACTTTGACCGTGGCGAGTCTCGTCGGGTTTATCTCGTTAGGGGGCATCGCTGCACGGAATGGAATTCTGCTGGTTTCACACTACTTGCACCTGATGCGTGAAGAGGGTGAAGGTTTTACGGAATCCATGGTCGTACGCGGCAGCCTCGAGCGACTGGCTCCGGTGCTGATGACAGCTCTCACAGCAGGAATCGGGTTAGTCCCGTTAGTGATGGGTGGGCAGCAGCCGGGCAAAGAGATTTTGTATCCCGTGGCCACCGTGATCCTTGGAGGGCTGATTACGTCGACGATTTGCGAGTATGTCGTTCATCCAGGTTTGTTCTGGAGGCTGAGCGGAACATCGGCTGAGCGACTGGCACGGAAGGGTTAACTGGGCGCGGAAGGCAATCCAAAGAAACCCCACCGCCCCCTTGGCGGTGTGGTTTACGGGCATTTGTCCTGACAATTTGCATCGCGACGGTGAAAAGCAGCGTGCTAGGGCAAAGGCCCGTTAACCCGCTTTGCCCGAAAAATGGGTCAGACCCCACATGAGTGGTGTTAGGTTTCTCTGGGCAAACGACAGGTAGGGGGTCAGACCCATTTTTCGGGCAAAGCTCCGTTAACCACCTCCGCAGGGGAGGTGGGGTTTCGTTGGATTGTTAACGGAGTTTGACTTCGGGGGCGTTTGACCGGCAGTTTCGACCTGTTTTCGTGAGTTTCGGCTTTATTTTTTCACTTTTGGTGCGGGAAACGGTAGTTGGAGGAAAGTTGTCTTGTCGGACTTGGATATCTGGACTATCTTCCCGACCTCCATCTCCCACAACACATCTCGTTACACAACCCACGCGACGGGCTGGATTCGTTCAGTCCACGGCGGTTTAAATTCACCTCCCGATTATCAGGAGCTGCGGAATCATGCGTATTGACGGCCTCTTGTCGCCGAGCGGCTTATGTCGCGCACTCGTGCTTGGTCTGGTCCTTTTGAGTGTCGGTTGTAATGGCACCAATGGCTGGGCCATGAATCGATCCGGCATGAAGAACTACAAGCGTGGGAACTACGCCCAGGCACGCCATCAGTTCTCACGAGCGATCGCCAATAATCCGTGCAACGCTGACTACCGTTACAATCTTGCCATGGCCGTTCAGAAGCAGGGTGATGCTGCCTCGGCAGAAAAGATTTTGCGGCATAACCTTACGATCAATGCCATGCACCAGCCGACCTATCACTCGCTGGCACAGGTCTTAACCAGTCAGGGTCGGGCTGCGGAAGCTCAAGACCTGATCGCGGGATGGGCTGAAACCCAACCGTATGTCCCCGAGGCAAACATCGAATTGGCCTGGGTTCAACGGGAAACCGGGAATGTTGCTGGTGCCGAACAGTCTTTGCGAAACGCTTTGAAAGCCAATCCAACTCATCCAACAGCCCTGGCTCACCTTGGGCAACTGTATCATGAAAGTGGACGCGGCGATGAAGCCACCGCCTATTATCAACGATCATTGGCTGCGAAATGGGATCAGCCGGAAGTCCAGTCACGTCTTGCCACACTGGTTGAACCTGGCACTTCGGGGCGAAACAATCGACGTGCTGCGATGATGCAAAACCCGTATGATGCCCCGATGGTGGCGGGTGGACCGATCATGACCTCGTCACCGACGATCGCTTCGACGGGTCTGTTTGGCAGCGACGCACAAGCCATTGTCCTGGAAGATCCACGATCAAACCCGCGACCACGGGTCGGTCGAAATGGCCGTGTGACTGAGGATGGTCAGGTGATTGCGGCGTATCCGCTTCCTAACTTCGATTCACCGACGACGATGGCGGGATTACCGAACGGTTCCATCGGCGGACAGCCTGCCGTGGCCTTTCAGCCACCAGTCAACACTGCCGATCCGATGATGGCTCCACAAATGGTCAGCTCGGTAAATTCGCCGAATCCGACTTCCGCAAGTGGTCCACCTTTGCTACCACAAGCAGATCCAGCCACCTGGACTGCAACAACGAATGCAACACCGACTGAAATGACCGCTTCCATGCCTGTGGTCGATCCACACTGATTTTCGAGAACTTGATTCTGATGTCCGGAACCGAAACGACTCATCCAGATACGCTGGAATATCGACAACATCCTCAGACATCCGCCGGTCAACCCAAAGAGTTACCGGCGATACCTGGTGGCTGGACCGAGCGAGAATGGACGATTGAAGGGCGGACGTTTCGACTGACTCTTCCCGCAGAACCCGACGCGTTTCTGGAAGACCCCGAGGTTCATGAGGCCTTTGATCGCGACCAGTACATGCCCTATTGGGCTTACATGTGGCCTTCAGCCTTGAAAATGGTCGCCGCGATTTTGAAGTACCAATGGCCGGCTGATGCCGATGTGCTTGAGATCGGCGCGGGGATCGGGATCGTTGGTCTGGCGGGACTGGCTTGCGGCCTGAATGTCACGATCAGCGACTACGAACCCAAAGCGGTCGACCTGGCCATGCATAACGCTCGCCGGAATGGCTTCACGAAGGGGCAAGGGCTGGTTCTCGACTGGCGGTCACCACCTTCACGACAGTTTCCGATCCTCTGGGGTTGCGAGTTACTTTACGAAGATCGAAACCACGAACCCTTGCTGGAAATGACTCGACAAATGCTTACCCCAGGTGGCGTCGCCTGGTTTGTTGACGGTGGCCGGATGCGAGCAGAGCGGTTTTGCCAGCTTGTGCCGCAATATGACTTGGATATCCAGCTTTTCGATGAGCTGCGCCAACCACTGGCTGCCCCTCGAGTGGGTCAATACCAACTGTTTGAAATTCGGCACCGACAAACGGTTGATCGCCGGTAAATAACACGTATTGACCCTTTTTGCCGATTCGCCCTACGATCCCGCCCCTAAGTGGCTTCCGAAGGGGATTGGCCGTCATGGCATGGACGGTGGGTTGGAATCGCTGGTTGTGGCTAACGCTATTCGTTGCACTCGGATTGCGTCTCGGGTTGGCGTTTGCAGTTCAAAATGAAGTCTCAAAAACACCTGGTCGACTATGCCTGATTTCGGGCGACGCCGAGGGATACTGGGAACTGGCCGGCCACATTGCCGCTGGCGAAGATTACTCCATCTTCGATCCGCCCCGTCGACTATTACGAATGCCTGGCTTCCCTGCCTTGCTGGCGCTGCCTCGATTCGTATTCGGTGATAATCCATTTGCAGCCCGTATCCTGCTGGCCATGATCGGGACGGTCGCATGTGGACTAACCTATTGGCTTGGTCGCGAACTCGGGGGTGAGGCTGTAGGGGTGTTGGCTGCGGCGTATACAGCCGTTTCGCCAGTCATTTGCTTATTCAGTGTCCTGTTTCTCAGTGAAACGGCCTTTGCAGCAGCGATGCTCGGGAGTCTGATCGCCGCAGCAAGATTGGCCCGGCAGAAGCTGGGGCTTCATCCGTCAATTTCGCGACAACTCAGTCTGGCGACTCAGACTGGTGCACTCGTTGGGCTGGCAACGTACATGAGACCGACATGGCTATTAGTGGGACCAGGTTTGTCATTCCTTTTTCTGTTTTCTGGAAACCAGTCGATCCGCTGGAAGCTGGCTGTCTCACTTGTGATCTGTCTTGCGCTGGGCATCGCACTCGCACCGTGGACCGTCCGGAATGCATGGGTCACCGGTCACTTCGTGCCGACAACGTTATGGGTCGGACCGAGTCTTTATGACGGTCTGAACCCTGATGCAACGGGTGATAGCAATATGGAGTTTTTTGAACAGGATCGATTACTGCAAACGATGAGCGAATACGAAATGGACCGCGAGTACCGGCGGCGTTCGTGGGCCTTCGCCGCAGCAAACCTTCAACAGGTGATGCGACTGGCGCTCGTGAAACAGATGCGTTATTGGAGTCCTGCACCAAATACACCTCAGTTTAAGCATCCATTGATACATGCCGTCGCCTGGCTGGCCTACGCCCCGCTCATCCTGCTGGCATGCCTGGGCGCCTGGTTCTCACGACGTGACTTCTGGTTATTGATCCTCACCGTGGCCCCGATCTTCTATTTTGCATTGTTGCATTTGTTGTTTGTTGGTTCGTTGCGTTATCGCCTTCCAGCGGAATATCCGTTGGCTGTATTGGCAGCGATCGGCTTCACTCGACTGGCGTTTGCGACTCAGCCGGTGCTTAACGATCACTGAATTCTTCCAGCCTCTCGAAAGTATTCTGCTCCTCGTAACGAGACTTGAACGTGGCCGCAATCCTCAGATGGATGATCGTTCTCGTACTGCTCCTGGCAGTCGCGGGGGGCGGTGTGGGCTATTGGTTGTACGTCCGAAGCGACGAAGGGCTCAGGGTCATGGTGCTGCGCCAGCTGGACGCGATGGCACCCGCAGTGAAATTTGACATCGTCCGGGCGCAATGGGACATGATTGGCCGCGTCCGCATTTACGGACTGACAATCCGCTTGCCTGACGACGATGACGAGCATCCTTCAATCGAAGTACCCGAAATTGTGGCCACTCTCGAATCGAATCAACTGACCGATTTCGAGAATGTCGTTATTCAAAAACTTCGGATCATCAATCCAAAAATTCGAGCTGTTCGGAGTCCTGGGGCTGGGGGGGAATGGAATTTACGACAGCTCGCATTCAAGTCATCGTCGGGGTCGGTCCTGCCTGACGTCGAAGTCGAACACGGGACGATTTCGGTCGAGTTACAGTTACATGATCGACGATCCAAGCGACTGAAGCTGCAAAACTTCAATGTGACGGCCGTCCCAAAAGATTCTCGACGATTGGCGATTCAAGTGGCGACCCAGCTTGATCCTGCTGGTCCATTGATGCTCGACATTGACCTCAATCTGGACGGACCGACGTGGGAATGCGTCTCAAGTGATCCCTGGCGCGTTCCGATCAATTCCGCGGTTTTACAACTTCTCTGTGACGTCTGCCCGGAACTGGCGACGCACGTTGCGAAAGCCACAGACTGGATCGAGCGATTGAAGATCCAGCAGGCAGAGGCAAGTGCTGCGGAACACTTCGACGCTTCAAAAGGGCTCGAGACTTCACCCGACACGAAACCCACCCAGCCCGACTTTGGACTGCGATGTACCTGCGATCTGACATTCGAATTAGGCCAGCACGAACCAGGCGTTCCAGTGTCGTTCCGTGTACGGGCCTCGATTGTTGAAGGACAGATTGACCACGAGTTATTGCCGTTCTCCTTTCACGACCTTCGTGGGGATATTTTCGTCGACAATCATCGAAAGGTCATCGTCAGTGACGTCCGTGCATCGAACGGCCAGACTCAACTGGCCTTTGACGGTGCGGTTGTTCCCAGCAAGCCCATTGAAGGCGCACTCAAGCTTCGGGGAATCGAACTGAACGACGCGATCGTATCACGATTACCTGTCGTGCTGCGAGATATTGTCCAAAGACTCGGGTTGACGGGCGAATGCGATGCAGACTGCACTGTGGTCTATGATGGCGGAGCCTGGCGACCGGAACTCGACCTGCGGATCTCACGAGGGACCGTCACCGAAAAACGATTTCCCGTCACGGTTCGGAATGTAGAAGGGGAACTCCATATCCGGAATAACGTGGTCAGCTTCAAAGGGGAAGGGAAATACGCTGGACAACCAGTTCTCGTGAAAGGAACGGTCAAGAACCCTGGCCCGGCGCACGAGGCGGAAATTGTCGTCAAGAGTAAGAACCTGCCACTGGATGACGAATCGGTGGCCGCGTGCCCACCTGAAGTCCGTCGAGCCATTGAGGCGATCAAGTTAAGCTGTCGTCATGACGTCTTTCTGAAACTCACCCGGGCTGCAGGGGAAGGGAATAAATACAAGCCTGAGCTGATCGAAACGATCTATGACGGTAGTCTCAATTTTCACGGATTCCCTTATAGCATTGAACAATTGCGGGGCCGCGTCAGATGGACGGGTGACGTTGTCCAGTTTACGGAACTGGAAGGAATTCATGCCGGGGCAACATTGACCGGTCGAGGGACTTTTGAACGCTTCCCAAAATCAAGTCTGCTGGACCTGGTCATTGTGGCGAATGAAGCCTCATTCGATCGATCATTGAAAGCCGCGTTACCTGGCGTCCTCGTTCAAGTGTGGAACGATTTTCAGCCGCAAGGAACATTTGATCTCACGACACATGTAACGTGGGTTCCCGGTGAACCGTGCAACGTCGTTATCCCTTCAGTCAAAGTTCGTGAAGGTGCCGTCAACATTCGATGTTTCCCCTGGTCGCTTCAAAAGTTGAGTGGAGAATTCTCGTTCAACACAGAGCCCGGAAAACTTGAGATGAAGCAACTTCAAGCCCAGCACGACGACACCCGGCTCACAGCTCAGGGAGTCGGCTGGTTCCCCAACGGCGCTCCGTGGACATTAAGATTCGACCAGCTCAATGTCGACCATCTGATTCCCAATGTCACGTTTTACCACGCGCTTCCCCCGGCAGTACAACGGGTGATGGACGTCCTGAGACCGACGGGTGACTTTTCGTTTGATGGACCCGTTGAGTTCTTCGGCTCGCCTCGCAGCGGGGATTCGGTCGGTGCGATTTGGAATTTGCGGACCGAACTATCGCATTGTTCAATTAACGCAGGCACTGCTGTCGAGGACATTAACGGGACGGTTCAACTGAAGGGTCGATGGGATGGAGTACAGACCGATCTCAAGGGTGAGCTGGACCTGAAATCGACCTCTGTCTTTCGGCACGCTTCTGGAAAATCGTATCAAATCACCGATGTTCAAGGTCCATTTTCATTTCATGACCGAGAGTTCGTTGCCGGAAGTAAGGCGGGTGTTCCTCGGCGAAAGGTTGCACCCGAACCGGAAAAGCGTATCAGAGGGAAAGCAGTTGGTGGAACAGTTTTTCTGGATGCTGTCGTCGACGTCCAGGACGAACCCGCATACCGAGCAGTTGTCGAGCTTAAGAACGGGCAACTCGAACAATATGCGCAGAAGTATCTTCGAGGACAGGACCATCTGGCGGGAGTGATGAATGGTGTGATGTCCCTTCGGGGTAAGGGATCGAATGCCGACAACATGGAGGGCGAGGGAAGCTTACTGATCGCTCCTGCATCGCTTTACGAACTGCCGCTTTTCGTCCAGATGTTTCAGATGCCACAACTACGAATTCCCGACAGAACGGCTTTTGCGAGAGCCGATTTGCGATTTGCCATTGCGAACAGCCGATTCGACTTCAAATCGATTGAGCTTCTGGGGGATGCGATGAGTTTGCGTGGTCGCGGATATGTCGGTTTTGACGGCGGAATGGATCTCGAGTTTGGTTCGCATCCCGGCCGCGGCTCACGTCGACTACTTCAAAACCTGTTCATGGGGGCTGACTGGATTGCTGTCAGAGTGACTGGAAATGTTGGCAACCCGACAGTGCGGTATGTTCCCCTTCCAGAGCTTGACGACGCCTTTCGACAGTTTCTTGGCGCTTTTGATTACAGACAAATGGGACCTGCTCGGCAGATGGCTCCGCCACGTACGGGTCAAAACCTGAACGAAATCAATCGCTGAATCGATACTCGACTTTCAGTCATTCCTCAATCGTTTCGATGCGTCATGTTATTGTTAAAAAAAACATGTCGCATTGACCGCATACTAGTCCCGACTGAGACAGCCGATTAGAATCCATTTATGTCACACGTCACGATTGTTACCGGCTGTGCAGGGTCAGGAAAAACAGCCAAGCTGCTTGAGACGTATCGCAACGCGCTTGAACGCGGCCGATCCGAGCGGCGACCGTCAACAGCACTATGGCTGACGCCAACTCATCGCATTCAAAAATACGTGTCCAGACAAGTTGCCGATCTATGCGGTACCGTCTGTTTTGCTCCGAACGTCTTGACATTCGACCGTTTCGCCGGGCGGATTCTCGAAGCGGCAGGACATCAGGCATCTCCTATTTCGCCGGTGATGAAGCGGTTGTTAATTCGGCGCATTGCCGCATCGCTGCAGGAACAAGGTGAACTTCGTTACTTTCAACCGATCATCGGAACGACTGGGTTCTTCGACGTCATTTCCAACTTTATCAGCGAATTGAAACGAGAAGAAATCTGGCCAGAAACGTTTGTCGAAGCTTGTCAACAACGAACGTCGAGTTTTGCCAGACGCGATCTTGAAGTCGGGCTGATTTATTCTCGTTATCAGCAACATCTTGCAGAACAGAACTGGTACGACAATGAAGGCCGATTCTGGTTGGCACGAACAGCACTTAGTGACGGAGTTCGGGGGCCCTTTGCAGAAGTGAGAACTCTTATCGTCGATGGCTTTGCCGATTTCACTCAGACCCAATACGAGATACTTGGATTTCTTTCGAGCTGGATTGAGGAGGTCTGCGTCTCATTGCCTGCCGAACAGCCACTGATTCGAAACGACCTGTTCGCAAAGCCCCAGTTTGCAATTGCGCGAATACAAGAGCAACTTCCGGAAAACGCAACCTGTCAGTTGGTAAGATTGCCATCCATCACTTGGAAAGGCACCAGTATTTCACCACAGCGCGTTTCTTCCAAATCGTTGAAATCTGTGCAAATCGTTGCAGAACGGCTTTTTGCAAATCCGCGAGTTGTAACGCCGTCCAGCGATGCCGACGGATTGGAAATCATTGAAGCAATTGGCCCGTTCGCGGAATGGGAGGCAATCGCACGTCGGATCAAGTCTTTGTTGAATCGAGGCGGACCCCACAAATCTCATTCAGCAACACCCATAACTGCACCTCAGCCGCAAGACATCGTAATCGGTCTTCGTTCAATTTCGGATGATGGACCGAGATTAAGTCAATATCTCGCTGCCGCCGGATTACCGGTCTGGTGCGAGGCAGAATCGCCGCTTACATCGAGTCCCATCGTTCGAGCCGTCTTGTCATTGTTGCAATTGGAATTGGAAGACTGGCCTTTTGAACGACTACTCGCCTTCCTAGATTCGTATTTTTTCCAACCGGGCTGGCCTGAATTGGAATCTGGCCGTGCGATTCGCGCCGTTGCTGCATCGCTTCGCCATCTGCGAATAGATTCGGGGCGGGAGCTTATGCTTCGTACCGTGGGACGTTACGCAACTGGCATTGAGAATATCTCGACATTGCAGAGAGATTCGCTCCCCGAAAAAGCAAGATTAGCAGCCCCCTTTCTCACTCGGTTTTCAAATACCCTGGAGCGGCTGCGCCGGCCACATACGTTGAACGATTGGGCCGACGTCCTGGCGGCGATTAGCGACGAACTCGGATGGAAGCGGCTAATCGACGCGGCAAGTGACGAACTGGCAAGTCTCGAGTCTCGCGACCTGGACTTGTTACAGCGAATCTTGCGAACCGCTGCTGAGGCCGATCAGAAGCTTGATACAAGCGGACCGTCACGGTCATTATCACTCGCGGATTTTTATTCTGAGTTTCGCGATTTGCTCAGACATGAAACATTGAATTCGGAAGCGGAAAGGGGCGGGTGTATTCGAATCCTTGGCGTAGAGCAGATTCGAAACTTGGATATCCCCCACCTTTTTCTTATCGGATTAACCGAGAACAGCTTTCCAACGTCCCGTACCGACGACTGTCTTTTCAGCGAGTCCGAACGACGCGATTTCATTTCGCGTGGAGTTGCGTTGCGACATCAATCCGGACATCACGCGGACGAAATGTTGTTATTTTACAGCGTTGTAACGAGGGCTCGGCAAAGCCTGACACTTAGCTACCCTGCCGTTAATTCAAAAGGGCAGCCGGTTTTTCCAAGCCCCTACGTCACCGTATTGAAGTCACTCTTTACCAAGGGCTCACTGAAGGAAATCCGCGAAGGCCAACTCAATCCCGTTCCCTCTGTTGATCGTACCATCACACCGACTGACCTGCGACTTTCGGCGATGATCCAAGCACGTGAAGGTCGTCCAGAATTATTTCGAGCCGTCCTTGATCTGGACTCACTTCGTAAGAGGGCGTTCAACACACTTGCCGCCTGCGATGTCGCGAGTCATCGGTTCCACGAGCGCGGATTCACGAAGTATGAAGGCCGCTTGGAACTTCCTCAAAACCTGATTGGACTTCGACAGCGGTTCGGACTTCATCATCAGTTTAGCGCGACTGAATTTGAGGGATATGCGCGCTGCCCTTTTCAATTCTGGCTATCAACGGTCTTAAAAGTCGGCGCCGTCGAAGCACCCGCAGAAGGGACGGACTACGCCGCGCGAGGTACGTTGCTGCACGAAGTGCTGGCCAGGCTCTTGATCGAGGGTACTTTGGCCGATCCCGAAGCGCTCAGAATCCGGTTTTGCGAACTCGTCGATTCGCAGCTCGATCGCCGTGTTCCCACGACCGAACTGCAACGAGCATTGATAAACATCGAACGAACGATCCTCAAACAATGGGCCGATGCTTTCGTTGAACAACAGGTCGAATATAACAAACGCGTCGACGAGGTCATTAAAGAGACTCAATCGCTCGCGCCCGAGATTCCTTTTGGACGACTGCCCGAAGTTTCTTCAGAGAACATAGAGACCCATCCTGCGATCGAGTTTGGCAACGGTGACAATCGCGTCAACCTGCGGGGTCGAATCGATCGCGTCGATGTTGGATCGTTTGAAGGTCATCCGGCTTATGTGGTAATCGATTACAAGACAGGTCAGCGACCGAGCTTAAAGACCGATGATCTCATCAGCGGTCGTTCGATCCAAGTGGCATTGTACTTACTTGCCGTAAAACGACTGGGTCTCGTTACGCCCGACGCGGTCCCGTACCAGATGGGGTTTTGGGCCTTGCGCGATACTGGATTCAAGCCCGGTATGGGACGCAGCAAGTTCGAGCCCCTGGACGCCACAGTCATTCAGTCGCTGGAGATCCTGCTGGACGACCTGTTGCCTCGACTGGCTGAAGGAATTCGATCAGGAACTTTTATCGTCGAAAACAATGACCCGAACTGTGCCGGACGATGCGTGTATCGCACCGTGTGTCGTGTGAATCAGCTTAGACCATTAGCGGACTCGTTAGGAAAACGGTCTCCTGCCTCGACCGATCCAACGGCGAATGAAACGACTGGGCAGGGGACCTTTTCGTCGAAATAGAATTCTCAAGACACCAAGAATGCTTTATCCCGCAGACTGTCGAATCGACGCGCATCGCACAATTGCACTTAACGCATCCGACATCAGGCGGTCTTAAATACTTTCGGGAGTAGACGGTCAACGGCACCGTCAGGAGGAATTAATGCAAGCAATTTCTTGACGATATCATCAGGGCGAATCCCCTCTGCTTCCGCGTTGAAGTTCGTCAGAATGCGGTGGCGTAACACGGGTGCTGTCACAGATTGAACATCTTCAATACTGACATAAGGTCGGCCATGAAGAATCGCACGGGCTTTTGCTCCGAGTATCAAAAATTGACTGGCTCGAGGTCCTGCACCCCAACTGACGTACTTCTTTACGAAATCAGGTTGACTTGGTCCTTCCCGAGTCAGTCGAGCAAACTGCATCGCGTAACGAATCACCGAATCAGCCACGGGGACACGTCGAACAAGTGCTTGAAGATTGATCCATTCTTCGTAACTCAGCACTTTCTCAATGACGGTATGATTAGTAACCGTCGTTTGACGGACGATTTCAAACTCTTCGTCCTCGGTCGGATAATTGACGAGAATCTCAAACATGAAACGATCGAGCTGTGCTTCAGGAAGGGGATATGTTCCCTCCTGCTCGATCGGATTCTGAGTTGCCAGCACAAAAAATGGATCGGGTAACTTGTGTCGCTTGCCGCCCGCCGTCACCTGGTGTTCCTGCATTGCTTCGAGCAATGCCGCCTGGGTCTTGGGAGGGGTCCGATTAATCTCGTCAGCCAATAGAACATTGGCAAACACCGGGCCGGGAATAAACTTGAACTCGCGTCCGCCTGTTGACTTGTCCTCTTGAATGACCTCGGTTCCGGTAATATCCGCCGGCATCAGGTCAGGAGTGAATTGAATCCTGTTAAACGACAGATTCAATGTATCCGAAAGAGTTCGTACCATCAGGGTTTTTGCCAGCCCTGGAACGCCGACCAATAGTGCGTGACCGCCAGCGAGCATCGCGACTAATAGTTCTTCCACGACTGCACGCTGACCAACGATCACACGCCCGAGTTGATCAACAATTCGACGATACGCAACTCCCAGCCGTTCCACTGCGGCAAGATCGCTTTCGCTGGGATGGGAATCAGACGGAACTTGTTCTGTCACAGGAATCGCTCCGCACTCGTAGAGGTTCACACGGCAGGGATTGCCGTGTCACACAACTGAAAACATACAGAATCCAAATTGACGAACGAAATCCGGCGCACAGACGTCATGGTACTGGGTTTGAAGTCTCGTTCGCCACCCCATCACTCTTGCTTCGAGTTTCATTCCAAGGCAGCACATCGGGCTTCGGCTGCCTGAAGTCAGTTCCAACAGGGAATTACTTCGCCAGACTTCGAAAAGTATAAATTCCACGTCCCGTTGGACTGACGATCATAAAGTAAACTTCACCCGCTTCATCTTCACCAAAGCTGATGACGGGGAGCGCAGCGCCTTGATAGGGGATGGGGTGGTTCGCGACGACGGCTTTTTTCGCGCTATCGTACTTCAACGCCCAGATTCGACCTGACACGTAATCGGCGTATAAGTAATGGCCATTTAAACCAGGAAGTTTTTTGCCTCGATAAACGTGCCCGCCCGTGATCGACTTGCCGATGTCATGATTGTATTCAAAAATCGGTTCGACAAAACCGGGACCGCCGCCAGTGCTGTTCGGGGCGAACTCGTGTTTGGATTCTCGAAGATTCCAACCATAGTTTCCTCCTTTGGTAATCAGGTCAATTTCTTCCCAAAGATTCTGACCTACGTCAGCCGCCCACAACTCGCCTGTTTGTCGATCAAACGACATTCTCCAGATATTGCGAATACCGTAGGCATAAATCTCGGGTCGAGCAATCAGCTGCTTATTGGCGAATTTTCCAATGAATGGATTATCGTTGGGAATTCCATATTTCAGATTTCCATCTTTTCGATCAACGTCAATTCGCAGAACTTTCCCGAGCAAAGTCTGAAGGTTCTGCCCGTTTCCATGAGGATCATTTCCCGCTCCACCATCGCCAATGGCGATGTAAAGAAACCCGTCCGGGCCAAAACAAATTGTTCCCCCTTTGTGATTCCAATACGGGTGCGCAACAACCAACAATTCTTCTTCACTAGCTGGATCAGCCTTATTCGGATCGTCCTTGGAAACTTTGAATCGTGAAACAACTGTCGTGTGAGGCGCGTCCGCGTCTTTGGTCGTGTAGTAGACGAAGAATTCGCCGTTAGTCTTGAACTTGGGATGGAATGCCATCCCGAGGAAGCCTTCTTCGTTTTCACTGTCGATGTAAACCACTTTTTTCGAGATATCCAGGAACACGGAAGTTTCTTTTGAATCAGGCTTAAAAACGTGGATAATTCCCTGCTGTTGCGGCACGAAAATCCGATTGGATCCATCACCGGCATTCGTCAGAAGGATTGGTCGCAGCGGCGCAGCTTTTCCATCTTCCCCTTCTGCATGCCAGCCTGACCACTTCAGGTTTTCAAACGCAAGAACCGGCTCGAGATTCAGCGGCGATTCGTCAATCTGAGCATGCAAACTTCCGTACCAACATGCTTGAATAAGGGCGGCAAACAAGACGAGGCGTTTCACGGTGGATTGATCCCTGCAAGAATATGGACTGCGAGTGAAGCAACGTGACGACGGATGCCTCTGGAGAAGTCATTGAGATACCATCGCACCAGCAACAAACGCAACTGTACTGAGGATTCGATTCGAATCATGTCGCGACTTTGACGAACCCCCTCTTGTACCGATACACATTATACCACGGAATACTAGACGCACTTTTCCCCTTTCGGACTTGCCTGATTCATGCCAGAAATTATTCGTCCGCTACAAATTCAACGACCTCCTCGAGTTGCCGTGATCGACTTTGATGGGACGCTCAGCCTGATCCGATCCGGATGGGTCGAAATCATGGTCGAGATGATGTTTGGCGTGCTGCGACAACTGCCAGGTTCAACAGAATCGGATAGCGACTTAACAACCTATATTTCAAATTTTGTACTCAATCTGAATGGTCGCCCCACGATTTATCAGATGGACTATTTCGTTAACGCGGCAAAAGAACGCGGAGGCAACCCGGAATCCCCGGAATTCTACACTCAAAAGTTTCTCGATGCCTTGATTCACAAAGCCGACCAGCGGATCGCGATGCTGAACGCCAGTAAATGTACCACCGATGACCTGCTTGTACCTGGCGCAAGGGCACTGCTGACGGACTTGCAGGCGCGAGGAGTTCAAATGACTTTGGCGAGCGGCACGGCGGTGGCTAACGTCGAACGTGAAGCAAAGCTGCTTGGTATCGATCATTTCTTCGAAGGCCGGATTTTTGGTCCAGGCGCTGATTCACGCGAGTTTTCTAAACTGGCTGTGATGAAGCAAATACTTGCCGAATCTCTCATCGATGGTTCCGAATTACTCGGCCTTGGTGATGGTTTTGTCGAAATTGAAAACGTCAAGGAGCTTGGCGGGATTGCTATCGGATGTGCCACCGACGAAACACATCGAAGTGGAAAGGTTGAGGATTGGAAACGGGCACGGCTCATCCAGGCTGGTGCTGATATCATCGTTCCCGATTACCGTAACTGGCATCGCCTTACCGGGATTCTGTTTCCCATCGCAACGAAGGGGTAATAATCCTGACTTTTCCGACTTGCTGACGAGCTAACTCTTACCAAGTCGAAGGCCCAGCAACGACTTCGTTGCCAGTAGTTCGCGCGTGAAACCATCCACGATATTCGGGCTCCCGCCACCGGGCAAAACTTCCCACGTGTACGTTTCAACTTCGAGATGCGGGGCATAGTCCAGTTCGGGTATCACCGCAAGAGCCCGCTTCAATTCACCCCGAGTCGTCCCGAGTGGTCCAAGCTGCTCGGCATCAACCGGGACGTGAAAGTGAACTCGCCACATTTCCGCGTCCCGAAATTCCGGCGGCGGATTGGAAGTCATTCCCTGATCCAGATCAACATATTTTGAGATGACTCCGTCGCCAGAACCAGCAAATGTCTGATGCAGATACCTTGGTTCAACGTACCTTGATAACGCCGCAAGTGCCTCTTTATGTTCTCCCGGTTTGGAAACTTCGATCGCACACGTAATGTGAACCTTGTTGATCCTTATCTCTTCGGCAGCAAGCGAACGAATCGACGCCGCCACGTCTTCAAACTCGACGGCCTGATGACACACGTCGTAACAAACTCCCACATGCGTGTTCACTACATCCAATGCATTCAGTGCAGATGCCCTTTCACGAAGTCGCCGAAAAAATTGAATCGTTTCGGCAGTCGTTTCGATGACGCAAAAAGGTTCTGGCTCGATCGCCAATCGAATCACCCGGCCCGTCTCGCTCCATAATCTGTTTAGACCATGGGACAGATCGATTAACTGCTCAGCACAACGGTCAGCGAAATCCGCTGGTTGTTCAAATGGCTTAAATCCAAGTGGTACCGTCGAAATGCTGCCATCTGTTCCAGCGTCCAGAAACTTTGAAAGCAACCGAGCACAGCCAAGCGTGTATTCAAGACGATCAGGCTGAGTCCAATCTGGAAGGTAAACATTTTCCTTCACACGAGCTGAATGAAAATTACCGTAAGGAAATGCGTTCAGCGTATAACACGATAATCCACGCTGACTCACACGTTCGACAAATCGATTCGTGTCGTCCGCCGACTGGCCAAGCTCGCGTATCACGTTAGCCGCCAACCATAATCCCGCCGCCAAATCAGATCCGTAATTTGTTTTGATCGGTAACGTGAAACGATCAAGCCCCTCCTCAACTTCGGCGACCGTTCGACCTGGATGAACGTTGGTGCAATAGCTGAGCGGCAGCGTACTGATCGTCATAGTTGTTGTTTTCTAGAGGACAACGATTAAAAGCAATTCTATGGAACAAATGGGACTGATGTGACCAATGGGACACGCGTCTTCACTGTCCTATTTGTCCCATAAGTCCCATGTCTTCCCGAGTTGCCAGACGATTGAAGGCAATTCACCTTCGTCACTTCGATTGAAAATATTCCCCGACCATCCAGTCAATCAGGTGCTTAAGCTCCTTGTCACTGAGCTTCGATTCGAACGTGGGCATTAGATTTCGTTCGGGCCCATAAAACGATTCGTGACCTGGATTCTTCACAAAATCAGTCAACCATTGTCGACTCGCATAACCTGTCAACGTCGGGTAGCCAGGTCCGGCACCGTCCCCCAGGGATTCCGAACCGTCAGCCAACCTTAAGGCATGACAGTCAGAACAATTCGCGGTGAAAAAACCACTCGCAAGTTTCCCTGTTTTGAAGATCTCTTTTCCGGCTGTCACCAGCACCGGATCGAACGGTTGCATCTCTTTCCGACCCCCTTGCGACACCAGAAATTCCACAAGGCTTTGCAATGAAACGACGTTTTCCGATTTCTTAAGAGTTTCGGCATTCTCTTTGACCCATCCGGCCATTTCGCCATCCAGGAATTTCTCGCCCTTTTCGCCAGCGTTCTTGAGTGGCTCGAAGGTCGAATGGTAGTTCGTAAGAACGTTCGTAATCCACTCGCGCGAGCCGAATTGACCAAGGTCTGCAGCGGTTGCTGGCTCTTCGACTTTGACCTTATGACCACTCTCTTCGACTTCTTTCATCCTGACTTGGTCCAGCCCGTTGTGACCGTTGTATCGATGGCAACTGGCACAATGGCGGGCGAAAAGTTTCGGTCCTTGAATCCTCGCATCTTCTTTCAGCAGACTTAGTGCACCCGTCGGCGGGATACCGAATTCTTTTGCCAATTCTGCCGCGCGATGACCTTCAAATTCAGCCGCTTTTACGGCCGCTTGATAATTCTTGTCAGCAGCGTCTTCCTTCAGAGCAATCGCCGTCAGGAAGCTCGCTCCTGCGAGGAGCGCAAACGTAAAGGCGATGTTGAAACGATGACCCAGTTTCCAATGCCCGATAAATGGCATCAGTGCAATCACCCCCATGATCGCACCAGGGACGTAAAGCGCTCCAAACGCCAGTCCTAGCTTGTCGACTTCTTCGATCTTCAAGAATCGGAAGAGGAACAGAAAGTACCATTCAGGTCGTGCCGCAGAGTATGCTTCAGAAGGATCTGCCGGTCCGGTCAGTTCGGCTCCCTTCCAAACTGTGAAAAACAAAATCGTCGCCAGCACACCAAGACACGCGATCGCATCCATCAAGACTTGATCCGGCCAGAATGATCCGGCTGGCTTGGTTTCATCAGATTTGGAAACCGTAATTCCGTGTCGACGAAACACGTAAATGTGCAGCGCAAGAAATCCCACCAGCAACGCCGGAAAAACACCTGCGTGCAATGCAAAAAACCGAGTCAGCGTGTGGTGTCCGTATGAGGTTCCCCCCTGCGCGATTTGTTGCAGTTGCGGGCCAATCACCGGCGTCACACCGACGATGTTCGTTGCAACCTTCGTGGCGTAATATCCCTTTTGATCCCAGGGAAGCAGATACCCCGTCAGCGATAAACCGAGCACGATCTGCATTAACACCAGACCCAGCCAGAAATTGACCTCGCGCGGCGCACGATACGCGCCTGCGATAACCACCTGCATGAAATGCAGGCCCAAAAGAATCATCATTGCCTGCGCAGCAAAATGATGGATACCGCGTACCAGCCATCCGTACGACATCACGTTCTGAATGTAGTACACGCTTTCCCACGCAGTCAGCGTACTGGGACTATAGGCACTCCAGAGAAAGAACCCGGTGATAACTTGCACGGCGAAAACAAACGTCAGTGTACTGCCCCAGACATACTTCCATTTCGCTCCACCGGGAATCGGCTCGTTCAACGCCTCGTGCATCAGAGTTCGGTAGCCGGTTCGATGGTCCAGCCAATTCAATAATCCGTTCATCAAACAGCCCCCTTCTTTTCGACACCGCATTGAAAGTCCTGGTATTTAATCCAAACCTTTCCGTCAGGGTCTGTCTTCGATTCCAAAGTATCGAGCTTTCTCGGGGGTATCTTGTTCATTGGTTCCCCATCCAGTTGAAAAGCACTGGCGTGACAAGGACACAAAAATGTTTTACTCGCTTCCTGGTAATCCACTTTGCAGCCGAGGTGCGGACATGTGTCATTGAATGCGACAATCTGGTTACCAGGGAGTTTGCGCAGATAGACGGTCCCGATCGACTGGTCTTTGAATTCATTCCAGGCGTCAACCTTGTCAGCACGAAGTACGAATCGCAGCGGGGTTCCGTCTTCAGGAAGATCACTGAGATTTGTCACCGCCAGAAATCCATCAGCATCCCCCCCTTTGAACGGAGCACGTCGCCTGAGGAGCGGGTCCATAAAGAATGCTAACCCTGAAAAAAGCGGAGTCAGAGTAATCAGTCCGCCGATCACAATTGAACCGGCTGCGGCCAGAAAGCTTCGTCGAGGAGCTGTCTTATCGGTCGGAAAAGACGAAGAAGGTTCCACTAGCGGGTTCTCCGAAGATGGTTTTTGTTGTGAGTTTTTTCGTAATCGCATTCGTCGCCGTCTGCTTACGAAGTATCCAGGCAGGGCGGATAGTCAGGATTCATGGGCAGGAACGAACTCGGGCTGTCACTCAAGCATCATCGCAAGTCATACAGACTTTCCAAGTGTGAAGGGACGTTTTCAGGATGTCTCTGTGAAATTCTGAAGTCGTTTTTTCATTTCGCGCACGCAGCATCAAGATAATCAATAACTTCTTTCAGGACCAACGACAGCGATTTTAGGGGGCTCATGTTTCAATCGATGAAACCGCCGTCACCATCTTCGGAAGAATACCCGCCTGTTCATAGATCGGACGAACGAGTTTCCGCAGGAGCGGAAGCTTCAGACCGAACAAGAGCGCGGCAACGATACAGATTGTCCCCGCAACCCGGACGGAAGCGGGTGCCCCGATCTGAGACGCCAGACTTCCACCCATCAGGCTGCCAAGCGGGGCGACACCTGTGAACGACATGGCATAGAGACTCATCACCCGTCCACGCTTGTCTTCTTCAGTGATTGTTTGAATCAATGTATTCACGGCTGCCGTGTGCAACATCATGCAAAAGCCCGAAACGATCAGAATCGGTAATGAGACCCACAATTGCGACGAAAAAGAGAACGCGATTTGACTGACACCGAAAAACCCGGCTGCCAGGAAAATCAGACGCCCAAGCCCGAGGACCGATTTTCTTGAAGCAAGGTAGAGCGCCGCACCCAACGCCCCAATTCCGCTCGCACTCATTAGCAATCCCTGGGTATGCGCATCTCCCTTTAAAATGTCTTTCGCGAAAACGGGTATCAAGACACTCGTTGACATCGCCATGAAACTGATGACCGAAAGCAACATCAGTAGCACGCGAAGTGGTACAAAACCAAGTGCGTATGCGAACCCCTCTCGCAGTCGCTCGAGGACCTTTCCTCGCGGTGGACTTACGCGAACGGGCAGGTCTCGCATGCTTAACAGCGCCAGAAGTACCGCAACGTAACTGATCGCGTTGACGAGAAAACAGGCCGACTCGCCCCATGCAGTAATGATTAATCCCGCAATCGACGGTCCGACCAGTCGAGCTCCATTAAAAATCGACGAATTGAGTGCGATTGCGTTTCCAAGATGTTCGCGGTCAGGAACCATCTCCACCAGAAACGATTGCCGTAACGGCACATCGAACGCATTAATCAGACCGAGAAAGAACCCTAAACCGACCAGCTTCCAGACGATCTCACCGCTCGAGTTCACCACAATCAGAACCAGCAACGCCTGCGTCATTGCCAGAAATTGCGTGACAATAATCGCCCGATGTCGATTCCAGCGATCGGCAACGACCCCCGCCAGTGGCGATACAAAAAGACTGGGAATCTGGCTGGAGAAAGCGATCAACCCCAGCAAAAACGGAGATGCTGTCAGTCGATAAAGCAGCCACGCCATCGCGACTTGCTGCATCCAGGTTCCGACCAGAGAGATCCCCTGTCCGAGCAAGAACAGTCGATAATTTCGGTGAACCAGCGCTCGACCTAACGATTCAACAACCATCAAACTTTCTTCCATGAATCGAGTAGTGGTCAACGATCACATCAACGGAGGTTAGCACGAGTATTGTTATTTGTCCTTCGAAACATCGCTGCGATGACATGCTCGGCTAAACAACAAGGAAAATTGTTTTTGCTGATCGAAACGGAAAACATGCTGCATTTAGGGCAGTAACCCCCGTGGTTTTCACCGTCCTGATTGTACAGGACTTGGAAATTGCCTCTTGATTCGATGATATTTGGCTTGCGAAATGGTCGCGGGCTGATGACACTGTTTAGCGTTGTCAACCAGTTTGCGCTGAGCTCCGTACTGGTTCCCTAACGATCGTCGAGCAAGGGACGGTCAGGAGTTTTCTGTTGAATATCATGAACGTACTGCGACGCAAACCTCATTCGAAGTGTCCCCTGTATTTGAGCGAAGAAGAGCGCGAAGGACTGCGCGCGGCAGGTCGCTTCAATGCGCAACTGATGGACCACGTCCGTCCGATCGTCAAGGCGGGTATTACAACGCTGGAACTCGACAAAATCGTGTACGATTACACGATGGACCATGGCCATATCCCCGCCTGTCTCGGTTACAAGTCCTATCCCAACAGCCTGTGTACCAGCGTCAATGAAGTCGTCTGCCACGGCATTCCCAACAAAATGCCTTTGCGTGACGGCGATATTGTCAACGTCGACTTGACGACCATCGTCGATGGTTGGCATGGTGATTCGTCCGAGACTTTCCTGATCGGTAATGTTTCCGCCGAAGCACGCCGTCTGGTTCAGGCAACGTTCGAGGCGTTGTATATTGGCATTCACGCGATTCAGCCGTTCGGAAAAATCAGCGATATCGGTCGGGCGATCGAACGATTCGCCAGGACACAGGGTCTTTCCGTCGTTCAGGAATACCAGGGACACGGCGTGGGACGTGAATTCCACCAGGAACCGGGAGTCCCCCACTATGTTCCCAAAACAGGTGCTGCCCAGGTTGTGATCGAGCCGGGAATGTGTTTCACGGTCGAGCCGATGCTCAACATCGGAACCTGGCGCACAATGCTCGACACTCGCGATAAATGGACTGTCCGCACAATGGATCTGTCCCTGTCAGCTCAATTCGAGCACACCATCTTGATCACCGAAACAGGTCCCGAAATCCTGACCCTCACCAAGAACGGACCTCAGTTCGGACATCGGTTCTAAATCGCGGATATCGGTAAGCCAGTTGCCGCAGCGCCGTGAATGATTTTTCCTTAGCCTTAACCTTCATTTTCATGTGCCTCTGCTTCGGAGTCTTTCGGAGAAGCAGTGTCTTGAAATCGAAGCTCAATGCGTTGCTTGGCACTGCTTTACGTAAGACCGTCAAGCAGTGGCACGGTCTGACGTGGAACCCCTGTTTTCCTCACGACAAATCCTTCACGCCTTTGCAGTTCCCGGCTGTATTCAAGATTATACCGGTATCAATCAACATCTCGTTTCGGCAATTCATAGATATCGATCTTCTCGATTTCGTCACTGGCAACGTGAGCCCAGCGAAACCGGGTCTGCGGTTGATTCCAGACATCGTCGCGAGTTCCAAACGAACGCTTCATCACGACGTAACGGGCATCACTTTCGTTAAGCCGTTTCAAGCCCGGATTGTCAGGGCCGTAACGTGAGAACTTCGGTTCATCCTTGTCACTCGCTGCCGGATTGAGTGGTTTTTCAAACTGAGCCAATCCGTCCCTCAACTGGTTGTAAGAAGCAGGGAAGAAACCAGAATACCCGTTCAGCAATGGTCGCCCGTGAAATGTCCCCCAGTACATCCATAGCGTCGTCTCTTCATAGTCGGTTACTTGATATCCGAGCGGGAACGGCAGGCAGGCAACACCGGCATTCGAATCAGCATTGTCACGCAGCCATGTCACCCACACAGGAAGTCCATGTCTTGAAGGAAGCTCAAACAGTCGCGTCCTCGGAGGTACAGCCTCGATAGAGATCAACGTGCTTGCCAGGATAAGCGGTATCAACAGCTGCAAATGAAGCCTTTCCTCGGGCTTGATGTCGAAGAGTAATCGGATGAACGGCGACCGCCGCCAAAGTGTTGGGTTGCTCGCAACCGAATCGCTCGAAAACCATCTTTTCGAATTCAAAAGATCCAACGCTTCAACACTCAACCAGACTGCGGCAAGCTGAACGAACATCGCAAACCGAAATGGACTGCGTATTAATGAGAACCCAGGGACATATTTCTGCAATAACTCGTAAGGACAAACAGTCCCGATCAGCGGAGCTTGAGCCGAGATTCGAATCGTAGGCCCCAGGGAAAGCCCAAACGCCATCAGTCCGAAAGCGAGAACAAATAATCCCCATCGACGCCGTCGAGGTGTGAACATCGTCGCGACAAAACCGAGCGGAACAAGGAGCAACTTCAGTCCCCCACCACCCAATGTCCAGACGTTATCCCGATCGGCTTCCGGGAATTCCAGCCATGGTGTGAACGTGGTCCAGGGTGTATCAGCGTGGTCCCGCCAATGAGCCGACAGTCCATAAATCAAATCCTGGGTTCGATCCGTCTGCCAATCGTGTTCGTGAGACAACGAGCGTTGTAACCAGGCAAACGGGCCAATCATCACCGCAGCAATCAGCGCCGCCAAAACAATATTCAGCCAGAACACAGATGTAAAAAGACGCCGATTCCAAAGGAATACGGAACACGGCAGTATCAAAAGTGTCTGAAATAAACCCCAATAATTGCAAAGCCAGTAAGTCAGCCCGTAAGCAAGGCCAATTCGAATTCCGATCATGGATTTTGAAAACAAACCCCTCGAATCCGACTTCGTCTTCGACGGTGAATCTTCATTCTGTTCATCGGAATCAACCGATGGACTTCGCGTCCTTCCGCTTCCAAACAGGTCAAGGACGGCGTGAAGAGTCCAATGGAAGCCAAATATTGTGGTCAGTTGCACAACGCCAAACTGCCAGATCACGAACGGAAGGATCTGTGACATGAAGCTACCGCAAAATGCCAGCCAGTGAATGTGCCCGAGTCGACGTAACAGCCGATGAGCACTGAATCCGTTAAGGGCAATAATCAGCAGCTGATAAACGTTGTACGCCAACCCGCGGTTGTCCGTCAGCCAGACAATCGGTGCAACGATCATTGACGCTGGCTGTGCTTCGGAAAAAACAAATGTCTTTGAAGTTGGACAAAAAATCGGGGAATTCCAATATCCTCGAAATCCGTGCGCAAGACGGTCGGTATTCCACCAGACCGTCCACAGATTCAGCATCGGCACGGTGATCGGCTCTTCGTGTCCGTAGGAAATGTGCGTCGTCAGCGAACCGACAAGCGGCCAATTGATGACCATCGATAATACGCAATAAAGAGCGAACCAACGCCAGCCACCGAGGCGACTCTCGTTCAAGGATATTTCATTCGGAAGTTCAGCTGTCGGCATGTCCCATTCCTAGCCCGTCAGGGTATAATTATTTGAATGATCGAGAAAGGGACTGCCGTAGCCCAGACACGTTGAGCCCTGCAAACGTATGCAAATCGGCTGACAGAAAAACAAATCGACGGTAACCTTAACAAAGCAGACGACATCGAAAATGATGTTGATCTTTACGTGATGGAAGGGAGAATCTTCGATGCTGATGAATTCCTGGTATTGTTCGAAGCAAACATGGTTCGTCGTGGTTGCAGCAGGTTTGTTGAGCGTGACGTTGAGCGGCGCCAACGGGGCACCACCGCAAACCGGGAAAAACCCCTCGAAAACCCCTGCTGCCGCTCCTGATAAAAAGGACAAAAGTGTGGCCGATAGTTCCGAAGATACAACGCCGGAAGCGTCTAAGGCTCCCACCGAGTACAACGTTCTGACTCGGGAGGAACAACATGTCATCCTGCGAAAAGGAACCGAACGTCCCTTTATCGGTGAATACACCGATAAGAAAGACCCCGGTACTTATGTCTGCCGTCGCTGCAATGCGCCGCTTTATAATTCGAAAGACAAGTTTTCGAGTCACTGCGGCTGGCCAAGCTTTGACGACGAAATTCCCAAAGCGGTCAAAAAAGTTCCCGATGCCGACGGCGAACGGATCGAAATCGTCTGCAAGAACTGCGGAGGCCATTTGGGTCACGTCTTCACCGGGGAAGGGTATACCAAGAAGAATACCCGGCACTGCGTGAATTCGTTGTCGATGAAATTCTATCCCGAGGGAGCCAAAATTCCCCCGACGGTCATCAAGAAGCCGACCGAAACGAAATAACTCGCATCCGATCGCGATGCAAAGGAACGGAAATGCCATTGTACGAGTACGCCGTCGTGAATGAAGATGGGTCACACGGCGAAGTGTTTGAGGTTTTACAGAAGATTGGCGAACCGGCGCTCACTGTCCATCCCGAAAATGGACGACCCGTCGAACGCCTGATTTCTATCGCCAGCGTTCCACGTCCGGCAGGCGGGCCGATCAAGGGGGATATCAGCAACCGCAGCCTCGAAAAACTCGGCTTCACAAAATATCAGAAGTCCTCGACGGGAAAGTATGAAAAAGTTCTCGGCGACGGACCCGATTTGATCAAACGGGATGACGTTTAATCAAACCGTAGCACGGCTTCAGCCCGTGCGCTTCAACACAATAACCCGTCGTCACAACATACGAAGTGGAGGCCGAAAGCCTCCACTTCGAGAACATGACAACCTCTCCTCGCGTTCAACGATTGGCCACGGGTTCGCCTGCCGGTGCCCGCAGTGTCTTGAGAAACGCGACAATCGCAGCTCGATCTTCTTCCGAGAGAGCGCGATATCGATTTCGCACATGCTTCGCTGCACCAGCGTGACGTTCAATCGCACTCTCCAGGTCTGGCGAACCACCATCGTGGAAATACGGAGCGGAATCGGCAACGCCCCATAGCGCGGGAGTCTTCCATTCATCAAGCGCCGGATGGTCCTTTGGCAGAGGAACGTCGGTCTCTTTGACGTAGCCGGCGTTCAAGTTGTCGGTCAGCGTATGCAGGCTGAAGTCGCTATAGACACCTTGAACCCCGTCAATGTTTGGTGTGTGACAATCGGCACAACCCACGGAAGCAAACAGCGCTTCACCACGATCGACGATCATCCCAGCCGCGGCGTCTGTCGGACGCTCACGGCGCGGTGCAGGGATGTTTTCAACATACGAAACAAGAGCCGTAAACTGCTGTCGGGTCATGTCCAGTTTGGCATCTTTGTCCTCGCGGTATTCCTGAGGCACGTGCTGCTTCTTCATCGGGTTGGACAAACCCAGCTCGCCGGCACACGCAGCAGCAACGAATTCTTTCAGCGTCGCAAACTGAGCTTTCCAACCGAACTTGCCAATACGGCCGTCCGGCAACACGCGAACTCGACCAATCGGCGTCGAATTGAAATTGAGCGAAAATTCTTTCGTCGCACTTCCCAGTGAACGTCTGACTGCCTGGGTGCGAATTGCCAGCGGGCTGATTCGGTCAATCTGACCCAAGCCGAACAGGGCTGGTGTATTGCTGGTGTCGTAGTGAATCGGATCGAAATCGACGATGTCGATTCGACAACCACCGATTACTTTCATTCCGTTCTTAACGATCGGGTTGTGTCGCCGAACGGTTGAGGCTGATTCCAATAACTCCGGTTTGACGGCCGAAGCATGCACGATCCCAGCCAATGGCAAAGGCTCTTTCTTCGTCGGCAGAATCTCAAATGTCTTCACGTTGAATTTATTCGGACCGGCCCCACCAATCGTTCCTTGAAAATGGCACTCGACACAGGACGTGGCGTTGAAGACAGGTCCCAGACCGTCGCCTCCCCCGGACAGCGAATCGTGTTCGGTCCATTTGTGCTCAAACAGTTCTTTACCTTGAACCAGTTGAGATTCGGACGGGCGAGAGTACCTTGCAACCACGGCCGTCTCCGCCAGCCAGACGGCGCCCAACCCGAGTGCCAGAAGAGCGAACCGCTTGAAACTTTGATTTCGACGCAGGTAAACGGAGCGAACCATGGAAAAGCTCCTCGACGGAGTGATGGACGGACCCAAGAACTGGGCACAGTGTGAACGACTAGAGACAAAATATCTTAACTAAGACAGAATTGGAAGCGCCAAATTTGAGATTTTCTCGTTTCTCGTTCCCAAGCTCCAGCTTCATCTTCTCTCGTTCCCAAGCTCCCGCTTGGGAACGAACCTCTTCGAAGCTCCGCTTCGTAATCAACACACGACCTGATGGCCTCATGATCATAATTGCCGTCGGAATTCAATTCGAGCTCCCCAAAAGATTGACCCATTGCGATTGCACGAAATCGAAATGGCCAGCAAATCATCTTTCCAGAACGATATCGCCGCTGTTATGAATCTGTGGTGTCAACGACGAACGGATGAGATTCAAAAAAGGAGTTTCCGATGAAAAGCCACCGATTTCTGATGGGTCTTGTTGGCGTCGCAGCCATTGCCACGTTTGCGGTTTATGCGACCGGACAGCAACCCTCCATTCCACAAGCCAATCTTTATCAACCTGGACCGACGTGTAGTGCGCCGGTTTGTGCGGCTCCGCAGGCCTACTCTGTGAGCTATCAGCCACCGTCAGAATTACGAAAGACGCTCGATGCCAACCCGAAACTGGTCCCGTTGTTGTTGGAAATGACGACGAAAGGTGACGAAAGGGAAAGTAAGGCAGCTGCCCGTACTTTGGAGCGAGTCTGTAAAGCCGCCGTGCCGGACTTGATCAAAGCGATAAACGATCCTGATCGCGCCTGCCGAATCGAGGCCATTGGGTTATTGACGTTTGCCGCCATGGACGAAACGAATCGCAATTATCCTCTGAGCGACGTGATTTCGGCACTCATGAAAATTGCTCAAGATGAAAACGAGCCCGAGGAACTTCGAAAGATTGCGAAAGGTACGATCTGCCAAATCCTCCAATTCAGCCAGGGGGATTTTTCTTCGATGCGGGGTGAAGGTTGACAGCCTGCACAGGGAGATTGATCCTCTACGGCAGAGATTCAAAGTCCTGCCCAATCCTGGAAAAAAGTTGGGCGAGTTGGCCAAGTTCCCTGTTTCATAGCGTTTTCACCGGTTCGAAGTTGGCCAACTTCGCTGACCTGATCACTTCTGGCCTGTTCGCTCTGTCCGGTGAGGTCTGGACTTCGAAGCCTACCGAAACATCGAACAAAAAGTTGGGCGAGTTGGTCAAGTTCCGTGTTTCATAGCGTTTTCACCGGTTCGAAGTTGGCCAACTTCGCCGACCGGATCACTTCTGGCTTGTTCGCGGTGTCCGGTGCGGTCGAGACTTCGAGGCCCGCCGAAACATCAACAAAAAGTTGGACGAGTTGGCCAAGTTCCCTGTTTCATAGTGTTTTCACCGGTTTGAAGTTGGCCAACTTCGCCGACCAGATCACTTCTGGCTTGTTCGCGGTGTCCAGTGTGGTCAAGACTCCGAGGCCCACTGAAACATCGACAAAAAGTTGGACGAGTTGGCCA
>CAIULL010000060.1 GCA_903899985.1 uncultured Schlesneria sp.
CGCGTACATGAATCCAAGGTACGTGAACTGGGAAAGGGGTGTGCTCATGCGTATACGCAAAGGTGACATTTTCATTTTTTCAGGATCGGTCAAATAAATAAATAGGAAGGAATGCAATTGCGGACAACTCTCGTGCAGCGAGCGAAACTTTCTTACAAATCCGGCAGAAATCGCCACCCCACCTCGCGTTTTTCGTGAATCCTCCGGTGATGCCGAAAAAAACGGATGTATAACCCATTGCGCTTGCCGATCCATTTGGTAAAAGATTCCGCAATCGGTAAATCCATTTGTCATGCAGTTGACGAGCATTAACTGCCGCACGGAGTTTTGCGAGATGAAATGGCAAGACGTGTTCCGAACCTGGCTCGGATCGAATGATTCAGACGAACGGCCCGTATCTTCTGATCGATGGGCAGGCGGTACGGAAACCTTGGAATACCGACTCGTTCTGGGTTCGTTGTCAACAGATCCGTCTTTGGCAGGAATTGCGAGCGGCAGCCCGGCGACGAGCGTAACTTCACCCACGTCAAATTCTTCTGTGAATGCAGACAGTTCAAGCAGCGGCATTCAAGCTATCGGATCTCAATTCAACAGCTTGTCGATGCAGCAGGATAATTCGTCGACGAATTCAACAAATCAGTCGCAATCAATGACCGATTCGACTCCGCAAAATCCATCGACTTCGTCGAGCACCTCAACGAACACAAGTAGTGGAGACGATGGGCTGACGTTGACGTCATTCAATTCCGTTGCATCGCTACCTGCGCCATCCGAATCGTCAACTCAGGCGCCAGCGTCGGGGAATTCTGGGACCACTGCGCCGGCAACGCTCAGCGCCCCCATCACGACCACGACTCCTTCGCCGAGTTCAGCTGGTTCCGCGAGTCCGCAAAGTTCAACGGCAACTCCAAGCTCGTCAACGACAAGTCCGCCGGTTGCCATTGACACGTCTCTTACGGCCGTGAACACGAACGTTCTCGTCAGTAGTGCAGCAGTTGCTGCGGCAAAAAGCGGAGCGAGCGCAGCTGGAACTGCAATTGTTCCACCTTGGACGGGCAGCCAGGCAATCAGCACAGTCATTCATTACGACTTCCGCGACGCCAATGGGGTCAAGAACGAAATCTCTGCGCAGCAAATCCAAACCACAGAAGCAGTGCTCCAGGACTGGTCTGCCGCAAGTGGTGGAAAAGTGACATTCGTACGTGACACGACCTCTCCCTCCTCTGATATCGTGAATATTGGCGTGGGCGATCTGTCCGTTGTTGGAATGACCAGTGCCGAAGGAGGGACACTGGGAACTTCGCTGCATGCGATCAAGTCGGTTAATGGAACCCAAACCTCTGTGGGAACAATCTGGCTGGATCACAGCGAAACCTGGATTGACGGACAAGGTTCCGGCACGAGTTCCTCGGGTACTGATTTTGCCACGGTCATGGCCCATGAAGTCGGACACACGCTCGGCATTAGCGATGATCTGACATCGCAAGGAATCATGAGTCCCACGTATTCCGGTGCTCAGGATCTCGGGGGAATCACTGCAGCATTCCAGAATCCCAACTTCTACACGACGGCCAATGAAGATGCGAACGGTTTCATCACTGACAACATGGGGATGACAGCTGGGCAACTGTCGATCGCGGACGTGACCCAATTACTCAATCGAGCCTCGGTTGCTTCACCCAGCAATAATGCGATTATTGCAATAGTTGACCGCAACGGAAACATTCTAGGTGTTCGCCAGGAACAGGACGTGATCAATACCATCACGGACCCAGCAACATTGGCCTTCGCGACGGATGGCGCCGTGTCACTCGCCAGAACGGCCGCATTCTTCGGGAACGATGGAGCCCCACTCACATCAAGAGTGATCGAAGACCTCAGCCAGACCACGATTCTTCAACGAGAAGTCGAGGCCAATCCCAATTCCATGGACCCAACGATCAAAGGCCCTGGATTTGTCGCCCCCGTGGGAATTGGTGGTAATTTTCCAGCCGGCGTTGCACATACGCCGCCGGTCGATTTGTTCAATATTGAAGCCTCAAATCGAATTCAAACCGTAAGCCAGACGATGGTCAACCTCGACTCTTACGGAACCGCTGCGGGAATTGCCGGTGACTCACAAAATCGGGGAATCGCCACCCTTCCAGGAGGTATTCCGATTGTCAGAAATGGAAACGTCATTGGCGGAATTGGAGTCTTCTTTCCGGGGAAAGATGGCTATGCCACCCATGAGCAGAATTTTATCCCGGGAATTGACCAAACCGTAACACAGCGCATGAATACGAATCAGGAATTGGAAGCGGAATTCATCGCATATGCGGCATTAGGAGGGAGCCAAGCCGCCATGGACGCCGGAGTTTGCGGTGCCGTCATTGGAACGATTGGTGGGTATGCGCCGGTCGCTGGCCTTGACCTTCCGTTTGGGCATATTTCACTGAATGGCATTCAGCTTGGCCTTTTCGGCTCTACCCCTGGGAACCAAGGGCTTGATGATTTGATCGAGCAGTTCGGCAGCGTAATGGGAACAGGAACAAACAGTGGTACGAGTCAAATTTTTGACACGACCACAAGTCCCACGACCATTATCAAAAGCAACGTGGATATGGCACCAACGATTATCGGTACAGCCGAGCCAACGGGGTATCTGGTAGCACCGACAACATCGCCTGCCAGCAGTTTAACCACAACCGAGATTGATGGGATAATTCAAGCGGGAATCGCAGCAGCGGACAAAGTGAGAGCCGCGATTCGCCTGGACGGTACGAACCTGCGAACAGGACCCATCGGAGTTAAAATGACTTTCGCGATCACTGATCCACTCGGAAACGTACTTGCCGTGTACCGCATGGACGATGGGACCGTATTTTCTACCGACATAGCCATCGCCAAGGCACGGAACGTCGCTTATTACGACCAATCGACAGTAGCACCGAATCCTACGTCACCGGGTTTACAACCGATTGATCAGGTACGAACCACTTCAACAGATCCTAACTCACCGGTTATTGCTGCCGGAACGTCGTTTACTAACCGAACATTCCGTTATCTGGCCGAACCATTCTTCCCTTCGGGCGAAAATGGATCAGCACCACCTCAATTCTCGATTTTGACTGATGGATTAAACGGCAACCCGGCCGGAATCAATATCGCAACTGGCGAAAATACAGGCCTGCCAGCACCGGACACTGCCTTTACAAGCGTCATGGGACACGATGTCTTTAACGTAGGAACGAATTTCCACGACGCGGCTGATCCGCAAAATCAGAACGGAATCGTTTTCTTCCCAGGCAGTACGGCACTCTACAAGAATGGCGTGCTGGTCGGCGGCCTGGGGGTCAGCGGTGACGGCGTAGATCAGGACGATGTCGTGACATTCCTCGCCGCCCAAGGCTATTTGCCGAATGGAACGAGTGTCACCACTTCCGATCAGGTAAACGTGGACGGCGTTCGGCTACCATTTCAGAAGTTTGACCGGAACCCATTCGGTTAATGTTTTCGGACAAAACGGACCTCGCCGATACCATCGGAAACTCGCGTAAATGTTTGCGATTTTCCCGAAATCGGTGAGCCATCCAAATGACTAATCACCCCTTCCGATGTCAAATCATTACGGCCGGGATCGTGTTCGGACTGATCCTTAGTCAGACGACGGTTGCCTTTGCCGAAGACGATCTCGCACGCGCAGGATGCCCACATCAGATTTCCAGGCATGCACGTGTCAGCAACGGACATGGCTACGTCGCCTATTATGTCGGTGGCGGAGCCCATTCGCACAAAGGGGAGTATCGAACCTGCCAGGAAGGAACGTTCGGCGTCGATTACATGCCGATCGTTCCCGGCTTCCGTCAAGGCGTTGTACTCAAATGGTGGCACGGCCAACGCTTTCAGGGTGGACCAGGCCAGTATGAGCCGAACACGCATGTCGTTGCATTCCCTAACCTTCCCCGAAATATCGTCGAAGCAAGATAATAGATCGAATAAACCGGACTCCGGCGAAGAAACAGCGAACAACGCCTTTTTAACGTCGCGACTGACGCGCAATGCGGTTTCAACTGCGACGATATTTAAGACGGATGTTCTTTGTCCGGAAATGTTTAAGCTCGACGCGCAAGGGTCTTGTTTTTCTCTCCCTCGCTTGCTCGTCGGGCTGACGTCTTGTGACAATTTTGTCACATTGCATGTCTCACAATCAAAAATGATCTCGTGTTAAGACGCCAAAAACACACAAGCAGCCCGGGATAGCCGAAGCCCCTGCCACATCGAAAATGCACCGTCAGCGCACGACACGGGCTTGTCAGATCTGACTGAGGCACGAAGCCCTTATTCCGATGGGGAAATTGGTGGCAGGGTTCGAGCCGTTGGCTTCGTTTGCTTGTCATCGATCTCTTTTTTCCGTTGGGTTGAAATCTCGTCTCGAAAACCCGCCGTGACGACGTTCGAAGATTTGTTCGCCGAAGGGGGTGGCGGAACTTCCGCAGGCATCAGCGGCACGGTCATCGTACCGGTTGCAAACTGCCAGCCGTTGAGCGCCAGATTGTAATCGACTAGCGCAATTTGCGACTGCTGAAGGGCATTCGACAGTTGCTGACGTGAACGCAACAATCGATCAAGATCAATTTGTCCGGCAGCGTGTAATTGGGCGAATGTCTCTGTCTGAACGCGCGCTGCGGCGACTCGTTCCTGCTGACATTGGTAGACTTCCCAGGCAGAGTTTACGGAATCCCACGCGTCACGGACCTCCTGTCGGATCAGAAATTCACTTTCTTCGCGAGCTCGAACTTGTCTCATGTAGACGAGTTGAGCCTGATCCAGAGCCGCCCGATCGGCTCGCTGGCCGATCATGTAACTATAACGCACACCAAGGCTCGCTGTTCCGTAGTGGGCGGAAGCGAATTCACTGAATGACCCTCCGATATTATTGTTCAATCCGGTCAGCGAATATCCCGCATAGGCACGAACGTCTGGCGACAAATTGTTGCGGCGACGATCGAGTTCCAATTGAGCCTGTGCCACCTGGAACTGTCGTACACGAATTTCTGGACGCTGTTCGATCGCCAGAGCAATTCCCTGATCTAAATCTGGCAACACTGGCTGCGAGATTGGCTTTCCCGTCATTTTGAGCGGGCGACGATCTGAGGGTGATGCGCCGATCAGCGACAGCAAATGATTTCGAGCGGCTCGTGCTCGCTGTTTTGCCTGAGAGAGATCGGCTTTCAACGAATGGAGATGTTCCGTTGCTTGAGCGACCTGGACAATCCCCCCTTCGCCGATCTCAAAGCGAACCTTTTCAAGATGATGAGTCGTCTGGGCCTGTTCCACAAAATCTTCGCTGGTTTGCAAATGCGATTCCGCCAGCCACGCGGTCCAGTAGGCCCGTTGAACTTCGGACAGGGTCTGGTTGATCTCGACCTGGAATTCCGCCGCGGTCTGCTTCTGATTGGTTTCCGCGAGGTGAATCGCCGTGAGGTTAGCCTGACGCGAGGCACCTCGAAAGAGAGCTTGTTCAACAACCAGACTGCCTGCACTCTGAAACGCCGGGTTGTAAATCAAAAACTGACCGGCCGGAGAAGTATAGTTGTAGTTGCTGCCCACGCCGATTCGAGCAAACGTCCCCGAGGAAAATCTCTGTTCAAGGGACAACAGGTTGGGATTGCCAGCGACCGGCCCAAACGTTGTGAGCCCGTATTGACTTTGCCCCCCTTTGACCGCCTGTAACGCCGAAGCGACTTGTTGTGTCCCCTGCAAATATTGAAGATTTGCGTTGAAGGACATGTCATATTCTGACTTCTCAATTTCCGCCTGTTTACCAACCTCTTCTGGCTGGGTTGCAACGACACGCAAATGCAGGTTGTTCGTGAGCGCCGAAGAGATCGCTTCGCTGACGCTGAGTGACAACACATCCTCTTGAACTGCGGGGCTTTCGACCACAGGTGATGGTGTCATCTCAGGTGGTTCCGGGACGGGGTCGCCACTCGCTGATGCTGGCACAACCTGTGAATCCCGTTTTGATTTTCCAGAACTCGAGGTGGTCTCTTTTTTCGAAATGGACTCGGGGGTGGAAGGCTTTTTGTAATAAGTCCATCGAGGTTTGGAGGTCACCTCAACGGACTGGCATCCCTCGCAAGCACAAAAGATCAGCACCAACCCTAAGAGGGTCGGCAGCCAACGATCTTCGGCGCGACATTTCATCGGTCTTCAATCGATATCAACAGGGAGCGGGAATATCTGGTCCAACACAGTGAGCATCCAGCGGTTTTCCAAAAATGGAAAACTACTCGTCCTCCTCAGCAAAATCGGCTCACTTCCGGGCAATATATCCTCATGATGAACTTGGCTGCAGGTTTTTCCTGCTCATGTTCCCGTTCCCCTCGAAAATTCGTGCTCCACCGCTCGATTAACGGCAATTGCTGCCGATGGTGATTCGTGCAATAACCACAAACGACGAATGGACTTTCCATGACACGGTTGTTAAACAGAATCGCCGTATTCCCTTTGAAATGACGAGGCACCAAGGCTGAAATGAAAGACAAGCGCCTGTTCGCATGCATGGCGATGCTCTTCGCGCTGACCATCAGCGTCTATTCGCCCGCGTTTCGCCTGGGTTTTGTCGATTACGACGACAATATTTACGTTTTCCAGAATCCACATGTCCATGCCGGGCTTTCGAAGGCAACCATCGTTTACGCGTTGACGACCTTTGATTCCGGCAATTGGATTCCGGTGACGTGGTTATCGTATCTGTTTGATGCGACTTGCTTTGGGATTCGTCCGTTCGGTTTTCATGCCGTGAACGTGTTGCTCCACGCCTGCAATGTCGTTTTGCTGTTCATCTGGTTGAATCGAATCTCAAATACCGTCTGGCGCAGCTTCGCCGTCGCCGCTCTATTTGCCGTACATCCTTTGCACGTTGAATCTGTGGCATGGGTTGCTGAGCGTAAGGATGTTCTCAGCATGTTCTTTTTTCTCTGGATGCTGATCGCATATCACGCCTATTCATGCCAACCGAATCTTTGGCGTTATTTTTTGGTGGCGGTCCTGTTTGCATTGGGGCTGCTTTCGAAGTCGATGCTCGTCACCGCTCCCTTTTTGCTGTGTTTGACCGACATCTGGCCGGGATCAACGTGGAATACCGGTGAATCGCTTCCAACCTCGCATTCGCCTACTCGTTCACGTTCGGCACTGATCTGTGAAAAGCTGCCACTGTTGCTGATGGCCGTCACAATCGGCCTGGTCACAATCAGGGCGCAAGGTGCGGGACCTACGACAGCCTTCACCTCATTCAGTCGGATTCCGGTTGGCTACCGTATTGGAAATGCGATCACGGCGTATGCGTGGTACATCGTCAAGTCTTTCGTTCCGACAGGCTTGTGCGCGATGTATTCACACCCGATGAAAAACCTTTCCTGGCCACTTGTGGGGCTATCGGCACTGCTGCTCATTGCTTGCTTGATATCCGTCATTTCCATGTATCGGCGACACCCATACCTCATTTTTGGAAGTTCCTGGTTCCTGATTTCTCTGGCTCCCGTCATTGGCTTGCTGCAAGTTGGCACTCAGTCTTACGCAGACCGTTACAGTTACCTTCCGCAGATCGGGCTCTGGGTCGCCGTCGTCTGGCAATTTGAGTTTTTGCTGAGGACCACACCTGCAAAAAGAATCGTCGCCGCCACTTCGCTGACAATCGCCCTGGTCGTATTTTCGATGCTCTCGATTCGACAGATAGGCTATTGGGAATCGATCGAAACCCTTTGGAATCGTGCGATCTCTGCGTCGCCGGACAATTGGGAAGCCCATCGACAGTTTGGAATGTTGTGCCTGCGGCAAAACCGCTTCGACGATGCAAATCGTCATTTCAAGAGTGTCATCGAAGTGAACCCCAATCTGCCGGATGTCTTGAGCAGCATCGGCTGGATTCATCAACAGCGCGCGGAATTGTCCGAAGCACAGAACTTGTATCAGCGAAGTCTGGCTTTGAATCCAGGGAATGAATTTTCCATTCATAATCTTATGCTCGTGTTAAAACAGCAGCGTAAAACGGGGGACGCGCTGCCGTATCTGCTGGCGTATACACAGCGGCGGCCTGACGACGCGAAAATGCTGAACCAGCTTGGCTTGATCTACGCGCGCAGCGGCGACTTCGAAAAAGCCAAAGTTCAATTTGTTCGCGCAAAACAGTTGGCGCCAAATGACTTGCCGACGCGAACAAACCTCGGTCTGGCACTGTTCGAACTTGGAAACCTTGACGAAGCGCGACTTAATTTGCAGATGGTTGTTTACGCTCAGCCGGCAGACGCTAATGCCAGAGTCAACCTCGGATTAGTTCTCTTCCGACTCGGACTTAAGGAAGCCGCACGCCAGCAGTTCGAAGCGGCCATTCAAATTAATCCGAATGACGAGGAGGCAAAAGCACAACTGCAATTGATCAATAACCCGACGTCAAAACCAACGCCGTGACTTTGGAGGACATGGAGTGGACGGAATCGTTTTGAACTCAGTTTCTTACCCCGTCGGGTAATGCTGTGAATGATTTTTCAAAAGCGCTATTTGCGGGGAAGTGATTGTTTAAAGAATCAGCTAAGGCAGAAGTACGCTGCATACGAGGCTGTCCCCCAACAGGAAATCAGGCCAAAAAATATTGAACGAGTTATTCGCGAATGAAGGAGCGGAGTGGAACCCGCGGCCGCAAGCACTGCGAAACATGGAAGCAAACCCAGCATGTAACTCGCTTTCGCGGTACTGTAGATCGGCACCTGGATGTAGAGGTCTATCACGGCGGCGAAATAGATGCCAACGGCTGCCAGCGCAAACAGCAAGCCTTTCCGGGCTGTTTGAAAATCCGTTTTCCATAAGGTCGCCACGCTCAGAAAAATGCAGCACAGCGGAAGAATTGACAGGAACGACCCCACTTCCATCCATGAGAGGTTCCACGGAATCTCATTGACGGGATTTAACAATTGGCCGGAAAGGAACCCATCCGCCCACATTGTTGAGTAAATCGCGTCCCAAATTCCGATGACACCCGCGTATACAGGCTGTGATAACGCTGTTCCGAAGGAAAACAGCTGCTTGCCGGTACGGTAACTTGGGTCTTGCCACCATCGAATTCCAATGGCAGGGTCCCAGCCGCCAACAAACGGTTTTCCTATCCAGATCCAATTTCGCGTAAAATACCAGCCTGAGACCAAAAAGCACGCGCAAAAAGTTGTACCGAGCCGGGCTCGGAATAAACGGAACGACCCTTCTCTGCCAAGGCCATCAACCAGTATCGTGACAACGATCAATGGGCCCATCAGAATGGGGGTGACTTTTGAAAGCAGCGCCAACCCCCAAACGACACCCATACCTGCAAAAAAAAGAATGTTTCTGTCTCGCGATGGGTCCATCAGCATCGAGATACAAAAGTAAATCAGCAGAGACGTAAAGCATCCCGCAAGAGGTTCATTGCAAAAAGACTGGGACATATAGACATTCATGGGCATAAGTCCGCCAATGACTGTCGCGATCTTTTGCAGGTCATCTTTATCCGGAAAAATTGTCCGCGCGACTCGGTAGCAGAGCTCGATCTGCGCCAGACCACATAGTAATGGCAAAAACCGAAGTAACTTCACGCAGGACTCTGGACCAAACAGTCGCGAGAAAAGTACGTAAAATGGGGTTGCCAGCAGGTAGTTCAGCGGCGACTGAAAAGTCTGCCAGCCGTCGGTTGCCAAAGGAAGTCGCCCATTTTCAGCGATGAATTTGACGTACTCCAGATGGGCATCAATATCGAATCCCCAATTCGGAGTAATTCGCCAGATATTATTCATCGCCATCATCTTCCATGCGAGCAGCAGTAACCACGTCAATTGCCGTGGAGATAACCCCGACTTCAGACCTTCGTTCAAATCTTGCGTGTCGCGGCTCGTCAAGAGCGACACGGTAAACGTTATTCCAAAAATGCCTGCCAACCAGGGCCATAACGACTGGAACGCTTTGAAGACATTCGGGTAACCGAGGTGCTCAATCTGAGCCCCGATTTCTTTCGCTGAGTCATCAGCCGCTACCGCTCGTTGCCATTTACGACGATTCAGCGAAGTCTCCCAATGATTACCCGTCGCAAGTGGAAGTTCGTGACTGAAGGCAAAGAGACAAGGATGTGCGCCCCGATTGGTCACTTGCACCCAGATTTGATGTCGCCCGCGATCTAATGTCCTGGGTACGCGAATCTGGTGTCGCTGTTTCCATTCGTTCAGGTCATCCGAACTGGAGTAAAGTGGCTTGGAAGAATCTGGATTTGAGTCAATCCAGACATCAAACTGTCGAAAGGCTTGAATGACAAGTTGCGCCTTGGGAACAGGTTTGTCTAATTCAAAGTCACATCGAAATGTCGCTCTGATGGGTTCGAAGTATCGATCAGTGGGGAGTCCGAATGGAATAAAATGTCGAATCCACTTGCCATGCGAATCATTCGCAAGAAAAAAAACCTGCGGTTTGTCCAGCAGATTTTGAATCCGCAACCCGACCACGAACGTGACGACGAGAACGATCAACGTCGAAGCAATGACTGGCCGCAGCTTTATTGATTCAAAGCGGGCCATTTGGTTGGAACCTTCATCAGTATTTGATTGCCCATCGATACGCGAACTGTCATCGTAGGTATGCGTGAGTGAATGTTCAAATGGAGGTTATCGAGTTGTTATGACCGAACATGGTCGATGAGAATCGAGCAACGGTACGATCTGAGCGCATTCAGAGATTCTCAACGAAGAAAACCCCTCGGCAGCATCGCCACCGAGGGGTTTGTTTTACGAGAAAGTCACGTTAAAAACAGAACGTTTGTGACTCGATCTTAGAAATCGCCAACAACGCCGCCATCGGCGCGATCGCACAGCTTGCGAATGGTGTCGGTGTCAACATTTTGCGAGATGAAGCGGACCGAACCGTCGGCGAGCAATGCATGGCAGCCACCAACGTGAAGACTGAATGGCTCGTCGTTCGGACCACAGTTGTTGGTTGACCAAGGGCAGGTTGCTGGTCCACCAACCGGGGTTGCGTTCTGGTTGATGATCCCTTGTGATGACTTCAATGTGCTTGTGGCATAAGCGGAACCAGAAACACCGTTGCCGGTATCACCGTCAGCCCAGCGATTCGGGCAGGTCTTTGTTCCGCCGGTACCGCACATGTTTGCGGTGGTCCAACCTGGAGCACCACCGATAACTGTGGCTTGAACATAGTTACCACCAACGACTTGCAAGCTGGTTCGTCCAGAATCTTCGAAGATTGCGACGGTGTTGCTGGTACCGTCAGTCGTATCGCCGATCCGGTTCCCGAACAGACCAAACGCAGTGTCCTTACCAGAACCCCAGTTCGTCCCGACAGGATCACGGACGCCACCACCGTTTGGACAAGCTCCACCGCTTAACGAAGTGCCGTTGGTCGGACAGAGATCGACGTATGCAACTGGCATGTAATCGCACAATCCAAAGCCAATTGTGTCAGCAGCACTGATCGCGTTGCTTGGGCAGAGGAATGGAGGAATCTTGCTTTGAGCGGCTCGCGCGTTACCGGTGATTGTTCCTTCCGAGTAGTGAAACTGGAAGTTGAAGTTGTTGTACAACGGGGCCTGATCGATGAACGGCAGGGCCTGGATGAAGAACGAAACGGGGAAAATGCCCTTGTTGTAAGGATTACCGAGATTCAAACCTTCACCGGCGGTTGGGAATCGGCCATAGGTACTTTCGTAGTTGTGGGCGGCAAGACCCATCTGCTTGATGTTGTTCTTGCACTGCGTGCGGCGTGCAGCTTCACGAGCTTGCTGAACGGCTGGCAGCAAAAGGGCGATCAAAACGGCAATGATGGCGATAACCACCAGCAGCTCGATCAGTGTAAATGCTTTGCGGAACGGCTTATTCGACATACTAAAACTTTTCCTTAAACGCGTGCACGAAACAAAACTGGACAAAACAAAAAAG
>CAIULL010000061.1 GCA_903899985.1 uncultured Schlesneria sp.
CCCTGAAATACGGAGAAATGATCGCCTAAGCCCTACGAAATACGAGGAATGGTCGAAGTCGATCGAACTCGATCGAACTTTGACACCAGATTTCGCAGTGGCCTACTGACATCAGGACTGAAGAGAATGAAGAATCCGGGAGCTCACGCTGTCCGGTTCGCCCGGGATGAATAAAGGAAATCGAACTTGATCGAACTGCGTCGAACTCGATCGAACTGTAACACCCTGAAAAACGGGAAAATGATCGCTGAAACCCTACGAAATACGAGGAATGGTCGAAGTCGGTCGAACTTGATCGAACTTTGTCACCAGATTTCCTTGCGGGTGATGTCGGCAGAATTGACGAGAAAGTTTTTGAACGGATAAGGAAGGTGGCGAAGTTAAGAAACCCACAGAAGACCTTCTGTCGGTTTCCTTTGCTGTATTGGGAGGCCGTAGACACTTTTAGATAAGGTTCTTGAATCGATAAAAGACGATTCAGGATGGAACCTCGCCCTTTGGACAACAAAACTCGCGGAGCGTTTAACCTTTGAAGACTTGAGTCAGCCTGCAGCTCGAGAGCCGCCCCGGACGGTTCACCAGGAGCTTCTGTTCGATCGCCCCAACGAAATTTGACGAAACTCACAACGTCAAGTTACTCAAGCGTTGTTTACGGTTTCTTACGACCGAAGCTGTCGATCGCGATGTCAATGGACACCAAACTTTCCCAAATGCCGCCAATGTTACCCGTCACTGGTTGCCGAAATTTTCCGACAACTGAATTGCCGAAAAGGGATGGTAAACCGTGAATGTTGTTCAAACTTTGTCATAGTTGCCCATCCAGGGTTGCCTAAGTTTTTCGACGACTGAATCGCTGAAATGGGACTGTAGCACATCAATGTTGCCCAAGACTCTCACCATTGCGTCTCCGTGGAAGTCCAGGTGTCGCTGGCGGCAGCTTTGTATCGCCAGTCGCTACGACTCAAGTTGCCCGTCAAATCGACGTGCTCCGGCAAAAGAAGGCGCACGCCAGTGGCACGCAACGTCACATTCAGGTGTTGTCGATCTTTACGCGACTCTTGTAGACGCACCGTTTATGATGTTGACCGATGTTTCTGTTGATTCAATATACTCTGTGAGTGGATTTTGCGATGCCTTACATACTTGCTCTGGATGAAGGGACGACGAGTTGTCGAGCGGTCATCTTTGATGAAGCTGGTTCAGTGCGCGGGATCGCTCAGCAGGAGTTCGAGCAACATTATCCTCAACCAGGGTGGGTTGAGCATGATGCAGGTGAAATCTGGGCGGCTCAACTTCGAGTGGCCCGCGAGGTGATTGAGAAATCGGGTCTCGTCAGCCGCGATCTGGCGGCCGTGGGAATTACGAATCAGCGTGAGACCACGGTTGTCTGGGATCGTGACTCGGGACAGCCGATCTGTCACGCCATCGTCTGGCAGGATCGACGAACGGCGACTGCGTGTGATCGATTGCGAAACGAGGGTGGCGAGACAATCGTCCGAGAGCGGACGGGGTTAGTGCTCGATCCCTACTTTTCTGCGACGAAAATTGCCTGGATCCTCGACAATGTTTCCGGAGCCAGAAATCGGGCGGAAGCGGGTCGGCTTGCGTTTGGTACCATCGACAGCTGGCTGGTCTGGAATTTGACAAATGGAGCGAAACATGTGACCGATCTGACCAACGCTTCGCGGACGTTGCTGTTTAATATTCACACTCGACAATGGGATGAAGAGCTATTGCGGCTGTTTAATGTCCCTCGCAGTTTACTACCAGATGTTTGCGAATCGAGTTGTCAGTGTGCAACGGTTTCGGCGAATGTGTTCGGTTCAGAGATTGCGATCGCGGGGATTGCTGGGGATCAGCAGGCGGCACTTTTCGGTCAACTTTGTGTGAAGCGAGGTGAGACGAAAACGACGTATGGGACCGGCTGCTTCATGCTGCAACATACGGGCGAAGTCGCGGTTCCTTCGCAGAATCGGCTGATCACGACGATCGCGGCCGCGCCGATGGGTCAGATGGCTTATGCCCTGGAGGGGAGCGTGTTCATTGGTGGTGCCGTGG
This sequence comes from uncultured Schlesneria sp., assembly GCA_903899985.1. Lineage (GTDB taxonomy): Bacteria > Planctomycetota > Planctomycetia > Planctomycetales > Planctomycetaceae > Schlesneria. Next base: position 2,059 of record CAIULL010000061.1, read on the forward strand.
TGCAGTGGTTGCGTGACGGGTTGGGGGCGATCAAGGCCTCGGCTGATGTTCAGGAACTTGCGAGTTCGGTTCCGGACAGTGGTGGCGTGACGTTCGTTCCCGCGTTCGCAGGGTTGGGTGCGCCGTACTGGGATGCGAATGCGCGTGGAATGATCATCGGGCTGACGCGGGGAACGACGGTCGCTCATATCGCTCGAGCGGCGGTGGAATCGATTGCTCATCAGGTGGCCGACCTGGTGGCAGCGATGCATCTGGATTCGGATGCTCCTCTCACCGAAATGCGGGTTGATGGCGGAGCAACTCGTGATGATCTGCTGATGCAATTTCAAGCGGATTTGTTGCAGGTGCCTCTGATACGTCCGGCGGTAACAGAAGTGACCTCTCGTGGTGCCGCGTACCTGGCTGGTTTGGCGGTTGGTGTTTGGGCTGGAATTGCTGAGTTAAAAGAACTCGAACAGATCGACCGGCGATTCGAGCCACAACTTTCGTCAGAGCTCGTTGCCAGTTCACGCGCGCGATGGCAGCGAGCGATCAGTCGGTGTCGGGACTGGGAAGATGAGGACCAGCCATGAAACGCGAGGTCATGCTCGAACGGGGGCTACATCAACGTAAAGTATGGGACATGGTCATCGTGGGGGGCGGAGCAACCGGCGTTGGTATCGCCGTCGATGCCGCTTCGCGGGGATACAATGTTCTGCTGCTGGAGCAACACGATTTCGGCAAAGGAACATCCAGTCGCAGCACAAAGCTTGTGCATGGCGGCGTGCGATACCTGGAACAAGGAAATATTTCGCTGGTGATGGAGGCTCTGAAGGAACGAGGGCTTTTACGAAAAAATGCGCCACATCTTGTCCACGATCTGGCATTCGTTGTTCCGAGTTATACGTGGTGGGAATCTCCTTTTTATGGATTTGGACTGAAGGTCTACAACATGTTGTCAGGCCGATACCGGTTCGGTCCGACGAGTCGACTTTCGCGAGAGGAAATTCTTAAGCGACTTCCGAACATCAAAACGGAAGGACTCAAAGGGGGCGTCGTCTATTACGATGGGCAATTTGATGACACTCGATTGCTGATCAACTTGGTCGCCACGGCTGCTGATCAGGGGGCAGTTCTGCTGAACTACGTCGAAGTGACGGGTCTACGCCGTGATCATGATGGATTCATTTGTGGCGTCATTGCTTGTGACCGGGAAAATTCACAGGAGTACAATATCGAAGCGAAAGTTGTGATCAATGCGACGGGTGCATTTTGTGACGGTGTCCGACGCATGGCAGATCCTGTTGCGGCGAATCTGATCGCGCCCAGTCAGGGAATTCACCTCGTATTTGATCGATCATTTCTTCCAAGCGATACCGCGATTATGGTCCCGCACACACCCGATGGGCGAGTCATGTTCGCGATCCCCTGGCACGATCATACGCTGGTTGGAACCACTGACGTGGCGATTGCTGAAACACCGATCGAACCTCACGCCACCGAGGAAGAGATTGATTTCATCCTGGAGACGGCAGGTCGTTATCTTGAGCGACCTCCCAGGCGTTCGGATATTCTCAGCGTATTTGCGGGGATTCGACCGTTGGTCCGAGCAGGTGATGGAAAAAATACGGCGTCACTGTCACGAGACCACACGATTCACATTGACCCCTCGGGATTATTAACTATCGCGGGGGGTAAATGGACGACATACCGAAATATGGCTGAGGATTGTGTGAACCATGCTGCGACCCTTGCCGAACTGAATGAACGCCCATGCGTCACCAAGCAGCTCGCTGTTCATGGCTCTGTTTCGATTGTTAATTCAGAGACTAATTTGCCTTGCGAAATGGCAGTCTACGGCTCAGATGTTCGCCTCATTCGAGAGATCGCGATATCCGAACCTGAGCTTTCGGAGAGGCTCGACAGCGCACTTCCGTATACTGGCGCCGAGGTCATATTTTCCGTCCGGTACGAGATGGCTCGAACGGTGGAAGATGTACTCGCCAGAAGAACTCGAGCACTCTTTTTAAATGCGCATGCTGCAATCGCGATGGCCCCGTCAGTTGCAGCGCTGATGGCGAGAGAGCTTGCACGTGATGAAGCGTGGCAATATCAGCAGACAGTGGAATTTCAGCGATTGGCGAGAGGGTATCTCGTCCGCTCGCTGTAGAGGATGGGTTTTCATTGCACAAACAAGGAACAATCTGTTGTATTTCGCATGAAGCAGATTATCAGTCAGCATTCTCCAGGCACTCGGTGAATGTCGGAAAGAATCGCGTCATTCCGATCGAATTTTCAATGCATTTTCACCAGCTTTTCATTTTGGCTTCCCAATTACTTCATATTCTCCTGCTATCTTTCTTTCACACTGATCAAGTCCGCATCAGACGGAACAACATTTGCCGTATTCAGTACATTCTATGATTCAATCAGGTTTACCCAAGTTCGACGTCTATATCGACACTCTTCTGAATCACATCCAAGCTCGAACATTCGGACGGCTTCACGATCTGAGTGTGAGTCAGCTTTCTGACGGTCGCGTTCAGGTCTCTGCCGTCGCTCATTCCCGCTTCGTTGGTCAATTGGCCGAATGGGCTGTTTTTGAGCGAATGGCACCTGAAGAGGTCGATCTTTCCATTTCTGTTCGTCTTACGACTCCTCATCTTCACGAGGTCCAAAAATGACTGCGCTCAGTACCAGAAGTTTCTACATCGAGCAGGTTCGCAACGTTACGGTTGTTTGTTTCACCGTGTCGTCGATTGTTGACCCGAATTATGAGTACGTTTCAGATGAACTTTTTGAATTAGTCGAGGACGTGACTGCCAACGGCCCGATTCAAGTGGTTCTCGATTTGGGTAGCGTTCGACGAATTGATGACTGGGGGCTGGCCATGTTGCGAGCCTTTCACGAGACGATTGAAAGTCATGGCGGAACGACGATCCTTTGTCGAATTCCGCAAAGCGTTGCCACTGTTCTCAGTAGCGCTGGTCTGAAAGACAGCTTCAATCTTCGTGAGACGCGTGGCGAAGCGATCTGGTCGTTTTGATAGAAAACTTGCTACGGCTATTCGCGATGAGCTTCTGTTGATTTCGAACAGAGCGCCAACTCATCAAGGTTTACGATGCAGGTTCGTTGGATGTACGAAGTACCGAGGCTCTTGTGTGGTGGCCTGTGCATTCGGTAAACCGAATTTTCTTTGGTGGCATTTATGGGTTCACCGCGGGCTGCTTCGCAATCGGATGTATTCTTGGTAGAGTTTTCATCCGAGAGGCGCAGTCGTCATTGTTCGTGATGCGATGGAGCTGAGTCCGCCAGACTGAGGCGGAGCGGGGAAGTAATTGAGATTCGAATTCGGTTCAGGCCGATAGGAATAAATCTCAATTGAGGGCTCACGCCCCCCCTGTAAGCCGGTCGAGGACGAGGGGTGGTTAGGGCGATAAGAAGTCGCGCTTTGGCTCCTTGTGTTACTAGTCCGTGGGTCGGACTAGCCTCGCCGTTCACGACAGTGTTGCGTCTCCGGGAGACAATTAATGTTGGTTCAGGGGAATCGGCCGCGCCAGTTGCACTGGTATCACGCGGGACCGATGTTGTTTGGTGACTGGGGTACCAGTCGGCTGTACGTGTTGGGGCTGTGCTTTTTTCACGCTCAGCACTCTTCATTGTGGTTCATGCTTGCAATGTCGGCCTTGCTGATCGGCGTCGGTTGGGCCTATTCGATTATCTGTCGGCTTTATCCGGACGGCGGTGGCGTCTACTCGTCAGCGCGACATAAATCTCAATCGCTGGCGGTCTTCGGGGCGCTCTTGTTGGGAGCTGACTATGTCGTCACGGCGGCATTATCTGCCCTGGATGCATTTCATTACGTCGATCTTCCGTTCCTGTCCCCTGCCGCCTGGGCGGCGCTGAGCATTGCGGTCCTGGGGATACTTAATATTTTTGGTCCGACCAAAGCGGGTGCTGCAGCGCTGGTTGCCGCGGTCTTGACGGTCATCTTCAGTTCGGTGATCGGTTTTGCAGCCGTTCCCTCGCTGGCCCATTCCAAGATTACGTCCTTAAGCGGATCACCTGCGGGCTGGTGGTCTCAGTTTACTGGAATCATTCTTGCGATATCGGGTGTTGAAGCCGTCGCGAACATGACCGGGATCATGGTTGAGCCCGTCGAAAAGACCGCGCGTCGGGCGATTTGGCCAGTTCTAATCGAGATCGTCGTGCTCAATCTTGTGCTGACATTAGCGATGTCCGCAATGCCGAATAAGGCATTTACCGAGAATCTCTCGGAAGAAATCATCCATACAATGGACGAGGAAAAAACACCAGAAGCCGAGAGGCCTTATCGTGCCCACCGCGATGATATGCTGAAAGTGCTGGCGTCGTACTACGTCGGAGATACATTTGCCAAGGTCGCTTCTGTCGTTTTCGCTCTGTTGCTGCTGTCTGCCGTTAATACAGCCGTGACAGATCTTGTCAGTATCCAGTACATGATGGCAAGGGACCACGAATTACCGAATGTGTTTGCGGGACTCAATAAATGGGGGATGCCATTCGTACCGCTTGTCATTTCGGTGATTGTACCTCTTTTAACGGTGCTATTAGTTCCGGATGTAGGCCATCTGGCAGACTTATACGCCATCGGCGTCGTCGGTGCCGTTGCTGTCAATCTCGGAAGTTGCGTGACAACGCTGGGTCTACCATTAAAGGCTTGGGAGCGTGCAGCAATGTCGGTGCTGGCCGTGCTGATGCTGGCCATTTGGTTCACAATCGCCTATGAGAAACCTCACGCTCTGGCTTTCGCGGGTGCCATCGTTGCTGTTGGACTAACGACACGGTGGTTGACGCATCAACGCAAAGTACGCGAGGTCATCAGTGGTACCGTTGCAACGATTGGCGGTACCTTTACATCCATCGGCCAGTTAATCGAACAAGCTGGTGGTGCGGGAACCGAGGAAAATGCGACCCACCAGGTACGGTTTCTGGTTGCCACACAGGGAAGTCCAAAGCTAGTCCAGTTTGCGTTGGATCAGGCCAAGTCGTTTCACGCAGAAGTCTTGTTTCTTTTTGTTCGGCACATCGCGGTTCCGATGCTCGGCCCGGCTCATAGACCGAATATCGCAAACGACCCCGATGCACAAAAGGCAGCCGAGCAGATTAAGCAAATGGGCGAAGCATCCGGAGTCCCTGTCAGGTTCCTCTACACAGTTGCTGATAATATCTCGGAAACGATTGTCGATTTCGCTGTGACATATGGTGTATCTCAAGTCATCATCGGGACATCGAAGCGAGGGACTCTCTGGAGAACCATGAAGGGCGACGTTATACAGGGGGTGGCTCAGCACTTGCCTGAGCGAACGCAGCTTTTGATTCACGCGTAATCACCGGAGCCGCGGAACTTGGAAGAGCAGGGCGAGCGAAACGGTCGCAGTCCTGCTTTTCTTTTGGTTTCAAAATATATTGATGGCGTCAATCTGCAGGATTTCTGCTGACAATAATGTCAACAGAGAGGCGAGTCAGGGACGAACAATGAGACGATATGTTGCTGTTATTGCTCTGGTCTTGATTGCGAAAATGTTTTCGCCAAACAGTGCGTTTGCCGAGGAACTCGACTATGACGTCACTGACCCAGAACTGAAAGTAGTGCGTATCGATTCTTCACCCGACGCTTCGTTCCTGTCTGTTCGCACGGACTCAACAGGTCGGATTTTTGTCGGAGGAAGAAAGACCCTTTTCGCCTACGATCTTGACGATTCGGGAAGGTACCTGCCGCGACAGCTTTTGTTTGAATTCCCCGACCATACATGGGTCAACGACATCGAAATACGTGGCGATGATCTTTACGTGGTCACAGTCAGCGCGGTCTATCGGATTCCAGGCGGGCGAATCAACCGATTGAAACTCAAGCCCGAACGGTTGTTATGGGGAGTTCCGAACGGTCATGTGCATCAATGCTTTCACGCATGCGCCTGGGGGCCTGAAGGAGATTTGTATGTCTCAATGGGTGATCCGCTCTGGTACTACGGCGACTTCACCCGCCCCGACCACTGGGGCCACTGGACCATGTTTTTTCCCCAAGCACAGCCGGTCGATGCGGCTCCGGCACGGCCGGATCATGCGCATCGCACGACGGGTTTAGAATTGGAGGGTCGTTCGCGCAATGGTGATCCAAAGCACTTGGAATTCAAAAGAAAGTGGGCTTCGATGCCTTATAATGGCGTTGGAGGGATCTTTCGAATTCGGCCTGATGGAACGAATCTCCGGTCGTTCGCTCGCGGGCTTAGGAATCCCTGTGGTCTCTGTTTTGATAAGAATTGGAATCTGTTTACGAACGATAATGACCACGAAGGGATTCCTTCCCTTTACGCGCCCGGTCGACTGATCCACGTTACGGAAGGCTCGTATTGGAGTTGGCCGCGCGGTTGGATGCAAAGTAAAACTCCTGAACGAGCGGATATCTTTCCGATGGTTAATGAAGAAATGGGACGAGCTGTTCCGGTGCTTCAAACCTATTACTCCGATGGGTTCCTGCCGGAAAAGTATCAGAACAATCTGCTCGTCACACGCTGGTGCCGGCGTCAGGTTTCTTGTTTTCCCTTAGAAACCAAAGGGAACACGTTTACGGCGAAAGAATATGTTCTCCTCGAAGGCAGTGATCAGGCTCGACCGGTCGGGATCTGCGTTGGTCGCGGCGGTCGAGTTTTCGTGACAATTTGTTACATGGCACAGAATGAAGGGTCGCCGACATATCGCAGTGATCTTGCCGTGATCACGCGAAAGGATGATCCCGAGACGATGCCGTTCCTTGGAGACGATGTCACTCACACAAGCCTTGAGACGCTTTTAGATCTATTGCATGAGCCATCGTGGTGGAGGGCTTCGACCGCGTTTCAAGAACTTCTTCATCGATGTGATGTGTCAGGGGAGGCCAATCCAGACCCCCGAATGCTCAGTGCGCCAATCGCGTCTGCACTCAAACGCGGGTTGAAGGATTTTGCGGCAGGTGTTTTGAACGGCGTGGCAAACGATATGGAAAGTAATCCCGAGATCGGTATCAATGAACTTCGCGGGAGCATCCGTGGCGAAGATCAAAATCTTATCCCCAATCAATCCATATGCCTCGGCCTTTCAGAAATATCCTTGCCGAAGTTTACAGCAGCCCGTTGCCGTGCAGCTGAACCGCAGATTCGATTGGGTGGGGTACTTACAGCAGGGTTCCGTCTGACAATGCCTGCAGTCAATGCGAAACTTTCTCCCGAAGCCCCTCTTGCTCCACAGCAGAAGGAAGAAGCAAACATCATTCTGTATGCTGACGAGAAAGAGCCGATCGACCTCAGAACGCTGGGCCGTGTCGGGAACTATACGGTTGCCGAACATTGGAAAGTCCTCAAACACACCGAAGAACAGGAGCAGCTTTTCTCATTGCTGATGGAGCGTCTTGACGATGATAACGACCGAATTCGGTTGCAGGCCGCACACTTCCTTTCGCTACTGAACGATCCCCGTAGCGAACCGAAAATCTCCAGAGTTGTGACAGCGGTACAGGACCGGCGTCTGGACGTTGCAAAGCTCGAGCACGTCAAACCGATGGTGTGGATGCTGGGTCCTGTCCCGGACGTCAATGGTTTTCAAAAGACAGTGCATCCCATTGAGAATGCTGTGATTGACCTTGCCGCCAACGTGATTGTTGAAGGAAAGCCGTACGAATGGAAATTGACGAAACCAACAAGTCCTGATCGACCGCTTTATGACTTTCGAACTCTGTTTGGATCGTCACCAAGTTCGTCTGTCTACAGCCTATTCCGTTTTGACAGTCCCACGGCTCAACGCATGCAGCTCCTCGTCGGAAGCGAGGACGGTGTCAAAGTCTGGCAGAATGGGAAACTCGTTTTTGAGCACGATATTGTCCGGCCGCTGATTCAACTCGACGATGTTGTACCTCTCGATTTACAGCCGGGCAGCAACGACATCCTCGTTCGAGTCGGTATGAAGCAGGGGATCGGAGGTCAGTATCTTCACTTCCGGCACCTGGGTGATGTTCGATTTTCGCTGCCGGAAAAGCCGGACGGGCTGACACTTGCCGATCGATTGAAGTCGCAGCCGATTGGCGGAACTCAACCCGTCATTGACGAAAAGTTTGTCAAATATGACTGGTCATCAGAGGTCAAAAAAGGGGACCCAATTCGCGGAAAGAAATTGTTTGGTGCCGAGTCACTAGGATGCGCCAAGTGCCATGCCGCGACGCCGAACCAGGCGGGCGGCGGTGGGCCCAGTCTGACTGACGCTGGCAAGCGATTTACGGTTCCCTACCTGGTCGAATCTGTGCTCGTTCCGAGTAAAGTGGTTTCTCCTGTTTTCAGGTCAACGCTGATTACGACGCATGAAGGGAAGGTCTTCAGTGGATTGGTTGTCTCGGAGACCGGTGACAAGCTCGAACTTCTTCTTCCTGACACAAAACGAATGACCGTGGAAAAATCGCAAATCGACGAACGCAAATTTGGCGACGTCTCGGCCATGCCTGTAGGACTGGTCAACAACCCCGAAGAATTAGGAGATGTCATCGCCTACTTGCTGACCAATCCGACGGAATAGGCTAAACGGTTTTCAAGACAAACGTTCGGGTTTACCTTTTTTCGAGACAATCGAAGAGCACCGGGTGACCGAAGAGGGTCATCGAGTGGCACTCGAATCTTAAGCTTCAACAACGTGCTGGCCGATCATCACCCGTGTCATGATCGGCCAGGGCCTGACAAGATCCGGTTGTCAAGAACCAAGCTTGCTTCGGCAGTAGGCCGCTCCCGCAAGCAATGCTTCCTCGATTTTTGTCGGATCTTTGCCTCCTGCTTCGGCCATTTCAGGTCTGCCGCCGCCGCCACCACCACAAATCTTTGCAGCTGTTTTGACACAGTCCGATGCATTGACGCCCGTTGAAACGAGTGCGTCTTTGCTCACCGATGAGATAAACGCGACTTTGTCGTCAGTGACAAGACCGAGAAGGATCACAACAGAAGGAGCCTTCTCACGAATTCTGTCGATAAAGTCTTTCAAAGACTCGCGTGAACATCCCGCAGCATTGTGGACGATCAGCTTCACTCCGTTAATCGTTTCGGCTTTTGCAACCAATTGTGCTGCGGCGTCAGCAAGAGACGCGACGGTGTGTTTGGAAAGCTCTTTTCTCGCTTCCCTCAATTCGGCCTGTAAGGCTTCAATCTTACGAGGAAGTTCATCGGGTTGCGCCTTCATCAAGGCTGACGCTTCCTTGAGCAACTCTTCAGTTGCTCGGATTCGAGCTAAGGCTTTGGGACCTGTGAAGCAAGTGATTCGGCGAACGCCTGCAGCAACGAGTTCGTCACGAATGACGCGACAGACACCGACCTGGCCAGTGTTCTTCAAGTGAGTCCCTCCGCAAAGTTCGCGGCTGAATTCACCCATGCTGACGACTCGCACGTTGTCCGGATATTTTTCGCCGAACAGGGCCATCGCTCCCAGAGTTCTCGCCTCTGCGATTGGCATCAGCCGCGTTGAGACCGCCGCCCCTTCGGCAATGCGCGAGTTGATCTCGTCTTCAATCCGGATCAATTCATCATGCGTTAAACCTTTGGGGTGAGCGAAGTCAAATCGCAATTCGTCCTGTTGAACCTTGGAGCCCCGTTGAGTGGCGTTTTCACCAAGGTACTTTCGCAAGGCATGATGGAGAATGTGCGTCGCGGAGTGAGCCCGCAGAATTCCAGCCCGTCTTGCGACATCGACTTCTGCATGCAACTTCGTTCCAGCTGCGAGAGTTCCCGATTTCAGCACTCCGATATGGACCAGAAGTTCGCCGTCGCGTTGAGTGTCTTGCACCTCAAATTTGACACCATTCCCAACGAGCTGGCCGATATCTCCAACCTGACCGCCAGCCTCGCCATAGAAAGGAGACTTGTTCAAAACGAGCGCAATTTGTACGTCATTTTTATCGAAGGAAGTTGCCAGCTGGCCGTCAGCAATTATCCCCACGACTTCGACATCAGCATCAGTTGACTCATATCCCAAAAACTGTGTCCCACCGGATTTTCTTAAGGTATCAAGTGGCCCGGCCGACATCACTGAGTTTGCAAACGCTCCACGTCCGCTGGTCTGTTTATGCTGCTCTTTACATTCAATGAATCGGGTCATATCGACCGAAAGACCCTCATTCGCGGCCAGCGATTCGGTCAACTCGATCAGGAAACCATCGGTCTGATGAAGGTCAAATGCGGCATCACCCGAAATGACCAGCGAGCCTTCCTTTTTGGCGTGATCAACAAGTTTCTTGAATCGCCCGATCCCCGTTTCAACAACGCGAAGAAACTGCTTTTCCTCTTCACGTATGGCGTTCTGGACCGCTTCGACGGTCTGACCAAACTCGGGGTAGGGCCCCCTCATCATTTGAGCCACAACAGGAACCAGTTGTGACAGGAATGGTTCGTGCTTACCCAGCAAGAAGCCTTCCATCGAAGCTCGGCGTAGTAACAACCGAACGATGTAGTTCTCTTTCTCAGGACCAGGGCCGCACCCTTCGTGAAGCGCGAACGAACAGGCACGAACATGGTCGGCGATCCGGCGCAGTGCACGACCCTCAGGTGCCGCGTACTCGTATTTCGTACCAACGATTTCGCCTGCGGCCTGGCAAATCGGTTTCAAAATGTCGATTTCAAAGTTGCTCAAGACACCTTGAAGCGTCGATGCGCATCGTTCTAAACCCATCCCCGTGTCGATGTTCTTTTTAGGCAACGGTTGAAGGTTGTTTGGTGGTGGACCTACTCGGTTGAATTGAGTAAAGACAAGGTTCCAGATCTCCACAGTTTTGTTTGAGCCAGGTGGAAGATAGTAGATTTCACTGCAGGGACCACAAACACCGTCTGGTCCCTGCGAAGGGGACGACGCTGGCCAGAAGTTTTCACCTTCGTCCTCGCGCGAGATCCGATTAACCGGAAGCTTGATTTCATTGTTCCAGATATCAAACGCTTCCTGGTCATCCAGATAAACGGTCACCGTCAGTCGAGTCGGGTCGAGGCCAAGCCACTTCTTGGTTGTTAGGAATTCCCATGCCCAGTGAATTGCTTCACGCTTGAAATAATCACCGAACGAGAAGTTGCCAAGCATTTCGAAGAAAGTATGGTGATAAGCGGTGACACCGACGTTACCGATATCCCCTGTTCTGAGGCATTTCTGCGATGTCGTCGCCTTCGTGAAATCGATCGGCCCAATCCCAAGAAACTGATTCTTGAATTGATTCATCCCCGCAGGAGTGAATAAGACAGTCGGGTCGTCCTTGGGTACAAGCACGTCTGTCGGCCGCCGAACACAACCTTTTGATTCGAAGAATGTCAGATATTTTTCGCGAAGCTCATCAGTTTTCATGGAAATTCCGCTCCTCGTCCCTGAATCCAAACAAGTCAATGTGACTCATCAGAATTTGTTATAATGCTCGCAATCGTCTGCGAACTAAATGCCAAAGCTGCCCTTGCGTCCTGTCGCAAAGGGTCTGAGGAAGATAGCAGAAGATCTGGTTTCGAGCGACACTTCAGCCCCTCATTGTTGCGATTGATGAACACTGTCGACCTAAGGGGAATCACGAATGCACTTTCACAGGTTGTTGCGACCGATTTGATCTAGCCACC
>CAIULL010000062.1 GCA_903899985.1 uncultured Schlesneria sp.
AACATCAGCGTCTTTTCCAGGACCAGTTCTAATTCCGTACTCGGCGAAAATGGATTGCTGCCTGATTTCTCCGTTGTCCAGGAAATGCGATTCAATGGCCAGACATCCAGAAGCAAGAGTAACGCCGGCAACGTCACGAGCATCGGTTTCGCAAGAAGTCCCAATGAAAAAAGTAAAATTACCAAAGCCATTCGAAGGCAGGATGGTCTTCTGGCATACCAAAGATAGGACGACAAGGTTGTCAGCAAAAAAAACGTGCTGAGGACATCTTTTCGCTCAGAAATCCAGGCCACAGATTCCACATGCAGCGGATGAAGTGAAAACAATAATGCGACGCAGAGACTGCGAACGATGCGATTTGTCATTTGGCACAAAACCAAAAACGTCAGAACCGTATTCAACGTGTGAAGGCCGACATTCGTCAGGTGGTAGCCAAAGGGATTATCTCTCCAGATTGTGGCATCCAGCTCAAGCGAGATCCACGTCAGGGGGTGCCAGTTAGAACAATCCAATGTCTGGAATGCGTACTTAATGCCTGACCAGGAAATTCCTGAAAGCACGTTCGAGTTGCTGTACACGTAGAAGGGGTCATCAAAACCGACGAACCCACAGGAAAACACTCTCGAATAGGCGATCGTTGTCGCAGCAACTAAAAATATCGTGACAAGAGATATCCGACGGGCTCGCATCAAAAAATCCGCTGGAAACAAAGACTTCGTTCGCGAAAGAACCACTGATTTTATCATTTTGTTGCGGCGCCGTGCGAGGATCAGACTTGTCGAAGCGGAGCCTGCACTGGAACGGGGGGAAAACTATGAATGAGACAAACCATTACCGCGATTGAGAGCTGTTAAGAGCACGCGGCATTTTTTTTCGAATCCACAGGTCATTTGTTGATTCGAATTCCTCTTCATGCCCAGACAGCCGTCAGCGAGCATCCGTGTGGTCCTTGGCCTTTAGCAGCAACTCCCTCAGCATATTCTTCGAGTTCCATGACAGCGGTGCCTGTGCTAGTTGAAATGTGTTGAGTTGGCACCAATCATTGGTCAGTCGCTCACGGAATCGATTCAGTAAGCGTCGATCATGAATGGACGCGATCACAGTCTCGGCCAGGGGAGGAAATTTGGAAACTGGCAGGCCGACTGCCGCTGAAAACGCCAGTGCTCGCAAGTCATCTGCACGACGATCCAAATCCGACAAGTGTGGTAAGTGACGAATGTCAAAATCAATCCAGTTAGCCTCCTGCAAGTCAAGATTGACAATCACATTATGGGCTGTGGCATCTCCGTGACTGACGGATTGAATAATCCCACTTCCCCAATCCGCTTGCCGGCGATGAAGCCGACCAAGCGAATCAAACGCCCATCGGACGGCTGAAAACTTCTGATCGTCCGAATATCGACCCTTTTTCAGCAAATCCCATAACGATGAACCAGAAATGTGGCGACGATTAAAGGCCTGGGGCCTTCCCTTATAAAGTTCCGCCGTTTCACCGGAGTCAGACTGTTTCATCTCATTCTGAACCGCGTTCTCCCAGCGAATCCATTTGTCGGTCGCCAGAATTTCGACATCGCATTTTTGATACTGCAAAAAGTAGTTCCCCATGCGGATTGCAATGCGACTGCCGGGCCGTCGAGATTTGACCACGATGATGTCGCCGGCCCGGTCGTCATAGCAAATATGATGCAGACGACACAGAGCCATCATTTCCCCAAGGCAGAGCTGGCTCATATGAAACAGTTGTTTCACGTAGACAGACGTCATTCAACGAATCCGATCTGAATAATTTAAACGCCCGCTACGATGGAGAATCGCCCAGACGTATTTCAGGAACGTCCGTGAATACCCGAATGTCAAAGCCTGCATCCGGCGATTAGAACTTAACGCCGTAATGGATCGGTCATAAACAAAATTTTGCCGACGCCTGCGATAATGGTTTGCCAGGATGGGCCATTCTTCGCCGATGGCAACACTTTCATCAAAGGGGCCAAACTCATCAAATACTTTTGCCGTACAGAACATGAGCGCGGGCATGGCCTTCGCACGGCACAATGGAAGCCGGCGCACCTGCTCCCAGAATGACCACCACAGACGAGATCGAAGGCCGCCTTCCAGACCAGCCAGGCGAGTAATCCCCGCTTCAATTCCACGATGATCACAGTGCTCAACGATCCGCTGCAGGCAATCGGGTGAGACCTGTGTATCAGCATCAACAAACACAAGTATTTCGCCATAGGCATGGACCCGACCATGGTTTCTCGCACGAGCGGCCCCAAGTTGATTGAGCTGAATCGCTCTGATCAGACCTTCGTTGACGTATCGTTGAAGGATGTCCCACGTCCCGTCAGTGCTGGCATTGTCCACCACAATCACTTCAGCCTGCATCGGGCCGAGACGACCGACGGCACTAAGAACACAATCCAATGTTGCGCGGATCAGCCGGTATTCATTGCGAGCCGGGATGATGACAGAGAGACGATAGCCCATCAGAGAACCTCCGGCTGAAGGACAAACAGATCACGACTGACGCCCAGTCTCCACCATTCGGCAGGGACAATCTCAACGACGACGAAACCGACCCTCGCAAACAAGGCGATTAATTCAAGTCGCGTGAAATCGTGACAAGGTTGCAACGAGAATCTGTCCGGATGCACCAGACCGGCCAGTGTTGCTAATCTTAAGGCAAATCGCCCCCAGAAGAATTCACGAATCGTCAGCACAATTCGCCCCAGTCGACCTTGATAGGTCGACTGAATGATCAAAAGCGGTCCTCGAGAGACACGCCGACATTCTCGAAGAAGTTCCTCTGCCGACATTGGATACTGCAAAACAAAGAACATGATCAGCCCGTCAAACTCCTGATCTTCAACTGGTATTCTTGAATCGCTGATCAATTCCGGGCCCGGGCCAACCCAATGAAGATCGGCCACATCGAACTCGCGAACGTGATGCCTTCCCCAATGACGAATCGCTTCGGCATTGTGCCCGGTTCCGGAACCGACATCGGCAATGATTCCCGATTCCGGAAGCCGATGAGAAAGCCGCGTAAGCAGCAGACGTGATCGCCGCGACATCACCCAATTCGCCAGCCATTTCATGGGGTTTCAGACCTGTCTGACATCAATTGCGTCGCAGTGGTTGGAACATATCCGTGATCCAGTAATTTTCGGATCAGTTGCTCTGCGTATGGTAAATATCCTCTTCGCAAATCAATGGGGTGAATGACAACACAAGGAATCGCAACCGGATGACACAGACTTTGAATCCTTCCGAATATCTCACCTCCCCGTGACACACATCCTAAACGTCCCCAATCCCATGACCATGTCGCCAAACGATATGCGCGATACGGTTCTTGGCAACTTTCGATGACCGTGTACCGGACGACGAATCCAAGCGATGATAAATCTGTCGATCGGATCGGCAGTTGCCATGCTGGAGGAACAAACCCCTCAGCGGGTTGGTTCGTCAATTCGCTGAACTCCGCTTGCCCGGCATTGATTCGTTCGATAATCGTTTGACGATCAAGACCCCGCATCTCATCCGCCTGGCCCGTCAAAAGAGAGATTGGGTGATACGGAAAACAGCTTTGATGAGTCCAACCGTGAAGTAAACGCTCCTCAACGACACCTAGTAGCCTTCGATACCCGTCACTCGAATTTCCCTCTGAAGATCCGTGCCAGCAAGGCACGACTGCCGCCGACATCTGACCGCCAATCAGAGGGTAAAGCCTTTCAACAATTTCGTTCAATTCTCGAAGAAACACCGGCGCAAAATCGTGGATGGCAACCAGCATTGGCCGAATCCCCCGGCCGGAGATCTCGTTTGTCCGATCAGTCGAACGGTCTGAGTAAGATAAGTCAGCCACAACCGCGTTCCTCTCGCAACGACACTTTGCAAAGCAAAGCTTGTTCATTTTTGCCTGAAAAAGCAAGACTTCAGGCCATCAATTAAAAAAACGGGTAATCTGCCAAGACTCAAGGCCGCTCGAAACTTCGAAATTCTTGAATTATCGTTAAGCAGTGTTCCAATTCTTTTCGCAACTTTTAATCGATTTTTCCCGAGATCATTCGTTTTCCCCCCTATCGACTTCTCGTTAATTTGTGAGAATTACTGATGCACCGAATGTTTCAACTCGGACCGGGGATCTCATGACCATTCGATATTGGCTTTTGCTGCTGATTCTCTTCGCGACGATCGTGCCAATCACTCTCGCAGAGGAATCTCCTTCCCCGTTGTTCGGAATTGACAGCAACTATGCGCTGGATCTGGAAACACGGGGCAAAAGATGGACGTCTGAGACTGAACCGGTTGATCCCTTCATTTTATTCGGTGGTCAGGGTTGCCAAAATGCGCGAATTCGCCTGTGGGTCGGTGACGAAGGAGTTAACCGACTGAAATATGCCACCGAGACCGCGCGTCGCGCAAAACAAGCGGGACTTAAGCCCTATCTCGTCATCTTTCTCAGCGATGATTGGGCAGACCTGGTCAAGCAACCTGTTCCCGCCGTCTGGAGGAATTTAACCCCTGACAAGAAGCTGGCAGCCATCGAAGAGTACTCGGAAAGTGTCGTCAAAAGTATGTCGGCCAGTGGAATTGATTTTGATTTGTTCGAGATCGGCAACGAGATCGATTTCGGCATCTGCGGCGAATTTGAAGAAGAATGGCCCAAGCGCGTTAGTCTTGAATACATGCGAACCCGGATCTGGCCGAAGATGGTGCCAATCCTCAAAGCGGCGCAAGCGGGGGTCTTGAAGGCTCAACCTCAGGCTCGATTTATCGTACATCTGTCTCAGTGGAACAACGTCGAATACTGCATTGCCTTCTGGCAGTCGATGCAAACCGCCGAAGTGAAACTCGATTATCCGGGACTCAGCTATTTTCCTACGTCTGTGAAAGAACCCAGACAGCGGTCGCTCCACTATGTGCGTACTCAGGCCTCGAGAATTGTCGAATCGCTACACAAGCCTGTCATGATATGCGAGACCGCATACCCCGCCACCGCAAACTTTGGCGGGCAATTCGCTGAATGGAACCAACCGACGGAGGGATACCCCCTCAATGACGACGGACAAGCCAGATGGATCGCCGATTTGGCCACCATGATTCACGACGACAAGAATTTTGCAGGGGTGTTTTATTGGAGTCCCGAATGGTATGACAGCGAACTTTGGGAAGCCTTCGCGTTATTCAATCGCGAAGGTGTTTCTCGACCTGGCGCAAAATATTTCCGACCGAAATCCGACTAACGCGTTGTCTCGGCGAAAACGTCGCGTGACACGGGATGAGTCCCCTCGGTGAGCCCGCGCCCTTGGAACATCACCGAAAAGCCCAAACACGCCGCGTCCCCAAAACGACGATTCATTAGAGTGGCCATACAAATCGACACTTGCAAAGAAGCTGAAACTCAGTGGTGCTGATAAATCCCGACTGTATCGGAGACCAAAAATTCATTTTTCCGAATAGGCCCTGTGAGTGAAGTTGAGTTCTCTAACCATTCATCTCTTTAACATCAGCTCACTGAAAGTCATTTAATCGCTGATTTCACGTGTTGTGGTCAGGAAAGATCCCGCTGCTAAAATCCCTAATCTTCCGCAATTTGATTCAATTCTGAATCGGCTCAGAAAACTCAATCAAAAGATGAGGCCATAAATGATCACGACTGGTCGGCTGCTGAACACGGTGATACTGGCAAGCGTCTGGTTCAGTGCAGTTCCGTTCGCAACGGCTCAACAATCGACAGCAATAATTTGGGATCAATGGCGAGGTCCGACTCGGGACGGACTGGTTTCCGGTTCCGACTGGCCATCGAACTTATCCAACGAATCGTTGACTCGTCTCTGGCGGGTTGAACTCGACTCAAGTTACTCCGGCCCGATCGTTTCTGATTCGATCGTGTTTGTGACGGGAACACGAAACAAAAAGACCGAAGTCGTCACCGCACTCGATCGCAAGACGGGGGAGAAACGATGGGAAGTGGAATGGCCCGGTGCGATGACCGTTCCGTTTTTCGCAAGTTCAAACGGTTCATGGATTCGATCGACTCCTTCCTATGACGGGTCAACGCTCTTCGTCGCGGGAATGTGTGATCTGCTTGTTGCTCTGGATGCAAAAACTGGCGACGAACGCTGGCGAATTGATTTTGTGAAAGAGTTCAAAACAACACTCCCCACTTTCGGCTGCGTCAGTTCTCCGTTGATTGACGGCGATTTTCTTTTCGTGCAGGCAGGCGGTTCTCTGGTCAAGCTGAATAAAGCCACGGGCAAGGTGGTCTGGCGAACTCTTGAAGATGGCGGCGGCATGATGGGTGGCGCATTTTCGTCGCCGACCATGGCGACCAGCTTGGCTGGACGAAGACAACTTGTGGTCCAGACTCGTGAGAAGCTGGCTGGAGTCGACCCGGACACCGGTAAAGTCTTGTGGGAACGAAATGTTCCCAGCTTTCGGGGAATGAACATCCTGACCCCGCTGGTCATTGGTGATTCGATTTTCACAAGCACCTACCAGAATAAATCATGGCGATTCGATGTCTCCAATAACGAAGGAACATTCGCGACAATCGAAGCGTGGAATAACAAGTCACAAGGATATATGTCGACGCCTGTCGTGATTGACGGTTATGTCTATCTGCACTTGCAGAACCAGAGGTTTACCTGCATCAATCTTTCCACCGGAGCGGGCATGTGGACGTCACAGCCGTACGGAAAATATTCGAGCCTGGTTGCTCAAAAGGACCGGATTCTGGCTTTGGACCAGTCAGGCAAGCTTCTGTTGATCAAAGCAAATCCTGACCGATTCGAGCTGATCGATGAAAAACAGGTCAGCGATCAGGAAACGTGGGCTCATCTGGCCGTCTGCGGCGACGAAGTCTATGTGCGAGAATTGAATGCGCTATCGACTTTCCGCTGGAAAAATGAAAAACGCGATTAATTGCAATTCAGCCTATTCCAGACTCGTCACCTTCTCGTCGACAAGACGGTCTCGCTCACCAGGAAATAAAAAGAACCCATGACGACGATCCTGCTTTTGATGGCGTCGAATGTTTTCATGACATTTGCCTGGTACGGTCACCTGAAATATGGACATGATTGGCCGCTCGGGAAAGCGATCATCATCTCATGGTCGATTGCATTGCTGGAATATTGCCTGGCGGTCCCGGCGAATCGGTACGGTTTCAGTCAATTCTCGGGATTCCAGCTGAAGATCATTCAAGAAGTGATCACGCTCGTTGTCTTCATTGGCTTCGCGATCCTGATTCTCAAAGAGAAACTCCAGTGGAACTATCTCGTCGCGTTCGCCTTCCTCGGCGTTGCCGCGTTTTTTGCCTTTGCGTTCAAGGCCCCCTCATCCAACAACGCATCAACTTTCGTCGAAAAAACGCATCTGACACAATAAAACCTGGTTCTGTCTCGCTCGAATGTCGGATCACGCATAAAGATCCGAGACCACAGGACTCATCCCATCGGTAAGCATGCAAACATTCCACTCATCAATCAACAAAACAATCGAGTGAACGCGAGAGACATAGAAACAAATTTCAGGGCTTGATTGCTTTCTTCAGTTTGTCTCCGGCCACGCGCATTCCCCGCCATACTTTTGAATTGGAAACGGGAAACGAGTCTGCCATTGCATCTCGAAACTGTGGTAAGAGAGGCTGCTTTTTTACAATCGTCGAATCCGCTTGATAGGCTTCGGCTGTTGCGGGAAGCAGATAGCTCGCTGCGTAGAACTGCGCCGGTTCGGCAAAGACCGAATAGGCTGCGTTCGTTTGGATAAACTGCAAAAATGCCGCGATCGCAGCTCGTTTTTTTGATAATCGCCCTTTAGGAATAATAAACGCATCCGTCCAACAAGGGGTCCCTTGTGATTTATCTGCAAATGAAAACTGGCGAATGACAATCTCGTCGGGCTTCACGATCGGGGGAAATTGCCCTGGAGTCAGTTGAAGCTCGCGCTCGGCGTAATAGATGCGTTCGGAATACCCGATCAATGTGGAATCCTTTGAGTTCGCGAAAAGACGCGGCAAAACATACGAGTGATCGTTGTAATGTGACAAATGAGCCTGATTCTCTTTGGATAACTCTTTGATCAGACTCAGTACTGCGGCTGTCGCCGGTTCGTCAAGTTCTGCTCCATCCTTCCAGAGTGAAATCAAATGTTCACGCGCCCATTCGGGACCGTGAATATCCAGGACCGCATCCGCGTAATACTCCCCCAATGTTGTGCTTCCCCACATCGCTGCCAGCACCGGCTTTCCGGCCGACGGGTCGACTGCTTTCAAAAACGACTCGAATGTTTTGGCATCAACAACATCTTTATTTGAGGCCCAGATTTGAAGATAATTCCCGCACACCCAATGAGGAACGACTTGCGTCCCAATCTCAGTCTTGCTGATGACGCTCGCCGGTCCGATATAACTGTCGGCCGCTCGGCGAACTTCGACAGGAATTTCGTCAATTCCTCCGAATTGGCCGTCCATCAATTCATCAATCCGGCATGTATCAATCTCCACGACGTCAAAATCGACGATCCGTGACAGACCGTTCCCCTCAAATGAATCGTCGTAGGGATTCCACAGTTCAAGATCGAGGTCGATCGACAAATATCGTCGCTCAAACGCATTCTCTAACTTTTTGATCGCCGTCGAGGCATCCGGCAGATATGCGAAAATGGCGACATTCAATTTCGTGTCACGCGATTGGCCGTTAGCACTTAGCGGTGCCAAAGCCCCAAAACAGATCAAGAAAAACAGCTGAATCCTGATTACCCACATCGGTTTTCCCTCTTTCAATCACATGCAAAAAGTCGCGAAGACAACTCGACCCCCGACGCATCTGCATCGTTGCGTCGCAAAGGCTAACGCACTACACCATTCCCGAAAAGCGAACTGAACATTTAGACACAAGACGTGCGTCAGGTGATTTCACAGGATCAGGCTTATGACACACATATCAGACGGCTTGATTGTTAAAACGAGCGTCGATGAAGCAATCCTTCCCCTACTTCTTCTACATGTCAATTTTTATGTCGTCGGATGCAACGAGTAACTGCTTTGCAAATCACAAAACGTCATCAAACAGGTTAGAATGACCGCTGCTCTGGATCCTTTGTTATGTTGGAAGGCGGTCTTTGTGTTAAGCCGGATTACGCGTTCAGTCTTCGCCATTTTCCTCATCTGTCAGTGCCCAATCGCATCAGCCGAAAATGACCGCTGGTGGCCGACACAATCCGTTCCTAAATCCATCGTGCGAACGCGCGAACATGGAGAGCCGGCTTACAAAATGCTTGTGCAGTCTGTCGCAGGCCTCGCCGCGAAAGCGGTCAATCTTTCCCACGGCAACGAAATGGTCTGGGTTTTCAACGATAACGAGGACATGGAACTGTGGTATCAGGCTTTTCTTAAACGTCATCCAACCATCACATCGAGTGGCACATTAACCCCGTGGGAATTAGTCAAACGCTTTTCTGAACGCGGCATCATCAAGGGATATCTCCTCTACTCACAAGACAAATCGTCCGGCCAGACTTCGGCCCATCGGGCTGGGATGGATCTCACTCTCAACGTGGCAACGAGTCTCGCTGGCGTCCTTGACGGAATCGTCGTCGAAGAAAGCCTGGAAAACGAAGCGATCGCAAGTGGACTGACACGGCTGTTGGACGTCCGGGGCAAGAGCCAGTCATGGTGCTTCGAAAACTACAAAGATCGTTTCCACCGGCGACTGTTGTGTGCACAAGATCCTCGAATTTCCAATCTTCGCGATCTGGCTGTTGCTCAGCAGGCGCTGACCCTTTACGGAGCCGACGAGCCGATGGAGTCGGCGATGCGCTGGCTGGAACCGCTCTCGCCAATCGCAGGATGGAATGGTGGTGATGAATTTGAAACGACTCGCTTGTCTACGATCTACGGTCATATCCAGACAGCGACCGACTGGTGCATGAATCTCCCTGTCCTGATGTCTGGCAGTGATCAAGAAACGGCCCCGGTCCCGAATCAATTTGACCCCCGATCGATCGACTGGAATGATCACCGAAGCTGTGTCAGTTTCATTCTGACCGATGGCGATAACGTCCAATGGTTCCAGTCGAGTTTCTTCCATGGAAATACCAGTTTCTGGAATAGCCCCAATCGAGGCACAATACCGTTCGGCTGGTCATGTTGTTTTGCGTCATTAGCTCAACTCTGCCCCGACGCGATGGAATATGGACAGAATACGCAAAAGCCGAATGACGAGTTTATCGAATGGGGAGGTGGCTATTACTATCCTGATCTATTTGCAAAATCCCGGCCCAACCAGCACGAACTATTGGCACGCCATGCAGCGCGAACCTGGAAATACATGCAGCAGACGGGTACTCGCATCATCGGCTTCAACGTCGCCAAAGCCGACTCCGAAGCAGCACTAAAAGCATACGAGACAATCGCCAGTCAAACGGACGATTTATCAGCGATTCTCGTATTCCAGTATGCACCTTATGAAGCAGGAGCAGGAAAAACATTCTGGGTGAAAGACAGTCGCGGAGTCGAAATTCCCGTGATTACTGCTCGCTATTCCATCTGGGAAAACTCCAACCGCCGCCCGCGAAGTGGCACACCCGCCAAAGTCGCCCGGGAGATTCGCGACAGCGCAGGGGGCAACACAGTCCGGCACGATTGGGTCATCGTCCACGCCTGGTCTTACTTTCAGCGAGTTCCCGGACCAAACGAAACGGCTGAGAATCTGCCGCAGAAAGACGGCATTGTGCGAGGTGGAGTGCGCGGGTATGAACCTGCACTCTGGTGCTCTGAACGATTGCCGTCAGCAATTCGCACAGTCTCTCCCGCAGAACTCGTGTGGCGAATTCGCATGGAACACGACGCCAAAGCCACTCGGCAACTTCTCGAAAACAAGTGACCTGACTCGTTCCCATGCTCCAGCCTTTACTCGTTCCCAAGCGCCCGCTTGGGAACACACGTCTTGGAAACTCCGCTTCGCGAATCGCACAAGATCCGCCGCTGATTTAAAAGCAACAAACTCGCCACCTGACTCTGGCAAACTCTTAAAAACGCCACGACAGCAAATGAAATCCTCCTGACAATTAATCGTCCAACAGGATTACTTCGTTTGTTTCACAATCGCACTGGCAGCAATCGTCGCCAATTTGCCAGCAAGTTGATTGACCGACCCTTTGCCGTCGGGATGGACTCGGTTGCTCAGGAATATGAAAAAGAGATCCAACTCGGGATCGATCCATAAAACGGTGCCAGTGAAGCCACCGTGTCCGTAAGCAGATTCGGTAAGCAGTTCACCCTTGTTAATCGAAAAACTAGTCTGCTTGTCCCAGCCAAGGCCACGAATTCCAGAACTGACTCGAACACCTTGAGTCATCAGTGTGACTGTTTCGGGAGTCAGGATTTGTGTTTCGCCGATTTTGCCACCGCCCAGCATCATCGTGGCATAGATCGCCATGTCATCCGCGGTTGAGAACAATCCGGCATGACCCGCGACCCCCTTCAGTTTAAACGCCCTCGGATCATGAACCTCCCCTTGTATCCACTGACCGTTGCGTTTTTGTGTTGGTGCGGATCGAGCCCTGAGTTCTTCGACCGGCAGATACCCTGTTTCGTGCATGCCCAACGGCTTAAAGATTTCCTGTTGAGAGAATTCGTGGACTGAACGCCCACTGACCTGCTTCACGAGAGCGCCGAGCAGAATGAAGTTGACGTCCGAGTACACAAACTTTGTGCCAACAGGGTTCTGCAATTTCAAACCGTAAATCATTTGCATCGCCTCTTCGGGGCCGTTCTGATAGTCCCCGATGGGATTGTCAGCGATCAAGCCACTCTGGTGAATCAGCAAATCGCGGATCGTGATATCCTGCTTATCGTTGACGGCGAATTCAGGGATCAGCTTCGACACTTTGTCAGAAAGACTGAGCTTTCCACGCTCGACCAGCAACATGATACTCGTGGCCGTCGCCACCGGTTTTGTGATTGAGGCCATGTCAAATACGGTGTCGGTCGTCATGGGGACAAGCCCCGGTTCCACTTGCTTGTTACCGTAGGCTTTTTTCCATGCGATCTGACCTCGTCGACCAATGCAGACGACGCAGCCAGGCATCTTCTTTTCCGAAATGCCTTCCGCAATCATCGAATCAATCGCAGAAATCTTCTGCGAATCGAGACCGATCATTTGCGGCTCAACCACCGGCAATGCGGCTTGAGCATTGATGCCAAGCACCAACAATCCCGCGACATAAACTGATGACCAACGGCAAATCTTCATTCATTGACTTTCTGATGTTTCAGGTGTCCAAAGTTTTGTGACTTTGCACCTGCGAACGAGCAATGTTCTGCTCTGGACCCACTACTGATAAGACTTCAGCCCAACCGATCATCGGGACACACGCTGAACGGGATCAGTTCATTATTTGTCGTATCAAATAATGCACAATACCCATGGCGAACAGCATTCACGACAACGAGGTGTTGATGCCTGGCATCAAGCCTGATTGGTGACTCACCCTCCCACGGGACAATGCCGACAGTCGAACCAACCAGCCAGGAATGGTAGTGCCCAATGAACATGACTCGATGAGGCATGGCCGCGAAGCTTCGATTCAGTTTTTCCTGCGTCTCGGGGAGACCATCGAAATACCAGAGATCTTCAATATTATTGGGATCGAGCCACGGTTCGATATGTGTGAACAGGCAACCCTCAATCTCAAGCCGTGGCTGTAAACTGCTCATGAATTCGAGAGCATCCTTACTGTAGCGCTGGCGGATTTCATCAGACGGGTCAACACAGAGTCCATAATCATGGTTACCCCAGACGCCGATGGCGGCCACGTCACGCAACAGAGCGGTTGTTTCCTCGACTCGATCGCCACGATCGCAGGTATCACCCAGGACAATGAAGCTGTCGGCCTCATGTCTGCGAAGTACGTCAATTGCGCCTCGAAGTTGATCCAGCTGTTCGTGAGCATCAGACAAAATACCCAGTTTCATCGCTGTCCCTGATTCGATTTATTGGTCAGCCACTTGTCCGCCTGTGAATCAATTCAACATTCCGCAGTTCGCAGGCCAATGCCATGATACAGCGGATACTCGGCCAATGCCGCCCTCAAATAAAGATCAATGCTGGTGACACCGCTTTTTCGTCAGAACGTACCATTAGCGCCGTTCTTCAAACGAAGTAAGCCGGCCGGCTCAGCCGGTTCTTGCGCGTCGCATGATGGGTTAAGAATTGGGAAGCATTCGCGCGTTGACTGATCGTAAGCCGGCACAGCCTTCAGTGTCTTCGATCGCCAATTTACATCGAGTGTCCGAAAATCCGAGGGAGACACCGCCTGAATCGCCTGAAACTTCGTTCTGGCGACGCTTGAGTCGTCGTGCTTAAAAAACGCGGCGAATGCGTTAGAACCGAATATCGATTTGCGCCGAGAGATAGGGTCCGCTGCCAATGTACACGGTGTTGTCACCCACCAGTCGAAAGCCATGCACTTCGGTGAAGTATCGATCAAAAGCCCAGCCACCGGCAACTTCGAGTCCAACATTCGGTTTGAACCACCATAGGAGACCTGTTGCCAGCTTTTTCTCATAGTAAAAGAAGTGATCACGCTCATTGACCCGCTCAGCAAGCCGCCAGTTCTCGTTCGTCCAGTCAAAACCGGTATACAATTGCCAGGCCGCCGTGGGTTGGTAAACGGCTCTGGCATGCATCGTCGTCAGGAATGCCCAGACATACTGAAGTTGCCAGTCGCGAGCCGGCTTCCAACTTACAACGGAGAAAGGAAATCCAACGATTGCCTGAAAGTCTTCGGAGGGATGGTAGAAATATCCGCCGCCGGGAATCGGAATGCCATATAACACCTGACTGTTTGTTGACGCATTCGCGCCGATAAACCAGGCGCTCTTTTCGTCTTGAGGCATCAGCAGAAATGCCGTCCCTGATGCCAGCATGTCGCGTCCACTTTGAAACGGCTTGTCGCTTGCCGTTCCCATATCGAACACGATTCCGCCGACGTTGCCGTTGTCATACGAATGGAAATAATTGACTCCCAGGGCGACGTTAAAGAGCTGTGTAGGAAACGACTGCATCGTCGTTGGTAAAATCGCTTTTGTCTGAATTGACGTGGTGTCCACATGTGCTGTGAGCATAAAAGTTTCAGCGCCAGTGTGATACAGAGGAACAGCCCCCTGAAAGTACGCTCGTTCCATTGCCAATGTCGTGCCGGGTTGATTCGTGTTCTGTTCGGGATACCACGTCATTCCCAAATGGGGATTAGCCATCAGCAGAGTCCCCACTCCACCAGGAAGATTCTTGATCCCTTTGATCCCACGAAATGAAGGGAGAGAATCAAGCCCGGTTCCCGTTCTCCGTGACTGAAAGGAAGAATCTTGTCCGGATTGCTGACTTGTCAAATAACTCGGAAAGTACCGAGATTCGGCATAGCGCTGCGAATCAACGGCGGCACAACTGACTGCAGGATGATCGTAGTCAGCGACATCCACCAAAGTCAGAGGGGCAGGTAGTCTGTCACTCTCGGTTGATCCCGTTTCCCAGATCAATGGCAATACCGAGCATTCCTGCGCAGAAGCCTCAATGCCGAGCATCGCCATCAGGCAGCAGCAGACGGTCACAAGATACAGTGCGATCCAATTCAGCCGAGTCGTCACATTAAAGAACCCACGGAAATTAAGGTCGATGCTTTCGCTTTCGTAATATTCGGCCATCGCCGTGGCAAAACTGAGAAGTCCGCCAGAAAATCTAAACAAATGCCATGACATTAATTAGCGAAAGTCGCTGGCCGCTTCACCAGATGTTGTCATGCAGAATGAGTGTAAGCAATCTGAGCGTGGTTTGATCCAAATCGGCTTGTCCTGAACGAACATCGTATTCCGGCAGACTTCGCCGCCGTAAAGCCATTTTGGTGAATAATGACAATGAAATGGCGCCAGGATCAGATCTTCAAAACTTATCACAATTGATCCCTTTACTGTCATTTTCAAAGGACCCTGTCAGGACGGCCAATCTTAGTTTTTTTTGAACCCGTCGGCTTCGACTGACTGACTTGTCGTCAGGATGCGCGGTCGGCTACGCTGCAGGTCGAGGGTGTCAGTTTTGGTATTTCGAAAAAAGGCGAGCCGCAGCAGGTTGCAATGCGTTTCCTCTGAATGCCTTTTTACAGATTCTGACAACATCTCCGTTGCATCTCCCCCTAATCCCATTCTGATCGACGGCCTCGTCTTGTGGCTGAGGAAGAATGTGCACGAACAGAGACAATCCCCATGAGAGCGATTACATTCCTGCTGATGACAGTTGTCGGTTCCACAGCCGTTCTTGGTCAGCAGTTGAACCGACCACCCGCCGTCCCCTTGGTGACTTGCGATCCTTATTTCAGCATCTGGTCTCAGGCTGACAAACTGACGGATGCCGAGACAACTCACTGGACAGGAAAACCGCATCGGATATCCAGTTCGATTGTTATCGATGGCAAACAGATGAGATTAATCGGGGCCGAACCGGCCGCGATCCCCGCGATGGCACAAAAGAGCGTGGTCGTCCTGCCGACGAGAACCGTTTATCAATTCGAATCTCCCGAGATCGCCCTGACGTTAACCTTCACGACGCCGAGCCTTCCCGAGAGTATCGACCTCCTCTCATGGCCCGTGACTTACGTGACCTATACTGTGAAGTCTGTTGATCGGAACCCACACAAAGTCTCATTCGATTTTGCCGTCTCGCCAGAAATCGTGGTCAACGATCCGAATCAAAGGACTGAATGGTCACAACCAACGATCGACGGGTTGTCGACCGTTTCGGTCGGATCGCAGGCTCAACCGATTCTGGGACGA
This sequence comes from uncultured Schlesneria sp., assembly GCA_903899985.1. GTDB lineage: Bacteria > Planctomycetota > Planctomycetia > Planctomycetales > Planctomycetaceae > Schlesneria. The sequence continues at coordinate 15,836 of CAIULL010000062.1, forward strand.
AGTGGCGATGACTTACGAATTGATTGGGGGTACCTCTACCTCTCATCCCCAACGATCCAGCAGCCAGCCTGGAAGGACCATCAGCTGCAACTCGACTTTGGCACGGTGATTTTAAAAGAATCATCCCGCTGGCTGATGCTTGCATACGACGATCTGTATTCGATTCAATACATGAAAGAAAACTTGCGTCCGTTCTGGCGACGCAACGGATGGGAAGCCAGCGATCTGTTGAAGGCTGCGGCTCGTGACTACGACAGCCTTACGAAACGCTGTGCCACCTTCGATGACGAATTGATGGCGGACCTGAGACTGGCCGGAGGTGAGAATTACGCTCAACTTGGTGCGCTTTGTTATCGTCAATGTTTTGCCGCCGGAAAATTCGTCGCAGACGAAAATGGACAGCCTCTGCAATTCAGTAAAGAGAATCATTCAAACGGTTGTATCGCAACGTCTGACGTCTTTTATCCGATGGCACCGCAGTTTCTGTTGTTCGGACCATCGCTCGCCAAATCGTTTCTCGTTCCTTTCATGAATTACGCGGCCAGTGAACGCTGGCGGTTTCCGTTTGCTCCTCACGACCTGGGTCAGTACCCCCATGCGAATGGCCAGGTCTACGGTGGTGGCGAACGAACCGAAGAGAATCAAATGCCAGTCGAAGAGTGCGGAAACGTCCTGCTGCTCATCGCTGCGATCGCCCAGATGGAAGGGAATCCCGGTTTCGCCAATCTTTATTGGAAACAAATCGAGACCTGGGCTGAGTACCTGAAAGAAAAGGGTTTTGATCCGGAAAATCAACTTTGTACAGACGATTTTGCAGGACATCTGGCTCACAACGTGAACCTCAGTGCGAAAGCGATCTGTGCCATAGGCGCTTACGCAAAGCTGTGCGAGATGCGTGGCGATTCTGAAAAAGCGATCAAGTCCTTTGAACTCGCTCGCGCGTTTGCCAAACGCTGTATGGAAGCAGCTGACGAAGGGGATCACTATCGACTGGCGTTTGACAAAAAGGGAAGCTGGAGCCAGAAATACAATTTGATCTGGGATCGAATCCTTGGATTGAATCTCTTTCCTGCATCAGTCGCGAAGAAGGAGTTGGCGTATTATCGCAAGATTCAGAATGAATACGGACTCCCTCTTGATAATCGTGAGAACTATACGAAGCTCGATTGGATCACCTGGACAGCAACTTTGACTCAAGATCGAAACGATTTCGAGGCCCTGATCAACCCCATCATCACCTTCATCAATCAGACGCCCGACCGTTCCCCGTTGACCGACTGGTATCAGACGAAGGACGCCAGAAAGGTTGGCTTTACCGCTCGCCCCGTTGTCGGTGGTGTGTTTGCTCAGATGCTTTACAACCAGAAAGTCTGGAAGAAGTGGGCTGCAAGAGATGTCACGAAGGCCACCAACTGGGCCGCCATGCCTAAGCCGCCAGTCATCACTGAAGTGATTGCAAGTGCCGCGACTCGCCCCAGTGACTGGTACTACACCACGTCTGCTCCTGCAGAAAACTGGAAGAAAACCGACTTCGATCCAAAGGAATGGAAACTGGGCAAGTCTGGTTTCGGAACAGCTGACACCCCAGGCACAACAGTGAGAACGACGTGGAACAACGCAGATATCTGGCTGGTTCGAGATATCGAAATCCCTCAGGCCGATATCGAGAAACTGAATTGGCTGATTCATCACGATGAAGACACGGAAATCTTTTTGAACGGAAAGCCCGTCGAACAATTTTCCGGTTACACAGTACAGTACACCACGCGACCGTTGTCTCAGGCTTCGAAGACGGCACTCAAGCCTGGAATGAATCGAATCGCGATCCATTGCCATCAAACGGGTGGCGGGCAATACATTGACGTCGGCCTGGTCACCTTGAAGAAACAAAAATGAATTCGAAACCCACGGCCTGACGCCAGCAACGTCGGACGACAATCCGAACGAAAACTCACCACCCCCGACGGGGTGCTTAACAGGCCTTTGCAGCAGTGCATTCAACCACTCACGAGAAAACGAAGATCAAATCAGTGAAGACACAAAATGAAAACGTCTGACATTGTCTGGAGCGTCCTGTTGATCGGTTTCGTGACAACGCAAATACTCGCTGATGATCGCCTTCCTCGACTAATACCCAACGGAACCGATACCAGGGATCGGTTTTTGAAATTGATCGAGCGTCCTCGTGTACCACTCAATTCCAATGAAAGACATTCGGTCGTTGTTGATGGCTTGTTAGAGACCGGCTTTGTATTTGACGCAGAAGAAAATCAGCGAGTACCCGGCGTGTTGCTGAAAATGGAATCAACCTCGGTGACGACACGTCGTCCGGCCGTGATCGTGCTTCACGGAACTGGTGGCAGCAAAGAGGCCATGAAGCCATTGCTGCGAAAGCTGGCAAATCACGGTCTCATCGCCGTCGCCATGGATGCTCGTTTTTCGGGTGAGCGAGCGACGTTCGGGAAAGGGAGTGACAACTACCGCGCCGCCATTTTAGAGACATGGAAAACCGGGAATGGTTACCCGTTTTATTATGACACGGTCTGGGATTTACAGCGGTTGATCGACTATCTGGAAACTCGGCCTGACGTCGATTCAAATCGGATCGGCGCCCTGGGGATGTCCAAAGGGGGAACTGAGCTTTATCTGGCTGCGGCAGTCGATACGCGAATTCTCGCGACCGTGAGTTGTATCGGAGTCCAAAGTTTTGACTGGGCACTGGAACACAATGCCTGGCAATCGCGAATCAGCACGATTCAATCGGCTGTGAATGACGCCGCAAGAGATGTGAATGTTACGAACATCGACTCGCGCTTTATCCGCCGATTTTATCAACGAGTCGTACCGGGAATCGAAAAGGAATTCGACGGCCCGCAGATGTTGCCACTGATCGCGCCTCGTCCGCTGCTCGTGATCAACGGAGAAAAAGACGATCGGACGCCTGGCCCTGGCCTGGAGCTTTGCGTGAGCGCCGCTCGCAAAGCTTATCTCAGCGGCAACGCCAGCCACAACTTCGAGTTCTGGCTTCAACCGAATGTGGGGCATGCGGTGACACCCGAATCGGAGCACAACGCCATTGAATGGTTGATTGAGAAGCTTAAGTGACCTCCCAATGCTGGCTACGTTGCTTACGTAGCCAACGCAGTCAGGATCGGAAGGTTGTTCGACCGAAACCCCACGAACCCTCCACGCAATCGTTAACGGGTCGTTACACCCGGAGTTGTCACTTTTTACTGATCCCATGTCAGAAACAATTCCGCCTGCCAGATAAAGGGGTCTGAACCCTCTCTTTTCGCAACAGCTAATTCTTCGCGGAACTCACTCAATAACGACAATGACAAATGCCGCCTGTCGATGATCGCCTCGGGCGTGGCAATCACCGCGATGATTTTCATCGCACTCATCGCGCAACGAAGGCTGGCCAACCGTGCGGCAGGAATGCCACCGATGTCTGCATTGGGAAATCCCATCGTCTTCAACGACCTTCAAAGCGATTGTTCGTTCACGCCAGAATTCCATTCACAACATTGCCGTGGATGTCGGTCAATCGATAGTCTCGACCCTGAAATCGATAGGTGTGGCGCAAATGATCGAAGCCCAATAGATGAAGCAGCGTGGCATTCAGGTCATGCACATGGACGGGATCGGCAACGACGTTGAACCCGAACTCATCGGTTTGACCGTGAATGTGTCCCGCTTTGATTCCGCCACCGGCCAGCCAGACACTGAAGCCCCGGTTGTGATGGTCGCGACCGTCATTGCCCCCCTGGACCATCGGAGTGCGGCCGAATTCGCCCCCCCAGACAACGAGTGTGTCATTGAGTAATCCTCGCTGCTTGAGATCGCGAACCAGTGCCGCACTCGCCTTATCCGTGTCGAGGGCATTCTGTTTCACTCCCGCCGTCAGATTGCCGTGCTGGTCCCAGGCTTCGTGAAAGAGTTGCACAAATCGCACGCCACGTTCCGCCAGGCGGCGCGCGAGCAGACAATTGCGAGCGTAACTCGATTCCTTCGGATCTTTCACACCATACATTTCGAGAGTTTCTTTGGACTCACCGCTGAGGTCCATCAGCTCCGGTGCACTTGTCTGCAGGCGAAAAGCCATTTCGTAGCTCTGAATCCGCGCGGCAGTTTCAGGGTCACCGATGGTCTCTTCAGCCATGCGATTGAGTCGCTGCAACGAGTCCAGCGAGGTCCTCTGTGTCTCTGCATCGATACCTTTCGGGTTCGAGAGATATAAAACCGGATCGCCCGCGCTGCGGAAGGGAATCCCTCCATACATCGTCGGCAAAAAGCCGCAACCATAATTACTGGCGCCGCCGCTGGTCCCCTTGGCACTGGTCAAGACCACAAATCCTGGAAGATCTTCGCATTCTGAACCCAGTCCGTACAAAGTCCATGACCCGAAGCTGGGTCGGCCAAACTGCTGCGAACCGGTATTCATCATGATCTGAGCCGGCGCATGATTTACTGCGTCTGTCTGAAGCGACCGGATCAGGCAGATCTCGTCGGCGATGCTACCGGTATGTGGTAAAACTTCGCTCAATTCCATCCCGCATTGACCGTGTCGTTCGAATTTGAACTTTGGCCCAAGCAATGCCGAGTTCGGATTGATGAACGCCGCGCGATACCCCTTGAGAAGTTCAGCGGGAGGAAGCTGGCCATTTCGCTTTGTCAGTTCCGGCTTGTTGTCAAAAAGCTCAAGATGGCTGGGTGCCCCGGCATTGAACATGTAAATCACACGTTTTGCCTTGGGAGGAAAATGTGGCTGGCGAACTGCCAGCGGATTGCCGGCTTGCGGAGCCGCCTCGGATTGACGACTGCTCAACGCACTGGCAGCGATACCCGCCAACCCCAGACCACAGTCTTTCAGAAACCAGCGGCGGCTGACATATCGAGCCAGAGCTTCTTGAATTGATTGAGTGTGATTCATCGTGACCTTCAGTTCTTGTTAACAGTTTCATCAAGATTCAGCAGCACACGTGACACCAGAGTCCAGGCTGCGGCATCTTGCGGTGTTGTCTGTGGTGGAATACTGGGTAACTTTGTCGCGTCGCCAGTGGCGACTTCTCGAATATCCAACCATCCGTCGGCCAATCGCTGGCGTCGCGATTTCAACAGCGCGAGAACTTCCTCCCGTTCGGCGGATGTTGGCAGGCGTGAGGTACAAAGCTGGAAGGCGTAGCTGGCACGTTGCGAATCGTCGGTGCCTCCTTCTCGCAAAATTCTTAAAGCCATCGCCTGAGCCGATTCGACGAAAATCGTTTCGTTCAGTCCTGCTAAGGCCGACAATGGTGTGTTGGAACGGACGCGACGAGCACAGGCGGAATCGCTGTTGGGGGCATCGAGACTCGACAGCACCGGGTCCGGCATTGACCGTTTCCGGAATGCATAAACCGTACGTCGGTAACGCTCGGGACCGGTCGTCGGTTTCCAGTAGGCAGGATAGACGTAATTGTAATCGAGCACATTTTGCGGCACAGGCGGAATGATGGCTGGGCCGCCGATTCTGTGAGTGATCAGGCCGGAGGCACTGAGTGCGATGTCTCGCAGGACTTCCGCTTCGGCTCGAAAACGGGGTCCGCGAGCGAGCAGATGATTACGGGGATCACGTTCCCGCAGTTCAGGACTGATCGCCGAACTTTGCTGATAGGTCGCGCTGTTGACGATCGTACGAATCAGATGTTTCTGGCTCCATCCATGCTCCATGAAATCGACAGCCAGCCAGTCAAGCAGTTCTCGATACTCAGGGATAGCGGCACGTGTCCCGAAATCCTCGGACGTTTCAACCAGCCCTTCACCAAAGATGGCCTGCCAGACACGATTGACGGCAACTCGCGCCGTCAGCGGCGATCGTTTGTCCGCCAGCCAGCGAGCAAATCCAAGACGATTACGAGGTTCATTTGCGTCCATTGGATGAAAGGCGGCGATCGTGTGCGGCAACACGATTTTCTGCGGCTTATCCCAACTGCCTCGCTCAAGGAAATGGGTCGGACGGACGTGGTTACCCTGACGTTCAGCCAGATGCAGAACCGATGTGAGCGCCGTCGGGTATTGCTTCCACAGGCCATCGATCTCGTCATTAAGTGGCTTCAGGTCTGGAACCGACAATCTCCAGGCAGTGAAAATCGCGGACGTTTGTTCGGCAGTCCGCTGATCGACCGGAGTCTGCATCGCCAGCACCGCAGCATAATTGACGGGCAGTACGGCAGGACCAGGTGCGAGTGTCAGGCTGATCCTCATACAGACCAGCATGTCATTGGTTCGAACCGCCAGCTTGAACTTTGTCCCTTCAGGCAGATCCAGCGGTTGCTCAAACTGAACGACAGCCACGCTCGGTTGATTACGACGGCCGATGCCCCGATCTGCTTTCCAGGATGTCTCATCGGTTCCATCGATCAAATACGCCACCGGCCCTTTTGATTTCTTGTCTTCCTTCTGGTCCGGCTCAGAAAAGTCGGCGGTCGCGTTGACCAGTTTGAGTTTTTCCCAAGCGTCGCCCCCGGGTCTCTGGATGGTCGTCTCAATTTCGGTCACACCCCAGATCCCTGCTGGACCACGACCGGGACCGCCAAACGGCAAATCTCCGTGCGTCAACGCTTCCAGTCGCAATCCAGTAACCCCTTTCAATACCGGTTGCGAAATCAGGAAAACATCATTACTGGGATGCCCCCGCATCAGGATCGACTTATCGCCTAGTTGTGTTGGATGGTTCAGTCCACTGAGGCTTCCCATTTCGATTGCTTCGATCGGGGTCCAGGGCAATTGATGCTTGAGGACATCATTTTCCCAGGTCGCCAATTCCTGTTGCCACTGCGGATGCTGAGCACGTACTTTATCTTCAACCTCGCGGATCGATTTGTGCACGTTTTGAAGTTGTTGTTTTTGCTCCGGAGTGTAGACCCACGATTGGGCTTCGTAGGAGTTATTCAAGAAGGCAAACATCCCGTAATACTCGTCCTGTGTAATGGGATCGAATTTGTGCGAGTGGCATTGAGCACACTGTGTCGAAAGACCGAGGACCGCTTTTCCGAGACAATCCATCCGATCGAACATCTCAACCATGCGAAATTCCTCCGCAACAATGGCTCCTTCTTCGTTAAGCATGCTGTTCCGCAGGAATCCCGTGGCGATGATCTGATCCTGCTTCGCGCCGGGCAGCAGGTCTCCCGCAATCTGTTCGATCAGGAATTGATCGTAGGGAAGGTCTCGATTCAGAGCATTAATGACCCAGTCGCGCCAGATCCATTGATCGCGTTGCACATCTTTCTCATAGCCATTCGTGTCAGAATACCGGGCGACATCAAGCCAGTGCCGAGCCCATTTTTCGCCGTAACGTTCGCTCTTCAGCAATGATTCAACTGTGGCGGCGAGTCCATTTTTCTCGAACTCTTCCACCTCTTTCGGTGAAGGAACAAATCCGACCAGATCCAGATAAAGTCGACGACACAGCGTCGATGCCGGGGCCGTCGGCGATGCCGGGACGTTCAAAGCCTGAAGCCGAGGCCTGACGATCGCATCAACGGGATTGACTGGCCCATCAGTGGGCAAGGCGACTTTCTGCGGCGGGACAAAAGCCCAATGAGCGGCATAGTTTGCTCCCTGATCAACCCAGCGTTTAAGAGTCTCAATCTGCTGAGGCTTCAGCGGCTTGTTCTCTTTCGGAGGGGGCATGACTTCCGCCGGGTCAGTCGAAACGATTCGGCGAATTAGCGCACTGATATCCGGCTTGCCAGGAACGATGGCAGGTGTTCCCGAATCTCCCCCCTTGAGAGCGACTTCACGGATATCCAACCGAAGTCCCCCCTGCCGTGTCACGTCATCGCCACCATGGCAATGAGTGCAATGTTCAGCAAGAATTGGCTGCACATCCCGTTGATAATCAACAGTCTGAGCCCAACCGATCGAGGGATCAATCAGACTGACGATTGTCGTCAGAAAAAGAAAAGCCGATACAGAAAAGCATTTCATAGTAAGCTCAATCTGGGCTGGCGGGACCGGATGTACTGACGTCGATTCGCAAGAATCAACCTCAGTGAATGCAAATCCGGGTTTCGGGAGGATATTGATGGTACAAAACCCCGCCAGTCACGCACAACCGGTCGTACCTCGATGCGGATTTCCAAAACCGAGCGGAACTCGGGACGATCATCGATTCGAGAAAGCAACCAACTTATCGGAACGGTCCCGAAGCAAGTGAAATATCTCTGAAGCGACGCTTTGTACGCGACTTCTCATTCACCGACGAAATCGCGATGTCGATATTCTGGTTCAGGAGATCGACGAACCATCCAATCCCCCGCACTCGACGCGGCTGCTATTGTTTCAGACTATTGAAAAAATGTTTACGGGCGAAACACCGCCTGGAACAATGAGCCCTGATTCGTACCGCTCGTGGAAACGGTCGTAGTGCCGTAGGTGGCGATCACCTGGCTCGCCGCCAAATTGACCTTCAAAGTCGACGTCACATACCGGAAATCAAGTGCGTTGTATCCCGTACCGCTTGGTGTCACGATCACGGTGGATGCGTGATCCAGGCAAACGAACGTGTTTGCATCCCCGTTAGCACCGATCATTTGATCAACGCCTGTTCCGGTCGTGAACTCGTTGTTCCCCGCACCGCCGATCAGAGTGTTGTTCCCCAATCCCGCTGTCAGGATGTTGATCGCGGCGTAACCGGTGGCATCCAGTGTCACATTCGCCCCGGTCCCTGCCGTCAATCGGTTTTCACCGCCAGCATTGGTTGAGCCATACACGCGTTGAAACGCGTTTGTATCGATGGCATTAGCAACATAAACCCGTCGGTTTGTGGCTGACGCCAGCCATAACGTATCAGCCGGGTCATTCACCCCCCCAGGAGTATTGAGATTCACTTGTAGCGGCGCGCCGATTGACGACGTTACTTTTGAGAAGTCGAGTGTGTTGGCCCCCGTTCCCGGAGCGATGGCGTTAATTGAAATGCCGATCGCATCGCCGAATTTATAGGTGGTCGCTCCCAGACCACCTCTCAATATTTCGGTTCCATAATTTCCTGCCGTCAGCGTGTTCGTTCCCGATGAAGTGGAGACGTCCAGTGTCACGTTCGGTCCCACTCCTCCCGTCAACTGGTTTGCGCCACCAGCATTAGCTGAACCAATCACAAGTTGAAACGCGTTTGTATCGTTCCCATTGCCAACATAAACACGTCGATTTGTGGCTGAGGCAAGCCACAACGTGTCGGTCGGATCGTTCACCCCTCCGCTGGTTGCCAGATTCACCTGAAGTGGCGCGGCGGTTGAGCTCGTTACGCTCGAGAAGTTGAGCGTGTTTGTTCCCGTTCCCGGCACGATTGTGTTGAGAGAAATCCCGACGGCATCACCGAATGCGTAGGTGTTCGACCCGGAACCTCCTTTTAACACTTCATTACCCGCGTTGCCTGCTGTCAACGTGTTCGTTCCCGATGAACCAGAGACATCCAGCGTCACATTCGGGGCAGCACCTGCCGTCAACTGGTTTGCACCACCAACGTTGGCTGAACCGATGACAAGCTGAATTGCATTCGCAGCGTTACTGTTGCCAACATAAACTCGTCGATTTGTGATGGATGCCAGCCATAAGTTGTCAGCCGGATCGTTCACCCCTCCGCTGGTTGCCAAATTCACTTGAAGCGGAGTTCCTGGCGCGGATGTCACGTTCGCGAAGTTGAGTATGTTTGTTCCCCTTCCCGGCATGATGGTGTCGAGCGAAATGCCGGCCGCATCACCGAATCGATAGGTGTTCGAACCTGAGCCACCTTTCAACACTTCATTTCCTGCATACCCCGCTGTCAGCGTGTTTGTTCCCTGTGATCCGGCGACATCCAGCGTCACATTCGGTCCGGCACCTCCCGTCAGCTGGTTTGCTCCGCCAGGATTGTTTGAGCCAATCACAAGTTGGAACGCGTTCGTATCAATTCCATTGAAAACATAAACTCGCCGACTCGTTGCAGACGCAAGCCATAAGTTGTCAGCCGGGTCATTCGCCCCTCCGCTGGTTGCCAGATTCACTTGAAGTGGCGCGGCGGGAGACGACGTCACGTGCGAGAAGTCGAGTATATTCGCTCCCTTTCCCGGTACGATGGCATTGAGCGAAATGCCGACAGCATCGCCAAACCCGTAGGTGTTTGACCCCGAACCACCTTTCAATTCTTCAATGCCCGAATTCCCCGCTGTCAGCGTATTCGTCCCCGATGAACCGGAGACATCCAGGACCAAGTGCGGGTTCGCTCCACCCGTCAGTCGGTTTGCTCCGCCAGCGGTATTTGAGCCAGTGACAAGCTGAAACGCATTTGCATCACTGCCATTAACGACATACACGCGTCGTAGTGTTGCAGATGCAAGCCACAACGTGTCGGTCGGGTCAGTCACACCTCCACTGGTCGCCAGATTCACTTGAAGAGGCGCGGCCACCGAGGACCTTACCTGTGAGAAATCAAGATTATTTGTTCCCTTTCCTGGCACGACGGTGTCGAGCGAAATGCCGACGGCATCAGCGAATTTGTAGGTGTTCGTCCCCGCCCCCCCTTTCAACTGATCATTTCCCGCCCCCCCGGCTGTCAACGTGTTCGACCCTGATGAACCAGAGACATCCAGGATATCGTTACCTGATCCGCCCGTCAGAGTATTCGTGGCGGACCCTCCCACCACGTTGATGTTTGACGAAACCGTGTTCGACGTCAGCGAGAGACTCAGGTTGGAATTTCCCTTATTGACCTGCTGAACGTACGTCATTGAAAGGTCCAGCTGAACATCGGAACTCGTGGAAAAGTCCAGTTCGTCCTGAGCAACTGATCCCGTTAAGTCATCGACGACGACATTTCCAATCAGGTTTGTTGAGACAAAGCCATAAATGTTGTTCCCCGTCGCACTGACAAAGCCTTGTGTGGACGAACCTGATCCAGCTAACGTGATTCCGCCGGGGATATTTGAAAACCCTTGATTGGTCGAGTCGATACGAACCGTATCGTTATTGTTCTGGGTCAACACCGCAATTGCGGAGAAGGCCGCGAGATTTGCCGTCACATCGTAGTCAGCCTGACCGTTGATTGTCGTTGATCCCGAACCCGTCAGAAAAAAGTGCATCGTCGGCGTCTGGGAATTAGTCAAATGGTATTGCAGGGTAACGACGTTGGTGGCTGCGTTGGACGGATCGGTAACGACCAGTACTCCGGCATTGGTGACAGCGGCGGTAAGGTCCGTCAGAAGTCGACGACTTTCCAGCATTTGGACATCTGCAAAAGATCGAGCCGCCTGAACAGGACGGCGGCTGCGTGACGAATGAACATTCAAACGTCCTCGACATACTTCACTTAGCCAGCTAATGAGTCGCATTTCGTCAGCCCTCTCTTTTGCATTAAATCAAATCTTTTTCGTCGCGGCTGAACTTTGTCCAACACTTCGAACCGGTCGACTCACATCAAGCAGTTTCCTCAACCCGCGAGAAACGACGGGTTCGGAACACTCAATTTCGCTTTACCACAGGCATACGGATTACACCAAATCATTCACGCACGGCGAACAACAGTCAACCCACGGGCCGCAAATACCCCAAACTATCGTATGGGACCACCCCTTGATTCGAATGAATGGCAATTGATCAGTTTGCGGGACGTTATTGGATCGATTGACCGTGCCCTGCGTCGTGCATTCCCATTTTTACCAGGCGGACGCACCATGCAATGACGAATGTCACGGCGATCGCTGCGACAACAAAGACTCCGAAACCACCGACATTCGCGGCTTCGACGTGGCGCGGATACAAGCTGGCGAAATCTACGGCGCTGATACGGATTGCTTCTCGGATCACAGAAACTCCCAGCAGCGTCATCAGTAACCCTGTCGTTGCGGTTGCCAAGCCAAATACACCCAAACGATTCGATCGCCACTGAAGGCTCCAACCGATTGCTTGCAAGATCGCACCGCAGATGGTCAGCAGGACGAAGGGAAGTGAAAATGTCCCGAGCACAAGACTTCGTGATGCCGTGCCTGAAAGCGCAACGTAAGTCGTCCCCGCAATGAGCGACGCGGCAAGCCCGCAAATCGACATTCCTGCCAGCGAGCGAGAACCAGCGACGGAACCGCCGTCTGAATCGGTCGATTGGCGATATTGCAATTGCCAGCCAACAATGACAGACATCGTGGCGAACGAACCGCCGATCCAGACCAGCATTCTCAGAATGACTGCGACAACAGAAAACGGTAAACGACCCGTGAGGTAGATTTCCGGCCAATCGGCCTCGCTGTTCGCCAGCAGATGATTGATCGTCCAGCAGAAACCGACGAAAACGAAACTGGTTGATGTCGCCACCACAACTGCAGCGCGCACCGCGTAAGGCCAGTTCCATAGCGTTCGACTCTTGATCAGATACAAAAGATAGAACGCGATAATCATCACGGGAACAACCACACCCCAACGCCACCATAACAACAGGTTCGCCGTGTAGAACTGATATTGATAGACGATCTGAATGAACAATAACGGAGCGACACCGGCTGTGATCGCGGCACTGAGCAAGAACGGCATCCAGTCGCGTAGTGTTGCTGATAACGGCTGTTCGGTAAGGCAAGTCGTTTGCCCCTGCCGGATCGTCGCCCAGGTCAAATAGAGACTGCCTGCCAGGACATAATGCATGAATGCCTGATGCAGGATGAATGTCAGCAGGAAAAGTGTGACATAGACAGCGGTGGGATGAGGTAAGCCAAAAGGAAAAATCGCGTTCATGGCGTTGACCAGCCCCGTGTTTTATTCGTGTTGTCGAGAAGAAGTCCGCTTACGGTTCTGTGCGAAGTCACCTGGCGCCGTCCCCGCCTCCTTCAGCCAGTCCGCAATTTGCGCAAGCGTCTCAGGGTTTTCACTGGTGGGCCATCTGGCCGGCCGATGGTCACTGGACCAGTTGACGAACTGCACGAGTGACTCCACCTCGTCGGCTGTACCGGCGAACGGAGGCATGAACGGTTTTGTATGTTGGAGCTTTGCGAAATTGATCCGCATCTGATTTTCGTCCCATGAACCAGTCAGTTCCGCTACGGCGTTTGTTCCGTGCACGGTGTGGCAGACGCTGCATTGACGACGAAAGACTTTTGAGCCGATGCGGACCTGATCGTTGGGATATTGCGCATCCTGACGAAGTCCGTATCGATCATTGCGGAGACTGCCGACCTCCCGTAACAGGTCCACTTCCTCCGGTTTGATCGAGTTCGAGTAAAGCAAATGACGGATGGAATACGGCTTGCGTGAGCCCTCGCGGACAAATTCGCCACCTGCCGTGGCACCAAACGCCAACATTAACATCAGCATTGCGGTGGCCCCGTTAATATATAACCGTTGTAACACCATGCCGATGATCGCATAGGTTCCAATCGCCAGTGATGAACCGATCGAAATGCTGAAGAAGAGCATCATGGCCGGGCTGCCGCCGAGCACCCAGCTACGGCTGTCTGCTGGCATGACGGCGAGAAACCAGATGCCAAGAAACGGCATCAGTACCATGGGGATCAAGAGATGTGCAGCGCGATTGATCAAGGCTCGTCGTGCTTCTCGATCGAGCGACCACATTAAGTTCGTCACGACGCACGCGGCCAGGGCCGACAACGTCAGCGAGACAACGGTTCGAAACAACAGACTCGGCCAGAAGCTCGGATTAAAAAAGCCGTCAAAAATGTTCCGCGTTTCCAACCAACGTCCGGGGGTTAGTTGCCACGACAAAATTCCGTTGATGACAAACAGACTCAACCACGAAGCGATCGCATAAATCGCCAGCAGCGTCATCGCCGTACGGTCATTCAATCGGGAGTGGTATCGGTAGAAACAATATCCTGAAACGATTTCCAGGCAGAAGAAGGTCCACTCGGTCGCCCACAACCAATGAAAGTTGTCGACCATGGCACCGATCGTCGCGGGACTCACCTGAATCGCCGTGAACCAGATTCCCACCCCGGTGAGTGCTCCGACAACAAAACTGATCAAGACCAGCAGCTTGAAATAACCTTCCACAAACTGACGAGCATGAGGCTCACGCCCCGTCATCGCCAGCCATTGGAAATAGCACAATAATATTCCGCCCCCCACAGCAAACTGAGCCAGAAAGACATGCACAATCGCAACACCCGCCATCACAAGTCCTGGCATCAGCGGGCCGTAATCATTGATGGGATAGACGTCTGACATTTTCTGAGTCCCTCTCATCAGTGTTATAGTGCGAGCGTCTTCGAGAAACACCAGCAGCATCCAATCAAAGTCACAATTCCGGGGCGAGTTCTTCAAGGGCGTTTTGTTCATTGTTCCCGACGGCCTCAGCATCGGAACGGTAAACTGAGCCGTATCGGCCTCGACTCTGTTTTGAAATTGTGCGACGCCCAGTCCAGAAACCACGCGGCTGGTTTACGGTTGCATCAAGGGAGCGTGAAGCGTGCGACGATCGGGAAAAAGGATTAGCACTTGTCTCTCAACAATCGTCTTTACTTCCCTGATTGCTTTTGGCGGCCAAACGACGCTCGGCTCTGAACAGGCGGAACCCGCATCTGCTTCGAATCCGCTTAATGTCGTTCCGCTCACGCTGAAGCGAAATTGCAAGGGACGACCCAGGATCGTCTTGGCAATCCGGTTGTCGATGCAAAAGTTACGCTCTGGCTGATTCGCGAAACAAACCCTTTTGATGAAAGTGGCCGGGAAGAAGCGGTTGCATGGACTGCGTTGACGGATGAAAAGGGTCGCTATGGATTGCAACTTGATCAAAGGGTTCTTGAGGCGGGTGACGAAATCAGGCTGGTCGTTCAAGCGGAAGGCTTCTTAAAACTGAATTCCAGTATTGATCCGCTGACGTTGGTCGACGCCAGAATGACGGCGCAACAACTCAAAGTCACCGTTAAGGAATTCAATGGAGGGTTCTTCAGGGCGAATAACAAGGGCCTCCCAGTCGGTTCGGCCACTCCCAATCCGCGGGATCAATGGAAGGATGAAACGGACGAATTCAACGAACAAGACGCGGCAACACTCAATGGTGTCCCCATACTGAAGAAACATCTCCTCGTCCGTCATAGCGGATATTTGATTAGTGTTCGCGAGCAGATGCAGAATTCGGCGAAGCGAGCCTAGTTTGAAACACCACTTCAGACGCCCGCTGTTTATGAAGGATATCGCGAAACATTGCTGCAGAGGGAAACCCCTCTCTATCTCCGGAAGGTCGCCATTGATCAGTTTGCAACAAAAATGACGACTCCCAAACAACGCAGCAGGTGGAACGATGTGATAAGTCAGTTGTCTCAAGCCAATGAACGGCGACTAGAATTCGCTTGAGGCAAAAGGACTTCTCACAGACGTCGCGAATGATTCCTGCCGCGGCTTTGAGGCAGAGCTCTCGTATCGCGATTCGTAGCGATGTTTGTTCAGGACAAAAAAAATCGTCGTGGATATACCACGACGATTCAAGGAGATTTTTCACTTAGGACTGCCACAGTGAATGGTTATCAGTTTTTGTCGTCAAGCAGCACCGTGGACTTAGACTTTTCAATTCACAGGAGGGAATCTAAGAGATCGAAACAATTCTCGCCTGATTTACGTTAAAAAACTGAAAAATCGGAGTTCACTATTTAGGTCGTTCCAGCGTCATCACTGGTCCGGATTCCGCTGGTTCATCACCTCGCTCTTTCGCTGCCGCCTTTGCATCTTCCACCGAAACCGATTCTGTTGAAGACGAACCACAGCCGACAAGCATGAGAACCGCAACCAATGAGAAACGTTTAAATGAGTCCATGTCTGTTACTTCCGTTGAAGAATAATTCACATTTTTAAACAAGCACCAGGCTTAGAAATCGCCGACGACATGACCATCGGAAGCACCGGCCAGATATTGTTTAAAAATAATGCCATCGACATTAATCGAGATCGCTCGCACCGCGCCGTCGCCCATCGCAAAGTGAACCAGTCCGTCGTGTGCCGACGAGAATCGATACCATGCGGGAGTGCTGCTCAACCCATAGCCTGTCACCATCATCCCCGATCCCATCCAGGTGTGGGAGTAGTTAACAGTCTTCGGGTTGGTCGATACTGGATCACCAATCGCTTCACCAAATAACAATGTATTCGAGGTTCCATCAAGGAAATCCCCAAAGCGATTCGGATGCCGCTTCAGAAAGGCTCCCTTGTAGAGGTCAAATCCGGTGATATCCGCGAAATAACCTGCAACGCCGAGATAATTGGTCGGAGCAACGGGATCCCAACCACTGGCAACAGACCCGATCCGTCCCTCAATGGTCCCACTTGTCCCATTCAAGTATTCGTTGATGCGGGTGAAGAATCCGGCTTGGGCGGACTTGGCATCCGTCGAAGGACACAGAAAACCCGGGATCGTTTTCAATGCTGCGTTATAGCAACCATTCACATTGAACCATGGGTATTGTCCATAGAGCCCGACATTGATCTGATCTTGCTCCAGCGTCGAATACAGCGGGGCCTGATCAATAAATGGAAGTAAAAAGACGAGCGGACTGGCATACGACTGATTACCGCCAGTCGTGATCGAAACAGGATCCTTTGCTCCGAGGTAACCGGATGGCATCGTGCCGTTCGTACTTTCAAAATTGTGGGCCGCGAGAGCCAATTGTTTCAAATTATTTTTGCACTGCGTTCGGCGAGCCGCTTCACGCGCCTGTTGCACAGCCGGCAGCAACAATGCGATCAGCACCGCGATTATCGCGATCACGACCAACAGCTCGATCAAAGTGAAGCCCGCTCGCGGTAAATTAACCGGGTGAGCCTTACGGGAGATGATGCGCTTCATACTTTTTTCCTTCCAGAATCGTTGAAAATTACTTAATCAAGACAAACACGCGTCGGAAATTGAAACAATTCCTTGCAACATTACGGTTTTGCAATCTGCGTTCCAGATGTCGAAATAATTAAAATATCTGAAAGAAGGCTGAAACCGATTTCGTTGTTTTTCACGGCAAATTAAGGTTTCGGCATTATTTCAACGGGAAAATTCACTTCGGGAAAACGAAGTTAGACGTCGAGACGAAGGCGGCATGAACAGAACTGGCGACTGCGAGGAAAACATCAAGAATGCTTCAATTCTGTGCGGAGTCGCCCGTAGAGTTGCCCGCACTCAACATTCAGGTGGCACTGGATGACCGTCTTCGGTAACAAGAGCTCTTTAATTGCCTCGAAAACAGGAAAGCCACTGCATCAAAAGTTTGGAATTGGTT
Organism: uncultured Schlesneria sp.; assembly: GCA_903899985.1. Classification (GTDB taxonomy): domain Bacteria; phylum Planctomycetota; class Planctomycetia; order Planctomycetales; family Planctomycetaceae; genus Schlesneria. The sequence goes on from CAIULL010000062.1 coordinate 33,055, forward strand.
CCAGCCAACGAGCGCGCACGAATACAGCATGGTGCGGTTATGCACCGAATTTTGCGCCCTTCGTCGACTTCTGTTTGAACCGCTTTGTACTGAATTTTTTTATTGCGTTGGTTTCAAGGGGGCTTGAATGCTTGCCCTTTTCTGCAGAAACAAATCAATTGCTACGATTTGACGCCATCGACCCAGATCGCGGTACCACCTGATTTGAGTGCTCGATTCGCCAGATGAGCGGCAGCGGCCGCAGATACGCCTGCTTCAATCGGGGCGGTCGGTGTTTTGCGGCTTCTGAGGCAATCGACCCAATTGATCAAATGCACCAGTTCCCCGTCCGGTTTGTCGTAGAAGTCAGCACCTCGCGGTCCGGTCCCCAGAATCCATTCCGACGCTTCGACTTTGGATTTGCGTTCAGGAATAACTTGGTATCCCCCTCGATCAACGTGGATCGACGCTTCGGTCCCTTGAAACTCGATCCGGGCACCGTTTCTCGCATTAGCGAATGTCCCTTCAAAATGCATCTGAATGTTACCGGGATAGCTCAATATGGTTTGCACTGTGTCCGGGGTTTCCCAGACCCCTTCGCTATAAAAATGTTCTCCGATGCTGACGGCGTGATCGGGGTGGTCGACGTCCAGTACCCAATGCGCGACATCGATCCAATGCACCATCAGATCGGTAAAGATGCCACCACCGAAGTCCCAGAACCAGCGCCAGTTCATCATGCGATACTCGTCGAACGGCTGGTCCTTGGCATTTCCGCAGAACTTTTTCCAGTCGACACCGCTGAAATCGAGCTTGGGAATATTGCGACGGACTCGATCGGCATTGCGATTCCAGCTCATATGAACCTTGACGACCTTGCCGATGTGCCCGGCCTGGATCAGCTCGCGGGCTTTGACGATATGTGGCATCGATCGCTGCTGCGTTCCCACCTGAACGATCCGTTTGTATCTGGTAGAAGCGTCAAGCAAGGCGGCTCCTTCAGACAGATCGTGAGTTAATGGCTTTTCGACGTAGACATCTTTTCCTGCGGCACAGGCAGCCAAAGTCATCGGGGCATGCCAATGATCGGGAGTACCGATTACGACGGCATCAATTCCCTTGTCATCCAGGACTGACTGCCAGTCTTTTCTGACGCTGGCTTGGGCATCGGCAAGCGGTTTGGCCAATCCAATCGAGTGATCGAAGATGTCGCAGATTGAGGTGATTTTGACGCCAGGAATGGTCTTGAGAACCTCCATTAACTTTCGGCATCGGCCTCCAACTCCGATACAGCCAATCTGGATCACTTCGTTGGCCGCAAAGGCTCGGGCCGGTGATAACACGGTGGCTGCAGTGACAAGACCTGCCGCATGAAGAAATTCGCGACGATTACTCGTGAGTGATTTTGGCATGATGTCCTTTGGAATTGAGCAAAGTTCGAGGCCAGGATGAAATTAAACGACTCGATCGGATGTCGTGTGCCCGTTGACTGTGAACCATTCATCAGGAAGCATTCATGACTGCGCCGGTTTAGCCACGGTTTCTGCTGCTTGAAACCCGTTCGTTTTGTGTGTTCCGTCACAGAAAGGCCTGCTTCGAGTTGCTCCGCACCGACAAAGAGCGATATTCTCTTTTCCTGCCGTGTCGTATTGATTTCCCAGGTGATCAGTAAGCTTCACAGGACCCGTTACTAATAATGGCCCATTTTCACGAGTCTTGATTGTGACTTCTGACATGAATTGCTCCTTTGGTGAATTTAAGCCACGGGTGGCGTTAAGTTGAATCGATGAGATTCAAAAAATCTTACCTCGTTGAATGCGCGTGTCGAAGGGCCGTGCCGACAATTTTTGTCCCAATTCAATCTCGTCGAATTGTGGAAATTCGCATAGATTCCGAAATTGACTGCGTCGTTCCGTAATTTTGATATACTCCCGTCGAAAAGACGGGTTACTGGATCTCATCAAAAGGGGGGCTGGAGATGCTTCACCAAGGTTTGTCTCATAAAGCAAAGTGGATTTTGCTGGTCGTCGTTTTTTTGGGACTGGAGCGTACTTCCATTGCCCAGAAGAAGGACCCTTTTCGAGAGGCCCGTCACTACCTCGTCTCCGAATACATCGAGCGAGAGGGGATTACAAATCCTCGTGTGCTGGATAGCCTTCGTCAGGTTCCAAGGCACGAATTCGTCACACCGCAATATCGCCACGATGCCTATGTCGACGCGGCGTTACCGATCGGTCATAAACAAACGATTTCGCCGCCGTTCGTCGTTGCTTATATGACCCAGACGATTGACCCCCAACCGGAAGACCGTGTGCTGGAAATTGGTACCGGTAGCGGCTATCAGGCAGCGGTCCTTTCAAATCTGGTCAAAGAAGTCTATTCGATAGAAATCGTGGAAGCACTGGGAACAACGGCGGCCGAACGATTGAAGCGACTCAAATACGATAACGTGAAAACGAAAATCGCTGACGGATATCTCGGATGGGAAGAGTATGCCCCGTTCGACAAAATTATCGTCACGTGTTCTCCGGAAAATGTCCCACAACCATTGATTGCGCAACTGAAAGAAGGAGGACGGCTTCTCGTTCCACTGGGCGAACGTTATCAGCAGGTCTTTCATCAGTTTGAGAAAAAAGACGGCAAGCTGGAAGAGAAGAAACTGATCTCGACACTGTTTGTTCCGATGACCGGGGAATCGGAAGAACAGCGTAAAGTGAAGCCTGATCCGCTACATCCGAAGATCTTGAATGGAGGTTTCGAAGCAGATCAAAATAATGATGGCTACGCCGATCACTGGCACTATCAACGTTTGACGACGTTGTTGGAAGAAGGTGCCCAGGAAGGAAAACGCTGTATCTTGTTCGAAGCAACCGAACCTGGTCGACTTGCTCAAGGATTGCAGGCGGCTGCAATTGATGGTTCGAAAATTGGATCGCTGCAGGTTCGAGTTCAGTATAAGACCGAAGACGTGAAAAACGGGCGAGAAGAGCACGAGATCGCTTCGATTCGATTTCATTTCTATGATGAAAATCGACGCGCAATCGATAACCCCTTTGTCGGACCTTGGGTTGGCACACACGACTGGTCAAGGGCCACAAAAACCATCAACGTCCCCCCAAAGGCTCGCGAGATGATTGTTCGTATTGGATTGAACGGTGCGACTGGAAAGCTGTGGCTGGATGATCTTGTCATCACGCCAAAGCCACGGTGATATCCATTTCTACGAGTCGATCAGTGGAAACATCACTCAAGAACTGGTGCCGGGAATCATTAGCACACTGCCGTGCTCGACCGCTGATTGATGAACTGACTGGTCTCGACGTCGAGCCCGAAAGAAGGGTGGATGTCTCCGCGTTTAACACGTTGCTGACGCAGCGAGGGATCAGCCTTGTCGATCAACGGTCTCGGTCAATTACAGAAGTTCTTCCCCGATGGGTTTCCGACGAGAATCTGCCCTGCACATGTCCATTGGCTGTTGGATCACCGATCGAAATACTTGGAGAAATCCACGAATTCCTCGTGTCGATAAGGACAAAGTCGTGGAAGGGGTCTGGTGAACAGGGCCAGAAATCACGCACCGTCAATGGGATTTTCTACACGCCAAAATATATCGTCGATGAGATCGTTCAACAGACGCTTGGTACACGTCTGCTGAATGCGAGTCAACCCGAAGGATCGCAAATCACAATCCTTGATCCCGCAGCCGGCTGCGGGGCGTTTCTCGTCGCAGCGTATCGAACTCTGCTGGACTGGCATCTGAATTGGCTGATTTTGAATGACAGTGCCAAGAGCACTTCCGATGTCGTCAGAACACAAGATGGATGTCAATTGACGTTTAGCCGATGTCAAGCGATTCTCGCGAATCAACTGTTTGGCGTCGACCTTGATCCGGCAGCAATTGAAGTCCTGCGGCGATCGCTGTGGCTGATGAAGCTCGAATCCGCTGCACCCGAAAGCTGGCCTGATTCACTAAGCGATAGCTGGGATTCCCTGAGATCCAATTTCAAGACAGGACATGCGCTGATCGGTCAATCGTTCGCAGATGTCCATTCTCTAAACGATGCCTCGGCGCCTGAGCAACGCACCGATTCCGAATTTCACTGGGGTCGTGAGTTCCCCAAGGTCTTTGAGAAGGGCGGGTTTGATCTCGTCATCGGTAATCCGCCGTACCGTCGCGAGCGAGACTTCAAACACGAACTTGACAAAATTGGCGAAACCGCGTTCGGTCGTCAGCACCGATCTGCCCGCATGGACTTGTGGTATTACTTCGTTCATCGCGGCATGGAACTGCTGAAACAAGGCGGGTCACTCTCGTTCATCACCAATTCCTACTGGATCCACGGAAAAGGAGCCGAAAAGCTGATCGCCGCACTGCGAGATGAGGCGCACCTGGACGAACTGTTTCTGCTTCGCAACCAACCGATATTTTCGGGGGTTTCTGGTCAGCATGTCATATTCCGCCTGACAAAGTCGAGCAGTGATTGTGGTACGAAGATCAAGGTCGCCTCGAACAATCGCTCTTTCTCTGCAGAGCCTTTTATCACGGGTCAGGCTCACGTCCGTCAGTTTGTTAAAACGAAAGAACAATTGTTTCGTGGGGGTCGGCTTGACGTCATGCCACCGCTCGAGGGATTGCTCAATAAGCTTGAGAGTTGTCCCCCGCTTTCCGAATTCGGAGCCGTCCGGCAGGGGATTGCCGAGAACCCGGCCACCATAAATCGTCGGACACTGGAACGATTCCGCAGCCATCCCCAGGCATCTGGCTGGACCGCCGGTGAAGGGGTCTTTTCGCTGCTGTCCGACGAAGTGATTCGCCTTCGCCTTTCACCTGATGAAGGCAAACTTCTGCGACCGTACCATGATCTTTGCGATCTGGATCGTTACTGGTCTGCCGCACAACCTTCGCGGCAATTAATCTTTTCAACTCGACAAACTTGTCCGGAGATCGAGATATTTCCTCAACTTCATAAGCATCTTGAACGATTTCGGCCAATCCTGGAGGTACGTCGAGAAACAACTCAAGGGAGCAACAGTTGGTGGCACCTGCATTGGCCACGTGACGATCAAATCTGGCAGTCAGACAAACTCGTTGCCCTTCAAATGGCAAAGCGTCCGAGCGTTGTGGCAATATTTGGACCGGCGTATGTGCCTTTTAGTGCGAATGTCTTTGTCCGATCGGCGGGTACGCGAGAGGATCTAAGATATTTCTGTGGCGTGCTCAATTCGAAAGCTCTCTGGACCTGGTTTGAACATCACTCAAAGCGCCGTGGAGTTGGCCTGGAAATTAACGGGCGGACACTCGGACGTGCTCCGATTCGCCGCATCGATTTCGATGCCACGCACGATGTCAGAAGACACGATGAAATTGTGGAATTAGTCGAATTAAGAGTGCAGTTGTCGTCGACATCCACGACAAAGTCTCAGGGGTCAACCAGCCAGACGAATATAAGGATCATTGAGGTCGAGTCAAGAATCGATTCTCTGGTTGCCGAGCTTTATGAACTGGACGACTTCGACAGAGAAACGGTTGACGAGATCACAGGTGGCGAAGACCGGTGATCGAATGACGGTCGAAATCAGCAGGCGCAGATCACGATGGTTCAAGCAAAGAATGCGAGCAGCCCGACCGCGTCAGGGCGATCGGGCTGCTGGTTCGGTGGCGGGCCGGGTCGCTCCGCCACGAATCAATCTCGTTTGTATTCGGTGAATCAGTTTCGTTGTGGCGTAATCGTGGTTTGACTCGTTTGTTCAATAGGCCGAGCAGTGTTCGGTCGCGTCGAACTTTCTGCTGAACCAAGTCCATTCGCTTGCGAATTCCAGTTTCGAAATGGAGAGAGTGCTTCGTCTGGTGAAAATGGATGAAGCGCATTGGCGTTTGCAAATCGTCGTCGGGCTTCGCCACAGCTGCGGGCAGCCACTTCGATGAATTCTTGCTTACGTTGTTTCGAGATCCCTTCCAATTTGTTGCCCGTCTGCTCCACCCAGCCGGGATGTTTCACCATGGCCTGCGACATCAGATGGACGAACAGCGTCATTTGCTTGAAATTGCGGTCCGCAATACTGTGACTGACCGGCGCGATCACTCGAGCTGCGGCTTCAATCGCCTGCGAGGGAAATTCGACATACACGTCTCCCGAATGAGTTCCGATGATCCGCCCATCTTGCTCTTTCGAAAACGACGTCTGCACTCGCATTAACGAGCGGGCAATAATTGGCTTCGGCAGCAATGGACTTTTAAAAGCGCCGTCGCAATGGATCATCGTGTCGGTTGGCGTATGAACGAGAAGTTCCAGCTCACCGACGGAGCCGTCACCGGCGTCAGCGTGGTACTGATTAGGTCCCGTTTCGTGAAGTTGAAATTGAGAGATATCCATGGCTCGCCATGTCGAGACTGCGACATCAGGATTTCTTAAGAAATACTCATAAACCGCCGGATCGCATTCAAAAGAGATCGTTGGCAGCTTGCGAAACATCCCCAGATTCTTGAGGACGGCGTTCGATTTCTGTTGACCCTCTGGCGAAAGTCGCTCGAGACCGAGTTCTGCGATAGACTGTTTGCGCACTGCCGTCGTTGAACTGCCCGGCTTGACGATTGTCAATCCGGGATACTGTGTCAGTTCTTCATGTTCCGTTTCCCGAACAACGGCTCGGTTATTAACCTGTGCCAACCCCTCGGTTGATTCTGGTCCGTCGGCGGCATTGAGCAGTGCCGCCGAGAGACATACCGTCGCACCGCTTAATAACAGGCGCGACCATCTCCCCCGCAGGAACGAGTATGGCATTCCGTGATTCCCCCTGTGTCCGATCATGACGAAGCCAATTGGCTTTCGTCGGCACCCCGGCGACCGGCATCAATGTCGGCCGCGATTTTTGACTCAACCTTTACCTTCGAGTGATTTCCGATCGCATCGAAGATAGTTGAGTGCAGGATTCATCGGCATAATCGATACGACCCCGATAGACATAATAATTTCTCATGAACATCTATTTTTCATGGGGTTTCGCGCGATTCGTTTCTATGTTTTGTCATGAGTCGAATCTTGAATGAATGCGGTGTTTTCAGTTTACCGAAGAACGATCGTCGACAAAGTCAACGCAGTTTGCCAAACGAAACGATGCCCGGTGATTCGTCAATCTTGAGTCAATAATACCGCCGGACGAACGACGAGAAGATCTGTTCCACCATGTCGAGAAAGTCTTATGAGATCCTCGAGGTCGTCCTATCCCGAATGATTCCTGTACTCTCTGTCATTCAACGCAGGATCATTATTGAAAGGGAGATTAAGTCATTGTCGCGAAGAGCACATTGATCCGTTCTATTGTCATCGAAGGACAAAAAACTCTATACAAACAAAAATGCTAACGATGACGAACTATTCCAGGATACCTCATGAAACAACCGCTTACTGAGCAAATTCAAGAAGTCGCGTCCCTCTTGATGTTGCTTCAGGTCAAAATCGTCTTTGCAGAAAGCTGCACAGGCGGGCTGATCTCGGCCTCATTAGCAAGAACGCCAGGGATTTCTGAGGTACATTGCGGATCTGCTGTGGTCTATCGACTTGAGACAAAGTCGGAGTGGCTCGGCGTCTCCGCATCAATGCTGATTCAGCCCGGCCCCGTCAGCGAGCCGGTTGCAAGAGCCATGGCAACAGGCGTCCTTGAACGCACGCCAGAAGCAGAAATTGCGGTCTCAATCACCGGCCATCTGGGCCCCAACGCGCCTGATTCCGAGGATGGACTGGTTTTTATTGGCATCGCGACCCGCGGCAAAACCTGCAGGGTGACAGAACACCGATTACAGAAGTTCCTCGGTGAAAACGAGAACTTCCCTTACCCTGGCGAAACGGAGCGAGAGCAGCGCCAGTGGCTCGCTGTAACGATCGTCTTCAGCGAGATCGCCACCGTACTTCGTGAAGAATATCTCAGTTTCTAAAGGTCTTACGGCATTGGTGCGGGAGCTGGTGCTGGTGCTGGCACCGGATCGGGTGCCGTTGCCGAGTCTGATGCTGGACCCGCAGGGCCCTGATGTTGCAACATTTCGTCCATCAGGTCCGCATCGAGGCGTCGCTGAATGCGTTTTGTGCGAATGGTAGGCGGCGGCATGACGTTGCTGGGAAATTCATACGGAGTCAGCGGTGGATAGAGATAGCAATCGTCGTAGCGATCATAACAACCGTTGTTGCAACACCGTTTGCAGAGCAGGCGATTAAACGGACTGCACCAATCGGCTTTTCCCATTCGAGTGATGTCAAATCGAGGGTTGTAGCACCGATCGAAATACAAATGAGTGTCGTTGGCGTCGTCAACCACGTTCGCATAGTGATCAAACAGCGGGCAACACTGGCAACCTGACGCCAATGCGAGCAGGACTGATGCGATCGAAATCCAACGAGTCTTCATACAGAACCCCACTTTCCGCCGTTCGGCTTCTTCATGAGATCGACAGACAGGTGGAACGGCCTTGAACGGTTTTGCCGGTGTTATCAAGGATCTCAACCGGTCTGACAAATAAAACAGATCCCGACGGAACAGCGGAATCACCTGTTTCACCCATGCTGTAAACACTTCTGTCAAGGCAATCGACGTTGAGATCGGAAAGTCGTGGCAGGCAGAATCTGATTTGAATGGCGATGTGGTGTGGCTCTTTTTGCTGGTTTCCATAAAATCGTCGATTCGGGTTCGCCCCCTGAGATCGAAGCAGCTTTCCGTCGAACCCCGCACCAGCAAGGATGGCCGATTGACTCGTTTTGATTTGGAAACCTGGGATTCAGGCAGGCTGATCGTTAACCACACGTATGCTGATCTTTTCCAGCGTCACGACTGGCTCACGTTTGCCACAATCTGGTCGCGTACGGCGGATGCCGCAATCGCGAAAAAACTTCGTACGGATCGCATTACATTAAAGTTCACGTTGGATGATAATGGTGTTGAGCGCCCGTTCTATATCAAGCGACACGGCCGCTCTTCCTGGAAGGAATATCTCAAACCGCTCCTTCGGCTGACATGGCCGATCCTCGGTGCTCGTAACGAATGGAACGCGATCAACGATTTTCATCGTGTGGGACTCCCCACGATGGCTCCCGTTGCATTCGGCCAATCAGGGTCAGATTCGTTCCTTATCACCGAATCATTAGAGAACTGTGATAAGTTGTCAGACGTCCTTGTCGATTCGAATAAATCGCCAATTCCCGCGTTGGCCCTTCGGCAGATTTCCTCGAGGGTCGCAAATCTGGCTCGGACCATGCACAACTCGGGTCTCCATCACCAGGATTTTTATCTAGGCCATCTGATGCAGTCGCAAAAATCTCCCGAAACGATCTACATTATTGATTTGGGACGGGTCCACAAACAAACCCCACTATCCCAACGCTGGATCGTTAAGGATCTGGCTCAACTGAATTTTTCGGCCTCGGCCGTCCCGTTGTTAGAACGACTGAGGTTCTTACGAGAATACCTTGGTCATCCATTGTCGGGTAAGGACAGACGTCTGATCGCCCGCATTCAGGCAAAGACTAATGCTATCGCGCGACATTCCCGCAAGAATCGACTTTAGGAATCAATCTTTTCACACGCTCAGATCACACTCAGCACTTGTGCCAGCGATTATGACTTCGTGACGACCCGCTCAAGATGCCAATCGCTGATTCCAAGCACCTTCTTCAACCCCTCGTAGGATTCTCGTCGTGCCGCCAGATCAACAGCCTGTGGATCTGGCCTTCGGACGGAACGTAATAACAGGTTTTTTGGAGTATGCTCGGTCTCGATAAACTCCAGCACCTGTGTCTTATATCCGTGTAGTTCCAGAAACTGAGCTCGAAGTGCGTCAGTCGCCAGCGAAGCAAATCGATCCTTCAGAATCCCGTATTCTGTAAGACCCGGAAGAGTTTGTTTACCGATCGCATGACAGACTTCGTGCTGACAGCAGGGAACCGCCAGTATGGCATCGCTTTCCCATCGCAATGCGGCAGCCAGGGCATCATCTGTCGCGGTGTCACAGGCATGCAGCGAAACCGCCAGATGAACGTGCTTTGACGGAACGTAACTTTCAATCCTGCCGATATGAAATTCCAGGCCGTTACAGTTCAATTTCTTGGCAATTCGAGAACAGTCTTCAATGACGTCCGATTTTACATCGAGGCCCACAAGCGACACTTCGCGTTCGTGAATTTTCGTCAACAAGTGATGCAGAGCGAACGTAAGGTAACTTTTTCCACAACCAAAATCGACAATGTGGATCGGCCCGGCTGCGGGGAGCTGTGGTAAAATATCTTCCACGAATTCCAGATAACGGTTGATTTGACGAAATTTGTGATACATCGCAGGTCGGACCTGACCGCTGGGCAGCATCACTCCAATTTCGATCAGGAATGGACAGGGAACTCCCGCAGGAATCAGGTATTGTTTTTGCCGATTGTGGCCTTCACCTTCGGTCGGCTGCTGAGTTGGCGGCTTCCGCTTGATCTTTTGCGGCTTGCCATAATTCCAGCGAATGGTCAGATCGGCTTCGGTTGTGAAGACGTGTGCATCACCAAAATTCACGCCGAAGACACTCTTTGTCTGCGCAATCAATTCATCCGCCGTCAGGTTGTCGTGCAACTCTTGCGACTTTGACCGGACTGTCCATTGATACTTCGTTTCACCACCAACTTCGATCAGACGAACAGTGATTTTCGAGATCGCCGTCTCTGACTTGGAAAGAGGTTGGCTGAGAACCAGTCTGAGAAACGTCCGGTCACGAAGTGATTCGGCCAGCAACGATGTCAACGTGGGAGTCGAGGGCTTTTCAGGGCGCGGCTTCTTTTCGCCAGGTTGTGCAGATGCACGGGGCTTCCCGCGAGCGGGACGTTTGGGGACCGGCGGCTTGGATGAAGCCCTGGAGGTTATCGGGGCTTTCGATGAAGGCTTCGCGCGTGGCATACTGTTTAATAGGTCTCTCTAGTTTGCAGGAACAATGCTTTCTTTTCACCGGGCAAAGTGAAATCGAATCCGCACCTCTGGAAAAACTCATCCGAAGAGGTAATCGCCATGACTTCAAATACGTTCAGTTTCCTGGCCTGATCAATACAGGCGATGACAAGGGCTTTGCCGATCCCCTGCCCTTGATGATCGGGCGATACCGCCAGGCTTCGCAACTCGGCAAGTTTCACTGAGTAGATTTCCAGTGCGGCAAATCCAACGATTTTCTTGCCAATCACGGCGACAAAACCGTGCCTTGTCAGGTCTTCCAGTTCATCGTGTGTTCGCGGCAACAATCGACCTTGTTCGACAAACGGTTCGATGAACTCTCCCAGTGCTTCAACATCCCGTATCGTGGCGGCACGAACGACGAACGATGGTTTAGTTTGAGTGCGCGACGACGGCATGGGGATTACAATTCAAATAAAGTTAGACTATTTCTCGACGATCGTCACTTTCTTGACACCATCGAGTTTAGGAAATTTTTCGTTCAGATATTCGTTGCCTCGGGACATCAGTTCGAACTGGTCCGGCTTCTCTCCGTACTCGCTGTTGATGTTGTCAACCACATCCATTCCCTCGACCACTTTGCCAAACGGAGCAAATCCCTGGGAATCGAGCGACGAGTTATCTTTATAACTGATAAAGATCTGTGATGAACGGGAATTCGGCAGCCCCAGCTTGGCAAACGTCACAAATCCACGTTTGTTGGATTTCACCACGGGATCGTCTCTCATTTTGGCATCACGCCATTTGGCCGCGATCTTGGGATCACCACTGATCCCGAATTGAACCATAAAACCCGGAACGACTCGAAAGAATTTGCAGTCGTCGTAAACGCCCGTCGTGACGAGATGATAAAACCGATCCGCTCCGATCGGTGCCCATTCTCGTTCGACGTGAATCACAAAATTACCCGCTGTTGTCTCAAACTTTGCATCGAACGTCGCGGGTGCCTTTCTTGGCTTTGCCCCCTCTTGTCCCAAGAGATTCAATCCAAACGCGATGACGACTCCACAAGTCACGAGAATCGACCAGCCACTGTGTTTCATTGTTTCCTCCTGAAATCAATTCGGTTTCGTCATGACCTAAGGCCGAGTTGGCGAGGATTTTATCTCGAAACAGGTTCACAATGAAGGGACTTTCAGATCGAACCAGATAAACCTCAATCAACTTGATCGGTCGAGCCAGCCAAATCCCATTCGCTCACATCTTGAAGTGGAATGTTCGTCGAATATACCGCCAACCCCACCCGAATGCCGACCGACGTGCCGCCATGAACCGGGCGAAGCCTCGTAAATTGGGTGTCAGCAGTTCAGGAGATTCATCAAGCAGTACCGTCGCCTGATACGCCGATTCCTGCAATTGTTCTCGACCTTCCCGATCTGCAGTCGTGGCAAGCAGCCCCCCATTCTTCGACGCCAGATTCTTGGGGGCAAAATCCGAATGAGCCGACGCGATTTGCGTTATCGTGCCATGAAACGTGTGCTGCGGCAGGTGGTCAAACTTCAGGCCAACGTTCATTCCGATTGATACGTCGTGGCGATCCGCCTGGTCGAGGTACATAATCGCCTGCATCTTGTCCGTTGGAGCAATACTCAACAACTCGGTCCGTTCTTCCAGAAACGCATTTTCGTTCTTTTCGTCAAGCGGCGTTCCGGTCCAACCGACGAGTCGCTTCTTTTGCTGATCGAGTTTAGGCGAGGGGTTTCGAGGTGGTGCGATCACGGTTCCGGTAATCGGAGCTTTCACGACCAGGTGTTTCATCTGTTCGTCGAGTTCGGCGAGCTGATCATTTACCGATTTCAAACCTTCATCCGCCATCGCCATTTCTGCGCGATCGTTGACCGCCCAGGCGTTCTGGCGGGCGGTTTCCTGAAGTAATTTTTGTTTCGTCAAACGCCGTTTGGCATCGTCAAGCCTGGGATCATGCAGGCGCGCCAGTTGCTGCCCCGCTTCCACATGATCACCCGGCTGAACGTTCAATTCAACCAGTTCGCCAGGCACTTTGGTCACAACATGTCGCACGTCATGTGGCTCAAGAACGAAAGCCGCCCATTGAATAAATGGAATTGGGATCAGCCCTAAGGGGATGAGGATGCTCAACAAAACCGCCGCCGTGACCGCCAGTCGCCATTTCTGGATCGGTTTTTCACGTGGCGTCGAGAGTAGCTGGTAAGAACTCATCCCCATTTGTACCAGAATTCCCGTGATAGAAAAGATCGCCATCGACTGTCCGATACTCTGCAGTCCATACGGTTTCAGCACCGTATAAAGGAACATCAGGATTCCGAACAGGACAAACCACCCATAAAGCTTCGAGGCAATCGCATAAATGATAAACCAGTGCCGGTTCGTCTGTGGCATGAAGGGATCGTGCCGAGGTTCGATCCCAAGACATAACTGAGCCGCCATCTCCTGAGTCAGCTTATCAGCCTTCGGACGGAGATTCGGAATTTCAAGAAAGTCGCTGAGCATGTAGTACCCATCGAGACGCATCAGCGGATTGGCATTGAAAATCACCGTTGTCGCGGTCGTCACGAAAAAGACGTTCAGACACAAGTAGTGGAATAAACCTGGTTCGGTCATCCACCAGAAGAAAATTGCAAACGCCGACAGCACAATTTCGATGATCATCCCCGCCGCACCAATCAGGATGCGAGGCCATTTATTTTTAAGCATCCACGAATCTGATACGTCGCAATAAAGACAGGGACTGCCGACCAGCAGCATCACACCCATCTCGTGGCATTCGCTGCCGAACATCTTGCACGACAGACCGTGTCCGAATTCGTGAATGATCTTTGAGCAAGCCAGTGTCATCCAGAGAAAGATCAGATTGGGCCAACCGAAAAACTGGTTAAACGCCGGCAATCCAGCCTGAAACGCACGAAACTGAATCGCCAGCAGCAACCATGAACTCAGCACAAACAGAATCGCAATCACTGCTGTGACGGGGTGATACATCCACCGTGTGTACGGAACCATTCGACCAAGAAACTGATCGCAGTCCCAACCGGGAAGACGCAGCGATAAAATGTTCGTTAAGCCGCTGAAAATCTTCTGCCGACGCTTCTTCTGATTTTGCTCAATTCGAGCCGCAGCCTGACCCGGACGGGTACTGTATGCCAAACCCTTGTGATGCAGGTCCGCGACCAGCATCTGAGTATCCGTCAATGTGGGACTGATTGCCGGAAACTCACGGACCAATTCGTCACGAATGGTTTCCAGATTCTTCTGACCATCAAGCAGCGTGAGCACGCGATACTGATCGGCTCGAAGTCGATGATAAGTCAGTCCGACCGGGTCCTTGATGACATAGTGGGAAACCCCCTGAAAATCGATCAGCTTGACGACAAGATCGTTCCGAGCTCGTAGCGGCACAGGCCGCTGAGACGATCGCATCTCTTGAGTCGGAATCGCCATCGACATATTCGGTCACCTGCGTCGGCTGAAAAAGGTTTGTAGGACGTGTGCGACTAGCAAGCGTCTTCGCTCGCCAGGGTTCTTTCATTGATGACAAACTGATTGGCAGCCTCAATCCCGGTGAAAGAGAGATCCCCCTCGACCGGTGTCACAAATCACTTCTGGTCCGCGGTTGGCTCGACGTCTTTCCCGGCTTTTTCCGACGGTGATTTGGCGGTGAGTGGTGTGGTTTCCACTTCGATTTCCATGATCGCTTCCAGGCCGGCTCGCAGAATATTTTTCCGGTTCTGAACTTCCGCATAGATGCGAGTTGTCCGGTCGATCGGCTCGGAAACAACGTCAACAAATGTGATCAAACCTTCAAAGGGTTGCTTGTCCTCGTCTTCCAGCAGATCAAGTTCCGCTACGGGCAGACGGACGTAAACTTTGGCTCCCTGTTTTGCGTACCGAAGATCGGCCAAAGGAACATACCCCTCGATACGAACGCGATCTGTATTGATGATTTCCGCGACGGGATCACCCTGCCGAACCGCCTCACCCTTTTTCTTGTAGATCCGAGTGACCACGCCATCGAATTCAGCAAGGACGGAATAGGTTCTCAATTCGGCCGCCGTGACGGCAGCGTTCAATTTATTCAAACCGATTTCGTGCTCTGCTGCAGCGATGGAAATCCCCGCCTTGTCAGCTGCTAATTGAGCCTTGTCGATCTCGACTTGGGCGACCGGTTTTTGCCCCCCCTTTTTCTCCGCGTCCTGGTTTGCCTTAACCATCCGCTCATGTTCACTATCCGCTTGTTTTTTTGCGATCCTGGCAAAATTTAACTCATTCTCGTTTGACGCTTTCTTTTCAGCAGCCGCCAGATTCGCCTGAGCGACTTCATCTGCGATCAGAACCACTCGACTGCGATTCTTGACCAATTCTCCTTCTTTATATTCCACCGCTTTGACAATCCCGGTTCGATCTGAAGCCAGAGTCACATGGTCGATCAACGTAATATGACACTTCTCGAGGCGCACTCGGCGCGAAGGAGTTGACTGCACGGATTTGTCATCGGCAGCCGATGTCGATGCGAGCAGCAACAACAGCGGCAGGCACGAAACACGGGATTGTTTCATCGCGAAAGTCCTTTTGGCAAAACGTAATCAATTTCCGACCAATTTCTACGGCTTACGTCAAAAGCAAGCAAGCACGATTTCCCGAGACTTGTTTCTCGTCGAACCATTTTGTCAATTTGGATTTGACGATCTTCAAAAATCCGGCGACCGAATGAACGGGTTTAAGTCCCGTCAAAAGATGAACGTGATTAGCCATCCACTCGCTTCCATCAACACAGCCCTTCGCCTCGAATGATGCGGCCGACAGGGGTTCCAATTTCGAGAAGCGTTCTTTTCCAAGTCGCAGAGCGATCAGGGTCGTCATAGTCGCGGAGCGACGCAGGCATATAGCCTGGCAGCTTCAGCCCAAGGCGGGTTTGAGATTGCTTTGTCTTGCCAACATGGCTGCGGTGAGATGAAGTCGCACACGCATTAACATGCCGTTTCTGAGTGAACTCTGTTAACATCAACGATTCAAACAAGGTTCGAGGGGATGCCATGTGAACCTGGTTCTGCTCACGGACTATTGATCGTTCAATTGAGATTTAAAATATGAACCGAGTTTGGAAAGAAACAACAATTCACTGTTTCTTAAGAAGTTGGCGTTTCGTTTGCCTTGCCGATACGGCTCTTATCATGATCGCCTTTGTTCTGGTCAACCCTCTTCTGGGATACGGCAATGAGCCCGCGACCGATCGAGTCGACTTTGTTCGAGACGTTCAACCACTGCTGCTTTCCCAGTGTGCCGATTGTCATGGCGAGAATGTCGCAAAGGGTGGCCTTCGGCTCGATCTGAAATCCGCCGCGTTGCTTGGCGGCGATAACGGCAACGCAATTGTTCCAAATCAGAGTGCAAAAAGTTTGCTCGTGCAACGGATCGTCAGTCGCGATGAAGATAGTATGCCTCGCGATGGTGACCCGCTGTCGGACGCGCAAGTCTCCCTGATCAAACGGTGGATTGATCAGGGAGCAAACTGGCCGGATGGAGTGGATAAAGCGAAAATCATCGACAAATATGACTGGTGGTCGTTAAGACCGCTGGTCCGGCCTGACATCCCCGCCATCACATCGAACATGATTCGCTCAAAGAATCATACTGATGTTACCGCCGAAAACGTCTCGCCGATCGATGCATTCGTGATCGCCAGACTGCGTGAAAAGGGACTGAAACAATCTCCGGAAGCTGACCGCAGGACGCTGGCTCGTCGAGCCTATTTCGATCTGATTGGGTTGCCACCGACTCCTGACGAGGTCGAAGCTTTTGTGGCCGACAACGACCCGAAGGCCTATGAAGAACTGATCGACGAACTACTGAAGTCGCCTCATTATGGTGAGCGCTGGGCGAGACATTGGCTGGATGTTGTGCACTATGGAGACACTCATGGATACGACAAGGACAAACCCCGACCGAATGCCTGGCCGTATCGGGATTATGTCATTCGAGCATTCAACGGCGATAAACCCTATTCACAATTCATCGAAGAACAGATTGCCGGCGACATTCTGTCACCAGGAACTGAAGACGGAATCACGGCCACTGGATTCCTTGCGGCAGGCCCATGGGATTTCATCGGACATGCCGAGGTCCCGGAATCGAAAACTGACGGAATGATTGCCCGACTGCTGGATCGAGACGACATGGTCTCGAACGCCTGTAACACATTCCTCAGTCTGACCGTTCAATGTGCACGATGTCACAACCACAAATTTGACCCTGTCGTACAAGAGGACTACTACCGACTTCAGGCTGTCTTTGCCGCTCTCGATCGTGCTGACCGCTCTTATGATATCGATCCGCAGATCTCTGCCCGACGAACTGAGTTATTGGCCGGTCAAAAGAGACTTCAAGAGAAGCGGCGCGAGCTTCAAGCCAGGGTTGCAGAACTTGCCGGGGAAAAGCTGAAGGAACTGGACGCAAAAATTGCGTCGTCGAACAAACCTGATGCGCATCCCCTAGCGGCTCAGTTCGGGTATCACAGCCAGATTGAGCCAAAAGCGGAAACGGTAAAATGGGTTCAGGTTGACCTGGGCCAATCGATGCCATTATCTGCGATTCAAGTCGTGGGATGTCACGACGACTTTAATAACATCGGTGACGGATTTGGTTTTCCGGTCCGGTTCAAAGTCGAGTTATGCGACGACGAGAATTTTCAACAAACGGTCAATCTCGTCGTTGATCAGACTGCAAAAGATTTTGTGAATCCGGGAGTTAAACCCCAGAGGTTTCCTGTTTCAGGACGATCGGGCCGGTTTGTCCGGGTGACAGCCACGAAGCTGGCACCGCGTCAAAGCGATTTCATTTTTTCACTGGGTGAGCTTGGTGTTTTTGACGATGCCGGAACAAACAGGGCGCAAGGCAAACCTGTTCAATCACTGGATTCCATCGAGGCGCCTCCACGATGGCGCACGTCCAATCTTGTCGACGGATACTACTATGGAATGACTCGACAGGAGGGAACGACTCTGGCCGAACTGAAATTGGAACGGGAAAAACTGCTGGCGACGGTCGTTGATGAAGGAACACATACGGCGGTCCTTGAAAATGAGCGCGAGCTTGTCACGACGACTGGGGAACTGGCGAAACTTCCACCGGCAAAGCTGGTTTACTCGGGAATGGTCTACTCGGGGTCGGGACCATTTACGGGAACAGGTCCGTCTGGTGGAAAGCCAAGAACGATTCATGTCCTCGCACGCGGTGACGTACGGAATCCTTTGAAAATTGTCGCACCGGGGAAAGTCCCCTTGAGTTCTGAGGAGGCGGGCGAGTTTCAGTTGCCCGAAGATCACAGCGAAGGCCAGCGACGAGTGGCTCTGGCAAAGTGGATTTCATCGAAAGAGAACCCGCTGACCTGGCGGTCGATCGTCAACCGTGTCTGGCTTTATCATTTCGGACGAGGGATTGTTGATTCCCCAAACGACTTTGGTCGCATGGGACAACTTCCGTCGCATCCAGAGTTATTAGACTGGCTGGCAGCCCAGTTCCGGGACGAAGGTCAAAGCCTGAAGCAACTTCATCGAATGATCATGACCAGCGCCACGTATCGACAAAGCTCGAGTGGTGCCGTCGAGCCGGTGAGAGCCGTATTGCCAGAGACGAAACAGAGTTTATTGAATCGTGTCGACGGCCAGAGTTCTGGATTAACCGACGGCCAGGCAGTCGATGCCAGCAATATCTATCTCTGGCGAATGAACCGCCGGAAATTGGAAGCCGAAGCGGTGCGGGACGCGGTCCTGGCTGTTTCCGGAAAGCTGAACCTGCAATTCGGTGGTCCGGCGTTCCAGGACTTCGTTGTCGAAAAGCCAGAACATTCGCCGCATTACGAATACCTGTTGCACGATCCCGAAGATGTGCGGATTCATCGCCGATCGATTTATCGATTTCTCGTCCGATCGCAACCACAGCCGTTCATGACAACGCTGGATTGCGCCGATCCGTCGATGAGCGTGGACAAACGAAGCGAAACCGTAACGGCGCTGCAGGCACTCGCGCTACTGAACAACCGGCTGATACTGACGCTGGAGAAATACATGGCTGAACGGGTCGCACGCGAACGAACGGGGCTGTCGCAACAAGTCGATTATGCGTTCCGCCTGGCGATGTCACGGCCTCCAACGGCGGAGGAACTCGCGGAACTCACCCCTTACGCCGAAACCTATGGTCTTGTAAACTTATGTCGAGTCATCCTGAATCTTAACGAGTTCGTCTTCGTGGACTAACTTTAACGCAAACGATTTAAATTAAACGACTTACGCAACAGCCACTGTCTTTCAAGGCGATTGCCAGGAGCGGTTCTCAGTCATTCTGGCATAGGGAACAGGTATTGAAAACTGTTTTCGTCAGTAACCTCCAACACTTTTTGGTACTCAGGCGTAATTCAACGCGGGGTGCCCAATGCAGAACACGATGACGCTATCGGACAGCAGTATTTCCAGCTTGGACGAAACCGCCAGCGCGACTCACGAGTCGCGTCTGGTTGATGAGGCGCGCCGTGGAAGTCAGGCAGCATTTGGAGAATTGGTCACTCGTTACGAACGCAGGCTGATTCGTGTCATTCTGCAGTTCGTGAAGAGTCAGGAGCTCGCTGAAGATCTGGCTCAGGAATCGTTTCTGAAAGCCTATCAACGACTTGCTCAGTTTGATCCAGCTCGGCGATTTGGTCCGTGGTTATTCCGGATCGGAGTGAACCAGACACTGGATTATTTGCGGCGTCGCAAGCGTCGCGGATGGTGGTTGCTTTTTTCAGAGCGTGGTACGGAACGCGATCCTGATCCGGCGGTTGCCGATCCCCGGCAACAACTTGATTTGGAGCAGGAGGTCGCGGCAATTTTAGAACAGATCCCGGAGAACTACCGGATTGTGCTGATGTTGCGAGAACTGCAGAACTTTTCGACTTCTGAAATCGCGACAATTCTCGAGCGGAAGGAAGCAACGGTTCGTTGGCGACTGGCTGAAGCGCGCTCGATGTTCCACGATTTGTGGGTCAAACGACGCGACGGTCGCCATGACGAAGCTGAAGGAATTGGCGAGCCACCCATAGGTGGTGCAGAGACTCCGAAAGCCGGGGGTCGGAAAAGACGAAAGGGTGAAAAATGATGGATTGTCGACGAGTTAAACAATTGCTGCCACTTTGGGTCGGTCAGGATCTTCCTGATTCCGCCAATGCTGCTGACGTCGCGAGCCACCTGAAACGCTGTGCCGTTTGCGAGCATTATCAGAAAAGCTTGCAAGCCAGCCTGGAAACGTTGCACTCGTCGAAATCCTGGCCCGCAGAGCCCAGCCGGCCAAGTGTCTGGCCACAGCTTGCTTCCCGAATTTCGGAGTGGGATCGGCGAAATCGTCATGATCGGTTTAACGGTTGGATTCCCGCTTCCGTGATGGCGCTTGCTGCCGCCTTGATGGTTGCGGTCTCAATTCCTTCAATTCATCAAGCCCTGTTTGATGACGAAGCATCCAGTGGAGAAATCGTTGATCTTTTCCCTTCGGTAAGGGACTTAAACTTTGTGCCGGGTGATGATCAAGCGAATCCTGCTCAAACAAGACCTGATCTTTCGGTAAACCTGAAGCGTCTCAGTACTCAACCCTACTGAGAGTCTTTTCAGATCGATTGAGCTCCAATTGAGACGATTGACGTTCTCGGTTCAACCGATGATGTTGATGGTACGTTCGCCTTCAAAAAGTAAAAACGCCTGAACTCATGGCGTTTCTCGCATTAGTCTCCACCGACGGGTGATGATCTTATTCCTGCCGCTTCACATTTTGAACTGTTTTAACGTCATCGATTTCAGGCCAGTCCGCAGATGTTTTTTGCGGTCAAGTGGAATTGCTGAGCCTACAATCCCAACGGGTGCGTTAAACATCGGGCGTACTGCGCCACTCTGGGACGTTCGATGGCAATTGAAGTACGCGATGGGCTGTAATTGCCATCGGTAAGGGGATATTCATTGTGCTCTCTGATTTCGACGGACGTTTTTTACCGTCATCGATCCGATGCCTGGTTTTTGATGCGGTTGGAACTTTGATTCAACCAAACCCTTCAGTTCCAGTCGCCTACCACTCGATCGCTTCTCGGTATGGCTCCCGAATTTCCATTGATGAAATCGGGAGTCGATTCCGTCGAGCATTTCGCCAAAGCGAGACTGATCAATTCCCCAATGGACCAGCAGCCGGCTCAAACTACGTCAGCAGTGATTCCATCGAAAAGGCTCGCTGGCGATGGATCGTCGAAGAGGTTGTTCCTGACGTGAACAACATGCAACAGTGTTTTGCGGAACTCTGGGATCATTTTGCTCGGCCGTCCTCGTGGTCGGTCTTCGACGATGTCGGATCGACGTTGTCGGCACTCAGAAAGGCGGGTTATCGCCTGATGATTGCCTCCAATTTTGATTCCAGACTGCATTCCGTTTGCCGTGGACATCATGTTTTAAGCACGATTGAACAAAGTTTCGTTTCGTCGGAAATGGGTTATCGGAAGCCGGCGAAAGAGTTCTACGCATCGCTGATCGCCCGTTGTGGCTATCCGCCGAACCAGATTCTTATGATTGGCGACGACCCTGAGCATGATGTTGCCGGCCCGATTGCAGCCAATATGCATGCGATGTTAATCGACCGAAAAGCGACTAATGAAGACTCCAACTCGATTCGCTCTTTGGACCGATTACTGTCTACAAGCGTTTGTCATGCCGCGTATTAAGTGCCGAAAACAGGTCCCGTCATTGGTTCCTTTTGTTTCGACAGCGTTTGGTCCGAATCAGATCGATCTTGACCCCTATTCATGACCGTACGATAACCTTGCAAAACTCACGCGAACGCAACCAATTCAGGCTTGAGATTTTGTTAGGGGTACATTTCGATGGCGGATCGAATCGAGCCACATTTAGATGATTCCGACCCAACGGATCTGGAAACGGAAGATTGGGAACAGGATGAAGTCAGTAATGACTCTCTTTCTGAAGCGCCACTTGAGGACTGGGGTGGTGGTGAATTAGAGGCCGCCTACCTCAAAGCTCTTAGCGCATTAGAAGCTTCCGAATCCGAGATGCCACAGAAAACGGAAGAAGCAGTATCATCACCGCGCACATCCAACCCTACCGATGGCTCAATTGAAGCCAGACACCTTTCTTCAGTAACGACCACGAAAAACGAAGAGATCGCTGCCGCTGAATCCGATTTAATAGACGAGATCGACTTCAGTGCAAACAGTCCCGAGTCTGTCATCAACGCCGAAGAATCGCCGCCTGTTATTGAAGTCCGACCCACGCCCCGGCAGATCATTGAAGCATGCCTGTTCGTCGGCGGTAACCCGCTGACCTCCAGCCGAATATCCGTCGTTTTACGAGGCGAATTCGATGCGGATTTTGTCGATCGTGAAATCAATGAACTTAACCGGCTTTACGCTGTCGAAGAGCGTCCGTATGAAATCCGACTCGGCGAGGGAGGGTATCGACTGGCATTACGTGATGAGTTCGAACGCATCAGACACAAAGTTTATGGCCTCGGTCCCAAGGAAGTTCGCTTGTCGCAAGAGGCGTTAGAAGTCCTGGCTGTCGTCGCTTATCATCAGCCCATCAAACAGGCCCGAGTCGAAGAATTGGGAAAGCCCGGCTGTGGTCCGATTCTTCGACAACTCGTACGGCGCGAACTGATCGCCATCTCGCGTGATCCGGAACATCCCAAGGATGTCAACTACAAAACGACGCCCCGCTTTTTATCGTTGTTCGGTATTGGCAGCCTTGACGAACTTCCGAGACACGAACAAGTGACTTATAAATAAGGATGGTTTCAGGCATCAGATGCGAAAAGGTCCAGAAAGGACAGTGGTGATGAATTCGATCTTTCAAAGGTTGAAACGCGGTCCTGTCGCGACAGTACTTGGATTAGCAGCCGGTTATATTCTAGCTGGAATGCCGCATTCTTTGTCTCCAACAAAGGGGATCGCCTATGCGCAGTTGACGGCAGACGCGACGAATTGGGAATACAAAACGACTTCGATCGATTCAGCGTCTCTTCAAACGACATTGACGGCACTCGGAGCGGATGGCTGGGACGTCTTTTCAGTGACCACGAGTGATGCCAGCGTCGAGACCGGACCGGATGGAAAGGCCCATATGACCACACAGCGGTTTGAAGTGATCGCGAAACGAAAACAACGATGAAGGGCAGATCGCCTCAGTCAGAGCCAGGATCGCTAATCTTAGAGCCGACCAGTGATTCGATCGCATCCAGCTCGAGCGGCGCATGGCGAGTCAGTGATTCGACACCCGAATCCGTCACGACGACAGTATCTTCGACTCGAATATAAATCTGTTCGTCCTTGACCCATAACTGCGGGTCCAATGCGAAGACAAGCCCTTCTTTTAACGGTTTTGAACGGTAGCTTCCCACATCGTGAACGGCCATTCCCACAGGATGTGTGAACGCAACTTCCGATTCGATCATCGCTTTGGCGGCATCTCGATACGCCGGCTTTGACCAAGGCCAATCCGACCATTTGGGGCGGATCACTTCCGCCGCCTCCTGTGCTAACTGGCTGACCAGGACATGAGGCCGGATCGTGTTCAGCAGGACTTTATGGTACTCCACAACGAACCCGTACAGTTCTCGCTGAAGCGGTGAATAGCGAGCATTGACCGGCCACATCCGGCCAATGTCACTCGTGTAACAATCGCAATCAGGGGCATAGTCCATGAGGATCAGATCACCGTCACGCAGGAGACTCTGGTTTCGGTAATAATGAGCGTTCCAGATGTTAACACCGCTTGCCACGATCGGACGGTATCCCGGCCCGCGCGCACCGGATCTCAAAAACCGGTAATCGGCAATCGCAGCAAGTTCAAATTCAACAAGTCCCGGCCGAGTGATTCTGATCGCATCGATAATGGCCTTTGCCGTCAGTTCCCCCGCAGTTCGCATTAACGCAATTTCGCGAGGACTTTTAATCAGCCTCAATTGATCAAGGATGGGAGAAAGATCGCAGAACGTGGCGTGGGGACAGATTGTGGCCAGTTTCAATTGAAACAAGTTTTCCGTCGATGGACGACGATCCCAAGGGTCTGAGTCCCGCAAATGCTTTGCGTGCATCAGCGTATCACGGCAAGCCTCTCGTCCCTCTGCCGGAGCCATTGGCACGTAAACGCAGTTCGCGTTGAGAATGTCCTGTGCAAGAGCCTCAAGCGGTTTGACATTATCGATACCCGTGAGACGAACGGCTGATTCCGGGTCGCTTGAATTGAGTTGCGGACCTTCACTTCTTTCTTGTTTGAGATCCCGTGGCGGAAGATAGAGCGTCGTTGAGCGATTGCGCCCGTCGAGTTGCAGATACGCATGCGGAACCTCGACGCCGCACAAATAATGAAACTCATTCGTCTGCCTGAACAAGTCGAATGCACCTGTTGCTGACGCCCCTTGCACAACAGCTACGGACGTACCGATTTCGTCGTAAACCTTGTTACGGCGTGCATTGAATTCGTCGGGGGGAAAGACGGCCTGATAGTGAGTGATCGCGAAACCTCTCAGCTGACGCGGACAGGAAAACAGAATTAAAAACTCTCGTACGTGACCCTATTTTCCAGCCTTTTTTTCGGTTTCCGCCTTCTGTCGCGCGAGATCACGAGTGAACTTTTCGTAGACTTGGCGATAGGCGGGCGGAATAGGCGTCCGTTTTGATTGCACCTGGCTGACGTCACGCTTGGGCTCTTTTTCTCCAGACCGCTGGGACCCCGACTTCTGCAGATCAAGGTTCTTCAACATTTCCTGGAATTGTTGCTGGCGAGCTTTCGATTCTGGTGATTCTTCAGCTCGCTTCGATTCATCCAGATATTTAGAAAGTCGGTCGGCGAATTGTTGCATTTCGGCCTGGTTCCAACCCAGTTGCTCAAGAACCTCAGGATCAACTGATCCTCGCTCCAGATCATTTTTCAACTTCTGCAGAACAAGCTCTGTTGCCTGGCGATTGTATTCAAGATTCGCATCGTCCCCTGGCCCAACGTCGGGTGTCTCACCACCGTTTGTCGCCGATCCGTCACCTTCGCCGCCAGTTCCTCCCTGACCATTGAAGCTGTTACCAGGCTTGCCCGGTTTGGACTGAGCTCCTGAATCGCCAGAAGGCTTACCACCGGGGTCTCCTTTTCCAGGTTCATCACCCTCACCCTTGGCACCTTTGCCCCCTTTGCCTGATTCCGAATCGCCTTTACCAGACTTGGTACCTTCGTCAGATTTTTCGCTTCCTGACTTCTTGTCTCCCCCCTTTTGACCTTCACCCGATTGACCCTCTTTCGAGTCGGAATCGTTCGACTGTTTTTCGCCCGATTTTTTCAGGCTGTCCGATTTCTTGTCCCCCGAATCCTTGCTTTCAGACTTTTTACCGGACTTCCCGTTACCGGACTTCCCGCTCGATGCATCGTCACTTGCCTCTGAATTCTTGTCTTTCGACGGCGACTTACCGTCAGCTTTCTTCCCAGACTCGGAATCAGAAGACGAATCAGAATCGGACGGGTCATCCTTCTTGGAGCCGTCCGCTTTTTTTGAATTGGATTGTTTCGACTTCGGCGAACTTGATGAGTCGCCAGACTGATCACCGTTGTCTTGCGGAGTCTTCTGCGAGTCAGATCCTGGTTCCTGTTTCGCTTTGCCGTTGGGTGATGGCTGATTTTCCTTCGACGCTTTACCGTCAGCGTCTTTCATTTCGCCTGGATCGGCGTCGGGTTTTGATGAACCATCGTCCGAGCGTGGTTCTTTACGGCCACCCGGTTTCTTTCCCGTATCCGTATCATTCGTCTGCTTTTCCTCGGATTCCTTCTGGGTTTCTTCACGTGGAGTCAGATCCGGGCGCGTTGCTGGCTTTTCATTGGGATCGCGTTTGACCTTATCGTTTTTTGCCTTACCTGGCTGGCTGTTAGGGTCGTGATCTGGTTTTGCCGTGCCCGATTCTGTGCCGTCGGCAGGCCGCTTGACGGAATCAGGCGAATCCGGAGCTTGTTCGCCGGGCCCCTTTGGTGGTGTATTTGAATCGGAATTCTTCGGTTTCGTTTTCGATTTGCCACCGTCGGGCGAAGTTTCCTGTTTTGGAGAGTTCTCGTTTAGTCCTGTCGGAAGATTGTCTTTGTCTGGTTTCTGAGATTCGGTTTTCGACTTGTCACCTTCCGCCTTCGATGATTGCTGCTTACTTTCGTTTTTATCAGATGCGGATTGCTTGCCGGTTTTCTTATCGTTTGCTGGCTGATCGGATTTGTCCTTGACCTTTTCCTGATTCGCCTTGTTCTTCGCATTATCAGACGCTTCAGCCTCGGACTTGGAACCGTTTGCTTCTGGATCAGACTTCGACTGGTCCGTCTGATTTTTTTCGGGATCCTTTTTGTCACCTTGTTTCGGCTGATTGTCCTGTTTAGACCGGTCTTTTTCTGCCGGCATTTCGTCGTTTTGATCGGATGGATTTTTATCTGTCGCCGAGTCCTTTGCGGGATCGTCGTTTAACGAAGATTTATCTCCCTTGGGTAAATCCCCTTTCGTTTTTTCTTTTTTTGGTTGAGCGCCGTCAGTTCGATCCGTCTTAGACTGGTCCCCTTCCGGCTTTTCCGAACTTGATTGTTCCTCACTCGACTTGTCGCCGGTCGATGATTTCTGCTTATCGCCAACGTTCTTCTTCGGAACGTTTTGAGGCTCTGACTTATCTCGTTTGTCGGTGGGATTCTGTTCGGATTGTTCCTTATCGCTCGACATATCCTGCGTTTCTTTTGTGGCAGGTTCTGGCTTCGATCGATTCGGATCAGACTGCTCTGGCGATTGTAAATCACCCGGTTTTGTCGGCTTTTTGGCATCCTGTTGGAATTTTTCGACAAGGCGTTTGAGCGCTTCGTCGTCTTGAGATCCATCAGAACTGAGTGGCTTGGTCGACTGATTGTCCCCCTTGGTCTCATCCGCTTTCGCAGTATCGTTCGCCTTGTTCCCTCGTTCGCTCTTTGAAGTCCCCTTGGACTGACCGGCGGCGGTTTGTGGATCAGCGGATTGCCCCTGCTTTTCTGACTCGCCTGACTTATTTTGTGATTGAGCCGTCTGATCCTGTTGAGGTTGATCCTCGTTGTTTTTATTGAGTTGTTTCGGATCGGTCTCGCTGGATGCGGTCTCTGTTGTCTTTTGACGTTCTTTCGATTCGGAGTCAGCTTGCATCGCTTGATCAGTCGGATCGGAATTGACGTCGCGCTCGGCCTCGGCCAGTTTCTGTTCCAGGCGATCGTTTTGTTCGGCCAACTGTTGTTCGACATCCTTTTTCGAAACGGGTTCCGTGACCCGAATTTTGACCTTCGGCGTATTTCGTGTATTCTGCTTTGGTTGCTTGTTGTCGTAGGCCTCGATCCACAACTCGAGCAAATCGCCGTTCTTCACATTGAGTTTGGCGAGCGATAGCCGGTGCTTGAGCGTGAGTTGTGGAACTCGCCCCTCAGAAAGTTGCTCGCGAACAATTTTCTGTCCCGCTTTTTCGATGTTCAAATAGAGATAGCTCAGTTCAAAATCGGGATCGCGCGCCTGAATCAGTAGAGGTATCTCGCCGTTCGCAGAAGATTCTAAATCTCGTTCCGGGTACAGCAGTGCGATTTCCGGGGGCAAATCGGGGCGAATTGTCAGGCCATGGTTCGTCGGTGCTGTGTCCCTTCGCCCATCCTCGGTCCTGCAATCAATCCGGTAGTATTTCGGAAAGGTCCCGTCTGATCGCAGTGATAACGTCCAGGCCCCCTGGAGCTGACGCCCGCCAGCATTGACCGACATCGTTGCTTCTTCGCCAGTGGGTCCAGCCAGAGGTTCATCCATGAACTGAATCATTCCCATCCGCACGGGCATGTTTGTCCTTGCATTAACAACGACCTTGGCTCCTTCCCAGGCATCGATCTGGCCGTTATTCGCTTGTTCGATCGGCGGCAATTTCATGTACGGCGGGAACTCAATCCGAATGTTTTCAATGTTGGCCGATGGCGGCTGCTCGACGGTGATCTTATAGATTGCCGATTCAGCATCCCCTGCTTTGATCGAATATGTCAGATCCTGCATCAACCCTTGAGAGGACTCGCCAATGACCTGGCCTTTGAATCGAGTTTGACCTTCCGCTTCAACTCGTAGTTCAACCGGTTCGCGATGAAATTTACCGTCGGCAGACGTGTAGAGCAGCCAGACCTGGTGTGGAATTTCTCCACCAAGATCGACCTGAACTTCAACCGATTGCGTATGGGCCGGAACCGTGATGTCCCCCGGCTTCACCGACAGTATTTCTGATCGAGTGGCCAGCGGAACTTCGGCGGCAGGAAGCAGTCCGCGCCAGATCGAATTCGAGATTTTCTTGGGTGACAACAGCGCATACAGACAAAACATCACGATCACGGCAAGCAGCACATAGGCTGTGCGTACCAGCGGCCGATGATCAATGGCGTTTGACACATCGACTTGTTGCAGTCGTACTGCCGCACGCCGCTCCATCGCCCGAATGATTGCGGGATTAACCTCACGACCGGCCGCCTTGAGATCAATCAAATTCAGCAGATTGCTCTTCAACTCAGGCTCCGCCTTTTCGATTTCCCTTGCGGCGAATAAACCGTTGACCGAGCGAAATGACGGGACGCCGACTTTCCACACCAGCCAGGATATTGTCGAAATCATCAGCGTCGAAAGCAGAACCCATCGCCAGGCGGGCCCAAAACCATCGCGGACGACCCATTGATCGAACACGACAAACAACAGCAGATACCCCAGGAACATTGCGGCAACGCCTGCCAATGCCGTGAGCAAATCCGTCGTCCGGATCGTCGAACGTGTTTTTTCCAGCTTCAGACCGACATACTCGTCAAAATCGACATAGTTGCCCGGATTAGATGTAGTCGTCATCATCGAACTCCACTGCCGAGAAAAAAGACGCGATGTCTATTTTCTATTATTCGGGCATGCCAAATTTGTCAACAAGTCTCGGACAATCGTTGTTGGGCTTTCACTTTCTCGCGGCGCACCTACGATACCATAATTCGACGCAATACGAGGTCGAAGAGTTGCCGAAATTCTTCCTGATTAATTTTGGGATTGATCTCGCCAAACATGATGTCAGTTCCTAGGGTTTAGTTTTCCATTTGATCTGTTCTCGATTTGCAGATACTTTCTCATGATGTTTAAGCGTGTCCATTCCGTACTGATCGTCGAAGACGAAGATATTATCCGCACGTCGCTGCGTGAATTTCTGGTCGAAGAGGGTTACGAAGTCGCCGTCGCCTCAACGGTGGCTGCCGGTATCCACCAGGCCAAGTTAAAGGATTACGACGTTGCAATTTGTGACGTCCAGCTTCCTGACGGGGATGGCCTGGTTTTGCTCCGGCGCCTCCAGCAACTGAATCCGAATATTTCGGGACTGATTATCACCGCCTATGCCACGGTCGAAAATGCGATTGAGGCATTCAAATCGGGAGCGTTTGATTTCCTCGTCAAGCCGGTCATTTTCGATGATCTGGCGAACAAACTCAGGCGATTGTTTGAGTACCGCGAACTGTATCTGGAAAATCAAGCACTTCGCCGCGAGCTTTCTCGACGTGATGACAGCGACGAAATCGTCGGATCCAGTAAAGCCATTCAACACGTGCGTGATGCAATTCGCAAGGTGGCCGTCACCAACGCCAATGCGCTGCTGGTGGGAGAGTCAGGAACCGGCAAGGAATTGTTTGCTCGAGCGATCCACAAGTGGGGGCCAAAACAGAATGAACGATTCATGGTCGCCAGTTGTTCGACTCGTCCCGATTCCGAGCTTGAATCCATGCTCTTCGGCACGGTAGGGAACGCGGGCGAGAATCCCGGATTATTTCGACATGTCGGCCAGGGAACGCTGTTCCTGGACGAAGTAACCCAGCTGCCGCTTGCCACACAGGGAAAACTACTGAGAGCCATCGAAAAGCAAGAGGTCACGCCAGGCGGTGGAACTGAGCCTTACGCCGCCAATGCCCGCGTTATCGCCGCCACGACGAAAGATCTGACCGTCGAAATCGCCGCAGGTAGGTTCCAGGAGGATCTGTTTTACCGTTTGGACGGGGTCAAAATCTGTATCCCTCCGTTACGGGAACGACTGGACGACATTCCAGAACTGGTCGAGTTCTTCATTGGTAAGCATGCTCGGGCCATGGGACGCAAAGCGACCCTCGCCTCCAGCGATACAATCCGACTGCTGATGTCAGCTCAATGGAAGGGGAACGTTCGGCAACTCGATAACGCGATCGAGCGGGCCGTCATGATGAGCGAAGGAACGCATGTCCGTCCGACCGATCTGCCGCCGGATTTGCGAGGTGCCGAACAGCCATTACCCGACACGGACGATCTCCGTTCTGCCCTGCGTCATTACGAGCGCCTGCACATTTTGCGTGTCCTCGATCAATTCCCGGACAAACGTGAAGCAGCCAAACGCCTCAAGCTAGGCTTGTCGAGCCTTTATCGAAAAATTGAAGAGCTGGGAATCGATTTGTAATTCCGCTTGCATCAGGCACGCAGAGTACGACACGGTGTTCCGGGCTTCAAAAATTGGATTTTACTGGTCGTTGGACTAACAAACGCATGATTCATAACACTCGATCTGAGACCTGCGTTGCTGTCCTGCTGATTGCTCACGGCAGTCGGCGAGCCGAAGCCAATCACGACCTGGTGCAATTGGCCGAGTTGTTGATTGCTCGGCACGACTACAAAATCGTGGAAGTCTCGTACCTCGAACTGGCAACACCGACAATCCTTGAAGGAGGCCGGGCTTGTGCCGCCCGCGGCGCATCAAAAGTCCTGATGCTTCCCTACTTTCTCTCGGCAGGTGTCCACGTTGTCACCGATCTCAAAGAGTTCCAGCAGCAACTGACCGACGAGTTTCCGCAGGTCGAGTTCATTCTCTGTCCTCATCTCGGCCTGCATCCGCTGATGGCCGAGATCGTTGTCGCCCGATTGCAGGAAGGTGATCCCGTCCCGACGACGTGATCACCGATACGATTCCCTGGTCTGTTCCTTATTCGGATTTGATGAATGGCTGTCAACAAGAGACTTGATGAGAAACTGCGGTCGATTCACGCCGACCCGCATGGATCACCGGAATTCATTATTGCCGACGCCAAGGATGCTGACATGGCGTTCGGAATGTCTGCACCGGGCGAAACTCGACAAGGAGTCTCTCCCGAGAAGCATGACGGCGAACTCCGATTCAAAACTCTGGCAGAATATCGAGATCAAATCCGGCAGGTGATCGGCCAGCAGATCGTCGACATCGTGTTAATGTCCGCCAGTACGTGCGAACAATTGGCCGTCAAAGAACGGCTGTTCGAAAATTCGCCTCTGACTCCTGCGGCGCGAGCCAACGATGCCACCGATGTCCATGTTCCACGAGGAGGAACAGTCCATACGGAGCCGGCTCGCCCCTTTCGCACCGCGCATATCGATCATATGCAGTGTGGACATCTCGATTGTTCGACAGCAGAAAGGGATTTAGGTGCTAACCTCGGCCTGTACTCGGTCACCTTTCTGAACGATCAGGAACGTGACCTAGAGACGCTGACGCGTTACAAAGAATTTCGAGAAGAGGCCGAGCGAAAAGGGTTTCGCCACTTTCTGGAAATCTTCGATCCGAACGTTCCTGACGCCGTCGCTGCCGAAAAGCTGCCCGGGTTTATCAATGATCTGATCGCCAGAACTCTTGCAGGCATCGCACAAGCGGGACGCCCTGTCTTTTTGAAGATGGTCTACCACGGCCCCAAGGCGATGGAAGAACTTGTTGCTTACGATCCTCATCTGATCGTAGGAGTGCTCGGAGGAGCCGCCGGGACAACTCACGATGCCTTTCAGCTGCTGCATCAGACGAAAAAATACGGCGGACGAGCCGCGTTATTCGGACGCAAGATCAATCAGGCCGAGAATCAGCTTGCGTTCATCGAGTTTCTAAGACTTATCGCCGACGGAGTGATCGAACCGGAAGAAGCGGTCAAGGCGTATCATTCTGTGTTGCAGAAGCTGGGAATTACTCCAAATCGAACGCTTGAACAAGACCTGACATTCCAGACATCAGTGATGAGCTACGGGCGCAGCCCAACAACAATCAGCATTCCCGTTCCATCAACGACCCCGCCAGCACTGCTCAAACCGTCACCAACTGAAGCAAAGCCAACGATCGAAACGACGGTCAACGATAAGCCCGACTTCAGCAAGATGACCCAAGCGCAGCGGTTGCAGTACCATCTGGATCGTCTCAAACGATCTTTAGGTTGATCCGACTTAAAAATCGCGGAGTTGGATATTCTTGTCGGCTCGATCATCGCACTGGTATTCCGCCCAGGTGTACCGACCGCAACATTATTTCCATATCGTGCCAAAAGGCGTAAGTCTGCGATTCGTTATGTTTCAGTCTTTGTTCTGGTCGCGATATGGTTTTTGCTGTCGATAAAGTTCAAGGCGATCTCTCTGTTCCTGCCTTGGTTTCCCTTCTTCTGACTGATCGACAGATTGTTTCTGAATTTTAATCGCGTTCACCCAATCACCGACTTCCGCATGGCTGGCAGCAAGAACTTCAAGGCAATGCTGAGACTTCCATTCTGTTAATTGACATGCTTTTGCTGCTAACGAAACCGCCATTTTGCCGTCCCGGAATTTGGCGTCAGTGCAAGTCGCGTGAATCCAGGCGAGATTCGAATACCCATTATACAAATCAGGTTTACCACGAATCGCCTCATTAAAATCCTTGCTAGCAGCACCGAATTCAAGTTGCTTTTGCTTAATCAGGCCCCGGTTAACGTATGCTTCGGCACAATTGCGATCAATTTTTATCACTTCAGTGTAATCATCCAATGCCGCAATTGGATCTCCCTTGACTTCGAAAGCGTTAGCTCGGCTGTAATACGCATCAAGGTTCATCGGATCAATCTTAATCGCTTCGGTGAAATCCTTAATGGCAGCCTCGATTTCACCTTTGTGAAGAAAACAACGTCCCCGGTCATACCAGGATTCTTCATTTTTGGGATCAAGGCGAACGGCTTCTGTATAATCTTTTATAGCCGAATTCACGTCCCCTTTGGCTTCAAACGCATTTCCCCGGGCTTGAAATGCAACACCAAATGGCGGATGGAGACGAATCGCCTCGGTATGATCTTTGATTGAAGCGTCAAATTCATTTTTGCGGAGATATGTCATGCCGCGAACAAAAAAGGCATATGCAAGACCTGGTTGCAGTCGTATCGCTTCGTTGCAGTCTTTCATGGCAGATTCAGGATCGCCCTTGTCGAGCAACGCTCCACCGCGTGTTGCATAGGCAATCGCTACATTGGGATCGAGACGGATCGCATCGTTGGCATCTTTAATGGCTTCGTCGCCATTTCCCTTGGCAAGCCAAACCGCTCCACGGAACCCATAAGCCGACCCGAGTTTTGGGTCCAATCGAATCCCTTCGTTGCAGTCTTTCATCGCTGCGTCATAGTCCTCTTTCTGTAGCCACCCAGCCCCTCTAAGTGCGTACGCCGTCGCCAAGTTCGGGTCGAGCCGGATTGACTCGTTACAATCCTTTATGCCAGCATCCGCTTCCCCCGTGTCGATGTAAATACTCGCTCGCAGACAATACGGGATTGCATTTGACGCGTCTAATCGAATGGCTTGATTAAAGTCCTTTGTTGCGCCGGCGTAATCATGTTTACCTATGCGTGCCGTGCCTCTTGTAATATAGGAAGCAGGATTTGTCGGATCGATCCGAATGGCGGCAGTCAGGTCCTTGATACAGGCATCAAAGTCCTTTTTAGTAAAAAAGGCGCGCGCTCGGCTTCGTAAAAAAAGGGCAATATTGGGATTGAGTCGGATCGATTCTGTATAATCCTTAATCGCAGTATCGAAATCCCCATTTTTGAAGTAAACGATTCCGCGATCATGGTATGCCGGACCCATTCGAGGATTAATTCGAATCGCTTGCGTGTAATCCGTAATTGCAGCAGCGAAATCGTCTTTCTTTGAATAAGTCCCACCACGATGGTAATGGGCTTGGGAAGCTGTTTTGGGGTCAAGGCGAATCGCTTCTGTGAAATCAGAAATTGCCGAATCGAATTCACCTTTGCCATGAAACACGAGGCCTCGATCGATATGTGCCT
Source organism: uncultured Schlesneria sp. (assembly GCA_903899985.1). Taxonomy (GTDB): domain Bacteria; phylum Planctomycetota; class Planctomycetia; order Planctomycetales; family Planctomycetaceae; genus Schlesneria. The sequence continues at coordinate 67,116 of CAIULL010000062.1, forward strand.
GAGCATGCGTAGGCTCGAGCTGGATGACCTCTGAAAAATGTTTAATCGCGAGATCCGGTTTGCCGGTTGCGTTTGAAAAGCGGGCAAGACTTGCATGGAAAAAGATATTTTTCGGGGCAAGTCTGACGGCTTCAAGGTAGTCCATGAATGCGTTGTCATCTTGCTTTTTGTCACGCCAGAGATTCCCCCGTTCCATATGGGCGAATGCACTTTTGGGATCGAGTCGTATAGACTCCGATAAGTGGATAATTGCCTGATCGAGATCGCCGCGACGCCGCCAGATGTTCGCGATCAATTGGTGAACAAATGGGTCTTTAGGATCGAGTCGTATCGCTTCCTTGTAATCATCCATCGCATTTTCGAGTTCGAGCTTCGTATCATACAATCTCCCTCGGCAACGGTAGGCTCGTACCATCGTTGGATCAAGCTTAATCGCTTCGTTAAAGTCTGCGAGCGCCGGGTCGAATTGAAATAATTCGACGCGAGCGATCCCTCGCGCGACATAAGATAGGGTGCTCTTGGGATCGAGTCGGATTGCTTCCGTAGCGTCCTCCACTGCCAAATCAAATTTCTGTTTTGCAGTCCGTCCAAAACTGCGAAGTCGCCAGGCGGCTGCATTTGCCGGCTCATTCCGAATTTGTTCTGTGCGAAAGTCCAACGCCTCGTCGACCGACATCACATTGCTCTTATCGACCCAGGCTCGTCCAACCCAGATCTTGTCGCCACTAACATCCTCAACAGTCGATGGAAGCAGCAAGTCGTTAACGTCAACGATCTCATCGCCATTCTTGACTTCGGCTCCGTCTTTGACAAAAACCTTATCCCCAACCATTGGATCAGAGGCGGCCGCGATCACGGTCGAAAAAAACAAGAAGAAAAGGCACGTCAGTTGCCACATTTGTTTAGCCCCCGCACATTCGACCGAAACTGCAACGCAGCGACGCATTTCGCAGCATTCGCTGCAAATCTAATAACGCGCGTAGTAGTCAATTGCAACTCTGGCCCTCTTTCCCATGTTTCGGCTTGGGAAAGAAGCTCTTCAAAACCAGGCTTCGTGAGACGCTAAAAAAAGTAAGTTAACGGGCATTAAGCGTGACCTCGGCAGTCTTCCCCCCTTTCAGATCAACCGTCTTGGAATCGGTTTTCTGATCGTTGCTGCCAGGGTTGGGTCGTCCGTAAATAACGTATTTCCCTTCAGGGATGTTTTCGAATGTGATGACGTTCTTGTCATCGATTTGTCCGCTGCCGCCCCATGATCCGATTTTTTGGCCTCCGTCTGGTTCGATGTGGACGAGATACTGGCCGTCTCGTTTTGCCGTCGAAAAATCGATGGATACTTTAAGCTTCGCGGCGGCCTGCATTTCCAGCTCCAGTTCCTTTGCCGGAATCTCAATCATCAGCCCAAGTCCGGGACGGACATAACCCGGCTTATAGACTCTGACGGTTGCACTGCTGATTGGTATTGAAGCGAAGGAAAAGCGGCCTTCATCGTCTGTTTTTGTGATCGATTCGTCTGGTATCTCGTAGCCGCCAACATTCTTGACATCGATGTTGTCAATCCGTACATCCGCATCAGCCAATGGTCTCCCCTGCGAATCGACAACCCGTCCAGAAATGGGTCCCGGTTTCGACAGTTCCGAATTGTGTTCTGACCACTGTGGTTCGTTATCGTATTTCACGTAGCCAATGATTCGGACCGCGTATCCATCGGCGGACAGCACGAGTCGGCACCACTCCTGAGGAGCGTTTTTCACGACCCATCTGCCTTCGGCATCGGTGGTCACCTCGACTAGTTTTGTATAGAGGTAGCCACCCTCTTTTTGAGGCTCGATTTTTTGCAGTTCCAAAGTCGCTTTCAGCGACTCGCGTGTGACGGCATCGACGACTTTTCCTTCAAGGACCACACCGTCCTCGGCAGTGAAACCATGGGATTCAAGCCGTTTGTCGATCACATCAATCCCTTCCGGAACTTTCACGTTCGCCCAGCGGATCGAGCCACCGACATAAACATCCAGTTGAGCCAGCACAACGGGATCTCGTTTGCCGACAGAACTCATTCCGACGGGAAGTTGCCTCTGTCTCTTCCGACTTTCCGGTTGCCAGACCATGAAGATCCAGTCGATCTTTGCTTTTTCAATTTTGTCCTTTTCCCCATTCGGGTTCAGCCAGAAACTGCGGCCAATCCCATCGTGAAGGACAACCCGCTTAAACGGGGTGTCAATCTTGGCGAAGTCATCCAGTACCTTTTGAAACGCTTCTGTATCGCCGCGACATTCGGCGTGAGATTGTCCCCCGCCAAACGGCGGCCCTTCCCAGTAGGCGACGCGCGACTTTGTATTGAAGACGGCAGCCGCATCTTTCGGCCAGCCTGGATCAACAATCGGATCATTCCCTTCACCACCGGTGATCAGTCCCCACGCCGTGCTGCTGGAAACACCAGTGATGGCGATCACAACGGTCGCAAAAAACCAATAATTGAATCGGAGGGGTCTTTGGCAAGCGAGTACCATCATGAGTTCCGTATTGATGACGTTTTCGGGGAAATGAAGGGAGATCAAGGGAAGATCGTGTAGATCATTCGATCCGAACCGCTGCTAAAACGACTTTGATCATACTCCATAGTTTTCGAATACACTCTTGAAACATCATTTGAACCCAAAAGTTCCCGGCAATCGAACATCAAATCCATTCGAGTCCGACGCTAGCTGCATCGAACCAGGTGGCCGAGGCTGTTTGCGTTGGGCCGGTTTGGCAAACCCGATTACCATTTCCGTTACCACGACAACAGATTGCGGGAAATGTCCGCGTCATGGCAACCAAATCATCGAACTTCGCAGGTCGCTACTGTGTCTCGAGGAGGGATGTTGCTAACGCGTTTCCGCTAAGGAATGCCCCCTCAATTTTTGGGCCTCCACACCAGTCACCGGCGCAGCCGATCTGCAGATGATTGTTGAACAAGTATCTTGTCGACAGTACTTCGCGCGGGATCGAGTACCGCCAACGATGCGAAGTGACGCTGGATGGAGGCAGGAGCTCACCCCCGAATAGCTTCCAGAACTCGTTAATCAGTTCTGATTCCACATCGTCAGGCTCGCAGTCAACATGGGCTTTTGACCACGCCGCCGAGCCGTGAAGTAACCAGCATTCGGACGGGTCTCGTACAGGCTTGCTGTTATTGCGAGCGATCCAGCTCAGGATCGAGTCGTTGACAAACGCTCCGTCAAAATCAACGGGTAATCGAGAAGCAAATTTCAGAATCACGGACCAGCAGGGGAGCATCTCGATAGATTCAAGCTGTGCCGCAAATGGCGGAGACCATTCGCCGAAAATGCGGCGAGTTTGAATCGGCGGGGCTGTTGAAAGCAGAACATCGAATGGACCGTAGGGATGGCCAGCGTCATCGAACGCTTGCCATTTTTCGTTCGACCGATCGATACGTTTGATCTCTGTGTCATTTCTCACATCCAGATTCAGCGCCAGGTGTTTTCCGATACTGTTCATACCTGGTGTGCCGACCAGGCGTTCTCGTGTCTCATTCAGATCACGAACCACACCTGAATCGATCGCGACAATCCGCCCCCGCCAGTTATCGACAACCCCTTTGCTGCGCCAGTCGGCAACTCGTTCTGCAAAAAGAGGGTCACTGACAGTGAAGTACTGTGCGCCATGATCACAACTGCATTCATTCAGATGACGTGTGGCCGATCGTCCACCAGCACCGCGAGATTTTTCCAGGATCGTCACCGAGACCCCCTCTCGACGAAGTCGATCGGCACAGACCAGCCCCGCAATCCCAGCTCCAATGATTCCGACATTTTTGAATTTCATCAGTTTTCAATCAGATTGTCTGTTCAGAAAGATGCCGCCCGCGATCAGGAATCATACAAGAAGCTAACAAATTACAGAATTTGCCATAGGCTGAGTTAAGTCTGCAAACGACCTGCGGTTTGCGTGACTGTTTCGCCGGATTTGTTGCGATCAATTTCAGGGATACAGGAATACCTTTCGATGAGCATGACCGCGATCATTGGTTCTACGGGGACGATCGGCAGTGTTTTGGCGCGGCGATTAGTTCGCCATGGCCATCGTTTACTCCTTGTTGGACGAAATGAAGCGAAGCTGAGTGCGTTGTCAGAAGAACTTGATCAGCCATTTGCAAAAGTGGATCTGTCGAATTCGCAATCGCTTGAAGCGGCATTAGAGCAGGCCGCCGAAACAGCCGGCGGAATTAACGGAATCGTGAATTGTGTCGGCTCTCTGTTATTAAAATCTGCACACACAACCACCGACGAGGAGTTTCGTGCGATTGTTGAGACGAACCTTTTCACCGCGTTCGCGACCGTTCGTGCGGGTGCGAGAATCTTGCGGGAACAAGGTGGTACCATCGTACTATTCGCTTCAGCTGCGGCTGAAATTGGAATCGCGAATCATGAAGCGATCGCCGCAGCGAAGGCGGGCGTTATCGGATTGGCACGCTCAGCAGCAGCAAGCTACGCATCAAAAAACATTCGAGTCAACGTTGTCAGCCCGGGCTTAATTCGCACAGAAATGACAAAGCGAATCTGGGAGAGCTCAGCAAGCTCGACAGCATCCGCACAGATGCACGCACTTGGACGCCTCGGCGAGCCTGAGCAGGTCGCTTCCCTCGTAGACTGGCTGATCAGTTCCGAAAATGACTGGATCACAGGTCAGGTGATCGGAGTGGACGGTGGCCTGGGACACATCTTGTCCCGCAAGTAAATGCTCCAGACAAACCGATTGTGGGAAAAACCGATTGAACGACTTCGGCCAGGCAGAACGATGGTGGGCCAACCAGCCGGATTCCATACGAGACATTTTGCTGGGATTTTATTCGCCGAACGAATAGGACTTTGGCAGGTTTCCAGGATGATATGTCGAATCTAAGTTCAACTTCGATTCGACGGATGAATGCAGGATCGAGTTTTCGGGAATTGACCGGTGCCGATACCAGTTTGGCAGACACCATTCCAACCTCCCAGCATCATGGTTCCAGTGCCTGCGTGGAAGGAATTCCAGCAGGTTATACACCAGTCCTTTAATCTTAATGTGCGCGGTCGCGGTAGGGTCTGCCTTCGAAATCTCCTTATGTGCGGGAGACCGACCCAGGAATTGATCCTTCCTGGCTTCTTCGAAAAGGCATCCGCATTTTTCCGCTTCAGCATACATCCATTCCAGCGAATATTTGGCGAGTCCGTTTTCCTCTTCCGGAAAGCCTCCACCCACATCCGCATGCCCCCCCGCAAACCAGATTTGTTTGAAGCTGAGATGTTGCTCGGGAGTGTGTGGGTAAAACAAATTCGGTTGAAAAACGCCGCGATGCTCGTCAATCGAAACTGCGTGTCGAATGTGATTGACTGACGGATTATTTGCAGAATTCGGTACCATCCGAGGCGCCCACGGCGATCCGAATGAGCTGACCGTGTCCCACGCACCAATGAACTGGATTCGCGTCTTCTCAGCAATTGAGAACGCGCTCTTGAAACGATTTCCAGATTGAAATCGTTTATCGGCCAGGCGGTCATAGTCATCTGCGTAGACGGCCCACGCCAGTCGATCGAGATGTTCAAGTTCTGGCCGGACCAATCCGAGGAAATGAATCATTCCCGCCAATGCACGGACCGTATACGCCCCTCGGCTGAAACCAAACAAAAAGATCCAGTCACCCGGCTGGTAAGTTCGAGTCAGAAAGCGATATGCCGTGCAGGCATTTTCACGAACACTATGACCGATTCCCTGGTCCAGCGTTCGACTCAAGTACTTTCCGATCCAAGTGATCTTTGTCGGGTCTGCCAGGGTGCCGACGCCCGAGTCATAGAAAGCGACCTGTCGTTCACTCCGTTCCAGCGAGCGGAAGATTCTCAGCACGTTCGTCGAATTGGAAGCGACATCATTGCTGGTGCCATCGCAGCAAATCACGATGTTTTTGTTTTGGAGCTGAGCGGTCGATTGAGTGACAGCTTGTGTCAGGTTTTGCGCCTCGCCGTCTGGAAAGTCAATTGTGTTCATTGAGGGAGATCTTTGAAGAAACGAAACAGAACTTTTTAAAACCGTTTGGTTGAATGTTTCGGCATCAGAAGCCCACGAAAAAGATCTTTCCCGCCGGTTTCGTCGTACTCAATCTTCGTAATGAGCGGGAATCACAGCCGAAAATCCTCACACCCCCCTTTGATGTGCGGGGGTGTCCCGATCTCGCAGACCTTTTCGACCGAAGGTCTCGTCCAGCTTTCTTTTCGGTTTCATTAAGCCAGCACTTTTCAGAAACGAAACCTCTCAGGCATCCAGAAGCTAAAACATGTCAGCAGAGCCGTCAATCAAGTACCCTTTTAAGCACGAAGAATTGGCGGGCTTCGAAGTGATCCTATTCGCGCAGCTTATGGGCGGAATGTCGTTAAAAAGTTGGCCCGTCACAGGCGTGGGTCCTGGCTCGCGGGTGCTCTTGTTGTCACCCGATGAAATCAGAAGCGAATGGCGACTTAAAGCTGCCACGACTGGTACCGATGTTCGCGGCGTTCTGTTTCAAAGTCATATCATTCAAAATCACGCGAATATTCCATCTTCTTGTCGCTTCATCAGGCGAGCTTGAGACTTTGGTCGCCGGTGAAATCGACGTACGGTTTTCCGCAACAGCGTACACTCGCGAAGTTGTTGATCTAGCTGTTATTGTCTTAGAAAGGATTATGGCGAAAACCAAGGTCGAGTCGACCAGGGATCGAACCCGGGACATTTTCGGTCAATGTTGATGACGGTTTTGGATTCGATGCATTCCCTGAAATTCATAACCTCTTTTTTGCAAAGGACTGCGAATGATTCGAAAAATCATCTTAACGGGATGCCTGGGTTTCGTTTCCACGATTGGTTTCGCCGATAAACCTGAATGGCCCCAGTTTCGCGGGCCTAACGGATCGGGGATTGCCGTCGGTGCGAAGCCACCCGTCACGTTTGGGCCGGAGCAAAACGTGAAATGGAAGGTTTCGGTGCCCCCTGGCGCGTCATCGCCTGTCGTTGCCGGTGATAAATTGTTCCTGACCGTGTTCGATGAAGGTAAACTTTTTACCGTCGCCTATTCCACAAATAATGGTCGAGAACTCTGGCGGGCCGAAGCTCCCGCCAAGACAATCGAAGCTTACCACAAAACGGAAGGAAGCCCCGCGTCGTCTTCTGTGGCGACTGACGGTAAGACTGTCGTGTCGTATTTTGGGTCGTGTGGTGTCTTTGCATATGATTTAACCGGTAAAGAACTCTGGAAATATTCTTTGCCGACGGCCAAAACAGCAGCAGACTTCGGTACGGGCGTTTCGCCAATCCTTGTTGATGGACTTGTCGTTCTTTTGCGTGACGAAATGAACGAGCCAAAAATCATCGCGCTCGATGCCGCAACGGGTCGTCCGAAATGGGAAACGAAGCGACAGTCTCCCACCAGTTATTGCACGCCAGTCGTCTGGGAAGTCGAAGGAGAAAAGCAGGTCGTCTGTGGCGGTTATGGGCGCATGGTGAGCTATCACCTGCAGACAGGGGAAGAGAAGTGGAGCGTCGTCGGTATGCCGTCAGCCACCTGCCCGACCCCCGTCGTCGGCGATGGAATGCTGTACTTTTCGGGCTGGTCCCCCGGCGATGCCGAGGACAGCGATTTCAAGTTCCCGAAATTCGACGATCTTTTGAGCTCTGGCGACGCGAACAAAGACGGCCAGATCTCGCGCGAGGAAAGCGAAAAGACATTTTTGAAGGGCTTCTTCGACAACAACGACACTAACAAAGATGGACAGATCACGCTGGAAGAATGGGACGGCATGATCAAGTATATGTCCGCCGGAAAGAACTCCGTTTTTGCGGTGAAAGCCGGTGGCCGAGGAGACATCACGAAGACGCATGTTGCCTGGAAGAAAACCAAAGGAATGCCATACGTTCCAAGCGCGATCCTTGTCGGTGGCCAGTTTTTCATGGTGAAGGATGGAGGGCTTTGTACCTCATACGACGCAAAGACGGGCAAAGAGATCTACGTTCAGAAGCGAGCCGTGGCAAATGGCCGCTACTACGCTTCGCCTGTTTCTGCCAATGGGAACATTTACGTTGTCTCGCTCGACGAAGGCGCATTTACAGTTCTGAAAGCGGGAACAGACAGCCCCGAGATCGTCGCGGAAAATCCCAAACTGGATGAGAAGACGAGCGCGACGCCGGCGATTGTCGGCGACACGATTTATGTTCGAACGGCAAATCACCTCTGGGCCTTCGCAGAGAAGCGGTGAACCACCGGGTCCCTGGGGCGTGCCGAACAAAGTCAGTCTATGTGCGTCTGACGATGGGTTCAGACGAGGGCGATCGTTTGCAGAAACTGCTCACGGGGAATGCAGGTGGACGGTCCGTTTTCATGAGCAAGCCCTGAATCAGACTCATTTTCCTGAACTGAGTTCGGTGGTTTTCGCCGTGAAACTGGGTTCGTTTGCAAACTTTCAGGAGGTTGAACGCCAAAAAACTAAATTAACGCAAATGTTGTGAAAAACACCATATTTGCGCAAATAATGTCTGCCTCGCGCAACACACATGTGCAAGCTTTCAGAATGATGAAAGCACCCAAAAAAACGGATTTCCGGCAATGTCGCGCAAAAAACCATAGTTGTGCAGTTGGCACGATTGTCGGTCAACACTTTTCCTAGAACGAATAACGAACGAATTTCGCCACGGTCAACACCGTATCGAATCGTCTCGGTCCAGGCTCGCCTGAATTTTCAATTTCGTTTTTGTTGGAATTCAAGGACTAGCCCACACAATCCGACGTTTTCATTACCATCACGATTTCATTCAGCCGTGACGCGAACACCGAGTTTTACGAGTTCCTGAACCTGTGCTTTGCCGGTCTCATTCAGAGGGTTTCCGACAACATAAAGCTTCCAGTACGGCGCAAACCGCCGTTCACCGGCGACATCCTTTTGGGCCATTTCAACGAGCGTTGAAAGTTCTGTTAATTGATTTCGCTCGAGGAACGTGTATCGCATTTCGGTCATCCCGCTGAGTGCAGAAATATCCTTAATCTGGTTGTCTTTCAAATCAAGTCGTTCCAACCATCGCAATCCCTTCAGCGGTGTAATATCGCTGACCTTGTTCTTATCGAGATACAGGGCATGCAGCTTCGGCAGTTCGGCGAGTGGCTGAAGTGATTCGACCTGATTCCGGCTGAGATAAAGTGCCCCCAAGGCCTTCAGGCTTTGTACCCCTTCGAGGCTGGTAATCTGATTGTCGTCCAGTTGGATATACTGGAGCTTGGTCAGCTTTCCGAGGGGTGAAAAGTCGACAATCTGGTTCTTCGCCAGATCGAGCGATTGAACGTTGACGCATTCTTCCAGCGGCTTGAGATCTTTGATCTTGTTACCGGTCAATTTAATCAGAGCCAGATTACGGCATTTTTCGAGACCTGCCAGACTTTCGATCCCACGACCGGGTGCTTCGAGGAAGAAAATCGTGGCGACATCATCGTCGGTGATCTTCTTGGACTTATCAGTTTTATCGATCTGCTTCTTCTTCAGGATCTCGCGAATAACGGTATCAAGATTCGCGTCCGGGAAATCAATATCGGCAGCTCGCATAGGCGAACTGACAAACAGTGCGGCGATCATCCCCAACGCAAATATCCGGCACAGCATCGTAAAATCTCCAGCAGTCATGCTTTAAAATTGACACTCCCTTAGGCGAGCATCACTTGTTAATCAACACGCACTCTACCGAACAGGATGAACGATTCACAACCGAACCGGACATGGGATTTGATGCCGTTGTCTATTCGACGACAGGATGATATCGGTGGTGATGTCGCCGATTGCATTGTCAATCGGCGAAAACTGGATTTGGTGACTCTGGATCAAAGTCTCCCCAGAACCAGTAGCTTCTCCTTCGCCCCCGGGAGCACTGCATGACCGAAGACAGTCGCGCAACAGCATGGGATTTAGAAAAGCATTACTGATCGACTTTTCCGTTTTCGACCGAATCCCGATCGTTTGCCTTCTGCTTGGTATACAGTCTGACATTTAAGACTCCATCCGGCGTTCCTCTCACTTCGATCGGGACGCTCGCCAACAGGACTGGCGGTCCAAAACCGTCCGCGAATTCGTAAGGTAACTGGCGGTTGGTCACAACATAGGCGCGGTCCACGTCGGTCAGTCGTCTTGGGGGTCTTGTGAAATGACTTGGTCGGGTCAGCCCATCGATCTGTTGCGCGGGAAGTTTTTGAAACCGCAGCCAGGCAGTCATCTGGTAGGAATCGGTGTAGACTGGAAGCGAATCACCTCGTTCTCGAATCAATCGAGCCACTTCGCGCGTCGCCGAATTTAACGCAAATGCGCGGTGGAAACGGTCAGGTTTGATTGGAACAAACGAAAAGGGCCAGATCAAATGGATGAACACGAGGATGACAGCGATGAATGGCGGTAAAAATGCTGACGCCGTCGACCGCCGCCAGAATTTTGACTCGCGAACCGATTCATACCAAACCGCCGCCAGCGGCCAGAAAGATACGAAGCAGACCAAAGCCCAATTTCCTTCGAGTCGGGTTTGAGTCGATTTATAGAGAAAAAACGCCAGCGGTAAGGCATAAAGACAGGCACAGACTCGCAGTTTAGGATTCTGGCTTAATCGAGTGAACCGCGAGACGACCCATGGGAACAGGTAAAACGGCAATGTGCCAAACGCCAATATTTGTATCCCGATAAATTCAACGATCGAAATCAACGCATTCGGTGTCTTTTGAGCCGAGTGCCGCCATTGAAAAAGTAATGGTTCAAAGTTCTGCTGAACGTTATAGATCAAGATCGGCGAAGCAACGACAAAAGCGACGACTCCATGAACAATATAGCCCTTCAGCCAATGTTGCCACGGTTGCCGAGTGAGCAGCAGACTGACGAAGGCGACAGGGACCGCGAGCCCCATTGTGTATTTACTGAGAATACCGCACCCCAGGATTAATCCCCCGATCAGCCACCAGCGAAGGTGGGCACTCGGTGGGTTTTCAGGCAAGCCATCTGTTGATAGCGTCATCCGTTGGTGCAGTTCAACAAGCCACCAGAGATAGGCCGCCCAACACATCAATAACGGCGAATCCGGGGTCATCAAGACCGCGAGAAAGGTAAAAACAGGAGTCAGAAGAACGCCCCAGATCAATGGGCGAGAACAGGTCAATCGGCTGATGACGTAAAGCGCGAATGCCGATGCAATACAGGCAGGAACGCGAAACGCAAAAATTGAATCACCCAAGACTGCGGTCGCTAATCGAATCAGGACGGCCGTCATCGGAGGATGATCGTAATAACTCCATTGCAGGTCTTTCGACCAGCACCAGTAGTAGACTTCGTCGTCGGCTGCCGGAAGAAATGCCGCCAGTACGAGATAGACTATGAAAACGATCGCAATTTGTTTCAGTCGTTGCTTTTCATCCATGAAAGTCTTTCTTTGGGCGTCGTCCATGACGTGATTCATTGCCTACTTTTCTCGTCGTTCGAAGATGACGACATGCTGTCGTGGAAGCGATGCGACCGTTTCTTTCCACTTCAACTGGAACTCGGGCTGACCGATTTCCTTTTTGACCTGGCCTTCCGTCATTTTGTGAACGAGCTTAATCGGCACCTGGGGATCTTCACGTCGATATTCGACGAAAGCAATTCGACCGCCGGGTTTCAATGCCTTTGATAATTCGAGCATCATTTCATAGGGAAATTCGAATTCGTGGTAAACATCGACCATAAGAGCGAGATCAATCGAGGCAGGTTCCAGCCGGGGCGATTTATCCGTGCCAAGCACAAGCTCGACGTTTTTAATGTTGCGATCCTTAATTTTGTCACCAAGCAGATCGAGCATCTCTTGCTGAATGTCGACGGCCAGCACTTTTCCTTTCTCGCCGACCTCATGTGCCATCATCATCGTGATGACCCCCGAACCGGCCCCCACATCAGCGACAACTTGACCTGACTTTAATTTCAATTCGCGTACCAGTTCGCTCAGCCGCTCTTCTTCTTCTCGCTCGGGACGCTCTAACCAGGGTGCACCATGGAAGGTCATCACCATCGCGATTTCGCGACCCATATAGAACTTTCCCGTTCCATTCGGATCATGGTTTTTTTTCGTCTGATATCGCTCTTTGGTTTTGACGGCAGGCTTCGCAGGATCTTCGATGACTGGTTGTTCCTGAGCGGTCGCCTGCGATAACACGGAACCGCGAGAAAGCAACAACAACAAAAGGCCACTGAGCACCGCGCAGAAAACGCAACAGAGTCGAACCGAAGAACGTCGTGAAGTCATATGGTATTCCATTTCCAGCGGTTCGAGATGTTTCAGCTCTAGAAACCTCGAGCTGATCGGATTTCGTCAAACCCGCGCAGATGATAGCCAATCCTCAGATAGTCTAACATCCGACAAAGGGACCTGACGGCGACCCCCATGCCGTCGGGACCGCTGAATCCGCCAAACTGGCCGCCTCCTTTGAGATGAGGCTCAAGTTCAAGGAACAGCCCGGGCGCACCAAGCTTCTTCATACGCTCGTTAATCTGTGGCAGATGATCGCGCAGGTCACGAAGAATCAATTCGTGACCTGAATCGCCGACGTCGCAGGGGACAAAATTTTTCAGCCGTTCTTCATCAACGACACCAGTCCATTTGAGATTTGGATCAACGTGATAGTCTTTAATATGAATCCAACCGAGGTGATCCCGCATGGCTCGGTATTCCGCCAGGCAATCTAGTGGAGACAGGTTTTGCGACGAAATATTGCCGCCATCAAAGATGCACACCAGATTTGATCGCCCGACCGAATTGGCTAATGCCGCAAGCATACGACCATTTTGTCCAACGAGGTTTGCCTCGACTTCCAGGGCAAAAACAAGTCCAGACTTCGCACATAAATCAACAATCGGCCCAAGTCGGTCCGCAGCCGGCTGGACATACTTTTCCGGATCTTCACCTTTCGGATGATAGAATGAAAAGCCGCGGATCAACTTTGCGTCCAGGGCCAAGGCGGCCCGAATCGTCATTGCAACATCGGTTTCGTGGTACTGGCGATCGGGCACATATTTATTGTGACTACCGTCATCGAGATCAAAAAGCTTCACTTTTCCTAAGCGTGAACCGATGCTGGCGACGTGCATGCCATAGTCCGCATGCAATTTCTTCAGCCGGATCAACTCGTCTTCTTCTAGCTCTGTGACATGTTTTACTTTACCTGCCCCAGTGACATCGACGAATCGTGGACTGTAGTAACTCAATCCCAGAGCCGCGAGTACTGAGAGTTGCTCGATTGCTGTTTTGGAATTCGCCGCTTCGTCAGCAAAAGCGCTGAGCACAATGCTCCGTCCCGTGGTCATCGACAACTCCCTGAAAACATCGTGTAGTTGATTGCGAATATCGAACGCGAATTGTCTTTTAAAAAAGTCCTGGCGTAGAGATTAAAGGTCACGCATGGCAATCTCACTATTGTGCGGATAACGAGTTGACAAGTTCAATGATCGCCTTGCTGTCTTCAGCGGCTTTGACCATCTTATTGATTGAGGCAATCTTGCCCGACTTATTGATTACGAAAGTCCAGCGAGCAGTCGTCACTGTTCGGGTCAAAGCTTCCTCTTTGCCGTCAATAACCGCCTTGACCGTTTTTTCACCAGGAGTCACCGGGACACCGAACGCTTCGGCGACCTTGCCATTCGTATCGGCGAGCAGTGCGAAGTTCAACTCGTGGGCCTTCTTGAACAATTGATGATTCTTTACGGAATCACCGCTTACACCAACGACCTCAACACCTTTTTCGACAAGCGACTTCATATCGTCGCGAAATCCACAAGCTTGCTTCGTGCACCCTCCGGTCATGTCAGCCGGGTAGAAGTAAACGACGATCACCTTTTTTCCAACGTGATCGCTCGACTTCCATTCCATTGCAGAGTCATCCTGTGCCTGAAAACTGGGCGCCGAATCACCCACCTTAAGACCTTCTTGAGCGTTGGCGACGTTGACGCATGCAAACAATCGCAGCAATACAGCGGCAAAACCCAAGAGTTGTGAATTTCGAATCATGCAAAAATTCCCGGAAAATTAATGGAAAACTCTGTCGATATTCGACCTCTCATGGGTCACCAAATGGCGGGAAAGCGAATACGATTCTGTTGTTGAGATTCTTAAACGACTCGTTTTCTCATTCTCGCCTGACGCCTAGCATACGTTCGCCCGAAATCGAGCGTCAACCAATGGACCTGGACATGCTGCATTCACCGTTATTTCGCCGAATTCTTTTGCTCTTCGGCGGCTTTGGTCTTTTCTGCCTGGCGATCCTCGGTATTGTCAGTTTGTCGATTCCCTCCAGCAGCTCAGGTGTCTCGGCATTACGATGGCGGATGCTGGTAACGGCTGCGATGTTGCTCGTGCTTGGTCTGTCGTTGCTCGCCCAGCTGATGCACTGGTGGATTGTTCCCCTTGTCGAATTGACTCGTGCAACGAAATTGATGTCCAGCGGCAAACAACCAGAACGAATGATCGTCGACAGCGATGATGAATTAGGTCGATTAGCGAACGCATTCAACGAGATGATCCTCAACGTCGAAACCCGAAGCGTTGAATTGCAGACAAACCAGCAACGAGTGACTCGCGATAACGAACAACTTGCAACGGTTCTGGAAGCGATGGTCGAAGGGGTCATTGCGGTCGATCCCGACGAACGAATCTTGCTCGCCAATACTGCAGCCATACAGTTATTGGATTTAAAGTCGTTTAATGTCGTAGGGCGTCGCACATGGGAGTCCATACGTTTACCTCAGATTCATGAGTTGATTCGGCTGACACTCAATGAGAATCAAGAGCAGCACCGGATGGAATTCGCGGTTCCGTGGACGGAATCGACCGTCGCCGTGGTGGCGTCGCGGCTTCCCGGCACCCCCTGCCCCGGTGCCGTGCTGGTCTTCCACGATGTGACTGAACTCCGACGCCTGGAAAATCTGCGTCGCGACTTTGTGTCGAATGTTTCGCACGAATTGAAGACACCTCTGGCTGCCATCGCTGCTTATGCCGAAACGCTGTTGAACGGGGCGTTGGAAGACGGGGATTTCGGCCGCACTTTTGTCGGGAGAATTGCCGAACAATCGGATCGACTGAATTCGTTGATACTCGATTTACTGGAATTAGCTCGGATTGAATCAAGCGAGCATTTGTTGCTGGTTGACGCCGTTGAAGTAAATTCAATCCTGAAAGCAAGTGCTGAAGCACACCAAGCGATTGCCCAATCGAAGCAATTGACACTGGAGACGGCCTCAAATGAAGAACAACTTTATGGTCAGGCAGATGCAGAAGGATTGCGAACGATTGTCGACAATTTGATCGGCAACGCGATCAATTATTCGCGACCTGGAGGTTCGATTCACGTCCGTTCCCGCCGAGAAGGTGAATGGGTTATTGTTGAGGTACAGGACAACGGTGTGGGAATTGCGAAGGAATTCCAAACGCGGATTTTTGAGCGATTCTTTCGAGTGGATCGGGCTCGATCACGCGAGGTCGGTGGGACGGGATTGGGGCTCTCAATCGTCAAACATCTGTGCCAACTGTTCGGAGGGAATGTCAAAGTGACGAGTCAAGTCGGTGTGGGAAGTACCTTCACGGTCACTCTCAAGGCAGAAAGCTAACTTGGATGATGCGGGGTTGTCCTGGAAGAATCGAATTCATCGTGGACCGTCAGTAGCAGATGGTTTGCACGTTCGAGCTGCTGGGCCCGTCGGTTGTCAGAGATTGGCATCGATTGTGCAAACTCCCGACGAAGCCGGTCCTCTCGAACAAACTCGTTTAGCAACAGACAACACCATTTCACGCCGAATAGCGGAAACAGCAATTTCACGCGATATTCCAGTTCGGATCTGGAATGAGGGGTTGAAAGTGCTTCGACCAGATGGTGCATTGATTCACGTGGGGCAGGCAAATCTTGTTGCCAGAAGAAGTCACAAATGAGTTTTGCCGGATCATCCCAGCCGGCATATTCAAAATCAAAGAATCGGACTCTACCCGTTGCGGTCATCAAAGCATTGTGGAAACCAAAATCCGACGGTGACAGACAATGTTCTGACTGTAAAATCGAATTCTCATATTGATCTGGCTCAACAGATGATCGCAGTTTTTCGGCGATCAATCCCCAAGCCGGTATGAGTGACGACCGCAACCATTCTTGTAGTTGAGCATCGATCGGGTCAGTTACCGGCAATGAGGAAAGCCGATTGATCCGGCGATCAACGCAATTAACATGGTCCTTGATTGAAAAACATGCCTCAGCAGCATCTGATAGATTTCTCGCCAGCGGATGACCGCGATGCCTGTTTACCTCGGCAACGAACTGCGCAGCCTGTTCGACGTGATCGTCTGAGACTTCGCCTTTTCGAAGATGCCGACCTTCGATGAACTCGAATAACGTAGCGAGATTCTTTTCATCACGAATGAGCGGCTGAGGCCCCCAAGTCACACCACGTTGCCAGCAAAACTGTGACCAGTCCCATTCCGATGCACAACGATCACGCTGACTTTGATGATCCTGAAAATACTGCTTCAGTAACCATGAGCAATCTGGTCCAGTGACGCGAAACGCGCGATTGTTGCGTCCTCCTTTAACCGGTTGAACCGTTACGATAACGTCGATCCCCTGCTGTCGCACGAGACGAGATGCGAGTTGGGTGATATCGTTTGAGTCTTCGCTTGCCATTGTGATCATGCCTTTGCACTCAGCAATGAAACGGCGTCGCGCCATGAATAGAGTCTGCGGATACCGTCCGGCAACGGCTCGTCCCGTTGATGAGGATCAAACAAAACACGGCCAACGTTTTGTGGAAAGGCAATGTCGGTCAAGAGTTCGGGGAGGTCATCAATAAACCAGTCGCAGCCAACTTCGGCAATTCTTTGTAGCTTTTCACGTTTGGTGAGCTCAAAAAACACTGAAGAGCGATTCTGGGACTGGAGCGACAAATCAATAATTTCATAGGTTGAAAGCCATTTCCTTGCCGCAGAGTGTAAATCATAATCATCACCCATGATCGGTGATCGCGTCTTATGACTGATCACAAAAACTTCCCAGCCGCGCTGGCGAAATTCGGTCAAGGCGCTAAGCAAATGAGGAAATGGCGTCGCTTCGAGAATTCGCGAACCATACGCCTGACCTTGAAGATTCGTCCAGACGGCTTCGAGGCCTTGACTTCGCAGGTGATCTCGAACGGCATCCTTTTGATGAGCCACCGATTCATCGACGACTCCAACGTCGTGCGCCAATGTCCAGAATAACTGGTCATAACAAACGAGTGTATTATCGAAGTCGATCCCGATCCGCATGACAATTCCCTAGGGCAGCGACAGATCAATTAACGGTCTCGGAACAAGCCCCGCTTCAAGATCGTCCAGAGCGTCATTGATGTTGCTTAGCGAATAACGACGTGACAACAGACATTGTAACGGCAGTTTGTTTGCCAGGAGCAACCTTTGATAACGCGGAAAGTCACGATCAGGAACGTTATCTCCACCCCACGTTCCCAAGATCCGCTTGCCTTGATTCAATTGACGTGGATCGAATTGCCAGAATTCACCCTGAGGGGCATTTCCCGCGATCACCGTCGTTCCGCCTTGACTGCGTACGGATTCCAGAGATTGTTGCATGACCGACGCACGTCCCGTCGCTTCAATCGCGACATCAACCCCGCCAGGACAGATTCCCTTGATGGCTTCAACGGGGTCCTTTTCTGTGACGCAAATCAAATGAGAAGCCCCCAACTCCTTGGCAATTGCCAGCTTGTCGGGCTGCCGGTCGACAGCAATCAACGGAGTGGCACCACTGGCCGCTGCCGCCGCTAAAGCACAAAGTCCGATGCCACCGACCCCGAAGACGGCAACGCTTTGGCCGGCCCTTACCGCCGCTGAATTGAAAACCATGCCGACGCCCGTGGGAATCGCGCAACCAAGCAGCGCTGCCAGATCAAACGACAATTCTGCATCAAGATGAGTGAGCCGATTCTCACTGATCACGGAAAACCGGCTGAAGGTTGTGATTGCTCCCGAGTTAACCGTTCGTCCATTCCAAAGATATTGAGTTCCCGGGACATCGCTGCCACTCCCTTTGATCCACGACAGGACAACTCGATCGCCCGGCTTCACTCGTGAAACATCAGGACCAGATTCTACGACGACGCCGCTTCCTTCGTGGCCGAGACAATGCGGCAAAAAACGATCCGGTCCACGCTTGCCTCGCACCTCCATGACCTGCGTATGGCAGACCCCGCTGTAGACAATTTCAACGAGAACTTGTCCCGGCTTCAGTATGGGGATCTCAAGATCCACCAGTTCCAATGGCCGGTCCACTTCGACCAGAATTGCTGCAGGAGTTTTCATTCGAAAAAGCTCTGTTTCGTTGCCTGTGTCCATTCGAGAATTCGTGATTTTCAGTCACACGAAATCCGGACAATTACTTTGACAATGCCTGTCTGATGTCATTCGTCATTTTTTCAACCGTCAATCCGCACATTTCTCGTGCATGTTCTTGTTCGCCGGAATGATGCAGGATTTGGTCCGGAGTACCAAGTCGCAATAGCCGGGCGTTCGCTTCGAAAGAGTCGGCTTTCCATTCCGCGACCGCTCCGCCAAGACCTCCGATTCGCGAATGTTCTTCGATGGTCACAACAAGTTTGACTTCGCGAAACAATCGACCCAGCCACATTTCGTCCAGGGGTTTGATCGTATGCAAACTGTAAACGGCTGTCTTGACTCCTGTCGATTCCAATTCGCTCGCGACATTAAGCGATTGTGGCAGCAATGTTCCGGAGCAAAGAATCGCGACGTCATTGCCTGTTCGCAATTCAAAGGGGCGTCCAATTTGTATGGCCGGTCGTGATTCGTGAACGAGTGGTTCGCCCTTTTTTCCAATTCGCATGTAAGAAGGGCCGCTGAGCTGCAGCGCAGCCCCCAGCAATGATCGAAGTTCCCAGGCATCTGCCGGTGCAAGTACCGTCATATTTGGCAACGCTCGTAAAACAGCAACGTCTTCACATGAGTGATGAGTAGGACCGTTGGAGGCATAACCCAAACCAGCACCGACACCAACGATGACGACAGGAAGACTGGGATAACACAGATCGACGCGAATTTGTTCGTATGCTCGATAGACCGCAAACGAAGCAATCGTGTAAACAACAGGTTTCATACCTCCCAGAGCAAGACCGGCCGCGATACCGATCATGTCCGCTTCGGCGACCCCGGTATTGTAAAACCGATCCGGATATCGTTCCTTAAAGTCATTGAATAGCCGGTTACCAATATCACCGCTGAGCAAGACAATTCTTGAATCGGTTTCGGCAAGTGTGGTGATTTCGTCGGCGAAAGCGTTTCTCATAACGGTTGCAACTCCGCCAGGGCACGAGCGAGTTCCGACGAAGAGGGAATCCGATAATGCCAGTTATTATCGTCCTCCATGAACGAGACTCCCTTTCCCTTGACCGTGTGGGCGACCAGGACCGTTGGGCGTCCATCGGGGTCGGGTGGCGCGTTCAGCCATTGAGAAAGAGTGACCACATCATGCCCATCGACTTCGACCGCGCGCCAACCAAACGCCGACCACTTCTCACAAAGCGGAGCAAGCGCCGTCACTTCGTCACTTCGTCCGGTCGCCTGCCACTTGTTGTAGTCAATCATGACCGTCAATCGGTTCAGACGTTGAGAAGGCGCAAACAAGGCACCTTCCCACACCGACCCCTCGTTACATTCTCCGTCGCTCATCAGGACACAAACCCGGTTGTCGTGCGCTTGAATCCGCGAAGCCATCGCCAGGCCAATTCCGACAGGCAAACCGTGGCCTAACGAACCGGTCGCCATTTCAATACCCGGAGTGCCGGGACTCGGGTGTTCACCGAGAGGGCTTCCCGATTTTGCATAGTCTTCCAGCCAGGACTCGGGAAAAAAACCTTTCATTGCCAATGCTGCGTATAACGTGGTGGCGGCATGCCCCTTGCTCAGGATGAAGCGGTCGCGACTTACGTCAGCGGCAAATGCGGGATCAAGATTCAAACCACCCCAATACGCTGCGGTCACCATTTCGACGCACGACAACGACGAACCGAGATGCGGCGTTCCCGCACGATGTGACAGTTCGAGCACCGTCTTTCGGATGCGCCTTGCAATCAGATGCAATTCGTCAACACTGGCAGTCACTTCAGGTTAACCTCTTGCATTCGTTTGATGTTGAAATAAGTCGACCTCGTCATCGAATCAGGAAGTTTTCCACTCCGAAATGCCGAGACCAAGCCTCGCACAGCATCTTCAATCGAACGACGTGGTCGATAACCGAGAGTTCGTTGAATTTTGGCAGAAGAGATATGGTATGATCGCAAATCGTCTGACGGAGTCGTGACAATTTCGATGTTGCCACATTCTAATTCTTTTTCAACAACTTGTTTTACGATGAGTGCTAAATCCGAAACGCTGTGGTTCTCGTAACCAGCATTGAAGACTTGACCAGCAATACGTTCTGCTGGTTCCTGAAGCACCTGAAGATAGAGGTCGGCCATGTCTTCGACATGAAAATTCGGCCTTAACTGCGAGCCGCCGAAGACGGTAATTCGTCGATTGCAGATCGCATGATTCGTGAGAATGTTGACCGTCAAGTCGAGCCGCTGCCTCGGTGAATAACCGCACAACGTCGCGGGCCGTAAGACTAATGTCGTAAAGTCGGGAGATTGTTGTTCGAGCAGAATCGGTTCGCATTCGGCTTTGAAACGACTGTAATCGGTCAAAGGCCTTAATGGATGGTCCTCTGTGACGTCGGGCGAATCACTGATACCGTAAACACTGGACGATGACGCAAAAATAAATCGGCGTACACCTGCTTCACGACTCAGTTTCACCAATGGAGGAAAGGCATCGAGGTTGATCGAACGGCCCAAAACAGGATTCAGCTCGAAACTGGGGTCGTTACTGATGCAGGCGAGATGGATCACCGCGTTACATCCGGACACGGCGCGAGCAACAAGGGCCGTGTCCCGCAGGTCCCCTTCAAATTCCTCGAGCATGGGCGAACGACAATCGTCGAAGACGTGCTTACCATAAAGATACAAGTCCAGAACTCGAACGCGATAGCCCGCAGCCAGTAGCTTCGGAACGAGGACCGCGCCTGCGTAGCCAGCACCACCAGTCACCAGCACGTTTCGGATGGAGTCCATTCAGCTTTCCTTATATTGACTCGATTGTTCCAGGGAATTCGGTCGTCGGTATCCTTATCTGCGTCCAAGACCGGATTGGCTCGCGACAGCTTGGCAGGATCAACACGAGAGTCGGTGTTTGGGATTGACCGGCAACTTTTCATTTCAACAAGTGCTCAATATGGCGTGAGAGGGGAATCCGCTCAATGGAAGACTTGTTTCCCACCGTTGCCACCGCTTGAGCACCCACAACGTTGCCGATGAAACCCAATACTTCAAGCGGAGCATCCTGCGCCGCACATAACGATGTGATCGAGAGAAACGCGTCTCCAGCTCCGATTCGGTCGACGACATTCGAAGCGAAGGCTGGAATGTCCACGTGCCCCTCCCCAGAACGATAGGTACTGCAGCCCTTTTTGCCCCGCGTCACGACGACACGAGGACAATTCAATCGGCGGGAGACATCTTCCATCATCGGGCGCAAGTCGCTTCTCCGGTCTCGCGATTCCAATCGCATTTCGTTTTCCGCAATACAGACGAAATCAGCTCGAGGATAGTTCGAGATGACATGATAGCCGAGGTTTCCAGCATTGGACTGCGTATTCACCGCAAGAAACCGACTTTCACGGCAAAGCAAATCGATCATTTCCTGCGTCAGAAAGCCATGTCCCGAATCAACTACGATGACCACATCGAATTCTGAAAGTCGACCCGCCAATGAGCTGGTCCATGCAGCACTTTCGTTTCCCGTCGGAAGCTCGTCATTGAGCTCGTAGACTTCAAATAACTTGCTGTAAAAATATTGTTCAATGAATCGTCGCTTGACGATCGTGGGAGATCGCTGTCGATACAAAAAGCTCGGTTCGACGTTTTTCTTCAGGCATGAACGGATGAAATCTTCCTCAGAGTTCACTTCACCCAAAATCGAGTGCAAGGCCACCCGATCACAAAATCCCGCGACATGATTCGAAACGGCAGCCGCCCCTCCGGCGAAACGATCACTGCTGAGTGATTTGACGACCAGCGTGGGTTCCTTAGACGATTTTCCGATCGCTTCCACATACTGATAATCGTCAATAACGGTCTCACCAACGACCAGTACTTTTAATGTCCGGGACTGATCCAAGAATTTGAGAATGCCGCCGGTTTGGTACCGGACTGAGAAATCAGCCAGATAATCGCTGACTTCCTGTGGAAAAACAGACAAGTGTCGATTCACCAGGTGTGAAGCGCTGAACGTCATATCGTCCGTGAATTCCAGACGGCCTCCCACGGACGTGACGGCGTTCTCTTCGAGCGCGATGGCTCCTGTAAGATCCTTTCCGCCACGAAATTCCGACCCTTTCACAAATACATCTGGTTTGAGAGTCTGAATTGTTTCAATGGCGGTAGGCCAGCGATTCACCGCAACGAAGTTAACGGTTTCCAGAGCCGCGATGGCCTCCGCTCGTAGATCCTCGGGAAACACAGGACGGTGCGGCCCCTTATTCACAAACCGGTCGGGCGTCACGGTGACAATCAAGATGTCGCCAAAATTTCGTGCCGCTGCGAAATGTCGGATATGGCCGATGTGCATCGGATCGAAAACACCGTGGCAATGAACGACCTTTTTCCCTTGAGCCTGCCACAAGGAAATCTCGCAAGCCAATGCCTCAATTGAAAGAATCTTGCGCCGTGCTGAGTCGTCATTCGGGGAGTGAATCATGAACGATCTTGTTCCATCCCCGCTCGCATCACGGGTCTTAGATGGGTTGTTTCCTCACATTACATCTCAGGTCCCTTTCTTTCGGACCTGATACCGAGTCTCTAAGACTCGTTACTGCCAGACATCGAAAAAAATCCCGTTGTCGTGTGACGAGCACAGTTACGCCGGAATCCTGGCGAATGTTGGCAGTTCTTAACGCCCGGTACCATCCGTTTGAACTGCCGTGGAACGGCGGAACCTGCCGTTCTGCGGTCTGACAAACGGATTGCCAGCGACAAATGATACCCGATTACCGACTTCGATCGTACCAACCATGGGGTTTTCGGCGATTGGGAAGTTTGGGTGCTTTGGCAGATTTCTCGTGATTAAGCCAAAAGTGCACGACTTAACGGTTTTTGCCTCAACCGGCGATCACGACTTTTCCGAAAACTAGAGATAACCGCTAGAGGCGGAATAGCCGTCAGAGTCTGACATGCGCCGGGCTCGTCGGAAGAAGCGGTAATTTAGGGCAGGTTTTCGCAGCAGGACGCTGGAGCAACCGATGAATCTCTCAGTTAAACGGTGTCTATTGGGCTTGGTTGCCTGGGCAACCATGTTCGGAATCGCACGGGCTCAATTCAATGAGCCGGCCGGCACTGTGCAAATCGGCCCGCCCGCCAACACTGGCGGGCAGGTGATCCCACAAGGTCCGCCTTCGATTTCAGACTACGGTGCACAACCGCTTCCAAGCGGCGCCGGGTCACTTTACGGCATGTCCAGTGTGGATCGTATATTCGCACCACGGGTCAACATCGATTCGCGGGGTGGTGGCCTTTATGGTTACCAGGCGGGATACACGAACATCGGTATCTTCGCCCCCTATAAGCTCGACGAAGACTCGATCCTGTTCGTACACGGGATGGGGATGATTACCTACGACAGTCGCGGTGGCGCCACGGTGGGAACCGGCTGGCGACACTGGATGGAAGGACTCGACCGAATCGTCGGGTTCTCGGTCTGGTTTGATTTCGACAACGGCCACGCACAACCCTATCAGCAGGTTGGCCTCAGTTTTGAGTCGCTTGGTCGATACGTTGACTATCGCGTCAATGGATACATTCCGATCAGTAATGCCGACCACGTTCTTTCCAGCCAGTTGACGACAAATTCGTTCCTCTATGGCAGTGGAATTGGACTTATCCGCAACAACACTGTCGAACAGTCTTACACAGGATTCGATGCCGAGACAGGCGGTCCTGTCCCGCTCCTGGGTCGTTATGGGTTGAATGCCTATATCGGTGGCTATTACTTCACCGGTAATGGCCAGAAGGGTGGCGATTTCACCGGTGTCAGCGGTCGACTGCTGTCTCAGATCAACGAAGACGTTCAGTTTGGAGTTCAAGTCACTGATGATCATGTGTTTGGCTTGAACACCCAATTCCAGGTTTTCGTGAATCTACCAAACGGTAAATCCAGTCGCTGGTTCCGAAACCCTCGAGTTCATGACCGGCTGGTTCAGAACGTCTTCCGCCAGAATCGCGTGATCGCGAAAACCAGCAGTTACACGACGACGGATATCGCCATCGATCCAAGCACACACCGTCCGTACTTCGTGGCTAACATTAACCCGAATCTCGCGACCGGCGGCAACGGAATGGCAAACAGCCCATTCAACAGTATTGCCCAATACGAAGCGATCCCGCTTGCACAGCGTCAACAATATGACGTGATCCTGGTCCAGCCACGGACCGACGGGTCAAACACCAATCTTGACACGACCAAAACACTCGATTTGTTCAGTGGTCAGCACCTGCTGAGCACATCGGTTGCTCACTCGTTCACGACCGCAAATCTGCCTGGTCAAACCTTGACAATGCCTGGCTACACGGGCGGTTCGGCACCAATGCTGTATAACAGCTCGGGTGGTGATGTCATTACTTTGACGGGTGGAAACACCCTCGGTATGGAAGTCTCTGGATTCCAGATTACCGGTAGCGCGACCGGCAACGGTATTGCGGGCAAGAACAACATCGCAGTGAACATCAACAACAACGAAATCCTCAAAGGTTTAAACGGTGTTGCACTGACCAACCTTTCCGGCACATTCACCTCCGGTATTTATCCGACCGGAAGCATTCCGCCTGGCACGGAATCGATCTTCAGCAACAACAATGTGCATGACAACGTCAGCGACGGTATTAACGTCACCAACCATGGTTCACCGCCGTTTGTTCTCCCACTGGAAGTCCTCGTTCAGGGGAACACCTTCAACAAGAACGGCAATTCGGGCTTGAAGCTGAATGCTGAAGCAGGTGCTTCAATCGGAGGTGTTATCGGCGGTGCGAACACGCCTGCGACGTCGACAACACCAGTTGTTGTCAATGCGAACACGTTCAGCAACAACCTGCAAAACGGGTTGGAACTGGACGCCAACGGAGGAACGCTGCACTTCCTGACACCAGCCTCCACAACACCTTCTCCGGTCATCCCAACAGGTATGACACTGGTCACTCCACCTGCCTTTGGGGTCATCAACAACGTCTTCACCGCGAACACGTTAGACGGGTTGCACATCTACACGACCAACAATTCTGTCAGCACGTTCAATGTGGTGAACAACAACTTTGGACTGGCGTCGACATCTGCAGTAAATAATTCCGCGACGGGAAATCAGCAATACGGTATTGGCCTGATCACCGACAGTGGAACCACGGACATCGTCATCGGCGGTCAATTGATTAAAAATGCCGACGGCAGTATTTCGAACCCCGGAAACGCCTTTAATTTCAACGCAGTTTCCGCAATCAATCTCGCGGCTTCCGGCACAGCGGTGCTCAGTTACGACATCACCAACAACACGATCTCCAATTCGAGTTCCGTCTCGACACCCGCACCGCACGATGCGTTCTCGTTCTCCTTCAATGGAGTCAGCGGAACCGCTCCGTTCACGATCACCAACCTTTCCGATCCTGGTGTCAACATCACGAGCGTCCTGTGGAATCTGGCGGGAACACCAGCCACGATTGCAACAACGAACCAGGGTCTGCTCGGCACGGTTAACCCCGTTGTGCTTCAGCCGATTAATGACACACTGCTAACCTCACTCAACGGTAACAACGTCATCGCGGGTTCATCACCGCTACTCATCAGTGCGACGAACAAGCCCGCCACTAACGCCAACTCCGGCTTAGCCGCCTACACTCAACTGTTGCCAATGGGCTTCACCGGATTCGCTCCAAAGGATGTCTTTAACGCCACAGCACGATTCGAACAAAACGGCGGAAGTACGCCGCTCACGTCAGCGGCCACGAACAGTTCGTTACTCACCGTCACCTTCAGCAATGGCCTGACAGCGACCGGAAAGGTCAATCAACCGCTTAACACCAGCGTGGCGGTTGAAGCCTCGGGTGGTGTCTTCGGTTCGTCGACACCAGGTACGGGAAATGGATCTGATGGGATCCACGTCATTGCATCCGGAAACGCAACGCTCGATAGCTCATCAGCACGTTCGTCTATCATTGACACCAACACCGTCACGGGTTACGGCGGATTCGGCATTCATGTAGAAACGGCAGGGAACGCCACCGCTTCGAATGTTGTCGTTCAGAACAATACGCTGTCCTCGAACGGACAAGGTGTGGTTGATGGAAAGCCCGTCTTCACAGGAGGGGGCCTTGAGATCTCTCGTAGCGACAGCTCGAGCCTGAACGCGATTCTTGCCTACAACACCATTAATTCCAACTTCAATTACGGACTCGTGTTGTCAGCCGATGGATCGTCAACCGGCGGACTGACCGTGTATA
The DNA here is from genome assembly GCA_903899985.1 of uncultured Schlesneria sp. Lineage (GTDB taxonomy): Bacteria > Planctomycetota > Planctomycetia > Planctomycetales > Planctomycetaceae > Schlesneria. The sequence goes on from CAIULL010000062.1 coordinate 93,785, forward strand.
GCCACGACAACACCATTACGAACAACGCCAACAACGGCCTGGTGTTGCAATCCTCAGGCAATGGCATTCTGAACTATTCCAATAACAATGACACGATCAGTGGCAACGGATCAGGTTCCGGAGAAAACTCTTCAACCACTGGGGGTGACAACGTCTCGATCGTAGTCAATGGAAATTCCGTTGAAAATATTACGCTGACCAACTTCGTCTCCAGCAATACGTCGGGTAGCGGATTGAATTCGAATGGACTGGTCACGGGAAGTGGCTTGTCCGCAACGACCAACGACAACAGTACCTTGAACCTTCTGATCCAGACAATCCCTGACGCGAACTTCACCGGCATGAGTTCGTTCTCTAATAACAAGGTGAACGGAATCGTATTGAACAGTAACGGTACGTCGTACATGCATGCGAGCATCTACGACACGTTGATGAACAGCAACGGTGTGAATGGAATCCTATTCAATCGAACAACAGCATCGCTGGTTCGTGCGAACATCGTAGACAGCTTCATGCAGGGCAACGGAGTGAACGGCTTGCGGTTCTACGGGCTTGGAAGCGATCCTCAAGATCCTAATCAGCAATTCACGGGAACCCCAAATCGAATCAATCTGATCGGTGACTCGCTGAACAACAACGGATTGAACGGAGTGGGACAAGGTGCCCGAGTTGACCTGTGCGGCGACTCGCTCCTGGTTCTCAACGCCAACGCAACCACGTTTAACTCGAACGCCCAGAACGGACTTCGAATCAGCCTCGCCCCAGGATCATCGTTCGGGTATGAGCTTGGCAACGAACGGTCAACCCTGGATAACGTTCAGATCAATGACAACGGATCGAACGGTATCTTCCTGACCAGTACGATCACCCCGACCGACCAGGCGAATAACAATCCATTCCTCACGTACGACGCACCGTCGGTGACGTTCATGCAAGTCAGTGCAAATACGGGTAACACGGAAATCAACCACAACGGTTTCGGCGTGAACCCGACTGGTTTGAGCGGTATCCTGCTCCAGTATCTCGGTGGTAACCACGACGTTTTGATCGAAGGTGATGTGGCTCATGCAGTACCACTTTACTCGACCGTCATTCAAGCGAACGCCGCAGACGGTATCCATATGCAAGCAGGCCTCGAGGCTGATGCGACCGTAACAGTCGACCGAGTCCTGATCGGTGGCCCATCGCCAACCGACGCAAACGGTGGTAATGGTATCAACTTCGAAGCGCTTTCAAGACTTGTGATCGTCGACGGTGCTCAGAGTACAACATGGGTATTCAATGCCGCTGGTATTGCAACATTGAATGTCAACGAGTCCGTCATTCAGGGGAATACCCTGAACGGTATCAACCTTCACGGAAACGACTTCGCGGATAACGCCAACGGGACTGGCACTGGGGACAGTGAAGGTAACCTTGGTGGATATCTGAATGCGAATATCACCAATTCGAGCATCATCAATAACGGTGGAACAGGGATCAATATTCTGCTGGAAGGAAACTTTGGCGACTATCGTTCCCCCTTCTCGGGAAATGGCGTGTACAGCACGTTTAACATCTCCAAAAACACGATCGATAACAACGGTAACCTCGGTGTCCGGATGGAACTGAACGCGGGATACTCGTTCACGAACGAGTTCACAGGATTCATCGATACGAACGCGGGTTCCAATCCCCAGATTCCGTTCAATCCCAACGATCCTGAAGCCTTCGGTGGCTTCTTCACGAACACAGGTAGCTTGTCACCAATCCTCGCTGCACAAGACTTGAGTAACTACCTGTGGCTGCCTACAACTGACAATGCGGTGTTGAACCTTTATGACAACATCATCCAGTTCAACGGAACTAACAAGAACCTGCGAGCCGCCGACGGTGTATTCATTCGGGTCAGCACGGAATCCTATCTGGCTGCAGACATCCAGAGAAACACGATTTCCGGCAACGTCGCCAACGACCTGCACATCGAATCGTTCGTCCAGTACAATCCACAAACCGGATTGGCCTGGCAACCACTTCCAAGTGTCCGGGTCGCCCCACCAGGACTCAGTACGGTTTACTGGGACTATACAGCCCAGATGGATCTGCGTCTCATCGGCAACAAGGGTAACACGGTTAATATCCAGGATCCCTTTGTTAACACGATCTTTATCAACGGCATCTACTCACCGCTTCGAGGAGATACGTCACCAAACGGTGCATTCCTTGGTGCACGAAACGCGACCTTCAGCGACCCGCTTAAGGACAACTTCAGTTTCACCAATCCTTCACCACGCCTGGTTCAACTGTTCCAGGTCGACGATGCCAACTCACTCGACACAAACAACACGTTCCAACAGAACGGGGCAACGCAAAATCTGTACAACGCCTTCTACAATGCGGAATTCAACATGCGAGGTTCTGCTGACCCTGCCTTCCCGAACCCGCTGTTCCCACAGAACTACAACACCAACCCAGGCAATCCATTCCTGCCATAATCGGTTGAAGTTAGCCTAATTCAATTCCGCACGAGCCGTCCTTAATTTGAGGACGGCTCTTTTCGTTTCATTCAAATCCGGCGCAGATCATGGATTCACCCCCGAAGGATATGGTATTCCTACTAACCAAAGAGGAACAACATGTCATCGGGCGATCAGTCACAACCAGAAAGTCGTAAGCGGGAATCGACTGGAACCAGACCTGGTTCCAAAGGCCGATCGAGGGGACCGCGCCCGGTTGTCTCAATCGATTTCCATCTGACGGAGAATCGGACAGAAAACCGAACATGGCTCGAACAGTTCCGCCAGTGGGCCAGATCGGGAGGAAAAGGACTGGCGGTTAGCCTGTTGGTCCATGCAGTCATCCTGATGATACTCGGCCTGATTGTCCTTCAGTCCCAACAGCGAAAAGTGGTCGATACTCTGATCCTCACCTGGACTGAACCGGGAGCGTTGGTCCAGCCGGCCCCCCCCAAATCGCGCCGGACCATCTCGTCACCGGTTGAGGTCGCATCGGTTGCAGGTGGCGAGCCAATCGAAAAGAATCCGTCACCCAACCCCGGCAGCAGCGCAACACCCAGTCCGCTGGGAGTCGTTCCGGTCGGTGTCGGCGGAGCATTATCCGGCCGAAATCCACGCTTGCGTAACGCAAATCTCGAACAACTTGGGGGATCGTCGGACGCGGAACGTGCCATCAAGGCAGGACTTGGCTGGCTCGCTCGACACCAGGCAAGTGACGGGCACTGGGAACTGCATCAGGGTTACCCCGACGCGGGGCGGTCATACATCAAAACCGATACCGGAGCGACAGCTCTGGCCCTGCTGGCGTTTCTTGGTCATGGCGACACTCACCAGTCAGGCGAACACCAGCAGGTCGTCGAAAAGGGTCTGAAGTGGCTACGGGAAATCCAGGATCCCGCCACCGGGGATTTGCACGACCAGCGACAGGAACAAGGCCGTAATGCGGCTTTTTATGCCCATTCCATGGCAACGATCGCTCTGTGCGAGGCACTGGCGATGACGCACGACGCTCAGCTACAACCCCCCGCAGAGCTTGCCGTGAAATACCTGATCGACTCGCAACATCCTGACATGGGTGGCTGGAAGTATCGACCATTAACGCAACGAGTCATGTCCGGCGACATTTCGGTGACGGCGTGGGCGTTAATGGCACTCCATTCTGCTCGGATCGCGGGGATTTCTGTTCCACCAGAAGAATTCCAGCGATCATCCGGCTTTCTCGATCGAGTCCAGGAACATGGCGGTGCCCGCTATAAATACGAACCGAACGAGCCAGAGTCTCGCGTGACGACGGCTCGGACGGCGATCGGCTTGCTTTGCCGACAATGGCTCGGCTGGCCCAAGACGCACCCGCCATTGGTCGACGGAGTCAAATTCCTGATGGAAGATCGCAATCGTCCACAATGGTCCGCAGGCAGACGCAACGTATTTGAATGGTACTACATCACGCAAGTCGTCCATAACATGGGTGGTGACGACTGGAAGCTCTGGAGCACTGCGATTCTTGAGGCGGTGGTGAAAAATCAGGTCTCGGCAGGAAGCTCCAAGCCGGGCCAGGATGTTCGCGGTTCGTGGAGCCCCCGTCCGGAAGGCGAAGGAGAAGAATACGCCGATAAGGCTGGCCGTCTGTACCTGACAGCAATGTGCGTCTTGATTCTCGAAACGCCTTATCGGCATCGTCCGATCTACGGAGAATGACGGCCATCGTCAAACGGCGATACCATATCTTTCAAACCGATCGTTCGCAGTACTGACGATCGTTGAACAGGAAATCGATCGTACGAACCTATAATTTACGAGTGCAAAACAGGAATTCGAGTCCCGGATGCAGCGGCATCCTTAGACTGGTTTGCCTCCCAAGCGATGAGGTAGCATGATGACGTGATGATCATCTTCCGTTCGTTCGCCGACCGCGAAGTTTTCCAACGGGAGAGTGAGGCCGTGGCCGAGTCGATGTGTGTACCGACTTCACGACTCGGCAAAAGCCTCGCCTGCCCTTAATGTGAGTTACAGCCGCACTGAGTCTTTCAGGATCAAGGAGTCGTCATGCAGTCAGTTCAATTGATCGAGCGTCTGATCAATCTGGTCGATCCGGCAGGAAATACGTTTTTGAATATGTCCGCTGACGAGGCTTTGACCCGTGTTGCGTCGGGCGATCCCGAACAGGTCCGCGGAATCGACGGCCAGTTTGCCTTGATCCATAAACAAGGAAAAATCGTCCGTATGGCTCGGTCGATCGGTCGCCCCTTGCGATATTTCATCGCGAAACAGCATGCCGGACCCGTTCTCGTCATTGCCGAACGAATCGACACAATCTGGAACTGGCTGAAGCAAGAGGGATTGGATGGCCAGTTCCACCCCAGTTACACGCGAATGGTCCCCGCACACCATCTGACAGAACTGGCACTGGTGGGTTGCCCTGATCCCAGCCCGACATACACTCGCTTCTTCAACCCACAGCGGAATCGATTAAGTACCAATCTCGACGAAATCGGTGAGGCCTACATCGGTGCACTGGCGACGGAACTCAATAAATGGCTCGACCGGGTCGACTCACGCGAACCGATTGGAGTCCTGTTTTCCGGCGGGATCGACAGCGGAGCCGTACTGTTGACGCTCTATCATCTGCTGCTGAAACGGGGTGAGACACCGCAGCGGCTGAAAGCCTTTACGCTCGACGTCGGCGGCGACGGCGCTGATGCGCGACAGGCTCAAAAGTTCCTTGATGAACTCGATCTGGGCTATCTGCTCGAACGGGTCGAAGTCCCGATTTCGGCGGTCTCGGTCGATGCCGCGATTCGAGTCCTCGAAGACTATAAGCCGCTTGACGTTCAATCCGCAGCAATGACGTTGGCACTTTGCCAGGCGATTCGCGATCGATATCCCGACTGGAAGTTACTTGTTGACGGCGATGGCGGGGACGAAAACTTGAAAGACTATCCGATCCACGAAAACGCCGAATTGACGATCCGCAGCGTCTTGAATAATCAGATGTTGTACCAGGAAGGCTGGGGTGTGCATGCGATTAAACACTCATTGACCTATTCCGGAGGTCAAAGTCGCGGACATGTCCGATCATCCGCCCCTGTCGCAGCACTCGGCTTTCGAGGCTTCAGCCCGTTTGCCCTGCCAAATGTCATCGAAGTCGCCGAAGGAATCCCGTTTATTGAACTGACCGACTGGAAGGAAGAACGCCTCTATGCACTGAAAGGCGAGGTCGTCCGTCGAGGTGTTCTGGCAGTTACGGGTTTAGCAATGCCCGTATTCGAAAAACGACGCTTTCAACGGGGAGCGACCGACGAAGACACCTTTGAAAGCGTCTTTCCAGCAGATCCGCAGGAGTACCGAAGAAGGTTTTTGAAACAATTCGCCTGACCTCACAACCCGTAGCCTGGGCTTCAGCCCGTGCCCCCAAATGCATTAACCCCTGACTCTCAAACAAACAGCTTTTCGTCGAAAACGTCTCCCTCATCTCAATCTCAAGGAATGCTCTGATGTCTCGTGTTCTGACTTGTATGACGACGGCCTTGATTCCTGTTCTGTTTCTTAGCGGCTGCATGGACAGTCTCGAAAAACAAACGCAGAAATCACCGAATTCCATCATCGGCAAAACCACGACCGATATTGGTCAGTTTGACCCGAATGCCGGACAGAAGGTGAGTGATTCCAAGATCCATGCGACTGATCCGATCACCTCGGGGACGTCGGCCTATGGACCAATGCTGGAACGCATCTCCAAGACCCACATTGAACATGCCGTCAGACTGTTCGAGGCAGAAAACGGTCGTTATCCCATGGGCTATGACGAATTCATGGAAAAAATCATCAGAGCCAACAAGATTGAATTACCCGTTCTTCCCGGCGGCAAAAAGTATCAGTACGACGAAGTCAATCACGCATTGGTTGTCGTCGATGGACCGACCGAATGAAATCGACGCTGACTGCGTGACTCTTCGGGCGATATTGGCAGCGCTGGAACAACATTGCGCTCAATCCGGCTATTCTTAACACCTTGCGCCCTTGATCTTTTACGAATCATCCTTCATCCTTCTGAGCTGTCCGGTTTTTGCAGAATTTTTCGTTGATTTAATTTGATCGTCGACAATACCGATGCAGGATGTTGTGAATGAAACATCCTGAGGAAGAATTTCCACAAGGCTTCCTGTCGTAAGTTCGGTTGTTCAAGGATTCGCCATGCCTCCGCAAATGATTTACAGTTTGGACAATATCGACTTTGACAAACCGGTGTTTACGCTAGAAGAAATCCGTCAGGTCAATCCGCAGCGATACGAGATGGAGCAATTGACGGCGATCCTTTACGTCGATCGTGAAGGAAACGGCGTCATCGGTTATAAAGACATTACGCCAAATGAGTTCTGGGTCAGAGGCCACATGCCTGACTTCCCGCTTATGCCCGGTGTTGTCCTCTGTGAATGTGCGGCTCAACTCGCCGGGTTCTATGCTCGGAAATACGAACTGCTGCAAGGAGATTTTCTGGGTTTCGGCGGAATGGAAGAAGTCCGTTTCCGTTCGCCCGTGTTTGTCGGTGATCGATTGCTGATCATGGTCAAAATGACAAAGCTGCGGCCAGGCCGTCGAGCAGAATTCGCGTTTCAAGGGTTTGTGAAAGAGAAAATGGTGTTCAGCGGAGTCATGATCGGAGTCCCCATTCACCGTGACCGCCCGCAATCGGGTGACGAATAAGATGAGTACCATGTCTCAGCCAGTCGTTGATCTGCGACCCTACTTTACACCCCTCGCTGAATTCGAAGGACTGCTCGATTGGAAGTCAGTCTTCGGCAACGACCACCCCGTTGAACTTGATCTCGGATGTGGTCGAGGCAAATTCCTGCTCGATTCCAGCCTGAATCGACCAGAAACCAATTGGCTTGGTGTTGAACTCGATTACACCGAAGGACGCCGAGCGGCAAAACGGCTGGCGAAACGGGAACTTCCCAACGCACGCGTGATCGGTGGTGACGCAAAGCAGTTCCTGACGAACCAGGTCGCATCACATTCCGTTGCAGCGGCTCATGTCTATTTTCCTGACCCCTGGTGGAAACGGAAACATACGAAGCGTCGACTGTTTACCGATGAATTCGCCGACATGCTAGCCAGGGTCGTCAAGCACGATGGTTTCGTCCATTCGTGGACCGACGTCGGAGATTATTTCGAGGTGATTTCGTCGTTGATGAATCATCACGTTGAATTCGTGGCAGAGACTCCACCCCCCGAACCTGCCGGTGCCAGTGATATGGACTTCTTGACGAATTTCCATCGTCGTGGCCGAAAGATGGGCTGCAACATCTACCGAGGCCTCTGGCGACGAAAATAGACGCGAAACCCGCACAACGTCTTACAAGTCTTGTGCCACTGCTTGACCGTCCTCGGTCAAGCAGTGCTCTTGGCTCTAAGACCGGCATGCAAAAGACACTGCTTCTCCGAGGACTCGGTCAAGCAGTGCACTTCGGTCTAAAATCAACCGGTCGAAGACACTGCTTCTCCGAGGACTCCTAAGCAGTGGCACAAATCACGGACTTCTCACATCAAACTGACCGTCATCACGGCTCAAGCAACGACAGCGTTTGCAATTCTCGCATCTTCCTGATCGATCAGCTTAAAAAATAATTCGTCTAAACTCGGCTGATCGTGCTGGTCTGCCAGTTCCTTGACCGACCCCGCTGCGAGGATTTTACCGCGATAAATGATCGCGATCCGGTGACACAGCTTCTGAACTTCGCTCATAATATGAGTCGAATAGATAATACACTTCCCCTGATCCCGTAGCGCCCCGACTTCATCGATCACGTTTCTGGCGACCAGCACATCCAGTCCAGACGTCGGTTCATCAAAAATCAACACCGGCGGATCATGAATCATCGCCCTGGCAATCGAAACTTTTTGCTTCATCCCTGTCGACATTTTTGAACCGAGCGTATTCCGGATTGATGCCATCTTCAGTCGTTCGAACAAGATGGCAATGCGTTCTTGCAGTTGAACTTCAGGAATCCCATACAGTCGACCGAAATGCTCGACCATTTCCCAGGCAGTCATGCGATCATAAATACCGGTATTATTCGAGAGAAACCCCGTCCGCGCCCGAACGTCCTGGGGATTGGTGGCGACATCATATCCCGCAACAAGCGCTCGACCGCTTGTCGGTTTCAAAACCGTGCTCAGGATCCGTAAACAGGTCGTCTTCCCGGCACCGTTCGGACCAAGCAGACCAAAAACTTCGCCAGGTTTGACCTCAAAACTGACATGGTCAAGCGCCGTGAACGGACCCGTCCGCAGGTCAGGAAATTGTTTCGTTAATTGCTCAACGACGATCATCGCAGGGTTGTGATTCATATTTTGGAGTGCTCGTTATGCAAACAAGATCACATTTCAACCTGGAATGCCAGCAAGCCGGCCAGAAAACAAAATGACATTCCGAATAACTGCCGGTCTCTCTGCTTGACCACCTGACACGGAAAGACCGTCAACGAAACAGATTTACGAAACGGATGAGCATCAGTGTGAAAATTCCGGGCCCCAACTCGGGCTTCTCTGCTCGCAGCTTGTCTGTATAGGTTTGCAGGTCCTCGCCCGTATCAACCCAAATACACTCGCGCCAAGGAACATGTTTGCCGCAGCCACAGCAAAAGGTACGATCCGCCAGATACAAGTACGGGTTTTTCAAATAGCTGCGAATAATCTCTTCAGGCATTCCCGTGAGGGTTCCACACTTCTTGTGCCTGTAGACCTGCGGAACTCCTTCGAGCGATTCATCAAACCGTTCCTCGTCTGGCAACGTCACATATTCGGCCTGCTGACCGTCCGGCTGCAATTTGGTGTGTTCCCTCTCATGCTGCGCGTAAACCGTTGAGGCGACATATTCATGGCAATAAGGACAACGGATCGTATCCATGATTCACTTCCATCTCCGCACGTTTAAGGTCCGTGGATCGTACTGCAAACCGTTGTGCTTCCCTTTTCGGTCGATATCGGTTTGTGATGTTACGAATTTGATTTCGAATTCTCCAACAGTCGGGCTCTCGGCGAAACAGCATTTTCGACAAAAAGCAACGTCCCTGGAGTCGATGGAATGATCACAAGATCAAATTGAGCAACGATGTGATTTTTGGCCAACATTGGCGATTTCAAGTCTCTTGTCGAGATTCACGTCGAAATCCGCTTGGCCAACAATGATGACCAAGTCTGGAAACGGCTCAGACAACGACCTTTGGGCAACAATGTGATTTTTGGCCAACATTGGTGATTCCAAGCCTCTTGTCGACATTTGCATCGAAATCCGCTTGGACAACAATGATGACCAAGTCTGAAAAAGCTTAGCCAACGACCGTTGGGCAACAATGTGATTTTTGGCCAACATTGGTGATTCCAAGCCTCTTGTCGAGATTCGCATCGAAATCCGCTTGGCCAACAATGATGACCAAGTCTGGAAACGGCTCAGACAGCGACCTTTGGGCAACAATGTGATTTTTGGCCAACATTGGTGATTTCGAGTCTCTTGTCGAGATTCGCATCGAAATCCGCTTGGCCAACAATGATGACCAAGCCTGGAAACGGCTCAGACAGCGACCTTTGGGCAACAATGTGATTTTTGGCCAACATTGGTGATTCCAAGCCTCTTGTCGAGATTCGCATCGAAATCCGCTTGGCCAACAATGATGACCAAGCCTGAAAAAGCTTAGCCAATGACCGTTGGGCAACAATGTGATTTTTGGCCAACATTGGTGATTTCAAGTCTCTTGTCGAGATTCGCATCGAAATCCGCTTGGCCAACAATGATGGCCAAGTTTGAAAACGGCTCAGACAACGACCGTTGGGCAACAATGCGATTTTTGGCCAACATTGGTGATTCCAAGCCTCTTGTCGAGATTCGCATCGAAATCCGCTTGGCCAACAATGATGACCAAGTCTGGAAACGGCCCAGACAACGACCGTTGGGTAACAATGCGATTTTTGGCCAATATTGGTGATTTCAAGCCCATCTTCCAGATTCGCATGGAAATCTGCTTGGGCAACAATGATGACAGGAGGCGGTCGAGTCAAAAACGTCGAAACAAGCCATGACCTTCGTCACCGTTGTACGAGCGTCTCCTGACGCCGTGTAAACTCGACCGCCCCCTCTGGGGAGACGACGAACCGCAACGACCCGCCCGCCGCACCCTCAACCGGACGACGAGGCGAGTCAAATAAAATGAATTCCAGAATGTCAAAGATCAAAGTCGCTGTAGTACGTCGCAAACCCGAAACAAGCCTTGAACGACGAAAGTTGACCTCACAGGAACGGAAATCGTTGAATCCGCCCTGCTGCTCGCAACTCGGTCGCCACTTCGGCGTACTCCTGGCAGCCCTTCGCCTGAAATCAGTACGCCACCCTACACACGTCAAAATTATCACACGATATTTTAAAACAGCAACAGATAAAGAACGTATTTTCTTAACGTTTGGAAGGTGCTCATGGAATCAGACGCTCTCCAACGGCGATCGGAACTTCTGCCGTTGAACGTCGATATAGTCGAGATGACATGGTCGAGATGACAGAGAACGCATGCACACATTGCGATTGTTGTTTCACAGACTTCAAAGTTCTCAGCCGATGCCGCGTGCCTCAGATAAATAGCGACATAATAAACATTGAAGAAACAACTTACGTCATCCGCGCGGCATATCAAAAAGCGATGGCACGGCTGAACGCCTTGAGTCAACGGCATCCTTGACACGTCGAATTTCAGTGAACAAAATCCCACACGCGTCGCAGGAAACGATTGAAAACTCTCTATTCGGAGATCCGCACCATGCCTACTTTCGCTCGCACACTCGACATCCCACAGGGTTTTAGTTTCAAAAGAGATAAGCAGACCCCGGTTGGTCATGTTCTCAACCTCACGATTGGAGGCACGACATTACGTCCGGATTTGACCATCGTTAGCCCGGAAGGTTTACCATCATTTGCGGCAGTGGGTGTTCTTTCGAAGTTCACATGGGACACCGGAGCTACTGATCCGATGAACTTGACCGTACAATTATCCACTGCAAACGCACAAGCCGCGGGTGGAATCCCCAGCGGAACCAACGTTGCTGTCGTGTTCCAGGTCGTCGTCTTCGAGTACGACCCCATCAAAAAGAAATACTTTAAATCCTTCTTCCAGAATGCCTCGTTAAATGGGCTGATCGACAATACGGCGTCCCCCACCAGTTTTTCTTTGGCGAGCCAACCGTCAACCGAAGTCGCCAACCCCGCTAACGTTGCACTCAAACTGGTTATTCGGCCACAAGGGGCGGCGCAGACAATCAGTATCGGAACTGACGCAAAAACCATTGTCAAAACATGGGGACCGGCATGAAACATGGCCGACGGGCCGACGATGACTTAAGTCACAGTCAAAAACCCCGCTGTAATGAAAGCTTGAAAGTGCAAGCTTTCATTACAGCGAATTGACCGGCAGAAACCGCCAGAAAGCGACGCTTCCTGGCGGTTTCTTTTTTGTCCGTTTGTAAGACGAAAGCACGGTCACGCCAAAACTTACTGGCCAACAATGCGAATTCTCGTGGGTCAGCGTCTTTCGTGATCACCCGACCGACCGGCGATCGCCCAGGCATCGGTCTGGATCGAACTGGGTTTCATGCGATAATCATCCGTCGTTCACGGTCGTGTCACCTGATCAGCACGAGGATTATTCGCAGATGCCGACGTTCATCCGAATTCTCATCCCCTGCTTATTGTCCCTGGGATTGATTTCAGGGTGTGCCGTCTGGTCAAAAGGACCTGTTCTGACTGAGGATCCCGTCCCCCGCATGGCGGATGGATCGAAGGAAGTTGTCGTCATTCGTCGAGCCCCCGAAGCGGGAGGGGACTTGACGATCGGATGGATTCCCCTGTCAACGCTGGAAGCGTCCCTGTGGAACGCTTCAAACCCTCCAGACTCAAACTCACACTCGGTCAAACCTTTGATCGAGAATTTCGAGTACTGCAAAATAAAAGCAGTCATGCAAAGTCCGAATTCCGATGGGGAATCCCATTCCATTTCTCTGGAAAGTCAGTCTTCTCTCAGTGACTCGACCGGAACAACCGGCGTGACCCTCGCCGGACGGATTGTTTCGGTCGATGACAATTCGATCGTGCTCGCGGATGCGGTCACGATTGAAGAACCATCGGCCCGATCGGTCGGCATACGGACGGGAGGAAAGAATCCCTTTAAAAGCCGATTATTCAAAAATGCTGCAGTTCTCGTTCAACCGGTTTCCATTCCGGGCGAGGTTCACATCGAACTGCGAAACATCAAAGTGATCGAGAGTATTGACGCCGAAACCTGGCCTTCCATACGTCAGGCACATTTTGAAAGGATTGGAATCGACTTCGATTTCAATCTTCCGCAATCGCGTTAAGTTTCGTATTCCGCACAGACAGTGGATTGCAACAGGATTCGTCAGTAAGTGACGTGCGATATCTCGTCACCAGATATCCTCGACAAATTCAATCCATGAAATGTAGCGGAGGCTCACGGAGTGCTTCGTGGCTGGACTCACGAGGATTTCGATGGGATGATTCACGACGTTAAAATGTCGCTCCGAAAACTCGCACCGAAGAAATTCTCGATCCAGACTATGAAAACTTCTTCCACCAGCAGTCGTTTTATTCTTAGTGTCACGCTGTTGATCTTCAGTCTTCCACCGCTGCAATCCGTTGCTCAGGATCGCGTTGAATTTAACCGCGATATCCGGCCGATTCTTTCGGATTATTGCTACTCATGTCACGGCCCCGACGAAAAGTCTCGGCAAGCCAGCCTGCGGCTGGATGTTCCCGACGCTCCAAAAGCAGCACTCCCCTCCGGAAAGACTGCAATTGTCCCAGGCAATGTTGCCGACAGTGAGCTTGTCCGACGAATTTTGACCGCCGACCCGAACGAACGGATGCCGCCTGTCGACAGCAGTAAACAACTGACGCCGACCCAGATCGATCTGCTGAAACGATGGGTCGCCCAAGGGGCCGAATACCAGAAGCATTGGTCGTTTGATGCCCCGAAGCGGCCTCGGCTCGAAAATGTTCGGGATGAACTGGCGCTCGGGCCAATTGATTCGTTCATACATCACCGATTGCAACTGGAAGGATTAAAACCGTCGCCACCGGCTGACAAGGAACGGCTCATTCGCCGCATCACACTCGATTTGACAGGAACTCCTCCGACGCTGAACGAAATCGATCACTTTCTGGCGGACGATTCCCCCGATGCCTATGAAAAGGTTGTGGACCGATTGCTCGCTTCGCCACGTTACGGCGAGCGGATGGCGCTCGACTGGCTTGATGCTGCCCGTTATGCCGATACGCACGGCTTTAATAACGACACGACGCGTTACATGTGGCGCTGGCGAGACTGGACAATTGATGCCTTTAACGCCGGAATGCCCTTTGATCAATTTGTGACCGAGCAACTTGCGGGGGATTTGTTGCCCAACCCGACCCTCGAACAGCGGATTGCCACGGGGTTCAACCGCAATCACGTCATCAATTCCGAAGGGGGGATCATCCCCGAAGAATACCGGGTCGAATACGTGGCGGATCGGGTTCACACGACCGCAACGATTTTTCTCGGGCTGTCGATGGGTTGTGCCCGCTGCCACGATCACAAGTTCGACCCGATTACCCAGCGGGAATATTACCAGTTCTTCGCCTTCTTCAACCAGTTGAATGAACAGGGCGAGGCGGGCCGGGTTGGAAATGCTGAACCGACGATCAAAGCCCCCACGCGAAGTCAGTCCGAACGACAAGCAATGCTGTCGCAACATCTCGCGGATCTCGACCAGAAACTGCAGCAGCGCATCGCGGAGACAACCCGGTCGATGCCCGAATGGGAACCGAAACTGCGCTCGACAATTGTCACGAATGTCAGCGAAAAGCCCCCGCTTCTGCGTTGGACGCTGGACGAAACAGCGGGAACTGAAGTCAGCGAGTTTCGGGACCCTCTACGAAAAGGTCAAGTGATTGGTAAAGGAGACTGGGTCGCTGGCAAAGTGAACGGCGCCATCAAGCTTGACGGAAAGTCGCACATCGAAGCGGGTGATCTGGCGTCTTTTGAACGGACCGATCGTTTCTCATTGGGGGCCTGGGTCAACGTCGAAAATAAAGAAGGGGCGACCGTCATCTCGCGAATGGACGACGAGAACGCTTTTCGAGGGTTCGACCTGTTATTAGTCAGCGGAAAGTTGACGGCGCACCTGATCCATCGCTGGCCCGACGAAGCGCTGCACGTTGTGTCACGTACCGAAGTCCCGATCAATCAATGGAAACATGTCTTCGTAACCTACGATGGCTCGTCGAAAGGCGAAGGGCTGAAACTGTATATCGACGGTCAAAGGCAAGAGGTCGAAATCACCAACAATCTTTTGACGGCGACCACGATCACCACGAAACCACTGCGGATTGGACGACGAACATCGGGTTCACCGTTCAAAGGGATGATCGACGATGTTCGCGTTTACGACTGCGAACTTTCGCCGGAGGAAGTTCAGGCGATTGCCGCTCAGGACAGCCTGCCCGACCTGCTGGCGATCGCTCCCGAACAGCGAAACGCCGCGCAGAATTTGACGATCGTCAAAGCCTGGCTCAATCGATTTGATCCCGACTTCCAATCGACGACGGCCGCACGCGCCGAATGGGAAAAACAGCGGACCGAACTGGATAAAACGGTCCCGTCGGCAATGGTGATGCAGGAAATGCCTCAACCACGTACCACCTTTTTCCTGAAGCGAGGCCAGTACGATGCCCCGGGTGATGAAGTGAAAGCAGACGTTCCAGCCAGTCTGCCCCGTTTTCCTGGTGACTCACCTCGAAATCGACTGGGGCTGGCGCAGTGGCTGTTGTTGCCGGAACATCCATTGACCGCGCGTGTCGCAGTCAATCGTGCCTGGATGCAGTTCTTTGGCAACGGACTGGTCGAAACTGTGGAAGATTTTGGTTCGCAGGGACAATGGCCGGTGAATCTGGATCTGCTCAACTGGCTTGCTGCCGAGTACGCGGGGCTTCCCGACGGACAAACCAGTTCAGACCAACCTCGATCACGATGGGACACAAAACGCCTGCATCGACAAATGGTTTGTTCAGCGACGTATCGACAGTCTTCGCGAGCTTCGCGGGAATTGCACGAACGAGATCCCTCGAACAAACTGCTGGCACGGGGTCCACGATTTCGGCTGCAGGCCGAAATGATCCGCGATAACGCACTCGCCCTGGCCGGGCTGTTGAGCGATCGGACTGGTGGTCCAAGCGTCTCACCTTACCAGCCAGCGGGGTTGTGGGACGACGTGGCGGTCGGAGCTGACTACGAAGGAACCGTTTACAAGCAAGACAAGGGAGAAGGTCTTTATCGCCGCAGCATGTACACCTTCTGGAAGCGGACTTGTCCGCCCCCGGGGCTGAACACGTTCGATGCCCCCGAACGCGAGGTCTGTACCGCTCGTCGATCACGCACGAATACTCCGCTGCAGGCGCTCGTCCTGCTGAATGACCCGACATATCTCGAGGCCTCTCGTCGACTGGCCGAACGAGTGATTCACGAAGGGGGACCGACACCCGAATCGCGCCTCACCTTCGCGTTCCGCCTGGCCATGTCACGAAAGCCCACGCCACCAGAGGCACAGGTGCTGCTCAAAACTTATCAGCAGCGACTTGTTCATTACCAGCAAGATCCTGCGGGTGCCAGGGGACTGATCTCGATTGGAGATTCTGCCCGTGATGAAACCATTGGTGACATCGATCTTGCCGCCTGGACGTCAGTCATGAGTTTGATTCTGAATCTGGATGAAGTCATCACGAAGGGGTAGAGAGCCGAACGATTAGATGCTAATGTCTTTATTCAGTTTCGCATCAGATGGCATCAAAAGCCGGGCTTCCAGGATTGTCGATCATGTTGCGTGGTATCTTCGCATTGTTCTTTCGATCGCTTCGCGGCGATACAAGGTCTGTGTGGGTCCACCTCTCCTGGCTGTTTCTGTTGCTCGTGATTTACGTGGCGCTGTGGTTTGCACAGGAGCAAAGCGTTTACTTCGGGGCACCCGGGCGCGAGTTTTTTCGCAGCGTGATTTATCTGAATGCAATCTTCGTCACGCTGCTCGGAATCAGTTATTTTTCCAGTGCGATTTCTGAAGAGAAGGAAGAGGATACGCTGGGACTGATGACCATGGCGGGAATCAGCCCGCTGGGAATTCTGCTGGGAAAATCGACAACACGATTATTCCAGGTGTTTGTGCTGCTGGCCGTGCAATACCCGTTCACGCTGCTGGCGATCACGCTGGGTGGATTGATGCCCGACCAGATTTACTCGGCGTATGCCGCCTTGCTGGCTTACACGATGCTACTGGCGAATGCCGGGCTGCTTTGTTCCGTATTGTCTCGCAGAAGCCGCGATGCGTCCGGGCTGACGGCATTGTTATTGATTGGATATATCTTTGCTCCGTTATTCGCGCTGGTCGGTCTTCAGGTTTTGCTCTATCCCGCCGGCCCGATTGCCAATAGCCCCTTCTGGACCTCTGTCGCGCCAACGCTGAAGCCGATTCTTGCGTGGATTTCCAAAACGAGTGTGTTTGGTCAATTGTACGCCGTCACCGAGACCGGGTGTCAGTTCGAGTGGACTCCTCAATTGATCTCGAATTCATTGGGGAGCCTGTTTTTCTTCCTGATCTCCTGGTGGTTGTTCAAGTACGTCTCTCATGAACCGGCAACCGAAGCGACGACGCGCGCAATGGTCCCCAAAAAAACCGGTCGGCTCGGTCTGCTTTCCGCCGGGCGGGCGTGGGATCTTTCGTTGACGTGGAAAGATTTTCACTTCATTGCGGGTGGGTGGCTGAGTATCCTGATCCGTTGTGGACTTTATCTCGGGCTTTATGGTCTTGCTGTTGCCGCGTCATATCCCTGGGAACAGCCCCGTGAATCACGTCAGATCCGCTGGCAGGATGTCACCTACGGGTACCAGATCTTTTTGATTCCCTTGTTTGGCGTCGACTGCATGCTGTGCGCATCACGAGTGTTTCAGGAAGAAATTCGCCATCAGACACTCGCATCACTTTTAATGCTGCCCCGTACGGTCACGCATCTTGTTTACACAAAACTGGCAGGTTGTTTGATCGGCCTGATTCCCGGAATGATCGCCTTGCTCGTCGGGTTTTTCCTGTTGCCAGGGTCGATCAAGAACTTGACTGACGCCATCAAGGAACCGTTCACCTGGTGGTATGTCGCGAATTTGTTGCTTGCCATCCATTTGAGTGTGGTGTTTTCGCTTTACATGCGATGGGGTGCCATCGCGATGGCTTTTGCTCTGACGGTCGGTTCGATGATGGTCTCAGGCATGATCATTCAATTCTTACAATTTCAATTTCGCGCTGGCGGTATGCGTCCTGATTCGTTTCTGGGATTCCTTGTGATACCCTTGCTGCTCGCGTGTGCGTGTTGCCATCTGGTCGTACTGCTGCGGTTGCCCGCCTTGGGCGAGAAATAGTTATGAAGCGTTCAGACGTGAAAAAGACGACGGCATCCGCCAAACCGCAGCAGAAGACTGTCGCTGCTCCCTCGTCTCAAAATGACCCCGTTGATCCCGTCGACGAAGAACAGATTGACGGCGAAAATGTTGGTCCGAATGACGACGACAGATTGATGTACTTGTTGCAGGGTGGTGACCGGCATGCATTTGATCAACTGGTCCAACGCTATCAACTCCCGCTGGCGGGCTTCTTTTACCGGCATTTACGAGACTGGCAACTCGCCGAAGATCTGACGCAGGAAACCTTGATTCGAGTTCACTCGACCGCATGGGATTATTTGCCTCGAGGTTGTTTTAAAGGCTGGTTGTTTCGAATTGCTCGCAACCTGATGATCGACAGCACACGACGTCGATCACATGATGCTCTCGTCAATGCGGCAAGAACGCAGCGTCCACGTGATGACGAAGATGATATTCTTGGCCGCTTGGCGGGTGATTTTGTCCTGCCGGAAGACAAAGCCGAACAGAATGAATTTGCGAAAATTGTGGGAGACTTGTTGAAAAAAATCCCGGAAGATCAGCGGCATACGTTCATGATGCACCATTATTCGGGACTGAGTCTGCCCGAAGTCGCCGATGCCATGGAGGCCAACCTGCCGACAACGAAAAGCCGGCTGAGGCTGGCTCGAGAAAAACTTCGAGAACTTTTAGCGGAACAAGGAATCCGTTCTCCCGA
Organism: uncultured Schlesneria sp.; assembly: GCA_903899985.1. GTDB lineage: Bacteria > Planctomycetota > Planctomycetia > Planctomycetales > Planctomycetaceae > Schlesneria. The sequence goes on from CAIULL010000062.1 coordinate 112,498, forward strand.
TCAAACGGAAAAAGCGGAATCTCGTGACGATGACTCATAACTTTTCGTAAGCGACCGATTCAAATTTTTTTCCCAAAGTGAACGTGAATTTTCGCCTGCCAGATTGATCCAAAGTCCCAGAATTTGCGTTAAGTCTAAGAAGACCACACGCGAATGGACTCAAAACAATGGAACGAAAAAAATGAGTTATTTTAGTCGGCTGACAGACATTGTGACTTGCAACCTGACACATTTGCTGGAACAAGCAGAAGACCCGCATGCAGCAATACTCGAGATCATTCAGGAAATGCAGGAAGGTCTGGCCGGGGCACAGCGAAGCGTCAATACGGCCCGCAACTCCGAAGACCATTTACGACAAGAGATTGATTCGCATCGAAGTCAGATTGATGTCTGGATGACGAAAGTCAAAGAACAGTTGCAGGCGGGTGCCGATGCTGATGCACGGCAAAGTTTGCTGCGGAAACGGGAAGTCGAAGACTTGATCGCAGGACTGGCTCAGCAACATGACGCCGCCGTCAAGTACCGAGAACACCTCTCCACGATGCAAAAGGCACTGGAAGCTCGACTTGCAGACGCCATTCGACGGCGAGAATCGATGGGAGTCGCCGCAACGGACGCTCCGTCAAATGTTCCAGACTACCTTTCAAATCGACAAACCATCACGAAACACGTCGATCACGACGTGGAAGCAGAACTGGAACGCCTGAAAAAAGAGTTGACCTCGTAAGATCAGTGATTTCAGAGCATATATCCGCTTTTCATCCGTTGTGCCACTGCTTGCCCGTCCTCGGTCAAGCAGTGCTCTTCGACCGGCAGGTGCTCAAGCGACGACGTCTACGCACAATCCTTGGGGCCACACCTCAGACCAGAGTCGCCATCATTGCCCGGTCGAGGCGATCGCCGTATCCCAGCAGACCTCGACTGGTATTTGGAAGCACCGGGAGATCACATCGCGGGACTTGTCCTCGACCCAACGGTAACGGGAAGCTCCGGCCAAGCAGCAAAGTCGATGCGTGTACCTGCTTCCCGGCTCGGCCGGAGCCTCGCCCTCCCGAAGTTTTCCGGCTCGGCCGGAGCCTCCCCCTCCCGAAGAAAAATCCTCTTGGCGCGAGAGCGCGACTTTTCAAGAAATCCGGAAACTTGACCCATTGAGTCACCCTCCAGACTCAAAGACGTCCGATGCCGTGGCACAACGTCGTGAGCAATACGACTGACGATGCACTAATCTTCGACGCGGTGTCTGGCCCAGGCCGCAGCCCCCATCGCCCCTGCGTCGTCACCCAGTTTCGCGACTTTTAATTCGTAGGTTCTGAGGTATGACGGCATGACCCGAGCCGCAACCGCTTTTCCGACTTCCTCCAGAAACAGTCGCGGTAACGCCTCGACTAATCCGCCCCCCAGGATAATCACATCGGGGGCAAGCATGTTCACCGCGCCGGCAAGCACTGTTCCCAATTGTCGAGCACCATCACGCAAGATGTCTTCGACGATCTTATCCCCCTCGTCGATTGCTTCCTTAATCGTCCCACTGCGAATATTGGCGAGGTCCGTACCCGCAACCCTCAGGATATACGGGGCTTGACCACGATAGGCCGCTTTGGCGATTTCGGCAGACATGGCCAGTCGGCTGGCAACCGTTTCCAGGCATCCCCGTCGACCGCAGCCGCAGAATGGGCCATCGGGCATCACCGGCACGTGGCCAATTTCCAGACAGCTTCCCGTTTTTCCCCGGAAAATCTGACCCTCATACACCATCGCTCCGCCGATCCCCGTGCCCGGGAAGATTCCCAATGCGGTGCTGGCCCCCAAAGCAGCACCGAAACGGTACTCGCCGTAGAGCCCCGAATCGACGTCATTACAGACGAATACCGGGCAACCAAATTCTTTTTCCAGCGACTTTTTCAGCGGAACATTCTTCCAGCCAAGATTGGGTGCCTCGAGGATAATCCCCTCTTCAAGATCCAGGGGACCGGGACATCCGATTCCGATTCCGCCGAGCATTTCTTTTGAAGTCGACGATTCTTCCAGCAGTTTTGAAATTCCGGCAACGATCCGTTCGACCCCCGCATCGACCCCTTCAGACCCGCGACTTTTCTTTCGTCGTCGACCCTTAACGACGAACTCGCTGTCGAAAAGCATCGCGTTCATCTTGGTCCCGCCAAGATCGAACCCAATCCAAACTCGGTCGTCAGTGAGCGCTTCGTTCATTCTGTCATCCTGGCAGACGCGTCAATGGAAACTCTCACGCCGACGCCCGGCAGAGAAAGCGCCATTCCCTTCGCTGATCGTAACACAAAAGATAATCATCGTAGAGAGATCATGAGCGACTGGAGTCTTCTTTCTGCTTCAGCCGGATCGCTTCCTGTCGGTATCGCTCGTTGACTTCTAAATCAAAAGCATCCGTTTTCTCTAAATTTGGAACCTTTCGGTATTGCGCATGACAGCGGTAGCAGACCAGTCGATTCGGCAGAATCGCGTACAGAACCCAGTCGGCGATCCCGAATGCCATCAAAATCATCATTGCCACGCCGGGCATCATATAGGCGACTGCCACAGTGCTCAGCAGAATCCCGATGCCAACGATGAACACCCCTAACCTCTGGTCAAAATCCTTCTGACGCCAAAGATCAGTACAACCACAGACGAGGCAACTGGAAAGTGATTCGTCTTTTGCGGATTCTGCCGTTTGACGCGTCCAGCCACAGCTTTTGCAATGGACAACCTGGCTCGCTTCTTCCCCGCGAGTTGTTTTCAAACATTTTGGACAATCGAACGAAATCAACATCGAAAACTCGATTAAAGGGGAACCCGAAGTTCGGTGGAAAGTAGAGCGGCAGACATCTCACCGATAAAACTGAGGATCACACCCGCGAACAAGACCCCGGTCGCGGCCTGTGTATTCCTGTACCTGAGGATACGGATCGCCATGATCGAAATGACCATCGGGCCAAAAATCCCCGCCAGCCAGCGAAGCGCAAACCAGGTCCACTGAACTCCGCCGTGAAGACTGTGTCCGGCCGTCATCGCACCGATTGCTGAAACCACAAATCGAAGAACAATTGCCAGGGCAAAGTACCAGCAAAGCGTTTTTAACGGATCGATCGACATTGTTGGAGCGGTCAGGTACCAGTGTCCGAGCAGCATTCCTGTGACCGCACCGCCAAGAACGCTTGCTGTGGCGATATTTGAAAGAAAATGAAACCCGCCGTTGGGTGAAGCGAGCCAGGCCAGGCCGCCACGTGAACAGATCAAGCTTGCCAGCGTGGCGACCAGGATGCCGACCATTGCGGCGGTCCCGACCTTTCGCTGATCCAGCAGCCAGGCGATTGACCCAACGTAGCCAAACGCGATCCCGATCCCTGCTGCGACCCGGGCAGAGAACAACATCTGGCCGGAAAGACGTTCCCCGGAAGCGTCAGAAAGCTGTCCCATCGTCAGCATCGCCAGAACAGACAACCCCAGAACAATCAGCATTTGAATCCGGAAAAATCCAGCCGTCACCTTGTCACGTGGCATCAGGCACCACATGAGGCTCATTCCGAAGGTCAGCAACAAAGAAAATTCTGCAATCATACCAGTATGCTACGGACCAGAACGAACAGCGAAAAGGGTTATGCCGTCTGGTTTTCCATTGTTCCCAATGATTAGATTTTTTTGATATTCCGTTGCGAGTTCAGTGGTAAAGTTGAAGGTTTATGCGGCCTTTAACAATCGGATCGAGGGACGCAGGTGCGGAAAAGGTTGGTTGACGTACTTGCCGATGAATGCACCCTGCCTGAGCAAACACCATGGAATTTTCAACGAGAGCAGTGAGGCGGCCTGATGATCGAAGCCACGGCTGGCGTCCAGGGTCTGGACGCGCTACGTCGCTACGTCCACGAGCGTCTTTGTTGGCACGAGAACCTCGTTGCCGACCAGTTTGAGCTGGAAGTAACGTCACTCAAACGATTAGGGACCTTTTGCGGGCTTCAATTCCTGCTGCGTGGCCCGCGCAGCGTGCGGCTTGGAGCGGTCTGGGCTTCTGACCACAATTTATTGTACTTGTATGACGCGCGTGGCGAACGATTCCACAAGGAACAGCTCGCGAATCGTTACGTTGTTCCGCTTGGCCAAGAACACGCTTGACTCTGCTTTCCCTTTTGAGACAATCATTTGAAAAGCAGTAGCAAAGTTGTGCATTGTGCGTCGCTCGATGTTTCCGTTGTCCCCCTTAGTGAAGTCGCGGTGCAATAAGGCCCCTCGTGTTAAAGGTGTGTCTTCGTCCGACTGAATGAAAACGGTGATTCATGCGAGCGCATCTGGTTCCGATTAAAGGTGGTGGAAGACCCATCCAAATCACTCGTGACGTGACACTCGTCGGTCGCCAGGACGATTTGTGCGATATCTGCCTGGAAACCACCAGCGTTTCGAAAATGCATTGTTTAATCGTCCGTACTGACGGATTGCTTTTTATTCGCGATCTCGGCAGCACCAACGGAACGAAAGTCAACGGACAGCGAGTTGTTCGTGGGGCACTTCTTCCCGGTGATGAATTGGCTTTTGCCGGGGAAAAATTTCGAGTCGAGATGGGGCCCGGCGAACCCGACGTTTCCGATCACGATTCCAACGTTGAAAACCTCAATACCGAAGAAATCGAGTTACCACAAAAGGAACTGGAAGAGAATTTCAGTCCCTATCCAGTAGAACCGATGCGAACCAGCGACAGTGATGTCCGATTTCTCGAAGACGGCGAGTAACCGTCATCGAAAGTCCGAATGGATTCGGCGAAAACAATGATCTTACTCGATCAGTTTCTGAATCGATTAGGTCGCTTCGGCTGGCGATCAGTTGTTTCTTGTTCCGTTCTTATTCATTCTGCCTCGGGGTCAGAACCAATTCGGGCTTCGGCCCTTCAGGATCTAGACATTGTCCCTGTCGTCAACGTTCCTCAGGTGCATAGAGCGGAAGCCCCTCAAGTTCCTGAAGCGGACGCTCCTGACAAACCGCTTGCAGCGGCTCCCGAACCAGCCAATTCCCAAAGCCCGACAACAAGTGCGCCTTCCGACGCCGACGCGACCATCAAATTGGATGGTCCGAAACTGAGCGAAACTCCGACGTGGTCAGAAACCATTCGGGCGGTGGTGCTGACAGCAATCCCCGATCAGTATCAAGATCTGAGGCATTGGGGGAAAACGCGAGAGATCTTTGATGGATTTCGTGTGCAACAGCGCGGATTCGACATTCGTGTTTCAGAACGAAAGCGGAAAGTGAACGACGGAGCCTGGCATCAATACAAAATCGAGCTTGTCGATCCTGCGAAAACACTGAAACTGGTGATCGTGGGAATTGAGCCCCGAGCCTTCGGTCGATTTCAGTTTCAAATCCGCCTCGCGGCAAAACTTCGATGTCGAGCCGATTTCGAGCACTGGGTGCTTGGAGTCAAAGGATTCAATGTGTCGACCGTTTCAGAAGCCGATGTCGAGATGATTGCTCATTGCGAGGTCATCATGAAGGCCGCACCAAATCCTTCAAGCTTGATCCCGGATACGATCATTGAGCCTCAGGTCAATCGTGTCGAACTCTTTCTCAGACATCTGGACACGCAACGGATCGGAGCGATTCGAGGGGACCTGGCCAAAGGGATCGGCGACGTTTCCCGGCACGAGATCGAAAATCTGCTGCAGGCGCAGGAACCCCGTGTCACCAGGAAAGCGAATGAGGCGATCGAAAAGAATCGCAATCGTCTGAAATTACCAACCTCCCGAATCTGGTGACCCGCCGCAAGCGGGTCTGCAAAAGTTCGCGTTCCACAAAGCCCAACAAGCTTTGACAAACGGACAACGTGAGCCCGATGCGCAAGCGAGTGATCTTGCCCTCTGGGCAATGAAGATCCCTCGCTTGCGCGTCGGGCT
>CAIULL010000063.1 GCA_903899985.1 uncultured Schlesneria sp.
CAGATTCATTCAAACAAAAATTCAGTTCGATCTGGCTTTCAGTTTTCTGTTTGTCCATCGCGAGAACTGATCATTCCGCAATCGCTGTTTCGGGAATACGGACCACACGTCCCTGTTGGATTTCCCGAATCGTTGACTGAGGCTCGCCAAGTAATTTGATTTCGACAACACCCGATGCCTTTTTCACAGCCGCATGAAATTCTGCCGGCGTTTGGACCGGAATTTTGTTGACGTGTGTAATAAAGTTTCCCGGTTGAAGCTGTGCCGCATCGGCAGCGGAGTTGGCCTTGACCTTAGTAATGAGCACTCGCCGCATATCAATCGAAGGGTCGCGAAACCGTTCACGCGCGGTGGGGTAGTCAACCGAAAGACCTCGCCACGGTGCGTATCGCGGAGTCGTTTCGATAATTCCTTCGTCGTCAAGTACCGGCCATTTGCCGAGTTTTACCTTCAAGTCAAGACGCGATAATCGTCCACTCCTTCGCCAGACGGCGACCTCGATCTCACTGCCAGGTGGATTCAATCCAACCATCCGCATCAGGTCGGACTTGGATAAAACGGGCTTGCGCTCGACTTCGACGATCACGTCACTTGGAATAATTCCTGCAATGTCGGCTGGAGAACCCGGAGTCACGTCGATCACTGCTGCCGCAGATTGCTGCTTGAATCCGGTATGCAATCCCTGAAACTCCTTTCCGCCAATGTCGCCCGGTCTGATCCCGAGCATGCCGTACTCGACTTCCTGACCTGCAAGAAGCGTGCGAATGATGCGTCGTGTCAATTCATCGATTGGCAGCGCAAACCCGACCGATTGCTCATAACCTTCAATTGCGGCCAGAGAAGTACTGACACCGATCAGCTCTCCTTTTAAGTTCAGCACAGCGCCGCCGCTTAGTCCAAGATTCAACCTGGCATCCAACTGCATGACTGCGCCGAGTCGATAGAGCATTGCACCTTTTACAACATCATCCTGTTCGAGAAACTGATTCCGACTGGATGAAATTGGCTGACGGGTCAGGTTACTGATCAGGCCCCAGCTCACACTGGCTGAACCATCCCGGGCGATGGCATAGGGATTACCAAGTAGAACAACAAACTGCCCCTTTCGAGGGGCCGCTGCAGTCTCCCACTTCATGCTGGGGAAGTCCGATGGCTTGATCTCTGACTTCTCCCAGTCCAATTGTAATACCGCCAGATCGCTTCGCGGATCGGCGGCGATGATCGATCCTCGACAGCGGCGCCGATCGGTGAAATTGACCAAAAGTTCCGTACCATCCTCTGCGATGAATTTAGGAAAGATCGGGCCGCCTCGAACGACATGAAAGTTTGTCAGCACCAGTCGATCAGGTAAATTCGGCGGACTGATCAGGCAACCGGCCCCAAAATCGTTTGGTTGAACGTCAACCTCACGAGCCTCACGCGGGTGCCGTTGTAAAATGAAATTCTTATGCTCTTCGTGAATCTGATCTGCCGGGACAGGCTTGAAGCGAGCGATGCTGACAACAGAACGCTCACACGCTTCAACAACCTTCATGACGGAGTCCTCCAGAATTGCTGCCGGATCTTGAGCCAAGGTCGCTGATGCCGACACAAGGACGCCGGCGTGCAACGCAAGCACCATCAACAGGCAGCGTCGTCTTTGTCGCCGATAGTCAATTGATTCTGTCTGCATAATCCGTCATTTCACCCGGCAAACACGTCAGATTTCAAGCGTCATCCCTCCATGATAGTCATTCGTGCTAATCCTCACCGGCGGCAGTCAGTTTTTGCCCGTTGGCAAAGAACGAGGCCATCACTTTCTCCCGCAGCTCAGCGACAAGCTCAGGATGCTCTTCCAGGTATGTTCTTGCTTTTTCGCGACCTTGCCCTAACTTTGTCGATCCATAAACGTACCAGCTTCCACTCCGGTCGACGACATTATAGACGGCGGCCATGTCGAGTACGTCACCTTCCAGGCTGATTCCGCGAGTCCCCAGCATGTCGAATTCTGCGACCCGAAAGGGTGGCGCGACCTTGTTTTTGACAATTTTCACCTTCATCCGAATGCCGATCATATTGTCGCCATCCTTCAGGACAGCTAGCTTACGAACGTCAACCCGGCACGAACTGTAAAACTTGAGCGCCCGGCCGCCCGGAGTTGTTTCCGGAGAACCGAACATGACACCGATCTTCTCGCGAATCTGATTGATGAAAATGACGGTTGTCTTCGCTTTCGAAATGCAGCCCGTCAGCTTTCGCATCGCCTGACTCATCATGCGAGCCTGCAATCCAACGTGTGAATCACCGATATCCCCCTCTAATTCAGCCCTGGGAACCAGTGCCGCCACCGAGTCGACGACGATGATGTCGACGGCATTCGATTTGATCAGCATCTCGGCGATCTGCAACGCCTCTTCTCCAGATGATGGTTGGCTGACCAGCAGTTCTTCCAGGTTGACTCCCAGGCGTTTTGCCCAGGCAGGGTCAAGTGCATGTTCGGCATCAATGAACGCCGCAACTCCACCTTCTTTTTGAGCATTCGCGACGGCATGTAATGCTAAAGTCGTCTTCCCGCTCGATTCTGGCCCATAAACTTCGATAATCCGTCCGCGAGGGAACCCCATACCACCTAGAGCCAGATCGAGTGACAGAGACCCCGTTCCGATGCCCGAGACCGTCATCGAAGAGTTGTCCGAGAGCTTCATGATCGAGCCTTTTCCAAAGGCTTTCTCTATCTGACCCAGGGCGTTGCCCAGCATCTTTTGCTCATCCGATTCAGAAGGGTCCGAATCGTGATACGTTTTAGCGGCTTTCGCCTTGGCCATAACAACATCCTTGAGAGAAATGAGCTTTAAACGAAAAAATCTGCAACGCTGTGGTCCGAAGCGTAACCGAAAGTAGGGATTCATTCCATAATTCGCAAGTCCTTAACAAAAACGCGATTTTCTGTCCCGCCTTCATCATTTCCTCACGCCCATTTGATATTCATTCCCTTTGTGGTCATCTCCCGGAATGCAACTCGCTTTGGTTCGAGTGGACTTTCTCAAATCCTGTGTTTTTTAAAGTGAGGTCTTTTTCATGAATTACCTGAATTTATTAGTAACGACTGCAGCCATCTTCGTCGGCGCCGGGAACGTTTTTGCTGACTCGTCCGAGTACCTCGTGGCAACAAAAACGATTCCACTCAAAGGGGTCCCGGGCAAGCTCGATCACCTTGCCGTTGATTCCAAAGGACAGCGGTTGTTTGTCTGCAACAAACCCAACAACACGCTGGATATTGTCGATTTGAAAACGGGATCTCTGGTTAAGCAAATCCCTGATCAGGGGAAAGTCTCGGGCGTCACTTATGCCGAAGATCTCGACATGGTCTATGTCGGTAACGGAGCAGGGGTCTGCAATGCTTTCAGTGGTAAGGACTACAGCCTCGTCTTCTCGACACCAGCGGCCGGAGCCGACAATGTCCACTATCACTCCGGTAACAAGATGGTCTACGTCGGACACGACGAAGTCCTTTCTGAACTGGATGCCAGGACGGGCAAGATCAATCATGCGTTTGCATTGCCTGGCTCTGTTCATGGATTCAAAATTGATAAAAAGGCTGGGAAAATTTATGCCGTGCTGACCAAGGCGAGCCTGATCGCCGTCCTCGACATCGGCAAGCATGAGATCACCGACAAATTCCCACTCACTCTCTCGGACGCGGGAAGCCCGATCGCACAGGATGCTGACAACGGCTTGCTGTTTGTTGGCTGCCCGAAGATGAAACCGATGGTGGTTGTCTTCGATACGAAAACCGGTAAGGAAGTCGCCAGCGTTGTCATCCCCGCAGGAATTGACGATATCCATTTTGATTCGAAGCGCAAACGCCTCTACGCCTCATGCAGCGACCGTGCCTTAGTCGTCATCGAAAAAGTCGGTGATCAGTACCAGGTTGTTGCCACAGTGGAAACGCCGAAAGACTCTCGAACCTGCGTCTGGTCAAAGGGAACACTGTATCTGGGCGTACCTAAACAAGAAGGCAAAGACGGCCCTGAAGTCCGAATTTACGAAGCACGACCAGTCGTCGAAGGTCAACCGTCGACCACTCAATCGAACTGAGCCAAAACAGGGGGCGGGCGTCCAGATTTCAATGTTGGTCGAAGGACTGCCATCTTCGTAAAAACGCTTCGATGGCAAATTGTGAAATTTGGAAACCCGACCCCCGGACAGCCAGCCCACACCCAAGTTTGGCTCACGACTCCAAATTGTGCCGGAAGTGGAGGCTTCCAGCATCCATGCATTATTTTCTTCGACGATTTGAAGCAACTGCTATGTTTGGGTGAAGCCGCCTCTCTTCCAGTTAAAGTCTGCTGAATGACCTGACCCGGTCGTCCAGCAGCATGCAAATCTTTCACTTTGACAAGGACGCAGGCTGGAATCTTCCAGCCTGCTTTTGTTTATACTCTTCCTTGTGACACTTCTCTGGATAAGGCCCTCTTTCAAAAACTGAGTGATCATGCTCAAACGTCGCAGCATTTTACTGATCGTCTATACAAGCTTTTATTTCCTTTCTGTCGTGATCTCTCTTGCCGCTGAGCCTGATATTCAACCACCTGCCAACAAAAAATTGCTCAAGTCAAGCCCGGATATTGAATTACTGCTTGAGCCGATTCGTCAGAAATATCAGGTCCCCGGCATCGTCGCAGGGATTGTTGAAAATGATCGGTTGGCAGTTGCTGGTGCGGTTGGTCTCCGGAAACATGGATCACCGGTCGCAATCACGGTGAACGATGATTTGCACCTCGGTTCGAATACCAAGGCGATGACGGCGACGTTACTCGCTCTGCTGGTGGAAGAGAATAAGTTGTCATGGGAATCGACTGTTGGCGAAGTCTTTTCAAAATTAAAACCCAAACTGCATGCCGACTTTCGCGACGTGACCCTTTCACAGTTGCTGACCCATCGTGCGGGTCTTCCCGCAGATGGACCGTGGTGGAAACTCGGTGCAGGCACGCAAGTCAAACAGCGAGAACGTCTTTTAATCGAGATTCTTGGAAAACCTCCCATTCATCCTCCCGGCACTAAACACCTCTATTCCAACGTCGGTTATGCGATTGCAGGACATATGGCCGAGCAGGTGACCGGCAAACCGTGGGAAGACCTGATGACCACCAAACTGTTCAAGCCTCTGAAAATGTCGTCAGGGGGATTTGGTATTCCTGGCCACTTAACCAAAATCGATCAGCCCTGGGGGCACCATCTGGTCTCCGGTTCGATCGAAGCCATCCAGCATGACAACGCCCCCGCTCTCGGCCCGGCGGGAACTGTTCATTGCTCGCTGCTGGACTGGTCTAAGTTCATTGTCCTGCATCTGCAGGGAGCACGTGGTACGAGTCAGTTTCTGACCACCGAGACATTCAAAACATTGCATACTCCACCGAGTGGCCAGAGCTATGCTTACGGGTGGATTATCGCCCCGCGTCCATGGGCGAACGGAGCGGCTTTGACTCATTCGGGAAGCAATACACTCTGGTATGCCACGGTCTGGATGGCTCCGGTTCGAAACGTTGCCTTTCTGGTCGTCACAAACCAGGGAGGAGACGCGGCCCAGGAAGCCTGTGACAAAGCGACGGTGGCGTTGATCGAGTATTACGGCAAAAACACAACATCACAGGATCACTGAATCCCTTTCAGGCAACGCAGTACAAGGATTCTTCTCCTCGAAAACATGGGTCGTTTAAAAACAGTTTTTTTTGGCGACCCTCAAGCTTGAAGCTCTCCACCGACCTCGCGTCGGTGGAAGCAACGACTGAGAAGCTACCTCAAACTTAATCGCAAAAAGGCAAGCTCTCCACTGACCCTGTGTCAGTGGAAGCAACGACTGAGGAGCTACCTCAAACATAATCGCAAAAAGACAAGCTCTCCACTGACCCTGTGTCAGTGGAAGCAACGACTGAGGAGCTATTGTGGTTAACGAGAAGAATTCGCTTGAAAGTCGCCGCTCTCCACCGACACACAAGCTCGGTGGAGAGCATTTTCCATAACGTCTTTGCACAGTTATTGCTGTTTTCCCGACGAAAAATCCTTCACGGCGTTGCCTTTCAGGGAGTTGCTGGGGCCAACACACTTCGCTCGCGAAAGATCGTTTATTTCCCTGCTGGGTTCGTTGCGGTGGCAAACCAGTCTTCATGTGCTTTCAGCAGTTTCAAAACGATCTCTGGATTCCGCTTTGCCAGATTCACTCGCTCCGTTGGGTCTTCCGAAAGGTTCGCGAGAAACAATTTTTGGTCATCTGCACTTAACTTGCCTCCCGAACTGTCTTGAACGTTACCAATCAACTTCCAGTCTCCCACACGAACAGCCCACTGTCCGTTCTTGTTCCCAAGATGCCAATGAACGATCTCATGCGGTGACTGCGATGTCACCGAGCGAAGTACGGAAGCGAGATTTTTGCCATCGATGTCGGTTTCGACCAGCGGGATGCCAGCTAAGTTTGCGAGCGTCGGGAGCCAATCACAGCCATGCGCAACTTGCGAGCGTGTTTCTCCCTGCGGCAAATGGCCCGGCCATGAAACTATTGCTGGGACGCGAAGTCCTCCTTCAAACATGCTGAATTTCGCGCCGCGATAGGGACCGGCACTCCCGCCACCAAGATGAGCCCGCTCCTCCATCGAGTGCCCATGATCCGACTGAAAGACGACGATCGTCTTCTCTTGCAAACCCAATTCATTGACACGCTTCAGCAGACCACCGATTCTTTCGTCGATTGAGGCCAGGAAGGCTGCATAAAGATTTCTCGGATAAGGGAGCTCTTTGAATCGGTCCAGCCAGCGTGGATCACCTTGATATGGGTAGTGCGGACCATTCATCGCGAAGTAAACGAAGAAGGGTCGGTCGCGGTGGGTTTCCATGAATTGCGATGCTTCTTCCACCATGAGGTCCGGAAAGTAGCGGCCCGGTCGGTGAATCTCTTGCCCGTTCCTGTGCAGATCATGCCGGTTCGGTCCGTCCCAGTAGAAAAAATGCGAAAAATTATCGATGCAACCACCCATGTGCCCGAATGAAAAGTCGAAGCCCCGAGCAAGTGGCATCGTTTCAGTAGAATATCCGAGATGCCATTTTCCAATATGAGCCGTGGTGTATCCGGCCCTCTTAAATGTTTCTGCCATGGTCACTTCGCGAGTTGGCATCCCGGCGACACCAGCGGTCGAACTGACGTTGCCGGGGACCCCCGCGCGGATCGGATAGCGGCCGGTCATCAGGCCGGCACGCGACGGCGAACAAACCGGGGCGGCTGCGTAAAATTGAGTGAATCGAATTCCGCGAGCTGCCAAACCGTCGATGTGCGGCGTTTCCAGATCATTCGCCCCATAACAACCCGCATCGATCGTTCCCTGATCATCTGTCAGAATCACAATCACATTTGGCTTCGCGACGGAGGACTCGGCAGCACATGCGATCTGATATGTATTCAGCAGTAAAAGTGGGAGACACAACCGCAGGAAGTCGGACATGAGGCACCTATCTTGCTTTGCTTCAAACTCATTCGGTACGCCGAGTCAACGGCCAGGAAACGGACGCGTTCCTGATAACATGTGTCGCGCAGCGACCGTTTAAGCGGTATAATTCTTCGTGTGGGGTCAGGCCGCAACCCATGGGCGGTCTCCGTCGTCAGAAACGGCGACCGATTCTCGTCCATTCAACTACGATCCGGTCGCCGGGAAATCTGGTGTCACAGTTCGATCAAGTTCGATCGACTTCGACTATTTCTCGTAATTCGTAGGGTTTCGGCGATCATTTTCCCGTTTTTCGAGGTGTCACGGTTCGATCAAGATCGACGCAGTTCGATCGAGTTCGATTCAGGATTTTCAACCACGGATCAAACATCGCGTGCATCCCCCGCAACCCAATGGGAGGGCGAGGCTCCTGCCGAGCCGCTGAGTCGATGCGTGTACCTACTTCACGGCTCGGCGGGAGCCTCGCCCTCCCACGAAACAACTTCGCGGCACGCGAAGAAACAAAACGTTCGTAGTACG
>CAIULL010000064.1 GCA_903899985.1 uncultured Schlesneria sp.
ACAAACTCACGACGATTCGAAGCCAATGTCTCCACCTTCCAAGGCATCGTTCGCACCCTCATAAAAGAAAGCCAAACAATAACCACTTGGTGTTACCCATGTCCCCGAACAACTGTTACCTTTGTCTCCAGTCTATACAGGCTTCCGGAGAAGCAGTGTCTTCGGTTGGTGTTATGGCGTTCGAAGAGCACTGCTTGACCGAAGACGGTCAAGCAGTGGCACATCAATTAATCGTTGTATGCTGCATCACGGAATATAGATCATTTCGTTCAGATTGAAGATAGAGTGAGCAATATCTTTCCAGATCTCGGCGTTCGACATGACGTTTTCAGACGGGACCTGATACACGGCAGCTAGTTGACGGACTGCTTGTTCGAAGCGAGAAAGTTCTTCTGCATCGGGTGAACGACCCAGTGATGTGCGAAACATGGCCTCAACGCGAGTCGCTATTGAATCCCCCGTTTGCTTCAACACATTTTGCGACCAGACTCCTGCCTGTTGCAGTACGAATGGATCGTTCAGCAGAGCCAGGGCCTGGGCGGGCACGTTGGTGACATCACGTCTTCCTTGTGCGACCTTTCCGCCGGGAAAATTGAAAGTGCCGAGAAACTTCGGACCTTCCATCAGGTTGTTTTTGATGTAAATGCTCCGTCGTCCGTGCCCGTCGAGTGGTCCTGGAAACAGGCGACGATCGGCGTATTCTTTATCGCGGAAGGGTTGAATACTCGGTCCGTACAGGGTGCGATCCAATGCACCTGATGCAGCGAGGATTGTGTCTCGAACGGATTCGGCTTCCATCCGCCGTGCCGGATAATGTTGCAGAAGTCGATTCTGAGGATCGACGTCGCGTGATCGTTCCGACGCATGATTCGACATCTGAAATGTTCGGGTCAGGACCAGCTCACGGATCAGTCGTTTCACCGACCATCCCTGTTCGACAAAGTCAGTAGCAAGGTAGTCGAGCAATTCGGGGTGGGAGGGAGCTTCGCCGACATGACCGAAGTCGTCGACAGTCCTGACAAGTCCCGTTCCGAACAGATGATGCCAGATCCGGTTGACCATGACTCGTGCGGTCAGTGGGTTATTCGGGCTGGCGATCCGGTCCGCCAATTCCAGCCGGCCGCTTCCCGTTGATGTAAATGGTGCAACGGATTTGGAAAGGACTTCCAGATACCGACGCGGTACGACTTCGCCAGGTCGAGTGCAGTCGCCACGCATGAAGAGGGGCTGAGCGATCCCTGGACCTCCATCGCCGAATCCGACTGCCACTCGTGGCAGCGATAATTCCGCTTCAATCTTTCGGTATTCCGGAATCAGCGAACTGCATTTGCGGGAATTCGGGCCATTGCAAGCGGGGATTTGATTGATGTTATTACCAATCAATTCCCGACGAAGCATCGCATCCAGCCATCGAACATCGTCTTCGCTTGCTTTGTCCTCACGGAATGCATCGATAGCATCGAGCATTCGATCTACGTATCGAATCGTGATGGTGTCGAGCGAAAAGTCTTGGGTCTGCGGAACCTTTTCCCCGAGACCTGGTTCGCACAACGTTCGCAAATGCGAAACACTTGGCTTTGGCGGTTCCGGGCTATCATGAAGGACCACTCGCGTGACCCCGAAGTAAGACCGAGGGTTTTCGGCGGCCTTATCCCAGGGAAGTTTGTAGTTGCCACCGTCACCACCGAGCGCCGAAAGCTGATCGGGGAACTTGGGGTTGTCGAACATCGTCATCAATTCGGCGTATGTCCTCAGGCTTTCACGATCGTCTGGGGGTGAAAATGTCACCCAGGTCAGTTCGGGCGACGTTAACGCTCGGTAGTTAGCATAGTTCAACTGGCAGTTATTCGAGACCAGCCGCACGGCACTGCTTCGCTGACCGAGCACCTGAAAGCTGATGTACTTTTTGCCGACTGGTAATACGGGTGACCGAAGAGTCCCGTTCAGTTTCGATGAAAGCGAGTGAGTGTAACGACCTGCGGGCAAGATCGATTGCAGCACGTTGTCACCTTCGGTCTGAACAATGAAATCGCCATTACGACTCGCAGGCTCGGTCATCGACTGACCACCGACGCTCCAGCCGGGGAGATCGTTCTGCCGGAAATCGGCATAAGTGACGAACTGCTTCGAATTGAAGTCAGTCCGTTCTTGTGACTCCTTGGCAAACTGTATTGTCAGTGATTTCCAGACCTCTTCTAATGCTGGTCTGGACTTCGTGGGATCGACAGTAGCGTCGGCGGCCGGCGGTGTCTCAACGGCCGCAAGTCGTCGCCAGATTTCGAATGGTTCATCGAACGGCTGCTTTTCGGCAGCGAGTGTTGCCACCCATTTTTCCAGTCGCTGAGGATCGAGTCCAAGCTCCTTCACGAGCTTGTCCGCATCCGGATGTTTTGCCCGAATTGCGGAAGCCGCTCGCATGTAAATCGAGAAACGAAAACTCTCCCCAGCCCACATTGAGGCAAGTTCCTGGCGTATTAATGATTTCAATTCACGCAGTCGCAGTTTCTTGTCCGCATTAACGGTGGGTGCGTCGATACAGTGGCTGACATTCCGCGAACTGCGCAGCACTGCGAGCAATCCGTAATAATCCTCACTCGAAATGGGGTCGAGCTTGTGATTGTGGCAGCGGGCACAGGCGACAGTAGTTGCTTGAAACGCCTTAGTCAGCGTGTCGATCTGGTTATCGGCCAAGTCGTAGCCGAGCGAGCGAAGACTGATGCAGTCGTCATGATTCACCTCACCAAACCGATAAAAGCCTGTGCCGATCACCGATTCATTGAATTGCTCCTTTTCGTTCCAGCGCGGCTGAGGCAACAGATCGCCTGCAAGATGTTCACGGATGAACTGGTCGTAAGGGACATCGTCGTTGAAGGCACGAATCAGGTAATCGCGATATCTCCAGGCATGATGAACTTCGTAGTTCCATTCGTTTCCGTGTGTTTCCGAAAACCTGACACAATCCATCCAGTGTCGTGCCCATTGTTCTCCGAATTGCGGTGATTGAAGCAGTGAATCGACCAGCCGTTCGACCGCTTCGGCAGGCAGCGGATCGGTCGCATTCGTCGAGATGCCGGTACTGCATTCGGCGACGAAGCGATCGACCTGTTCGATCGTCGGTGGCAAGCCGGTCAGAACGAGACTTAATCTTCGGATGAATGTCCTGGGATCGGTCGGGCCTGCGGGGACTAAACCGGTTTCGGCCAGTTTGGCAAAAATGAACCGATCGACCGGGGCGGAGGCAGGCGTTGCCTCATCAGTACGAGGAACTTCAGGACGTGAGACCGGACGGAGGCTCCACCAATCGCTTCGCTCTTGCATGAATTCTCTCCAGGATGCCGTCACCTTCTTGGAAATCGGCTGGTCGCGAGGATCTGCCGCACCGTTCCTGACCCAGGTTTCGAGATCGGCAATCACCGTATCGGGCAGTTTGCCTTTGGGAGGCATTTTCAGGGCGTCATCGGTGTAGCGGACAGCCTTGATGAGCAAGCTTTTGTCAGGATTCAATCCATCCAGAGCCGGTCCAGTCTCGCCCCCTTTTTTGACGCCGTCACGACTGTCCAAAAGCAGTTCGCCGCCCAACTTCTTTGCGTCAGCGGAGTGACATTCATAGCAATGAGTCACCAGGACTGGACGGATTTTCTTTTCGAAGAATTCCAGGTCGGCATCCTCGGCGATGGCGACGGTTGAGTTGTTGAACAGTGACAACGCGATGAGAGTCAGTAATGGGATTCGCATGAACGTTGTCCTTGGGCGGATTTCGAAAGTGCAGGAAGTTTGAGAGGCAATTCGTTAATTCGACGAGAACGAAACCCCACCACCCCCGTGGCGGTGGTTACCGGGCCTTTGCCCTAGGAATTTCCATTACATCGTATCGTTTTATGATGACGCTCGCTGGTGCAAAGGCCCGCTGACCACCGCCGCAGGGGCGGTGGGGTTTCGTTGGATAGTTTCCGCTTTTGTGGTTTGCTGAGCAGCAGAACGCCTGTCATTTAACTTTGAATTTCGTGAATGACCTTACCTGCCACATCCGTCAATCGAAAGTCTCGGCCTGCATAGCGGTATGTCAGGCGTTCGTGGTTTAGCCCAAGCAAATGCAGGATCGTGGCGTGCAGGTCGTGAATATGGACGCGGTTGTGGACCGCCTGAAAGCCGAAATCGTCGGTTTCGCCGTAGGTCATGCCGCCTCGGATACCACCTCCTGCCATCCACATCGTAAACCCGTAGTGATTGTGATCCCGACCATTTCCGTTTTCGGTCGTCGGAGTCCGACCGAATTCACCACCCCAGATCACAAGAGTCTCATCCAGCATGCCTCGTCGTTTGAGGTCGCGGAGCAATGCGGCCATTGGTTGATCGATGTCTTTACATAATTTTGTCACGGCGTTGTTGTGATCGTTATGAGTGTCCCAGGGCTGGCCGTCACCGTAATAGACCTGGGTGAATCGGACACCTCGTTCGGCGAGTCGTCGCGCCAGCAGACAGCCGTTGGCAAAATGGCTGGAACCGTATTCTTCGCGAATTTCCGGCGGTTCACGGTTCAGATCGAAGGCTTCTGTGGCGGCAAATTGCATGCGAAAGGCCGTTTCCATGGCGTTGATCCGTGAATCAAGCTGCTGATCGCCCCCTCGTTCTGCAAGGTGTTGATGATTGAGTGATCGCATCAATTCAAGTTGCCGCTGCTGTTCTTCGACAGGCAAATGCTTGTTGCGCAGGTAGGGGATCAACTTTTGCGGGTCGAGATTCGAATGATTGATGTAGGTTCCCTGATGTTCTCCGGGAAGAAATGCACTGGTCCAGAGAATCGAGAACCGAACGGGACGACCAGGGCAGAGCACGACATATCCCGGCAGACTCTCGTTTTCGACTCCTAGTCCGTACGAGAACCAAGAACCCATACTCGGCCTTGTCGGGACGATGGTGCCGTTGTTCATGAGAAGAAGTGCGGGGCCGTGATTGGGGTTATCGGTATAGACCGATTTCAGCACGCAGACATCATCAATACATCCGGCAAACTGCGGCAGCAATTCGCTGACGCTCACACCGCTTAGGCCGCGTGGTTCGAATTTGAAGGGAGACGGCAACAGTCCGGCGGTCTTCCGTTCGGTACGGAATGAATCGAGTTCTGCGGGCCGTTGACCTTCGTATTTTGCGGTCAGCGGTTTCGGGTCAAACAAATCAGGCCCGAACGGTCCCCCGTTCATAAAGAGCTGGATGACACGTTTGGCTTTGGGTGGGGTATGCGGCGCCAACTCTTTGGCCGAAGCCTGGCCGAGAAGACTTGCCAGACCGATCGAACCAAGTCCACCTCCTAATCCCTGCACCATCCGACGCCGCGACAAGTAAGCGTTGATGTCGAAGGGTGAAGGCATTGTTCGTCTCCTGGTCGGCAGCTGGGCGGGTTGGCCATGCGCGGGTCAAGTCGCCGATTCAAGGTCTTATGGAGGACTTGACCTGCTCAACGCTTTTTTCGTTGCGGGCTCATGATCATCGCACTTGAAGCACGGAGTCTCAAGTGCGTTGATTATTTGCAGAGTGGCGACAACCACACAACGATAACATTTAAAACGCTGGATCAGGGTTCTTGCCAGGGGACTTGGCCTCCCTGTTGAATCCTGAGACGGAGTGCCGCACTGAGTTCCTGAAAAATCTTAGGTTCGCGATTGGCCAGATTGGTCGTTTCCCGGGGATCGGATTTCAGGTTGTAAAGCTCAAGAGGCTGGAAGGGGCTGTCCTGGATTAGCTTCCACTCACCTCGGACCAGTGCTTCGATGGTTTTGCCGCCGTAGGCAGGGCCACCTTCTCTACGGACGAAATAGAGATCACGGACAGGATCGGGTTGCGGTTTACCCAATAGTGTTGGGAGAAAGCTGACCGCTTCCATGTCTTGAGTCGGATTGACTCCTGCCGCTTCGGCAACGGTGGCGAAAAGGTCCATTGTGACGGCCAAGCGATTTGTTTCGCTTCCTTGTCTGACGCGACCGGGCCAGCGGGCGATGCCGGGGACTCGCAGCCCCCCCTCATACATGTGCTGTTTTTCGCTTCGCCAAGGGCCATTGACTGCTCCTTGGCCGAGGATACCGCCGTTGTCTGAGGTGAAAAAGATGAGGGTGTTCTCGGAGAGCTTCAACTGATCAAGCGCCAGGAGCAGTTGACCGATTCCATCGTCCATATGCTCGATCAGTGCCACCAGCTTAACTCGTTTTTCCGGCAATTCCGGCTGACGGTTTCGGACTCTTTCGATCCATTCCGGTGGTGGCTGAATCGGGTCATGCGGTGCGTTGTAGGCGAGGTAGAGAAAGAAAGGCTTTGACGTTTGATTTCGTTCATTGATCGCGGCTCGTTCTTTCAGGTAATCACAAGCCCAAGAGGTGAACAGGTCGGTGGCGTGTCCTTTGGGTTCGATGACGTCCCGGTTTCGTCGCATGAAGTTCTGGCCCCCTCGCAGGTGCGTCAGATAGTCATCCATCATATCGCCCAGGAAACCATGAAATTCATCGAAACCACGTTCCACCGGCGTATTCGGCGATGTCAAACCCAGATGCCACTTCCCAACGATCGACGAGTGATAGCCGGCTGGCTTGAGTATTTGAGGTAACAAGATGGCATGAGGAGAAAGCCAGCCCCATGAGTTGTCTGGAGTATGCCGAATTACTCCCGGGACACCGACACGGTCGGGAACTCGGCCTGTTAATAACGCAGCCCGCGTTGGGGAGCAAACGCAGGAATTCGCATAGAAGTTATTGAAGGTCATCCCTTCGCGGCAAAGTCGATCAATATGTGGCGTGGAGATATCTTTAGTTCCGAACGCGGAATAGTCTCCCCGCCCGAGGTCGTCTGCGAGGATAATAATGACATTCGGCGGGGATTCGGCGAAGGCTTGGGCGATCGATAAGAAACAAAACGAAACAAGCAGACCTGTGAATCGTGTCATGTCAGGTTCTTCGATGAAGACCGATTTGGCGCAGAAGTGGATTTAGAACTACCGAATTCTGCGATGAAAAACCAGCGCGTGGTGATAGAGATCGGTTTGGACGGGTGGTACGTCGACTTTTGATCGTGTGGGTATGAAGAGGGGGTCGGGTGTTCAAATTTCAATAGGGTGTAACCGGCAACCCCCAGGGGTTTCAGATAGCCTTCATAGTGTATGGGTAAAGTCGTTTGTTTTCACTTTGGATTCGGAAGCTTTGGAATGAAACCCAGTCTCCGTTGATGTGGATCGTTCGAAGTTCAAGGATGG
>CAIULL010000065.1 GCA_903899985.1 uncultured Schlesneria sp.
ACCACGAATGACCTGGCGCGGGCTTCGTGGTGATTCTCTGCCAATCTCCGCTGTCGAGCACTCGTTTTGTATTTCGGCACTGGTTTCGGTGTGACGAGTGTTCTCTCGAATGAACCTGCTTCACAGCGTTACCTGGCGGGAGCGAACCTTAAAACCAGAAAAAAATATTTTTTCCAGGAGATTTTCGTTTTTCACCGCAATCCCTATTGAAGGAAGGAACAAGCCCGATTGTCACGGTGTTCGATGGTGCGTCGGTGAAGTTACGGCTTTACAGCATCGACGGCTGTCGTCAGTTGTCCCCTTCCCCGACAGGTAAGTCATCACATTTAATTTGACGGAGATCCGTATGTTTGAAATTCCGAACATCAATATTGGGGAACCGATCCACTTCGGTTCAATGACCGTGTTTCCATTGTCCTATCAGCCGTACCGGGATATCGATTATCTTCTTGTGGACGAAGCCATGAAGATACGGATTATTTCGGTGAGCGAGATTTCTGATCGCGGCTCGGTCCCCGATTTGTCCGTGGAAAACCTGAGCAACGTTCGCGTTCTTCTGCTGGAAGGAGAAGAACTCGTTGGTGCAAAACAAAATCGAATCGTCAATACGTCGATCCTTCTTCCGGCAATCTCCAGGATCAACATTCCGGTCAGTTGTGTCGAACGCGGACGCTGGAGCTACAAATCCCGCCATTTCAGCTCCGAAGGACGACATTCTCCCTCGAAACTTCGGCACAGTCTGAAATCTTCCGTAAGCGACTCGTTAAAAGAAGGATCAGGCCATTACTCAAATCAAGACGCTGTGTGGACAGAAGTTGACAAACAGCAAACCAAACTCGGGCTCTCGTCCGACACTTCTTCAATGGCCGACAGCTTCACGGCCTGCCAGCGGGAGCTCGACCAATACGCGGATCATTTTCAATATGTCGAAGGGACCGCAGGTCTCGCGATTGCAATCAGCAACAGATTGGCAGCAATCGAACTCTTTGACAATCCAGAGACGTGCAGAAAGGTATGGAAGCGGCTACTGTGCGGCTTCATTCTCGATATCATCGGATCAAGACCCACCGAAGGACCAGCATCGCGTTCCATAGTCGAAGACATGCTGACGACACTACGAACCACATTTTGGAAAAAAACAACGGCGGTTGGAGATGGCGAAGAATTCCGAGCCAAACTGACCGACGGAGTCGAGGCGTCTGTACTGACTCTCAAAAATGTCCTCGTTCATGGCAGCCTGCTTACTGGAGCATAACCACATCAATCAGATCCATCATTGATTGTCCTCGTTCGCTGCCTATTCACGATCCTGCTCAGGCTCGGCCCAGATGTTCGCGTTACCCTCGCCGTCGATCTCAACGTCGATCTCAACGTGGATCGGGCAGGCAACGGCAACAGACTGGTCAATCTTCGACGTACGTTCGATGCAGGCCCTCCGCGAGTCCATCTCGTCAAATCGTCTTGAGCAATTTCTTTGCCTCTTTCGCCGATTCGGACTTGCTGTAGAGTTCCACAACTTCCTGCAACCGTCGACGCGCAATTTCGATTTTTCCTCGATCAATAAACAACCGGGCCATTTGCAATTCGCTTTCGGCATGCCGTTCCTGCCGTTCGATGGCTTCGTCGACCAGTTGTTTCTGCTGTTCCGGTGTCAGTGTCGGCGTTTTGACTGATTCTTCTGTCATTGAACAACACAAAACCTGTACAAGAACCTTGTTTTCGGAATGACGTAAACGGGCCCGAACACGTTGATCGGCTGATCTGAATTCAGAATTGCTGCTGGCAAACGTCCCCCGCAAAGAACGCAAAGGTGGTCCGGTTTGCCAAATTCAAGATGCAACATCCGCTGACGACTCGGTTTTCGATCTGGTACTGTATTCTTCGAATTTGACACGTGACTCATTGCGTCACGTGTCAGAGTTTCTTCCAAAGTAGCCATCATCGCTCCGCGTGATGAGCATGCGTCGGAAACGATTCAAACGTTGCCGACGCATCGGGACAGGTATTCCGTTTGAATTTCTGATTTGAGAAAATTCGGATTGGCGTTTGATGGGTTCTCGAACAATGCTCATCACGCGGAGCGATGATGGCTACTTTGGTCTGAGGCAAAGCCTCTCTGGAATTTTCGCATCATCGTCAGGACGGCCAGTCTCCCCGAGTTTGAATAAGCGGATCGTGATTGACGGCTTCATTTCACAGCAAATTCCTTACGTGCATACGACTCAAGAAATCCGCAGGTCTTGCACCGATATGTACCGACAGGGATCTGGTCGATGGGGCTCGGCTGTGTGATCGCGTTTTTCGCTTGAAGGGAGAACCACCAGTGCTTCTTTGGTTTTCCCCTCGCCCATAGACTCGCAAGGAACGCCACGTGACTGTGGTCAATCAAATAACCTGATTCCATCTCACCCTGACATTTCGGACAGGTCGTTTCAACTTCGTTCATCGGAGATTCCTTCTGGGCCACTCGTCCAAATTCGATTCGTGTTGATAACGTAACGAGGATCAAGTTGGATCAAATACGTGTGTGATCCTTTCAGTAGCCTCGTTCGAACAACGGTTGCCAAAGGCAATCAAAACGAATGACGGCAAGGAGATTCTACGTCAGACCAAAGTAGCCATCATCGCTCCGCGTGATGAGCATTGTTCGAGAACCAACCGAGTAAGAATCCGCATGTTTTCAGATCACGAACTCAAACGAAGTCTTTGTTCCAATGCCAAGTCAGCGCTCGAATCCTTTACGACGAATGCTCATCCTTCTCGATCCCGGTACCGCGACGAATCGCCAGCTTGCCGAACTTCTGTGTGATCTGATCTGCCACTCGATCGAGCTCCTGTTGCCGCGCCTGGTCAGGTTGATCGAATAGCGTCTGCTGTGATTTTCCAGATCCATCCAGTTTGCTGACACCAAACCCCAGCAGTCGGATCGGCTGATGACGCGATGGGAGACGTTTCGTCAGCATTTCCACACCCGCTTCGAGCAGTTCCTGCGTAATGCTGGTCGGCTTCGCCAGTGTCATTGAACGAGTGATCGTCTGAAAGTCCGCGAATCGCACTTTCAACTCGACCGTGCGGCCCTTAAGGTCGTGTCGGCGCAGCCGGCGGGCGACCTGCTCGACCAGTTCCACCAGCCAGGCTCGCAGGACGTCGATGTCGGCAATATCTTCGGCGAACGTCGTTTCGTTGGAGATCGACTTCGCCTCGCGATCAGGGACAACCCGCCGATCATCGATGCCGTGAGCAAGCTTCCAGTAATGCTCGCCGGATGCTCCGAACAATTCAGTGAGTTTCGCAAGCGGCATTTGCCTGAGCTGTCCGATCGTGCGAATCTGCAGTCGCTCAAAGACAGCGCCGGTCACCTTTCCGACTCCCCACAGTCTTCCGACCGGCAGCGGATCGAGAAACGCTTGTATTTCATCGGATTGAACCACAACGAACCCATCCGGCTTCTTCAGGGCACTGGCGATCTTGGCAACAAATTTGTTAGTGGCCACGCCGACGGAGGCGGTCAGCTTCAGTTCCGCCCGGATTCGCTGTTTGATCTGCCGTCCGATTTCGGCGGAGCTTCCGAACAGGGATTCGCTCCCCGTGACATCGAGAAAGGCCTCGTCGAGCGAAAGCGGTTCAACCAGCGGAGTGAACTGCTCAAAGATGTCTCGAATCTGCCGAGACACCGAGGCGTAGTAATCAATCCGAGGCTTAATCACGATAGCATGAGGGCAAAGTCGTCTGGCACGACCCGCCGCCATGGCACTATGCACACCAAACTTGCGAGCTTCATAGTTAGCCGCAGCCACAACCCCACGACTTTCCGCCGAACCACCAACGATCACCGGCTGACCAACAAGCAACGGATTCTCCCGTTCCTCAACCGAGGCATAGAAAGCGTCCATGTCGACGTGAAGGATCATGCTGTTTGAATCGAATCGAGGAACGTCTTGATGTAAGGCCTGGGACATCGGTCAATCCATGCAGTCCAAATGTAGGTCGCCGGCGCATACAGTTCCATTCCATCTAGCCGAAGTGAATTCTGAAATGTTCCGATCTCGTGATTTCCTCGCAGGTTGTGTTCTCGGGCCGCCAAAGAATATCACGAGTGATCGTAAAATTGTTTCACTGCTCGCCAATGAAGTCCCGAGCTATGAGTTCGTCTCAGGCACTGCCGAAGTAGTTGACGCCGTTGGTCCGGTCTTGACCGACGTAGGTTTTCCCTTTGGGACTCTCAATTCGATAGACAATGTTCGTTCGTGGTCGCCGGGCAAACCGGGAAAATTCGTTTTGAGAATGTTAGCATGCATCTGTCCTGTTATATCAATCACGACGAGACGAAACCAAATGCCGATACCAGACTTTCAGTCCGTAATGTTGCCGCTGTTAAAATCACTGTCAAACGGCGAACAGCAGACGGTACGAGAATTGACTCCGAAACTTGCGGACGTTTTCGGGCTAACAGAAGATGAGCGCGAAACAATGATACCAAGCGGACAGCAAAAGGTTTTCCATAACCGCGTCGCTTGGGCTAAGACGTACCTGAAAGCGGCTGGCTTGGTAGAGAATCCGGTACGTGGTCGTGTCAGAATTTCAGACACAGGAAGATCAGTTCTCAGGGAGAATCCGGAATCGATCAACATGAAATACCTGGAGCGTTTTCCGGGATATCGCGCGTTCAAAGATCGATCCTTGAACGCAGACTCATCAGAGGGTGAAGAGGTAGTCGAAAGCCAACCTCAACAAGTCGCAACGCCGCTTGAACAGTTGACTCAAGCCCACCAAACAATGAAGGAGGCATTGCGGGAAGAACTTCTCTCAAGGCTCTTGGAATGTTCACCGAAGTTTTTCGAACGAGCGGTTTTGAAATTGCTACTTGCGATGGGATACGGAGGGGTAACTGGCGATGGTCAAGTGACTGGCCAATCGGGTGATGGGGGCATCGACGGAATAATCCGAGAGGACAAACTTGGGTTAGACGTCGTATGCCTTCAGGCGAAGCGGTGGGAAAATACAGTCGGCCGTGGTGTCGTCCAACAATTCGTGGGGAGCATGGACTTTGTCCGAGCAACAAAAGGGGTGATTCTCACAACTGCCACATTTAGCAGAGACGCCATCGCTTTCGTCGATCACATTCAAGGAAAAAAAGTCGTATTAATCGACGGAGTAAGGTTAACGGAATTGATGGTCGCACATAACATTGGGGTAAACGTCGTTGAGTCAATCGAACTGAAAGAAATCTCTAACGATTTCTTTGATGATGATGAGGTTTAGGTTGATAAGTCAAAAGGGACAGGTCCAGTTGTTTTCAATTTTGCAAACAATACTTAGTCCGCAGGCTTCCGAAACAATGTCTGACGCCCCACGCCACGATTTAACGCGTGATAGACCATTCCACCGAGCCATGCGACTGATTCTCCCCAGCCACCCAGCCAGGGAGTAGGACGGCACGATGTAGGATCGTACAATGGAGCAGCGATTCACTCAAAACAAATAGGTCTCGGGCAATTCTCCGTGTTCTCGGCGGAAGAATGCAGACTGATTCAGCCCCTCAGGGCGCAAGTTCAAGGTTGGACGACAGGCTTGAAGATCGGGGATGTCATCCGGGTAAGAAAACGGTTGACGGTATAAATCCGGATCCCTCTCCGCTGCAAGTTCGCAGATCCGGATCCAGATCCGCCGCCAACGGATCATGTCCGGTGTATTGAGAAACAGAACCCTGATGGCACGTTCGGCTTCGGGTGTCAGTCCAACGAGCGTCCCGTCAAAATTCGTCTTTACGGTCTGAGAAGTGAGCGCCTTAAGAGGGTCAGGAATCGTGTCGTCCCCCTTCCGAAGATTGCAGCTATGGCACGAGTAGACGAGATTGTCATACTCGCTGGCGAGAGACGGATTCGCAGTTTGCGGGACGAAGTGGTCGAGGTCGAACTCTCCGGAAACTCGTCCCCACTGTTCTCGAATCAGACAGTAGACGCATCGATACGAAAACTCGTCGCGAAGCCACGGGCGATAGGAAGCGTAATCCGAATAACCGACAGGTCCGTGCCGACGTTCACGGGGGGACGGTGGATGCTGAAAACAGGCTGGATCGCTATTGTTGTCCACGGAACTGCAAGAGTTTCTGATGAAGTGAGCGGGCTTTATCCATTGGCGGTGCGGCCACCGTGTCGTAGTACGCGTTCCCCTTCTGGTCCAAGTCCGCCAGTTCGAGAAGTTCACTCGGTGTGATCGTGCCACCAATGTCCTTGTCGATCAATTCCGTACGTCGTTGCCTCATCTCTGGCGACCATTCCAGATGGACCGGCGGAGAGACATCATCCACAAATCGCTCAACGGCGATCTGAATCAGATGAACGACATCCCGTCCACACGCCGTGGCTTGCGCGGCGAGTCGCTCGTCGATTTCGTCAGGTAGTACGACTTCGTATTTCATCGCAAGAGTCTATCACGGAAGTCGCAGATTGACGAGATCTTTTCTCTTTTCGCCGCACCACTATCGTAATACCGCATTGCACCTTTCTGCGACCATACGGAAACATCGCAATTGCTGCTCCGAGAATTCTCGGCAACGGAGGGGCGGTTTGCTAGAATTTTATGAAGCGACAGTTGCGAGGAAGTTGAGACTAAAGCCAGGAGCGTCGCCTCCGCAATCGAAGACTGCGGGACGACGAACATTCAGTGTCCCTGGACTTAAAGGAGGTGGCTTATAGAGGGGCCGGACCGGGAGCAGGGATGGCGTCCATTTTGGATTCATCTCGTTCAGATCCTGCCGGCGAGCTATCGAGTCGTTGCTTCCATCCGGGCAAGCCAGATGGAGAGCTTCATTCAACAGATTGGCATAGATAGCTCGCAGTTGTTGGTCCCATTGGGTCAAGCCCAATGGAAACCAAAAAAAACAGGGACAACAACAATATTTACCGCGTAGCCTTTGTGTTCTCCCGCATCGCAACAATCCATGCAAGTGCC
>CAIULL010000066.1 GCA_903899985.1 uncultured Schlesneria sp.
AATTCATCAAGGTCCTTGTCGGCAGCAACGAATTCCGTACGAAATAAATGTGTTCATAAGTGACCTCACATCATGACTTCAAAACATTCACGCCGCAGGTTCCTTCAAGCGGGTACATCACTCGTCGCGCTGCCACTACTTGAATCGATCGGATTTCAAAAGCTCTGTTCGGCAAATAACGCCGTCAAACCGCCCAAACGAGTTGTGTTTCTGGGAATCGGGTACGGGGTCACTCAAGAGACCTGGTTTCCCAACGCGAATGATCGTGGCGAGAATTACACGTTACCCGCAGGACTGGCTCCGCTCGCCCGGCACAAGTCCGACTTCACCGTTGTCCAGGGTTTGACCAACAAATATACGGAAGAAGCCCACTGGGGCAGCACGTTCTGGCTGACAGGTGCCAATCGATTCGAAGCGGGGGCCGCGTTCCACAACAGTATTTCCGTCGACCAAGTTGCCGCAGGAGTCCTCGGCAAGGAGACTCGTTTTGCCTCGCTGCAACTTAATGGAAGCGACCACGATATCGCTGCCAACGGACATGGTCCTGGCCTTTCGCTTGCCTGGGATGTTCGAGGAAAGCCGGTGGCTGGATTTAACAAACCTTTTGCCGCTTACCACCGAATGTTCTCAACCGAAACAACACCGATCGAGCAACGTCAGGAAATGTTGAGACAGAAGCGGAGTGTTCTGGACACGGTCTTGGATGACGCGAAAGAGATCCAGCGCCACATCAGCAAAAGCGACAATGCAAAACTCGACGAATATTTCCAGGGGATTCGAGACATCGAAATCACTCTGACAAAAGAGGAACAGTGGCAAAGCATCCCCAAACCAACCGCTCGATTTGAAGCACCATCGTCCAGCCTTTCGGGTGTCGATGAGGTCAAGCTAATGTACGATCTGATTGTTGCAGCCTTCCAAACAGACTCCACAAGAGTCATGACCTATCGCCAACCGATCAGCACCCTACTGGCAAGTCTCGGGATCAGGGTCGCCCCCCACGACATGAGCCATTACGCTCCTGGGGAACGCATGGAAGCTTCGCAGAAACGAGACCTTATCCAGAGTCAACTTCTCGCCGGTCTGATCGACCAACTGAAAGAGACGAAAGAAGCGGACGGCTCAAGCTTGTTCGACAACACGTGCGTCGTGTTCGGCAGCAATATCCGTAACGTTCACTATCTGGATAACTGCCCGACGATCATCACAGGAGGCGGCGCGGGGGTCAAGCTTGGGCAGCATCTTGTTGTGGCCAAGGACACTCCGCTCTGCAACGCGTGGCTGACGTTGCTCAACGGTCTTGGAGTTAATGTACCACGCCACGGCGACAGTACCGGAGTCATTAAGGAACTTTTGGCATGAAACGTTTGACGGATCGCGTTCGTCATTCAGGCGACGAATTCAGCCGTTCGCGGTTCCGTCGCCATTCGATAGGAATGCCTGCTTCGCCGTGAGACATGGCAACGATACCGCCGATGATGGCACAGTTGGTGTCAATGTCGCCATGAACGCGAATTGCGGTCCAAAGGGCTTCGGAAAAGTTGTCAAGATGCGCCGCAGCGACCCACAAACAGAACGGTACCGTGTCGGCGGACGTGACATTCGAACCATCTCCCAATACATTCGCGGCGTTGAATTCCCACTCATCCAGCGGGATCGTCAAAGCAAGTTCGATTCCCCGGCGTGTTGCCCCTTTGGGCGTCAGATTGAATGCCGTCCATAATAAATCGGAACGCGGGGACGTCTTCCCAGACTGATTCCATTGCCACGCCCAGGCTGCGGCGACGGCGACGGCAATCGCGCCCGCTTGTCCGTCGGGATGAGCATGAGTCACCTCGGCGGACAATGCAGCTTGCTCAACAACTTTTGACATGTCATCGGCGAAGTAAGCACCGACCGGTGCCGCTCTCATCGCTCCACCGTTTCCAAACGAACCCGCGCCGTTGAACAGGTCTCTCGCGTGAACCTGCCATTCGCCGCCCCGATGAATCTCTTGCAATAAGTCGTGTTGAGCCGGGCCATAGCCACGATTCTGATCATCCATGTAGCGTCGAGCGAATACCCGCGCCAATTCGTCTTGATCGATCTGACCATGCTGATCCAGGACTTCCAAAATCCCTAACGCCATCGCAGTATCATCAGTCCATTGCCATTGTCCTTCGGGAACAATTCGCTTGGTCAAGCAGGTGTCCCGAACCCAAGGCGAGAAAAAACGCTCCCCGAGTGAATCGCCAACCGACAAGCCTTCGAGGGAAAGACGGGCACGAGCTCGTCGCGCAGCGGTCAAGTTCGCACTGTTCATATGGCGCACATTTTAAACAGATATCGCAAAATCGACGTGGTTCTTTAACCGTTGTGACAAGTTCGGTTTGTTCGCCGGCAGATTAGACGCTAACAACACCAACGTTCAAGTTAAACAACGACCTTGCTGGAGGCGATCCCATCCAGTTGGTATTCTCCTCAGAAATGCCGTTTCATCGGATGGTTATTCGCAAAGTCATTTCCTGTTGCATGCCGCATGACATCTATGTCAAAAACATTAAGAATCGAAACCACAAAAATTCCCATTGAGCGAGGTTTCATTCGATATTTGCCGAAACATTTGGCTTTCCGAAATTCTACGGTCTCAGTATGAACTCGTGGATCTACCAATGAACAAATATCAAAACATCTTGATGGTGTGTGTCAGGTTAATCCCCGTTACGGTCATCGTGATCGCATGCATACGATATTTCCTTTCAAGCCGGTCGCTCCGATCTTCCAACAGAGGTGTTGTCGTCCTCGGCCAGCAACTCGCCGATGCGGCAGCTAACGAGGAAAAAAGGCTCGCCGCTGGCCCTGTCGGACCATCACCGATGCCAAATCAGACCTATAGCGCTGAGCTCGGCGAAAGCAGTCTCATCGTTGTATCGCAATTACCACTGGACACTGAACTTCAATCACTGACAGCGAACTTCAGAAGTTGGAACACAGAGCAGCGTCGAAAAGCACAGGAAGCGATCAGCATGGACGAGCAATATACGCTTCTTCATTTCGCAAAACGCTGTGCCGTTTTTGGGGATGCAGGAAAAGTCCGCAGCGCGATGTGAAGAGGGTCTGACAGCACTCGCCATGATTGACGAAACCCGGATCGATCCACGGGACGGGGTATGGGCAATGGGTCTTCTCAACTGCGCGATCGCGGCGACACGAACCGAACGGACTTCGCTCGTAAATCGAGCCGTTCAATTGGCCAGACCAGGCATGGCAGAGCTGATGACTGAAATGAACGCTTCCACCAGGCTGTCTGATTGGTGCTATGCCGAGGTGCGAACAGAAAACGGTCAGTTGGGTCTGATCCAGTCAGA
Source organism: uncultured Schlesneria sp. (assembly GCA_903899985.1). Taxonomy (GTDB): domain Bacteria; phylum Planctomycetota; class Planctomycetia; order Planctomycetales; family Planctomycetaceae; genus Schlesneria. Next base: position 3,348 of record CAIULL010000066.1, read on the forward strand.
CTCCAAACCCTACAATCCAACTTTTGACATGAACAAACTCGCCGTGAGAATCAGTAATTCGCTTCAGCGGGGCCGATACACTGCAGAACCAACGATCGGCACAACGCTTCCGTCCGTATGGTTCCTGAAAGATCGTCGAGCACCAGCGGAGGCGCTGTTGATGAAGGCGAGAGCTGGAATCATTGTTCATGGCCGATACCGCGAGCAACCCTCAGACAATCCGGGAATGCAGAATTTGATGCTGTGGGTTGTCGAAATGCCAACAGAACAAGACGCAAACGCACTTCGTGATTGTGCTCCGATTCGACCAGCCAGCGATGGAAGTCGATTCAACATAGGACTCTCATGTGGCCGACTCTTTTCGATGATCGTAGCAGGTTCATCAATGGTGGGGGTTGCTCCAATCGAAACTTCCGAAGGGGTTCAACAACTTGCGGAAGAAACGCGCCTGTTGCTTCAGTCTAACATTTCGAATGACATGAAAAATTGAGTGAAGCGGCGTTGTCGGAATCGCGACAAACATTCTCAAAAACGTCTCAAAATGGCCAGTCACACTCACATATCCATTACAGAAGTTTGATCAACTTATTACTCAAGACGCGCTTTCAGCTCATTTCCAACCACGTCCGTGCGACGAAACTGGCAGCCGTTGACTTTCACGCAGTACGTTTTACGAGGGCTGGGCCGATGCATTACCTTGAAGAAATCGATTTCAAAACGCCCGAGTTCGGCGATCTGTACGACGAGCTGCCATTATGGTCGGCTCACTTCGGGCTGATGTTGCTTGAGAATGTGACATTACGATCCGGAATAACGATCCTTGATGTCGGTGCCGGCACCGGATTCATGACGATCGAATTGGCGCAGCGATGTGGTTCCAAATCGCAGGTGATTGCCGTCGATCCCTGGGAAGCCGCCATCAAGCGGCTGAATCGCAAGTTGAATCAAATTGGCATCGAAAACGTTCGAACGCTCGTTCAGGACGCGGCCACGATTGATCTGCCTGACGAATCGGTTGATCTGATTGTTTCAAACCTTGGGATCAATAACTTTGATGACCCCCAAGCAGCACTGCGAACATGCTTTCGTATCGCGAAACCTGAAGCCAGGCTTTTCCTCACCACAAACCTCGTCGGACACATGGCCGAGTTCTACGAGGCCTATCGCAGCGTGCTTTTAGAACTCGGGTTTTCGGATCGAATCGCCGCACTTGACGCCCATATCAATCACCGCGCCACCGTGGATTCGGTCAAGACGCTGCTGGCACAGGAAGGCTTCGAATTCGTCAAAGCAACGATGTACACATTTCGCGAGCGATTTGTCGATGGGTCAGCCTTGATGCGCCATTATTTCATTCGACTCGGCTTCGTCCCGGGTTGGAAATCAATCGCTCCTGCAGGGGCCGTTGAACAAACCTTCGCGGCACTGGAACACCGACTGAATACAATCGCGGTAGAGCAGGGCGAACTCTCGTTGACCATCCCTGCCGCATGCATCGAAGCATACAAACCCTGATGTCATCGTAATTCAAGGTACAGCTTTGGCGCCGCTGGAACGCGCACTCCGCAGCGTTTCATACACCGCATCGAACGCAGGTTTTGGCTTTCGATCGCGATCGAACAGCAGTGGATAATTGACTCGGTTCCAGGGGAAATAATTTAACCAGCTTTGACCATCGTGCAGGTTCCAGAACGAAATGCGTACGATCAGATCGGGGTACTCGTCAAACAGTTTGAACAATTCCACATATTGTTCGATCTGTTTCTGCTGAATTTCTTTGGGGAGGCCGTCTTTATAGGGGTCGAATTTGGCGAGTTCTTCACGATGGCTTCCGTTGTCCGCCCACCATCGACCGCGAGTGACCACATCGATATCCAGCTCGGAAACGACCACTTTAATTTTCAATTTACGCAGCTCATCGAATGTTTGTCGAAGCTGTGGAATTTCATTTTCACCAAGTTCGAAATGCCCCTGCATCCCATATGCATCAACTGGGGCCCCCTTTTCTCTCAACTCGGTCAACAAGCGAATCAGTTTTTCACGTTTCTCTGGCTTGTGGTCGTTATAGTCGTTGTAGATCAGCAGCGCGTCGGGATCTTTAGCACGCGCGGTCTTAAAGGCCGTAACAATGAAATCAATGCCTGTGGCACGGGAATATACGGAATCTCGAAGCAGATTTTCGCCAGTATCGGCCAAAGCTTCGTTTACGACATCCCACATGGTTACGACATCTCCGTACCGACCTACGACTGTTTCAATGTGAGATTCAATGCGATGTAAAAGCGTTTCTCGCGAAACGGGCTGGTCATTTTCCTGCTTCATCCATTCATCGGTACGATCATCCTTTGCCCAGACAAGACAGTGGCCGACAACATCAAGTTTGTTGGCACGAGCGAACTCGGTGAATTGGTCGGAGGCTTCAAAGTTCCACTGATTTTCTTTGGGATGAATACTCTGAGGCTTCATGCAGTTTTCAGGAGTGAGTATCTGAAAGTGTTGTCGGATCAAAACGGCGTCTTCCGGCTGTTTCAAGACTTGATGGCCCACACCGACACCGATTTTGAATCGGTCGCCGACGGCCTCCTTCAATGACCGCAGGTCAGTCACCGGCTTAGCAGATTTATCTTGCTGCAGATCAGGTCCGCCTTGTGCTGCGGCTAAATTGACGAACGTTAGGCGCGGGGACGCCTGGTCGACCATCGTAAGCTGATTGACAGACCGGTCAACTGCCACATTGAAACCCGGGGTTTCGATAGCCGCAACCGTACGGCCCTGTCTCACCACCGGTGCTTCTGGCAGCTTCGTCCCTTGATCAAGTGCAAAAGCGAATGAAGCAAATCCGACCAACAATAAGGGGCTCTTCAGGCAACTGAAGCAGTTCATCGTTCTATCCGAAAAAGTTCTAAGAGAGATGAGGTTAACGAAGGGGACTGTTCCGGCTGAACAATTACAGCCCGGAGCAAATCGCAGAGTATCTAGCGAAGATCCACCGAGCAAGCCAGCACGGCTGGACTCATTTGGCTTGGGGCAGAGCGTCTCAGGCCGCTCGAACCTTCTAAAAGGGTCAATTTTTATTTGCAGAATTCGAAGTCGCGGCTTTCGTGACAATGAAGCACTGCAGCCAAGCGTCTGCAATTTGCTTGAGTCATCCGCTAAGTCGTTCATACTTCACGCTGACTATGGTGAAGCCGAGAATTGATTTATGATCCATGAACATGAATGACTGACATGAGATCAAAGCCCGATTGAATTCTGCTTTTCGACTTTGCTAACCAACTTATGCGACCAGGAATTGCCGAACACCGTTGTCCACGCTGCGAAATTCGTAAGCCGCTTTGTTTTTGCAAATGGATTCCGAAAATCACGCTTCAAACCCGCGTGATGATCCTGATGCATACGTTCGAAGAACCACTCACAACCAACACCGCCAAGCTGACCAACAAAGCGTTGACGAACAGTGAGATTCAGATCCACGGAAAGAGAGACGAACGACTTTCACCCGAAATTTTGCACCTGCCCGGTATGACTTCGCTCGTGCTTTATCCCAGCCCCAATGCGATTGAACTGACACCCGAATTTGCCGCGACATTAACGAACCCCGTCCTGTTGATCGTCCCCGATGCGAACTGGAGACAGACAACAAAATTCATGCGCCGCGAACCAGCCCTGATCGGTATCCCCAGGGTGAAACTGAGTGCGGGGCCTCCATCAGAGTATTATTTGAGGACTCAACGGAATGAGACTGGGGTCTGTACGCTGGAAGCGATTGCCCGAGCGATCGGCGTTTTGGAAAGTCATGAAGCGCAGGAACAATTGGAACAAGTGATGCGAATCATGGTCGAGCGAACGCTCTGGTCCAAAGGAAAACTACCCGCGGAACAATGTATTCATTCTGGAATCCCCGCCGAGGCCCGTAAACATTAGCGTCTGATCGAAAAGCGGCAATGTATTTCGGGAGGGTGAGGCTCCTGCAGAGCCGCTGAGTCGATGCGTGTACCTGCTTCGCAGCTCGGCGGGAACCTCGCCCTCCCTTGGAACAACAAATGACAACGACCAACGCACCGCTAACAGAAACCCTCGAACGGTACAGCCGCCAGATTCGATTTCCCGGGATTGGAACCGAAGGCCAGGAACGGATTCGCGGCTCACGAGTGCTCTTGTGCGGCTGCGGGGCCTTAGGAACCGTTCTCGCCGATTCGCTTGTTCGCGCAGGCGTCGGCTTCTTACGAATTGTTGATCGCGATTTTGTCGATCTGACTAATCTTCAGCGGCAAGTTCTGTTCGATGAACAGGACGTCGTCGACCATCTGCCGAAATCGATCGTCGCGGCGAAGAAACTGGCCCGGATCAACTCGCAGGTGACACTCGATCCACACGTTGCCGATATCGACTGGCGTAACATTCGGGGATTCGCTCAGGATGTCGATTTGATCCTGGATGGAACCGACAATTTTGAAATCCGATTCCTGATCAACGATCTCGCCTTAGACTTGGGCATCCCCTGGGTCTATGCAGGCTGCGTCGGAAGTCACGGCCAGACGATGGCCATCTTTCCCAATGAATCAGCCTGCCTGCGCTGTGTGATCGAAACACCTCCCGATGCGGGCGCCACCGAAACCTGCGACACCGCAGGTGTCCTCGCACCAGCAATCCACATGGTGACCGCGTTGCAGGCGACCATCGCACTCAAGATTCTGTCAGGCCGCAAAGATCTGGTATTGCCGCAACTCACGATCATTGATGTCTGGGAAGGGACCCTCAGGCAAATGAACCTCGCGAACCTGCGCGAGCGAAGCGAGTGTCCCGCCTGCGTCCAAGGCCGACGCGACTGGCTTCACGGCGGCAACGCATCGCAATCGACAAAACTTTGCGGCAGGAACTCGGTCCAGATCTCACCCGCTCAACCAACCAGCCTGTCACTCGAAGATCTGGCGAAAAAGCTGGAACAATCAGGCTCCATCACACGCAATCCCTTCTTAGTCCGCCTGACCCTGTCGGACCCGTCCTACGAATTAACCATCTTCCGAGACGGCCGAGCCATCATCCAAGGGACCGACGACATCACCACCGCCCGCAGCTTGTATGCACGATACGTCGGTGGGTGAGTTACTATTTTGGCGTCAGACAGGCCAGGAGACACTGTTGACCGTCTGGGATAGCTTTGGTGTCAGAACACTCTTGAATTCTTTTACCTCATTGACCACGGAACGAAGCATACTTCATGACGTCCCCTGGAGGGAGTACAAGAATCAGCCGAGCTGAAGTTACGTTTAATGCCTGCTCACCAGAATTTGTGGGTAAAAATTGGCTCGGGTAGCTTACCAAGTTGATGGTACAAAGCGATTTCGATCGCTTCATAAGTGCGAAATCCGTAGGCTTTTTTGGTAGTCAGTTTCGCCTTGTTGTTGAATCCC
>CAIULL010000067.1 GCA_903899985.1 uncultured Schlesneria sp.
GTGACCAGTTAGTGAGGAGATTGCGGAGCCGGTAGATTCGAGTGCGTTCCGGGTTGCCAAAACTGCTTCAAAGTGGATCAAGACTGGCAACAACGGGCCAAGCCCTCGTAGCTCAGGGGATAGAGCATCGGTTTCCTAAACAGCCGGAAGGCGTGGCCCACACGTGGTCAGCCTTGCTTTTCCTGGGAATACTAAGGATCGGGCGGCTAGAAATCTACCGGTCTCGAGAAAAAGTGGATCAAAAGTGGATCAAAAGTGGATCAGGAGTTGCTTCTGTCGCCATCGCTGACCAGATCCACCGGAAGGACGCCGAATCCACCTCGTAGATCGGCGGGTGTTCTCTCATTCGTGGGTTCAGAAGCGGATTGAATCCCGTAACGACTTGCAACGGCGATTACGCACGGCTGAATTTCTCGGCCGTTTCTTCGCGCGTCGCCGAATCTGTGACCTGACCCCTCCGTGTGACGCCATGTTGAGTGTTAGTCCTAACGTCCACCTTGGTGGATTGAAGAAGGAACACCATGAAGCAGAAAAGAAACTCTCCCGACCAGGTTGTGCGCAAACTTCGTGAAGCTGACCGCTTGGTCTCCGAAGGCGCGGACGTGGCGACGATCTGTCGACACCTGGAGATCTCCGAACAGACCTACTTTCGCTGGCGCAAGCAATACGGCTCGATGCGTCCCGACGACGTGAAGAAGATGAAGGACCTCGAAAAAGAGAACACCCGACTCAAGCACATCGTCGCGGATCTGACCCTCGACGTGGCGGCTCTCAAGGACGTGGCCGAGGGAAAATTCTAAGCCCGGCGTCGCGGCGTCGGGCGGTCCAGATGATCCAGGAGCGCCACCAGATGTCCGAGCGTCGCGCCTGTTTGTTGCTGAACCAGAGCCGCTCGACGCAACGGCGCAGCGCGCCGGCGTTACCCGAGCCCGAGCTCGTGCTGCGCGAGCGTCTGCGGGTCCTCGCCCGCGAGCGCCCCCGCTACGGCTACCGGCGCATGACGACGCTGCTTCGTCGTGAGGGCTTCGAGGTCAATCACAAGAAGGTCCAAAGAATCTGCCGTGACGAGGGCCTTCGCGTGATGAACAAGGCCAAAAAGCGCCGACGCGTGGGGGCCTCGACGGTGCCGAGCGAGCACCTGCGAGCCGAGCGACCCAACCACGTGTGGGCCATTGACTTTCAGTTCGACCAGACCAGCGATCTACGCGCCCTCAAGTTCCTTAACATCACCGACGAGTTCACCAAGGAAGCCCTCGCGATCGAGGTCGACCGTTCCATCACAGCCGAACACGTCGTGTGGGTGCTCGACGAGATCGTGCATCGCGACGGACGCCACCCCGAGCTGCTGCGCATGGACAACGGCACCGAACTCACGGCGCACGCGCTACGCGACTGGTGCCGCTTCGGCGGCACCGGCACCGTCTACATCGAACCCGGCAGTCCCTGGGAGAACCCATTCATCGAGTCGTTCAACGGCAAACTACGTGACGAGCTTCTCAACTGCGAGGTCTTTGACACACTGCACGAAGCCCAGGTGCTTGCGCACGACTACCGCATCGACTACAACAGTTATCGACCACACTCGTCTCTCGGGCAATTGACACCGCTCGAGTTCGCCGAGAAGTGGCGAGAAAACCAAACCCGACTGCCACTCAGCGTGGATTCATAATCGGGGGCAGGTCAGTGCTGAAACCCCAGTAATTTCTTTGAATCTGAGTCAACGTGCCCGTCGGCTCCGCCGGGCGCTGCGCCCCCTGCGGGCCACGGCGCCCCCTGCGGGCCACGGCGTGGCCTGACGGCCACGTGTCAGTTGGGAGCCGTGGGCGAACTTTGCTATTCGTTACTCAAGAAATGACATGCCCCGACGGATCGTCAGGGCTCAGCGAGCGCCGATCACCCTTTGCGTTCCGCCCTATTCAACTTTTTCAGTTCAGCTCGGAGCTTCTTTGCGAAGTCCGCCCGAAGCTTGGACGCTTGCGCCGCGGTGAAGCCGTCTTCGACGGTCAGACGAATGACCTCTTTGTCATCGCGCAAGGCGTCGCGCACAAAGGGTTCTTCTCGGCAACGTTCGACAAAGCCGTCGACAACGTCGTAGAAGTCTGATGAGGACTCTTCATCGAACGCGATGATCCACTGCTGGCCCTCCTCTAGATCAGTGTCCTCGTCGCGATATGCCAAGACTTGAACCTTGTAACTGGTGACCGCTATAGGACGCTTGCCCGCCTGAATCTCACGGAGGACGCGGAGCTTCTCGGGGTCGTAGCCGTCATCGCTCTTTATCACCTTCAGCAATAGCGGAATGACGTCGGCGCGCATGAAGATCTCGAGGCGACCGTCATCTGGTGCTTGTCGATAGTTGTACCTCCCCCAGTAGACCACGCCGTCGCGGACGGGAAAGTTAACCCAACTGAGGGGAAATTCCTCAAACACCGGCACAGGGATATGCGCCCGCGGACCCAACTCTTCGAGAACTACGCCGACGGTTCGCGGTAAATAGTTATTCAACGGCAAACTGGGTATATAGAGATCCACATGGGCTGTTACAGGTCCGACACTGTCATCAATATACGAGGTGACAAATTTCGGGTCTCCATCGTCCAAGAGGCAGTAGCTCCAAGCATCCTCCTTGAAGAATCCCACTTCCACAATAGGATCAATAACGGACCGTTTCAAGAACTCCTTCGCCGCAGCGATGTCTTCTTTGCTGGAGGTTTTTCTCACAACCACTCCTTAAAAATGCCAACTTCTCACAACAACGCGACAATGATGATGCAGTACAAGATATCCGCCGCCACGGCGGCTGTGGCAGCAACGGCAGCCGTGACTAGTGCAGCCTCAACTACCGGGAGTCCGTATTGACTGGGGTTCTTTGTGGAACAACCGCGGGAATTGGATGCATTGTTGCGGTTGGTCTCGCTGCCGGAGCAGGATTAGCTGTTGCTAACCACTATATTTCACATACGAGAGGTGGTCTCCTCGACGCTGTTGAAAAGGGAGTGATAGGAGGAACTATTAAAGTCGGTGAATCTGGTGCAATTTATTATGGGGGAAAGAAATTTGCGCTTGATGCTAAAACCTTCTTCCAACTTGGGAGGGCTCTTTTGAGTCGGGCAGCTCAAGATGAGTAATGAGTCCTGTGAATATCCATTCTGTCGTCAAGACATATTCTCAAGTCTCAAGCAATTAAGAGATCATACTGTTCCATCGCTGAGTGACCTAACGCTAAAATGTCTAGCCGAACAAATTCCTCAAGGGGAAGTTCCTGAGGTTCTTGCTCTAGTGACCAAGGCTCTCGTCGATGGACATAAAATAACGGTATCCCCTAAGAGTCGTGGTTTTTTTGAACCTCGACGAGGGACCATTGTATTGTTAACCGATACAGGGTTGTGGTTGCTCTTTATAGGTACGAAGCCATTTCCAGCCTTTCTTCACAAGAAACAAAATCGTGCGATCAATCTACAAGGATTTGAAAGGGAGGCAATATGTAGAGTTGCCCAGATAAACAGGCTATCTATTGAGATCACATTCAATGATACTAGACTTGTAAAGTTAAAGAATAATTGGATGTCTACCCGAAAAGTTATCCTTGGAATAGATGTTCTACGTCGAGCGATTTCAGCCAAGGAA
>CAIULL010000068.1 GCA_903899985.1 uncultured Schlesneria sp.
CCCATAGTTGGTCATGTTGGTCATAGTTGCCCAAATGCTGTCGTCAGCGATCAACCTGGTCATCCGAGATCAGAGGCGAGGCGCTGTCCCGACGGTCTGGCCATCGTCGCGCCTCATTGTTGCCCAAACTTTCCAACTCCCGAAATGTCGAGAAATGTCTGCTTTTCACCATTGTTGCCCAAAATCCCAATTGTTGGTCAAGATAAAAATCGAAGGGCACTGGCGAGCGAAGACTTATACGAGTGGCACACAACCTCTCGTTTAATTCTTGAAGGACGACTATCGCCTTCTTTGAGAATGCGTACCGCGGCCCATAGTTGGTCATGTTGGTCATAGTTGCCCAAATGCTGTCGTCATCGATCAACCTGGCCATCTGGGATCAGCGGCGAGGCGCTGTCCCGACGGTCTTGCCATCGTCGCGCCTCATTGTTGCCCAAACGTTCAAACCCCCGAAATGTCGAGAAATGTCTGCTTTTCACCATTGTTGGCCAAAACCCCAATCGTCGCTCAAGATGAAAATCGAACAGCACTTACGGGCGAAGACTTATACGAGTGGCACACAACCCCTCGTTTAATTCTTGAAGGACGACGACCGCCAGTTTTGAGAATTCGTACCGGACCATAGTTGGCCATAGTTGCCCAAATGTTGTCGTCATCGATCAACCTGGTCATCCGTGAGCGGCGGCGAGGCGTTTTCCCGACGGTCTTGCCATCGTCGCGCCTCATTGTTGCCCAAACTTTTAAACCACTGAAATGTCGAAAATTGTCAGCTTTTCAACATTGTTGCCCAAAATCCCAATCGTTGGTCAAGATGAAAATCGAACAACACTTGCGGGCGAAGGCGCATTCCAGCGGCACACAACCCCAACTTTAACTGTTAATGGACGGCCGATGCTTGATTGAGCCGTCGCACCGGTTCCATAGTTGCCCAAGTTTTTTAGAAAGCCAAATCGCACCGAATTTGACTATCGCGAACATCGAGCTGAAGCGAGGAGAGATATCGCAAATCGAAGAGTCAAGGGGCTGACGTACCCCGACTCGCCTGAACTCGACTTTTTTTGCCAAACGATCCGATCGGAATTTTAAAAAACATACTGAATCTGGATGAGGACCCCAGCCGCTCTGCTCAATTCCCACATTTAAGAAAAAAGAGGGAAGTGGGCTTCGAGCTTCAATCTATCATTTCAACGAAAACAGAGACTTCTCTCACTGTTCCGACCGGGCGGGATGAACGAGCGAAATCGCATGGATCTGCGTCGGAACGTTGATTCACGATGGAATGACTGAAGAAATACCGCCATAATGGCCGTCGTTGGTCAAAATGGAGTGACGACCATATCCAACCCGATTTGCGTTTTGCGCTGACAGGATTTCTTCCAAGTTATGATCATCCGTAAGGTGCTCGCACTTCGAGGTCCTAATATCTGGTCCCGGCATACCGTTCTGGAAGCCTGGGTCGATTTGGGCGCGCTCAAAGATACTTCGTCTGCCCAGATCCCCGGATTTAACGACCGGTTGATGAGCTGGCTGCCGACGATGATCGAGCATCGCTGCAGCGTGGGTGAAAGAGGCGGTTTTTTTCAACGACTTCGTTGGGGAACCTATCTCGCACACATTCTTGAGCACACAACGCTTGAGCTGCAAACACTTTGCGGTACACCAGTCGGATATGGCCGTGCCCGTGAGACGTCGGAGGAAGGCCTTTACAAGGTTGCCATCCGGTATCAGGACGAGACACTTGGTAAAGCCTGTCTTCAGACAGCACGTGAATTGCTGATGTCGGCCGTTTTCGATCTGCCATTCGACATGGATTCGCATTTAAAGCGACTGCGCGAATTAGCTGATCGAGTTTGTCTTGGTCCCAGCACAAATGCCATCGTCGACGCCGCGAAAGCTCGAAATATTCCTTACCGTCGATTGAATTCAGGCAGCCTGGTTCAATTTGGGCAAGGTAAGAAACAGCGGCGAATCTGGACGGCAGAGACCGACTTTACCAGCGCTATCGCCGAATCAATTGCTCAGGATAAGCAACTGACGAAAATGATGCTGGCTGCGGCGGGGATTCCCGTTCCCGAAGGCCGAGAAGTTGAAAGTCCTGAGGATGCCTGGGAAGCAGCGAAAGCGATTGAAGGATCGGTCGTCGTGAAGCCCGTCGATGGAAATCATGGTCGCGGCGTCTGCATGGACTTGACGGAAGAAGCTCAGGTGATTGCCGGATATCACGAAGCGCTCAACGAAGGTTCTGGTGTGATCGTCGAGCGATTCGCCAGAGGTTCTGAGCATCGATTGCTTGTGGTCGGTCAGAAACTGATCGCCGCCGCGGCGGGCGATGCAGCCTCAATCGTTGGCGACGGCAAACATACGGTGCAGGAATTGATCGAAATTCAGGTCAATTCTGATCCCCGGCGCGGAGAAGACGAAACAAAACCGCTTGATCTCGTCCGAATTATTCCTCTGACAATCCTGACGCTGGCGAACCAAGGTTGTAAGCTCGAGACCGTGCTTGAGCCGGGTCAAAAAATCATTGTTCGCCGCAACGACAATCTGTCGCGGGACGTGACAGATCTGGTTCATCCTTCTGTCGCTGAACACGCCGTTTTAGCCGCTCAGGTTGTAGGGCTGGACATCGCAGGGATCGACCTGGTGACCGAAGACATTTCGCGTCCACTCGAAGAGCAGGGTGGGGTGATTGTCGAGGTCAACGCGGGTCCCGGACTGCTGATGCACCTCAAGCCGGAAATTGGCAAACCCCGACCTGTTGGCGAAGCGATCATCGATCATATGTTCCCTGATCCGGCAGATGACGGGCGAATCCCCGTTGTGTCCGTGACGGGAACCAATGGGAAGACAACCGTCGCGCGTCTTGTCACGGCAATTTTGAAAGCATCCGGACGGACGGTCGGGCTGGCGTGCACGGATGGGATTATTATCGACGGAAGGACGATCGACGTCGGCGATTGCGCGGGTCCTCGCAGCGCACGCAACGTCCTGTTGAATCCGATTCTGGATGCGGCCGTATTTGAAGCGGCTCGCGGTGGAATCCTGCGTGAGGGACTCGGTTTTGACAAATGCGACGTGGCCATCGTCACGAATATCGGGGAAGGGGACCATCTCGGCCAGCATTACATTGACTCGCCGAGGGAAATGTTCAAGGTCAAACGAACTCCGGTTGACGTCGTTCTGCCGACGGGCACCGCAGTCCTGAACGCGACCGACCCACTTGTCGTCGAGATGAAAGAACTTTCGGCGGGGGGCGTGACGTTTTTCGCAATTGATCCGTCTCATCCGGTGATACACGAGCATCGGAGTAACGGGAAACGAGTTGTTTTCGTGAGAAATTCTCACGTCACGCTGTGCGAAGGGGACACGGAAACGGCACTTGTGGCGCTGCAGGATCTGCCGTCGACCCACGGAGGTCGTGTCGGGTTCCAGATTGAAAACGTGCTTGCTGCGGCGGCTGCCGCCTGGGCTCTCAACGTTCCGTTGAATGATATCCGAAGTGGGCTTCAGTCTTTCCAGGGCAACCTGCAGGACGATCCTGCCAGGTTTAACGTTCTGGAGTCCGCCGAGAAGACGATTGTGGTGATGGACGGACGGAATTTATCGGCGCTGCGGGCGGTGATCGCCGGGATCACTGACTTTCCTCATTCGAAACGCTCGGTTGTGTATTCCGCCGAAGAGGACCGACGCGATATCGATCTGGTCAGTCAAGGGGAGTTGTTGGGAGCCTCGTTTGATCGTGTGATCTTGTGTGAAATTGAAAAGGGCGTTGATCGGCCGGCCGGGGAGGTCACTCGACTGTTGAAATCAGGAGTTGAAAAAGGGACTCGAACAACGAGTATCTCTGAAGTTCGCGACTGGTCCAACGCGGTGGATAAAGGGTGGCGTGAGCTGGAGCCTGGAGAGCTGTTGCTGATCCAGTCTTCGACCGTCACCAAGACGGTGAAGAAATTGCAGACAATGCTCGGTTTAGAGCTGGCAGAGGAAACATCGAAACTGGGATGACGTTTTTTTCATTGCGTTCAGTACGTCCTTCATGAAGAGGAATGGACTGTTCGATTTCAATCGGGGTGCAATACCCAGGCAGGTCCTTCAACCTGAAATAATGAGGCGACAGGACGGCTTTAAGATTACGGCATATTGATTGCAAGGTGGATGAGTGCAACTTCGGTTTATCGAAGTTCAGGACGAGCGTTTCGGGTGAAGCCGGGCGAATCGTTCAGCAGGAATGAATGCCAGATGAACGATTCCCCAAAGTTCGGGGTGCCCGCTGGAGCGACGAGAAAACGTTAACACCGTGTTCTCGGGGCAACGGTAGTCGTGAGACTTACTGAAATCAGGACATGTTGGCGGTAAAATATTGAACCAAAAGGGCTACGAATCATGAATCTTGGGACAACGCGAGCTTTGCGAGGTCCGAATATTTGGTCTCAACTCACCGTTCTGGAAGTTGAGATCGACATGTCAGCGCACATTAAGCGTTCGACGCAAGATATTGATAGCATTCGATCTCGAGCCGCCAGCCTGCTGAATGGACTGGCCACGATTTCGACATCAACGAGCCAGGACGAGACTGCCGACAGCTCTCATTTATCGCCGGCGATGAGCCTTTCTGAGTTGCTGGCCCGAACGGCCATCGAGTTGCAACAGCAGGCTGGGTGTGCAGTTAAGTTTGCAAGAATTGCCGAGACGAAGACTCTGGGCGTTTGCAAGATCGCTGTCCAATACTGTGAAGAACCCGTGGGCCGAATGGCTTTGGCGACCGCAGCCGAGTTGGTAAAGGCGGCGATTTCTGGTCAACATTTTGACGTGCCGACTCAAGTTAACGAAATTCGCAGCCTCGATCAGCAGATTCGATTAGGCCCCAGCACTGGTTCGATCGTTCGCGCGGCGATCTCCCGAGGCATCCCGGCGCGCCGTCTAAATGATCGCAGTTTGGTTCAACTTGGATACGGTTGTAAACAACATCGGATTCTCGCCGCTGAGACTGACAAAACATCTGCTGTTGCAGAATCAATCGTTCAAGACAAGGAACTGACGAAGCAGTTGCTTGACGCTGTCGGCGTTCCCGTCCCCAAGGGACGACCTGTCACGAGTGCCGAGGACGCGTGGTCCGCGGCGTTGGACATCGGGGTTCCGGTCGTGATCAAACCTCAAGACGGAAACCAGGGTCGTGGCGTTGCCTGCAACCTGAATACTCGCGAGCAGGTCTTGGCCGCTTATTCGGCTGCAACGGAAGAGGGCAACGAGATCATTTGTGAGAAGTTCGCTCATGGAGCGGACTATCGCCTGTTAGTGATCGGGTACAAGCTGGTCGCTGCCGCACGACGTGAACCACCGCAAGTCACAGGTGACGGACGGCACTCCATTACTCAACTCGTCGAAGAAGCGAATAAGGATCCAAGACGTGGCGAAGACCACGCCACGTCACTCAGCAAATTTCGACTTGATGAAATTGCCAAGGGTGTGCTTGCCGAACAGGGGCTGACGGTCGATTCGATCCCGGCAGCGGGACAGATGGTGCTGATTCGTCGCAATGCGAACCTGAGTACAGGCGGCTCGGCAACAGACGTGACCGATCTGGTTCATCCTGAAGTCGCGGCACGTGTGATTGACGGTGTCCGCATGGTGGGCCTGGACATTGCAGGAGTCGACGTTGTTTGTCAGGACATCAGCCGACCACTTGAGCAACAAGGCGGGATCATCGTCGAAATTAATGCGGCACCCGGCCTGCGGATGCATCTCGAACCATCCTCGGGCAAAGGCCGTCCGGTCGGCGAAGCAATCGTCGATACGATGTTTGGCGAAACAGACGACGGCCGAATTCCGATCGTCGCGCTCTCCGGTACGAACGGAAAAACGACGACCACCAGACTGATCAGTCACATTTTACGTTGCACGGGCAAACGGGTGGGAATGACATGTACTGACGGCGTTTACTTGAACGACCGACGCCTGGATACGGGTGACTGCAGCGGTCCGAAAAGCGCGCGAACGATCCTTGCAAACCCTGCCGTCGAAGCGGCCGTGCTCGAGACGGCTCGTGGCGGAATCCTGCGTGAAGGACTTGGTTTTGACTATTGCAATACAGCCGTGGTGACGAACATCGCAGACGGAGACCATCTGGGAATCAATGGAATCGACACAGCCGAACAATTGGCGCGAGTCAAACGGGTGATTGTCGAAGCCGTCGCATCAACCGGGTATGCCGTGCTCAACGCTGACGATCCGCTCACCGCAAGTATGGCCGAGTATTGCCCGGGCAAAGTCTTGTTTTTTGCAAAATCACCTGCAAACCCCTTGATTGCCAGCCATCGAGCCAAAGGGTCAAAGGTGATTTACGTTCATAACAACTGCATCATGGCCGCAGAAGGCTCGTGGGAAGCTCGAATCGCGCTGCTTGACTCTGTTCCGCTGACCTTCGGCGGACTGATTGGTTTCCAGGTCGAAAACGCGATGGCCGCCGCTGCAGCGGCGTGGACTCTTGGAGTCCCCTTTGAAATGATCCGACATGCCTTGGAAACTTTTGTGAATGATACGCAGAAGGTTCCGGCTCGATTCAACGTGATTCAGTTTCGCGGGTCAACAATCGTGATTGACTACGGACACAACGCTGCGGCGATTACAGCGCTCTGCGACGCATTTGAAAAAATGCCGCATGAACGACGACTGATTGTTTATACAGCTGCCGGCGATCGTCGAGACGAAGACATTATTCGTCAGGGCGAACTGATTGCGAATGCTTTTGACGTGATGGTGCTTTACGAAGACGCGTGTACCCGGGGTCGCCAGGACGGTGAGATCTGCCGTCTGATGAGAGAAGGTTTCCAGAAAGGAACTCGACTTCAGCCGGAGAATGTGATCGAAACTCGTGGAGAAATGACAGCAATCGAAATGACGTTACGGCGAATGCAACCGGGCGACCTTGTCCTGATTCAAGCCGATCAGGTGGAGGAAGCGATTGTTTTCGTCCAACAACTCCTCCCCAAATTGGCTGCGGAGCAAAAGGCCGTTTCCCGATGATCCTGTTTGGGGATCACGGGGATTCCGGGATCGCGATTGATCGCGGTGTCGTTGCATGTTAGTCTCTTGGGGGGATCGCGCCCTTTTTCCTGGCCGCCACTTTGAGCGACCATTCATCTCATCGGAGATATTCGTGACTGCGGCATTCCTTAAAGTCATTAAAGGAAGTTCAGCAGGTCAGGTGCTCGCGCTGTCTGGCGAGACGGTGATTTTAGGCCGTCATCCGTCCAGCCAGATTGTCCTCGATAACGCTTCGGTCAGTCGTCAGCATGCTCAGATCATTGAGGAGCACGGCGTCTTTCTGGTCGAGGACTTGCGCAGCCGTAACGGAACGCAGGTGAATCGGCAACCGATTCGAGGAAAGACCGAGTTGCGCGACGGCGACGAAATTAAAGTTTGCGATTACGCCTTCACCTTCATGCGGAAAGTCACGGGACCAGCGACTCCCGTTCATCAGAAATCTAACCGTATTGTGATCGAGGGTGGTCATGAGACAATAGACGACGACGAGTCAGAATCTGAGATCGAAAAGTCAGAAAAATCGGTCGAGAATTCATCTGTCCTCACGTCGATTTCAGCAGGATCATCAGGACAAGGGCTGAGGTTAAACGTTCGTCCCGAGGCGAAACTGAGGGCAATTCTTGAAATCAGTCTGGCTTTGGGCAAGGTTGTCGCACTCTCGGACATGCTGCCGGTGATTTTGAAATCTCTGTTTAAGATCTTTCCGCAAGCGGATTCCGGGTTCATCTTACTGAAGGATAATAAAACCGGAAAACTCCGAATTCGTTGTTCACACTCCCGCCGCAGCGAGACTGACGATGTCCCGATCAGCCAGACAGTTGTTTGTCAGGCGATGGAAAGCGGCAAGGCGATCCTGAGTGCTGACGTGTGCGGGGACAGGCGCTTTCAACACAGTGAAAGCCTCCTTGATATGCAGTTGCGCTCGTTGATGTGCACACCTCTGACCGATACCAGCGGAACAGCGATGGGCGTCTTGCAGGTGAGTACCTTCGACGTTGCGCAGCCGTTCAATTCCGATGACCTCGACGTCCTGGTGAGCGTAGGAGCTCAAGCGGGTTTGGCGGTTGAAAATGGTGCGATGCATGAAACGTTGATTAAACAGCGTGAGCTTGATCGTGAAATGCAAATCGCGGCTCAGGTCCAATTGAGCTTTCTTCCCAGCGCACCACCAAAAATGCCGGGGTATGAGTTCGCGGACCATTACGCGGCGGCTCAAAGCATCGGCGGGGATTATTTCGACTTTATTCACCTTCCGGATGGACGCATCGCACTCATTATCGGTGACGTCGCTGGAAAAGGGATCCCTGCAGCGCTGCTGATGGCCCGATTACATGCATCGATCCGTTATCATCTTTTTAATGCGTCGACAGCAAACGGAGCGTTAAACAGCCTGAATTTTGAAATGGCAAGCAGTGAAATGGGGTATCGATTTATCACTCTGTCAATTGCCATACTCGATCCTTCCCGGCATGAAATTCAATTGGCCAGCGCCGGGCACTTGCCTCCGATTGTCCGTCGCGGCACGAAAGCCGAGTTGATTGGCCACCGCCAGTCTGGTTTGCCACTCGGGGTGATGGCTGAACAAAAGTATGAATCCATTGCGATACCGCTTGATCCGGGCGACTCGATCGTGTTTTACACGGATGGTGTCACGGAAGCGATGAATTCTCGATCGGAGCTGTTTGCAAAAGAACGAGTCCGCAAAGTGATCGAAGACGGGCCGGAGTCAGTTGTCGAATTGATTCCCTCATTGATCGATGCGATCGAATCATTCAGTGAAAGCCTGCCTCAACGTGACGACATTTGCGTGATCGCTCTCCGGCGGACAGGTGAGTGAGACTGCGCCTCATCGATCTCAATGATCTGCAAGATCTTGCTGAATCGACGCGCTCGCGGTGGTTAAAAGGGCGTCGATTCGCAATAACGCATCAAATGATTGACAGCTATTTCCAAGCGAGAGTATAACTCTGGATGATCCAATAACTTCCGCCGATGTATTCGTATGTCGAACTGCTGGCGAGACTTTCCGTATTTGAGATTGTGTTTTTCGTCAAAACGAATTGGGAGCTGATCGTATGTTTGTAATCCCCGGCCAATACGGTAAAGACAACTGCGATGGCTATAGTCGACGGGAATTGCTGCGTGTTGGCGGTGCCTCGTTATTAGGATTATCACTTCCAACTCTTTTGAAAAACGAGAAAGCCCGTGCGGCCGACGATGCACGATATGGTGGTGTCGGATTCGGTAAAGCAAAACATGTGATTCTCGTCTATTTGCAAGGCGGGCCCAGCCACTTGGATCTTTGGGACCCGAAAACCGACGTTCCGGATAATGTTAAGAGCGTCTTTAAACCCATTGATACGAAGCTGCCTGGTGTCCAGTTTACTGAACTCATGCCTAAGCTGGCTCAAGAGCTTGATAAGACCACTCTGTTGCGCGCTGTCAGTTATACGCCCAATGGATTGTTCAATCACACGGCCGCAATTTATCAAATGATGACGGGGTACACGGCAGACAAGGTGAGCCCATCGGGGCAACTTGAACCTCCAAGCCCGAAAGACTTTCCCAACTGGGGATGTCACGTCATCAAGGCCCGACCGCCAGAAGTTCCGATGCTTCCCTACGTCATGATGCCTCGCCCTCTTCAGGAGAGTGGCGTGATCGGTAAAGGGGGAAATGCCGGTTTCATGGGTCGCGCTTTCGATCCTTACACGCTGTACCCTGTCGGCGACGACATGGACATGACCAAGATGGAACGGATTCGAGTCGACGATCTGCAACTGAGACCCGAAGTTCCGCAAGACCGTCTCGCTCGCCGCGCCAGCCTGCGTGAAACGGTGAATGCAAGCTTGAATGATCTCGACAAAGCGGTCAGTAAATACGCCTTGGACGAATACTATGGCAAGGCTCTTTCACTGGTTCTTTCAGGACAGGCTCGTGAGGCGTTCAATCTGGGCGCCGAACCGAAAGAACTGCGTGAAAAGTATGGCAATAACACGTTCGGTCAAAGCTGTCTTCTCGCCCGCCGTCTGATCGAGGCGGGGACCCGTGTCGTCCAGGTGAACTGGCCAAAAGTTGCCAATTCGGACAACCATTCGTTCGACGTTCATACGGGCCTCTCGGCACGTATGAAGAACCAATCGGCGCCGATGCTTGACGCGGGACTGTCGGGATTGATCGCGGACCTGGACGACCGGGGAATGTTGAAAGACACATTAGTTTTGGCGATCGGCGAATTCGGACGTAGTCCGAAACGAGGCGTCAGCACATCTGGCAACGGCAATTCGGATGATGGACGCGATCACTGGCCTTATTGTTACACTGGGATCATGGCCGGTGCAGGTGTGAAGCGAGGTTTCGTCTGGGGCAAGTCCGATCAGACGGCATCAGCCCCGGTTGAAAATCCAGTCCATCCGATTGAATTGTTAGCCACGATCTACCACAGTGTCGGGATGAATCCTCGCCGGATGGTTTACAACCATCTCAACCAACCACGCGAGATGGTCAGTGCTGATGCGGTAACGGGAATTCTTTCGTAACACTCGTGACATCAACGCTTCAGCCTGGTTTTCTCGTGAGAAATCGGCTCGGGGAACGTGTTTTGTAAAACATGGCAAGACCGCATCACCAAGTTGCATGGTGAAGGCGGGCTTTGCCATTGGATTGCGATGATTCTCCAAGGGACCGATGCGTGACACCGATTGATCAGCTAATCCAAACGCTTTTCGACTACTTCAAAGATCATGCGGTAAAGCTCACGACAGGCTTGATCCTGATGACAGTTGGCTGGTATCTGGGAAATCGTCGAGCATCGACCGACTGGAAAAAACAAGAGTTTCTTGACCGATTGAATCTGTCGCTGAATACAATCGACGACGGAACACTCAAAATTCGGACCCTCGGGGAAAAGCGTTGCGAAGACGTCTTTCTTAACTCTGCAGCGGCAGAGACCGTAAAAAAAGTCGCTCGAAAGACAACGGCTGCCGACCCAATTCTTCCGATTCCAGTCGACGAGAACTGGTATTATCTTAATGCGGTTCTGAACACCCTCTCTGAGCAATTCGCAGAGGGGTTTCTCAAGCAGGATATGTGTGGGAAAGTGACTTCTGCAACGTACTTGATCGTACTGACGTGCGAGGCAGAAGGGGAGATGAAGACTCGAAAGATTCGTGTGATGGTGATCCAAAAATCATTGCTGATCAATTTGCCACCCGAAATGCCGAAGCTTCAGTCGCCACGTCATGTGACTCGGTGGGCGACGCTACAATTCCTGGCTGCAGAATATGGTCGAAATCCCGCACGTTTTAAGGAAGTTGAACTCGCGGTTTCTTGATCTTCAGACGACGAGTAAATCAGCCGTCATCGCCGAGATTGGCCTGAATTTCCATAGCTTTAACGAACGAAACTATTGCTGAAGGATTTCTTACGACCAGATTGGCTATTCATCAGCATCATGCTCGCCTATCGATTGACACCAATGTAGAAGGCGAAAATCTGTTGGATATCTGTCGGATCCTTCAACACCGGTGCGGCCAGGTCCAGAGCAATTGGCACAGGGCCCATCGCTGGAATTGTGATTCGCAAACCAGCACCGACCGACAGACGAAAGTTGCTGAGAGAAACCTGATCGTTGATCGTACCGAAATCTGAGAAACCGACGACCTTAACCATTTCGTTGGCAAGAACCGGCAGCATGTATTCGACTCCGCCGAGGACCATGAAATTACCCCCGGTCAAAACATTTTGTTGTGAGGGGCTGACGCCACGGAACGCGAATCCGCGGAAGGTTTGAAAGCCCCCTGCGTAGAACTTCTCGAAGATCGGCGTGTCACTGCCCGACCAGCTTGCCTGACCGCGCAGCAATAATGTGTGCTTTCCCTGGCCGTCGATTCGTTGATAGGTCGTGAAGTATTGACGTGCTTCCGCTTCAAATCGCGGGTAGTTGTATTGGCCGAATGCTTGTTCATACCCCAAATCGATGTAGTGTCCTGTTGAGGACCCAAAGGCGGCGTCACGGGTATCATGGATCAATGAGGCGCGAACTGTCGAAAGCAGGTTATATCCGACGGATTGTTGCAGGATTGATGGCGTAGGAACAGTGGGATTATAGACATCGACATCTTCCAGACGCAGCGCGAGGGCCGACGACCATCTCTGCGACAGTTGCTTTCCCAGTCGGATTCGCCCGCCAATTCGGTTTTCATACCAGTTCCGATAATATCGGGTGAAGTAAAAACCGCTCACGCCGAGATTGAAATTCGAATCCAGGAAGTAGGGATCCTGCCAGTCCACCAGGTAGCGGCTGACTTGCGTTCCCGGCATTGCTTCGATTTTAAATTTCTGTCCACCACCTCGCCATGCGGTTCCATCAAGAATACTTTGAAAACTTGTCGGTGGTCTCAAGATGTCGAAGTTTTGCTCACTGAGAACAATGTTACCTACAACCCCCGCGTCGCTGTTCACGCCGACACCGAACATCAAACGGCCAGTACGGGCTTCGGACACGTAAGCGTCGAGATCGATAAACTCTGGCGGCGGCATTCGAGTCCAGTCGCCCGGATCGGGGTTCCGAATGGCATTTCCAAAAGGGTCACCCTGAGGACTGTTATCAAAGCCGAAGTTCGCCGGCGGTTGCAGGGGATCGCGACTTTGCGCGCGAAAAATGGGTGTGATTGGTGAAAGAGCTGCGTCCACAACCCTGGTGGGTTGCTTTTCTGGAATCGAAATCGGCGGTGCAATCTGGTCGAAATGTGATGCGACGGTGACGAAAGGATCACGACTTTCTTCACGCGAACCCTTCGTTCCGACCCAACTCTGTAAACCAAACATTCCCCCTGGCTGAATGTCTTGAGAAAATGGAGCCAGAATCGGCTTGGCCGTTGATGTTGGCTTCTTCGGTGTCGTTACCGGATCACGAAGTGTGGATCGTTTCTGTCCATCAGAAGATTGACTGCGAACGACATCATCATAATTGCTTTTATCAACCCAGCTATCACCCTGAACCCGGTTCGTTTCAATACGAACTCCACCGTCCTCTTTAGTTTCGAAGTTCTGAGAACCTTCGAGACGCCGTTTCGTCAACTGAATTTTCTTGGGATCAGCCAGATCGCCAGGCTGAATCGTCGCAATGTTTCGAACGATGTTCGTTCGAGTATGCGGATGATCGCCAAGGATGTGAACGTTGATATTTCGAACGCGGTAGACCTTGTCCTCTTCAATCTTATAAACAATGTCGACGATTCCTTCCTCTTCCGTCCATCGCGGCACAGCATCGACACGGCAGAAAAGGCGTCCTTGTTCGCCATACTTTGTTTTGATCGCATCAACGTCTTTATTGATGTCGCGCGTGTTGTACGGAATTCCTTCAGCAACCTTCATCATCCCTCGAATTTCTTCTGAGGAAAGTATGTTGTTGCCATCAACTTCAATATTACGAATCTTGTAACGAATCCCTTCGTCAACGTCGTAATGAATCTCGACCTTTGATTTGTCTTCAGAGAACTTCAATGAATGCTTGATGTCGACATCAAAGTAACCAAGACTGTGGTAATACTGCTTGACCCCTTCGATGTCGTCTTTAATTGTTGAGGGATCGTATTTGCCGCCAAAATAGGGGATTATTCGAACTTTGGTCCGTGTCTTCGTGGCAAGAATTCCGTCGTAAAAGTCCTTGTTTCCGTCGAATTTGACGGACGAAACGTGAACCTTCGGACCTTCACTGATCAGAAAGACAACTTCACGATCTTCGCGATCGTTTCCCTTTTCAAGCTCCACCGTGGCAAACGCAAAGCCTTTGTCGTGATAGTACTCTTCAATCCGGCGAGCACATTCACGGTTTGAGCTGACATCAAAAGGACTACCCGGCTTAAGCTGGGTCATTGCATCGAAGACCTTTTGCTTGACCTTCTTCAAGCCTTTATATTCAACGCGCCGAACGATCGGGCGTTCCAGCACGCGAAAGACCAGAATAACGCCTTCATCGGTTCGACGAAGTGTCGGCTCGACAGTGGCAAACCAGCGGGTTCGCACGAGGGCATCGACATCGTCCTTGATCTGCTTCTGTGTCACAGGTCGACCGGGACGAGTTTTAATGTGCTTGGCAATCTCGGGATCGGGAATGGTTGAATTCCCTTCGATGATCACATCGCTCAGCGCCTCATCAAGATGAAACGGGCTTTCAGGCTTTCCATCAGGTTCATCGAAACTAGAAACTTGTCGAATTTTTGACGGTTTCTGAGTCCCAGGCAGTGTGATCGCCGACCGATCCTTTCGATTCGCCGCACTGTCGCTTGACCGCTTCGGGGTTGGCAGATCGGGTGTCGTATCAGAATCAGGATCAGGGACGCTCAAGCCGCTTCGCTTCGGAGGCTGGGCATCTGCAGGCCCCACAAAAGCGAGGTTCCCAATCAGAAAGGATATTATCAGTGTGAGAAACCAACGAACGACTGGGGCTTTAAGGTCACATCGAGTCGTGAGAATCGATTTTAGCCACTGAATTTCTTCCGAGACCTTCGGCCAGAACCTTGAAAATGCCATCATCAACCGCGAAGCGTTTACGCCTGTTCGCAGCCAAGTGACATTGGAGGTTTTACGACCGGGGTGCTGGATCATACGATCTTTTCTCACGGGCACGAGCACGAGGCATTGCACCGAATTTCGAGCACGGAAATGACAACTATCGGACATGAATTTTGCGAAAGGAAGCAGGGTTTTACGGATCATCGAATCACCGGCGAATCCTGCGCGGGGGGAGAATTAGCCGAAATTTTAAATCAAGACAAGACGAACCAGAGCCGGAAACGCTAAAACAGTCCTCTTTAGAATCAGACAGTCGATTCCCGAAACAAAATCTGACGACTAGCCAGAAAGCTTTAATCCGTTGTTTTTAAACGATCTGCAGAAATACGGCCCGGAAAACATCGGCGCAATCAAACCCCTTGAACGACACGAGGCCGAAGCCTATTGCCGGAAGCTCGCGACATCACATTATGAAAATTTCCCAATGGTGTCCTGGCTGCTACCTCAGGGCCTCCATCAGCACTTTTATAACGTCTATGCATACTGCCGCTGGGCCGATGACCTGGGTGACGAAATCGGTGATAGCGCAAAATCACTCGAATTACTGAACTGGTGGCGCAGCGAGTTGCTGGCCTGTTACGCGGGACAACTGAAGCATCCCGTCTTTATCGCGCTCAAGCCAACCATCGACGAATTCTCGATTCCACAGGAACCGTTCCTCGACCTGCTGTCAGCATTTGAGCAGGACCAGTCGGTCTGCGAATACAAAACGTTCGACCAGTTGCGCGACTACTGTCGACGGAGTGCTGATCCCGTCGGTCGACTGGTGCTTCATCTTTGTCGAGAACACACCGATCAGAACATTGTCTGGTCCGATTCCATTTGTACGGGATTACAATTAGCCAATTTCTGGCAGGATGTGGCACGTGATTTTAAGATCGGTCGAATCTATCTCCCTCAAGAGGATTACGAACGATTTGGCTACCAGCGCGAGGATTTCAATTTCCAACGCATCAACCCGGCGTTCCTGGAATTGATGAAATTCGAAGTCGAACGCGCACGCCAGTTCCTGGTCGACGGCCTGCCACTGATCGAACACCTGCCAGGCCGATTACAAGTCGACATCGATCTCTTCGCCCACGGCGGCCTTAAAATTCTGCAACGCATCGAATCGATCGGCTATCGAGTCTGGGAAAAACGCCCCAAGGTCACAAAGCTCGACGCAATCGGCCTGCTAATCGGCGCTCTCTGGCGAAAGTTTTTTCGACGCACCAACGCAGATGGCGTCGCCAGCAAGTAATCGAAATACAATTTCGGCAGGCTGTTGCTCGACATTTTACAAACCCCGTGACTTGAACAGTATTCCGATTTTGTCGAGATCCATTCAACTGAAAATAAAGGTTTTTCAATGAATGAAGATGAATTGAAATCGACGACAGAGCGAATTATTGGGTGTGCGTTCAAAGTGTTGAACACGCTCGGAACGGGGTTCATTGAGGAGGTCTATCACAATGCTCTGGTTCATGAGCTGACAAAAAACGGATTGGCTGTGAAATCGAAGCAGCCAATCCCAGTCTTCTACGATGAGGTTGAAGTCGGCAAATTCTTCCCTGACATCCTCGTCAACGACATCGTGATCATCGAGCTGAAAGCCACGAAGGCTCACGACGACGCCTTCACGGCTCAGTGCCTTAATTACCTCAAGGCCACAGGAAAGCCGATTTGCCTTCTGCTGAATTTCGGAAACCGGCAACTCGATATTCGTCGTTACCGAAGTCCACAGACGCGATCCTGATCGGGTATGGCGAAGAAAAGATTTTCAGCCACAGATGCACACAGATTTGCACAGATAAAGGCAAAGTCCGAAGAGATTTAAATGCGAATGCCTTGATCAAATCCCTGTTTTTGATCCTGCTCTTATCTGTGTCCATCTGTGTGAATCTGTGGATGACTCGTCTCTTTCTCTATGAAAACCAAAAATACGTTAAACAGCCACAGATGCACACAGATTTGCACAGATAAAGGCAATGCCCGAAGAGATTTAAATGCGAACGCCTTGATCAAATCCCTGTTTTTTATCCTGCTCTTATCTGTGTCCATCTGTGTGAATCTGTGGATGACTCTTATTCGTGCAATTCGTCAGATTCGTGGTTAAAACTCTTTTGTATTATTCCACATTTTTCATAGCATAACTCAAAGAATTGGTTCACCTGAATTTTTCCGTTGGTGGAATCTTCGTCTCTTACTCAGATTTGTGTGATGAGTGTTACAGAACAGAGATGAAAAACGTTTGGAAACCGTGTATACCGATCAGTGAATTTTCAAACACATACTTCAAACAATGGAAGTCTCTCAAATGTCGACGACTTACAGTTGCCCACATTGCAAACACGCTCTGAAGTTACTTGAAAATCAAATCAATACAAATGTGCCTTGCTCGGCATGCGGGCAGTGGTTCTTCGCTTCGAGCACGCCATCAAACGTGCATCGGTCGACTTCTTCTCCCGATGTTTCGACCGGCGGTCGCAAATTAAATCCAATCCAACGCGTGACCGACTCGACACAATTTCTGTTCGCTATGTGCGCTGCAGCGGGACTTTTGATCGCAGGCATCATTGGTTTTTTCATATGGCAGGATACGGAAAAGGCAAGCAATCCGCCGGTCTCAAACAAGGCGCCCATCGCCAACCCGCTACCTCCAAAAGCACCTGAGCCCCCCGAAGCAAAAAAGATTCCTGATGCCGAAATATCAACGAGTAAGCCTGATGTGTCAGCCCCGAATCCGGAATTGAAAAATCCGACTCCTGAACTCGAAAAGCTCACCTCTGAAGACCAATCGGGAAAAGCCGAAGCGAAAGCGACTAACCCCGAATGATGCTTCATCCGCTGAGTCGTTTTGAATAATTAACGGGCCGACTTCATGCCTAAAAAAGATTATCAGCCACAGATGCACACAGATTTTCACAGATAAAGACAAATATGAATGAGATTTAAATGAAACACTTTTGTTAAAATTTCTGCTGCTTTTCCTGCTCTTGCCCGTTTCCATCTGCGTGAATCTGTGGATGACTCTTATCTTTCACGAAAGGAAATACAAAGACGACGACCAACTGATTTATTGATGGAAGACTTCGCAAGGCTCTTTTAATGGCAAACGCACCCGAAATCACACCACCGCAATATTATTACGCTGTGAACGGCCTTCCGCGCGGCCCGGTCACGGGTAAGCAATTAAAGCAACTGGCATCCGAAGGAACACTCTCCCGGACCGACCTGGTTTGGAAAGATGGCCTGGAACAAGGCGTTCCGGCAGGCAAGATCAAAGGTCTGTTTTCGGATTTAGCTATTCCGAAACAGGATTCTAACTGTCCTCAATCCAATGTTGAGCCGTCGTTGGCTCCAACGCCTGGCAAAAATCCAGCAATCAAAACCCCGATAGGTTTGGGAACTGCTCATACGTCTTCAGCGGACCAGGATTCTGTCGAAATTATAACGACTGGCAAACTTGGCCCAATCCAATCAATAGCTGCCTCAAACGATTCCGATATCGCCAATTCTGGATTGTTAGAAATAACACCGACAGTGGCACCCCCAGCGCCACCAAACCCACCGCTGGCTCCCTTTCAATCGTTACCCACAGGCCCAGGTGGAGGCGGCTCTTCCAAAACAATTCCTGCCATCAAGTCGAAGTTTTTTCTTTTTGGGCTCGGAATAATCGCATTGCTGGTGACGACCATTGGTGCTAGCCAATTTCTAATCAGCGGGAAACGTGCTGAGGAGTCAGGGGCGTCGGCAGAAACAGCAATTTCGGAGCCGGTCGTTAATCAGGAGTCGGTTCAAACGTCGAATCCGTCGAAAGAACAGCCCGAGATCGAGCCCGCCGGATCGTCTCCTTTGGCAAAAAAACAATCCGATGAGAACAAACCATCGAGTCGAACACAGCGACCATTTCCAGACGACGTTCGAACCGTCGCTCGGATGATTTCAGTAGACTACGTTGATTATGACTCGTTTCCGACTCTTCACGAAGCGGGCAAGGGAGAAGTTGCCGACCACATTGCCATGGAGCGGCGCAGGCACGCTGGTTTGGAATCACTGGCGGCACGCAATCCAGGAACAATCGGCGATCTCGCAAGAAAACTTATTTCATCCGTGGAGTGCCTGGATAGAATTTACACGACGATTGCGCCCCCGAAAAAAATCAAAGAATTCGCCGATATCGGCCGCAAGATCGATTCCATAAATTCGGGCCTCCTCGCGCAAGCCGAATTACAATTGGAGAAGATTCGATACTTCTCGGCCACTCAACGAATGGCACCTGAGTTAGTTCGCTGGTTTGAAGAACACTCAGCGAAAACGATTTTCACCGCAGACATGCAATTTTCAAAAGAAAGACACTTTGTCCGTTTGGTGAATACGACAACACACGACCTGTCTGACAGCCTGATTGTTTTAGAGTTCTTTCAAATATCAAGCAGTAACACAACCGCCACGATCTATGTGGAGTCATGGCAACCCGGTAAAGAGATCAAGTTTTCATGTTATATGGCGGACGCGATCTACGCTGCAACGGTGGACTTCAGAGTGATCGGATGGGAAGCCCGAAGCGGGCAGATGACGAATGCCGACACGTGGCAGATAAAAGGAACGTACGAAAGGTTATGCGACAACGTCGAGCGATCGCTCAAAAAAAAGCACTTTGATGACGCGAAGTTTGCAACCGAAAAATTGGAGTCATTTCTCACGAAGTACCCGAACGAGAGTTTTCAACTGCGATCGGAAGAGTTCCTACAAAAACTCGCAGCGTTGAGCAAATCCATCCCGGGAAATACGACGAAAGCGAAGGCGACGAAGGGCACGTCCTCCGCAAGTGCATCGAATCAAAAAGCGGACAATTCAAAGCCACGCGTTCCGAAGCAGCCGCTTTCGGCAAATCCAACTCTGGATTGGCCCGATTCTGAATGGTGGACCGCGAAACGACTGGAAAAACGCGAAGCAAACGCGACTGGTGTGCCGTTTACCAAGGAATTCCGCGCAGTCGCGCTCAAAAACAGGCCAGTTCGGAGCGTTGCTTTTCTCGGCAACGGCCAGAGATTTGCCACCGTTAACGACTCGTTTCAGTTGTGGAATACCGTCACGGGCAAGTCGACTGACGGGCCGCCAGAATTCGCCGGATGTGAATTCGTCCGCGTCAGTCCAAAGCAAGACAAAATCATTGTTGGACGGGTCGGTAGCGTGGACTTTTTTGATCCGAAAGGAAAACTGCTCGTGTCGTTGCCGTTGAAGAACGACGGTCGCAATCCCAGGGACAATCGAAAGTTGCTAGTACTGGAAATCTCGCCGGACGGAAAGAACCTGTTTTATGGCGGCAATTCGAATGACCTTTGGATCAACGACACAAAGGACTGGAATTGTCTCGACATGACCAGTGATGTCTCGGCGCTCAATCTGTTAAACGGGCAATTATTCATTGGAATGGACAACGGAGAAATTGAGCGACTAGACCCCGGCCAGGCCATGGTCGTCTCGGATCCGAACTATCAAAGTCACCGATACCCCGTCGTACGCTTTTACGGGTTAGATGAGACGTACATGCTGTCCATCGCCTGTCAACATGGAACGGGCGTAGAAACGGCCATCTTCGAACGGAAAACGGGAAAGGCGATCGGCGTCCATCACATGCTGGCCTCCGTCCGATCCGTCCGACTGGATGCACAACATCGACGTTTAGTCTGCGGCATGACTAACGGAAGCATCAACGTTTACGACATAACCCAACTTTTTAAAGTCGTTTCAACACGAAGGCCAACAGGCAGGCCAGTCACCGCGATCGATATCCACCCGGGCAGCGGAGCCATCCTTGCCGGATTCGAAAACGGCGAAATCATCGCATTTCAACCCGAAGGCGAACGATAAATTGAATAAGATATGTTTAGCCACAGATGCACATAGATTGACACGGACAAATTCAAAGACGTGAGGGAATTCAAATGGCAAAACACATTGCTCAAAATTCTGATTTTTTGCACTTTTCTGTATACGACGGTGTGAACGTGTAGCTAAACTAATTCTCTTTTTTCCTGTTCGTGGACTGTTCGCGGTGAGTCGTTTTGAATTATTAATGGGCCAACCTCATGCCAAAGCATTCCCGGATTCGCCGCATTTTGCATTCGTTGCGAATGACGCCCCAATTCAAGTCGCGGCATTCGATTGAGGCCGGGATGCTATCGACGACACCGACATTTGTCTGGATCAAGCTTGTCGAGCCATCGATTACTATGCAGGTTGACGTCCTTTGGCCATCTACCCGACAGCACTTTTATTGGCGTCCTTCAAAACCACAGTCGGAGCCAACGGTCAAACCCAGTCGTTGACCTTCATCGCTAAAGGCGGTCTGACAATCAACAACGCCGTCGCTCGAAATGTTATGCCGTCGTAACAACTTGACATTGTGCCCGTTAGCGAAACAAAACCAGTTTGTGTCCACATCCGACATCAATATCAAATGAACGCCGAAATCGTGATTCACACTCGCTCTCGATCCGTTCGAACGCACGATCCAACACGTTGGGAATGATTCCGCGCACAGAAATACGCTCATTAACAACGCATTTTTGTTACACAACATTTGAAGGCAAAACGAATGATCAACATGTTCCGACGCTGGTTTAAAACGACAATTGCGACCACGGTACATCGGAGGACCTCGACGCAATCTTCTTTTGCCATCCTGAATTCGCTGCTTCGAAACTCACTGCTGAATCGCAGGTCAAACGTAATGTCTCCTCGGCAACGCCGCCGCCAATTACCTGCGGGCTTACTGGCTATCGTACAGACTCTCGAACCGCGAAAAATGTTCAGCGGCGCGCCGTCCGAATTTGTCGATCCACACCCGCAGGCGGGAAACCAATTCGGCGCTGAGGTCACTGTACTTATGAACGGAAACGTCGTGATAACGTCGCCGAATGACAACGCTGGGAGCAGTGGTGCTGGTGCGGTCTATTTATTCGACGGACGATCAGGATCGTTGATCAGCACGCTGACCGGATCAAATCCTGGAGATCACGTGGGATCTGATGGCGTAACAGCACTGAAAAACGGTAATTTCGTGATCGACAGCTCGGATTGGAATGGACAGACGGGCGCCGTAACCTTCGGCAATGGCAACACCGGAGTAAGCGGGATCGTTAACAAAGACAATAGCCTCACTGGCAATACAATAGGTGATCGCGTTGGCGACGAAGGCGTAACAGCACTTAGTACGGGCAATTACGTGGTAGACAGTTCTTTTTGGAACAATTCTGATATAGTTTCAGCAGGTGCCGTCACGTTCTGCGACGGGAAAACCGGGACCGTAGGCGTCATCAACTCGACAAACAGCCTTTTGGGGACGCACAACAACGACAGCGTTGGCGACCTGGGTGTCACTGCCCTGACAAATGGAAATTATGTTGTCGATAGTTATTTTTGGGACAACGCTTTAGGCGCAGTAACGTTCGGCAACGGTATTGAGGGCGCGACTGGCGTCGTTAGCGCAGTAAATAGCCTAATAGGACAAGATGGTTACGACCAGATTGGAAGCGGTGGTGTCACCGCGCTTCCCAACGGGAACTACGTAATTGATAGCTCACACCCATATACGCAACCCACAATTGGTGCGGTCACGTTCGGCAGCGGTACTGACGGCATTTCAGGTGTCGTCAGCGCGGCTAATAGTCTCGTTGGCGACTATGGAAGCGACAATGAAGTTGGCGATGGCGGGATCACGATATTGAGTAATGGCAATTACGTCATTAGCAGCCCAGGGTGGGAAGGAAATAAAGGTGCGGTTACATTTGGTAGCAAAACGATTGGGGTAGCCGGGGTCTTAAGTGAGAACAACAGTCTAATCGGAAGCACGGCTGGCGACGAACTTGGTTACGACGGCATACAGAACGGCGTCGTAGCGCTTCAAAATGGAAACTACGTTGTGGCTAGTTACTATTGGAATGGCGGATACAGTACGGGAATGGGGGCGGTCACGTTCTGTAACGGCATCACTGGCACGATCGGAACAGTCGACGCAACAAACAGCCTCGTCGGCACTTCGTCGGGCGATCATTTGGGCGTAGGAGGCGTTACACCGCTCAGTAACGGAAACTACGTCGTAGATAGTTACGATTGGAACAATGGCCTCGGGGCAGTCACGTTTGGAAACGGTACAAAAGGTGTCATTGGCTCCGTCAGCGCCGCCAATAGTCTCGTCGGCAACAATTCGGGTGACAAGGTGGGGTATAACAATTCAGGCCAGCAAGGGGTGACTGCGTTAACCAATGGAAATTACGTTGTGAGTAGCACCGTTTGGAACCACGATGGAGGCGCTGCCACATTCGGGAACGGCACTACCGGCTTGACGGGGATTATTAGTGCCTCCAATAGCCTGCTCGGAACAGACGATGTTGACTGGATCGGTGCACATGTCACAGCATTAAGCAACGGAAACTATGTGGTGGGCAGTGATGCGTGGGATAACTTCGCCGGCGCGGCAACTTTCGGGAACGGGACGACGGGGATTTCAGGGTATGTTAATGGATCCAATAGCTTGGTTGGCAGTGTACAGGACGACCATGTTGGCAGCAGCATTACGGCGTTAAGCAACGGGAATTATGTTGTCGACACCCCCGGTTGGAGTCAGCCAATCACAATTGTGAGTAACATCAATTCGGTCGGCGCAGTTACATTTGGCAATGGAGAAACAGGGGTCACTGGCACCGTCGGCCTGGACAACAGTCTAGTCGGGTCTCATGATTACGATGCCGTAGGTGATGGCGGCCTCACGACGTTGAGCAACGGCAATTACGTCGTGTCGAGCTTCGACTTTGGCGGAGGCGGCTCTGGTGGAGGTTTAGGGGCTGTAACGTTCGGAAGCGGAATTAATGGCATTAGTGGCGTATTGACCACAGAAAATAGTGTAGTCGGACAAACTGTTATCACGCCGCCGGTGGATATTAATAACACTCCGCTTCCCAGTATATTTATTTTTCCTGATAACGCCCACAATGCAGTTTATGCCTCTTTTCCATATGACGGTGCGGGGCATGTCTACCGGGGATCGGCTACCGCAGGATTCTTAGAGATTGGGCCTCAGATAGCCGTTGCAAATGGCACGAACGCCCTGACCAATGGAAAAAGCACGGTCAACTTTGGCAACGCCACGGTCGGAATCCCCGTCTCTCAAACTTTCACTGTCACCAATACAGGCGATACAGCGCTGATCGTGCAGCCGGTCACAGCTCCGGTTGGATTCAGAGTCCTCGGTAACTTTACATCCGATGAATCGATCCCAGCCGGTTCGAGTGCCAGTTTTACAATCCAAATGACCGCAGCATCTGTTGGAACGCCAAGCGGCAGCGTGACAATCAACGACAACGACCCGACTGCAAGTCCATTTACGTTCAATATCTCCGGGACGGTGAATGCAGCACCTGTTCCGCACATACTCGTTACGAACGGAACAAACTCACTCACCAACGGCGTTGGCATTGTAGACTTTGGCAATTCGACCGTTGGCACGCCAGTTTTGGAGACAATCACGGTCACCAATACTGGCAACGCTGCTTTGGTGTTGCAACCGGTGTCCATCGCAGGTACTGGCTACACAATTGCCAGCAACTTTACTGCGAATCAGTCGATTTCCCCTGGATCGAGCGCCAATTTCACTATCCAACTGATAGCGACTGCTGTCGGGACGACGGGCGGAATTGTCACGATCAGCGACAGCGACATTACCGCGAATCCCTTCACATTCAAAGTAAGCTCCACCGCAGCTGTGTTCGTGAACCAGCCGCCCATGGGCACGCAAAATACGGTCACGATTATCAAAGGCGTCCCCTATACGGTCCAAACGTCGGATTTTGGCTTCAGCGATCCGAACAACAATCCTGCCAATAACTTTAAGGCGGTGAAGATTACATTGCTTTCTGCGTACGGGACATTAACTGACGATGGCGTACTTGTGACCCCAGGACAGTTTGTCAGTGCCGCACACATTAGCGGCAGAAAATTGGTGTTTACTCCAACTTCGAATTCCATAGGTGGGCCATTGTTCCTCTGCCTGTTCCAGGTGCAGGATGATGGAGGTACTGCAAATGGTGGTATTGATCTCGATCCAAACCCAAAACGACTGCTGTTCAACGTCTTGGTCCCGAATCATGCACCGGTCGGAACGCCGACGACAGTTACGACGCTTAAGGATACCCCGTACACGATCAAAACGACGGATTTTGGTCTCACGGACCCGAATGATAGCCCTGCAAATAACCTGAAGGCAGTAAAAATCGACCTGCTTTCCTCATATGGTACGTTGACGGACAATGGAGTGCCGGTAACGGTTGGCCAATTCGTCAGTGCCGCTGATATTGCCAGCGGAAAGCTGATCTTCACGCCGACCTTGCACATCCAGGACGCTGTTCCGCTGTTCCTGTGTCTATTCCAAGTTGACGATGATGGCGGCACGGCAAATGGCGGTACCGACCTTGATCCGAATCCGACAAGACTCTTAATCAACGTTCTGTTTGTGAACCACGCACCGGTCGGCACGCCTAAGACCGTCTTCAGCACGCAAGATACCCCGTATACACTCAAGACTTCGGATTTCGGGTTTAGCGATCCGAACGATAATCCCGCTAACAATTTAAAAGCGGTCAAGTTCACGCTGCTTTCCTCATATGGAACATTGACTGACAACGGCGTTCCGGTGACGGCTGGGCAGTTTGTGAGTGCTTCCGACATCAGCAGTGGACAGCTTGTTTTCACGCCGCAACCGAACCTCAACTACTTCAGTCCACTGTTCCTCTGCCTGTTCCAGGTTCAGGATGATGGCGGGACCGCGAACGGCGGAACCGATCTCGATCCGAATCCCGAGCGGATGCTCATCAACTTCACTGTGCCTAACCACGCACCAGTAGGAATTCCCTCAACGGTGAAATCCGCTATCGATACTCCCTACACGCTCACGACATCGGATTTCGGGTTTAGCGATCCGAAAGACACCCCGGCTAACAATTTGAAAGCGGTCAAGTTCACGCTGCTGTCTTCCTATGGAACATTGACCGACAACGGAGTCCCAGTGACGGTCGGCCAATTTGTAAGTGCTACGGATATCAGCAGCGGACAGCTCGTTTTCACGCCGCAGCCAAACCTCAATTACTATGGGGCTCTGTTCCTGTGTCTGTTTCAGGTTCAAGACGACGGCGGGACCGCTAAGGGTGGTGTGGACCTCGATCCGAATCCTGTCAGAATGCTCATCAATTACACGGCACCTAACCATGCACCGGTAGGTACGCCGGCAACGGTTTACTCGCCCGACAATACTCCGTACACGCTCAAGACTTCAGATTTTGGTTTCAGCGATCCAGGCGATAATCCCGCCAACAATCTGAAAGCGGTCAAGTTCATCGGCCCTTCTTCCTATGGAACATTGACCGACAACGGAGTTCCGGTCGCAGCAGGCCAATTTGTCAGTGCGACGGACATCAACAATGGACTGCTGGTTTTCACGCCGCAACCGAACCTCAATTATTACGCCCCGCTGTACCTGACCCAATTCCAGGTTCAAGACGAAGGAGGAACTGTTGGCGGGGGAGTGGATCTCGATCCGAATCCAAAAAGGTTGCTCATCAACTTCACATTTCAGAACCACGCGCCAATAGGAACCTCTTCGACAGTCGGCGCAATAGACAATACTCCGCTAACAATTAAATCAGCCTTTTTTGGGTTAAACGATCCGAATGATCTTCCCGCCAACAATTTGAAAGCGGTCAAGTTCACGATACTGTCCGCGTATGGAACATTGGCCGACAACGGAGTCCCGGTGGTGGCTGGCCAATTTGTGAGCGCGAAGGACATTGACAGCGGTAAGCTGGTTTTCACGCCGCAACCGAACCTCAGTTCCTACGGCTCACTGCTGCTATGCCAGTTCCAAGTTCAGGATGATGGAGGGACGATGAACGGAGGAGCGGATCTCGATCCGAATCCTAAGACACTGCTTGTCAACTTCATTAAAAAGCCTTGAAATTCGGTTTTCCGACAATCGGGGATGAAAGCGTTAAAAGTCGTGGTGGGTTTGCAAATTGGTGCGTTGTCGGCAGAATTGGGGCCGTCAATTCCCGTGGAACTTTTTGCCAACTTACGCGCCTCGCCCGCAGTGCGGATGGGGAGACGGTGTGATACTTCCCTATGCCCTCATTGATCGAGTCGTACGAATACTGTCATGAACTGACCCAGCGTACCGCGCATAACTTTCGATTTTCGTTTCTGACTCTTCCACCTGATAAACGTCGAGCCATGGATGCGCTTTATGCGTTTAACCGCATCACTGACGATTTAGGGGACGAAGAAGATGTCGCAATCGAACTACGGCGAACCCGGTTGGCTGCCTGGCGTGAATCGCTTCGGTTTGTTTTGAAGATTCGAGCTGGTCATGATGGACAATGGGTGCCGGGGACAAACGTAACCGGATTAGCAGACGGGATGAATCCCACCCTGCGAATACATCATGGAGAGCAAAGCAGCTCACCAGGAACAGACGTTATCGGCACGTTTTCAGATCACCCGGCTCATGCCGCAATTGCCGATACGGTAGCCCAATACAAGATCCCTCACGAATACCTTTTCGACGTCATCGATGGCGTGGAAATGGATCTGTACCCGAGCGAGGTTGCTACGTTCGACGATCTTCAACGTTACTGTTACCACGTCGCTGGTGCCGTGGGTTTATGTTGTATTCATATCTGGGGGTTCCGTGATGACAAAGCGATCCCTCTGGCGACCGATTGTGGGCTGGCGCTGCAGCTGACAAATATCCTGCGAGACATTGGCGAAGACGCTGATGTCGGTCGAATCTACCTGCCGCGCGAAGAGCTGGACCGTTTTGGATATTCACCCGACGATCTTCGCAACCATGTGATGAATGACCAGTTTCTCAGTTTGATGCGATTCCAGACTGAGCGGGCGAAATCCTTTTACGCCAGAGCCGAGCAATTGTTTGATTATCTGGAACCGGCAGGGAAACCGATTCTCAGAGCGATGATCGACATCTATGGAGGACTATTGCGTGAAATCGAACGTCGCAACTTCGACGTTTACTCAAAACGCGTATCGCTGCCAAAATGGAAAAAGTTATGGTACGCGACTCGGGCAATGATTTTTTCGAGGTGACACGTTCAAGAGAAGAATTTGGAACGCTACTCTGCACTAATCTTCGCTAATCAGATCTAAGAAGACACGAGAGTCGAATTCCGTGCGGTGAATTCGTTTTTCTAATATTCGTGCAAATTAGTGAAGATTAGTGTTTCCACTTCTTAGCCTGATTCGTTTTTTTTGAATTTAACTTCGAGCAAGGCGTTTGAGGACTTCGACGCCGCGTTCCAATGTTGCCTTCTCGGCTGCAAAGCTGACACGGAAGTGCGTGTCTTTTTGACTGAAGACTTCGCCGGGAATCACCAGCAGTCCGTTTTCGATCGCTCGCTTGGTAAATTCGGACCCGGTACCGCGAGGTGACTTGATGAACATATAGAACGCTCCACCACTCCCACGAATTTCGTAGTCATTCCCCAGTTCATTTAAAAGGAATTGGCGGTTCTTCGCGTAATCAGCCACACGATCACTTACATCGCATTCCAGTGCAGCCAGCCCCGCCCATTGCACGGGTTGCGGCGCACAGACAAAGGTAAACTGCTGCAGCTTGATCATTTGCTGAATGATATGAGCAGGCCCATGTGCGAATCCCAACCTCAATCCTGTCATCGAGTGGGACTTGCTGAACCCGTCGATCACAACTGTCTGATCATTCCATCGGGCTGGACTGACGAACGGACGTTCGTAACTGAAAACGCGATAGATTTCGTCACTGATCAGACAGACGTTTTTCTCTGCCGCAAGTTGGGCAAGTCCTTTCATTTCCTCTTCGGTCGCGACATAGCCCGTCGGATTACAGGGGCTGTTGCAGAGGATGACTTTTGTTTTTGGCGTGATTGCATCACGGACTTTGTTCAGGTCGATTCGGAAATCTGGATACGTGTCAATCTGTCGGCAAG
This sequence comes from uncultured Schlesneria sp., assembly GCA_903899985.1. Lineage (GTDB taxonomy): Bacteria > Planctomycetota > Planctomycetia > Planctomycetales > Planctomycetaceae > Schlesneria. The sequence goes on from CAIULL010000068.1 coordinate 28,638, forward strand.
TCCCTCCCGCGAGAGTGACGAGATGCTTGTACATGACAAACCATGGGTCAAAGGCGACAACCTCGTCACCAGGGTTCACCAGAACCGACAGTGCCAGAAGCAACCCACCGCTGGTTCCACTCGTGATGAACGTTTGTCGGTCGGAATGGCCAAGTTCCGCAGTCACGCGTGACTGCAGCGCATCACGAAGTGGCGGAATCCCCTGCGTGACGGAATAGACGTTCTTACCCGCCTCCACCGCAGAAATCAGCGCCTGTTTCACACTCGGGGGAGTATCGAAGTGCGGTTGCCCGATGCTGAGATTAATCGGGTTCTTCATCGTCGCCGCAAGGTCGAACACCTTGCGGATTCCTGAGGCATCGATCTGATGCATCCGGTCGGCAATCCAGGATTCTGACATATTTCGATTTCAGCTTTTGGAACACAGTGCTCAACTCGACCTTCTGCGGAAAGCCGAAGAGGGTTAGCAGGATAACCGATGCGGGTGGCGTTGCCGAGTGAATTCAGGGTATCAAAAGAAAAAGACACGGCATTGGAGAAGACTCCAATACCGTGGCACTCTGGTCTGATACTGTTTTAAAGAATTTTTACAGCTTTACCTCAGGCTGCGACAGTGCAATACAAAGGTCTCTTGCTGTCGCCTCAGGTTATCTGGTCTGGATCAACCCGTTCCCAGACCGCGGTCGTAAGCTTCGAGGTCTCGCATGTAAACTGCGAGCGTCGACTGGAGGGTTTCGCGATTGATCTTCCATTGTGGAGACTCATCCGTATATCGATGGCAGTGTTCGACGAGTAATCGATGAATGAATTTGAACAGGTGGCGAGGAACACGCAACCGGGCAAGTGTCGCGACAAGCTCTGATTCACTGATCGAATCTTCAAACCAGTTCTTGATCGATACCGACTTATCCGATTCCTTTGCACAGGCTCGGGCCCGATCGTTAGCCAGATCGAATAACGATTCCCCGGTCCATTCCAGAGTCCGAATCAGATTCTGCTTATCGAGTCGTGATTTTTCATAAAACTCTTTGTCTTCTCGAGTCAGGTAATAGCTGACTTCGACCGGCAGCAAAAGTTTAAAGCCAATACCTGCGTGCTTCAGGAACTTGTTGTCAAACATTGACCACAACAAGGCCTTCATTCGTTCGGGCGAGCCGTTGATCAGATGCGGTTCGTCAACACGGTCAACCAGAACAGTGATCGAATCGAAACCGAGAGATTCGAGGATATTCTGCAGCTTCGTCAATAATTCGTACCGATCATCGCTTCTTTCACGCGCCGGAATCGGCTGACCGAGCAGATCCTTGGGATCAAAGTTTGAAAGAATCGAACGTAACTGATTCACTGGTCGATCGAGTACTCGAATCTGTCGAGAGACTTTCCAGGCCAACAGCCCCATTTTTGATTGATGCCACAACCATGGAGCCCAACCCGCCAGCAGGACGAGCCATGGCCAGAAGTGTCCCAGTTGTGGCAATTTCTCGAGGTAGGCAAGAAGCCCGAACAGCACAGCCGTCGTTGTGACCCCGATCGAGAAATCACAATAGCTTCGCCAGTTGGAGAGACCTAATTTGCGGCGGAGACTGACCCAGCGATGCTGCTGGGCATTGTCGCTGCTGTGGTCATAGAACGAGGCGAGCAGCAAGAGGTCTCTCTTGTTGGTGGGTGTCAGGCTCGGCACCTTCTCCGAAGCAACCTGAAACGGCCCGACGTCACCATTACTTTTTCCGGCAATAATGTCGTCGACCAGATTTGTTGTCGCGAGCGAAAGGATGCAGTCAATATGGTCCCATAACCGCCATTTTGACAAGGTTTTTTCGGGACGTGCGCCGGCCCAGCCAACCTTCTCATTAAACGAGTCGAGGAATGGATTGAAGTCATCGTAGTCGACAATAAAAACTCGGTGATCAGGATGCTCTTTATTGTATTTTGAGGTCGATTCGACGATCTGCAGACGAAGAGCAGTTTTACCGCTCCCCTTTTCACCAAAAACGACAGCCGTTGATGGAGTTGCCGGATCACCATAAATCTTTTCCCAAGCCGGATGGAATGTGCCATCGGCACCGAGCTTTTGGAAAAGAGGATCGGTTTGGGCATCTTCCTGACTGAACGGGTTCTGAGTAAGGCCGTGGTGTTCAAGAAAAAGTTGGACTTTCATCGGTTCTTCCGTGGCAAATCCCGGTTTCGCCGGAGCTGATCAGGCGAATCGGAACACGAGGGTGAAATTGTCAAAATCCTTTGGTCTCGGCCTGCCTGAAGCAATCGATCTCACACCGACCGCGTCCGCGGCACAACGGAAGGCAAACCGTGACACTGAAGACTCTAAGCGCGAAACATCGCGTCGTCCACCCAGTCTGCCGAGATTCGATATTTACGAATTTTTTGTGAAGCCTTCAGGTATCGTCTTGTGCCACTGCGTGAAAGTCCCTGACCAAGCAGCGTTCCTCGATTTTGATTTAAAAAGGGACGAAGATACTTGGTCGAAAAGATCTGCGATGCCGCGGCTGGGATCTCCGACCAAGCCCGGTTCCTTTGCTTCGCCGATGTGAACATCTAGAATCCCTGATGAAAAGTTCGTACTCGACCGACTGTCAGTACGCGATTGGAACTTGTTCGAACCCCAGCCTTCTTCAGGAGAGTATCATGGCCTTTGTACTGCCACCGCTTCCGTACGCTACGAACGCATTGGAACCGTTTATCGATGCGAAGACGATGGAGATTCATCACGGCAAGCACCACCAGGCTTACATCAACAACGCAAACGCGAAGCTCGAAGGACATCCTGCCCTCGCGAGCAAATCGGCCGAAGAGATCATCAGCAATCTGGCCTCTGTCCCCGAAGATATCCGTACCGTGATTCGTAATAACGCCGGTGGTCATGCAAATCACTCGCTGTTCTGGACGATTCTCGCCCCACATACAGGCGTTGAGCCAACAGGCGATCTGGCCGCTGCGATCAACAGCACATTCGGATCATTCGCATCCTTTAAAGAAAAATTCGCGGCTGCAGCGACAACGCGATTTGGCAGCGGATGGGCCTGGTTGTCTTACGACAAGGGCAAGCTGGTCATCGAAAGCACCCCGAATCAGGACAGTCCGTTGATGGAAGGGCGTACGCCACTGCTGGGACTGGATGTGTGGGAACACGCCTACTACCTTCATTATCAGAACAAACGTCCTGATTACATCGCCGCCTTCTGGAACATCGTGAATTGGCCAGAAGTCGCTCGCCGTTACGCGGAAGCGAAGAAATAAGTGATTGGCGATTGATTGAATCGAAATCTGGCACGCTTGCCCCTTGTCGGCCAAGCGTGCTCTTTCGTAATTTCTCTTCCGGTGGCGTCGACAGCAACTTAGAATCTGACATCCGCTGAAACGAAAATTGGAGTCGCTTCGACGGGTGTTGGTAAACGGACTCTGCAAAGGCAGGATGCGACATGCAACAAATTCGAATTGACCGATGGTTCGTGATCGTCTTGATGATCAGCCTGGCATTCATGGCTGATGAAGCCCGAAGAATCGATGCTCAGGATTCAAATCCGGGCACCAAGGCAAAACCACGTGCAAACCGTCTGGCGAAAGAAAGCAGTCCGTACCTGCTGCTGCATGCACACAACCCCGTCGACTGGTATCCGTGGGGGCCTGAGGCCTTTGAAAAAGCGAAAAAAGAGGGAAAGCTGATCTTTCTTTCGGTCGGATACAGCAGTTGCTACTGGTGCCACGTCATGGAGCGAAACGTCTTCACGAACGAGGCCATTGCAAAAACTCTGAACGAAAACTTTGTCTGCATTAAAGTGGATCGCGAAGAGCGACCCGATATCGACGACATCTATATGACGGCCCTGCAGGTTTATTACCAGATGATCGGCTCACCGTCGAACGGTGGTTGGCCGCTGTCAATTTTTATGACTCCTGAAGGTAAGCCGGTCGCTGGAGGGACCTATTTCCCGCCCGAAGATATCAACGGCAGTCAGGGCTTCACATCGGTCCTCGATCGACTGATGGACTTGTGGAAAAACAAACATGATCAGATGGAAGGAAATGCAGAGATCCTCGCCAAGGAAACACGGCGGCTGATGCGACCCAAGGTTTCATTGAAGCAGGTACCGGTCGATGAAAAGCTGGTGGAAACGGCGTTTTTAGCCATAAGTTCAAGTTTTGATCCTGAATTCGGCGGAATTGATTTCAATCCCAAGCGACCTGACGGACCAAAATTTCCAACCCCCACCAAGCTCACTTTTATCCAACACTCGCTTCAACAAACGCCCAATGCAGAGACTGAAGAGCAATTGGACCTGACGTTGATGCAGATCGCTTGTGGCGGAATTAGAGACCATGTCGGAGGTGGTTTCCATCGCTATTCGGTAGACCGCCGCTGGGATGTCCCGCATTTTGAAAAGATGCTTTACGATCAGGCACAACTCGCGGACGTCTACGTCGAAGCCTATCGCGCGACGTCTGAGCCACCAAACAAGCCAAGATCCTTTTATAAACAAGTGGCAGAAGAACTATTTCAGTTCGTCACAAGAGAAATGACCTCACCCGATGGAGGCTTTTATTCGGCTCTTGACGCAGAAACTGATGGAATCGAGGGGGAATATTTCGTCTGGGACGCAACCGAAATTGATAAAGTCCTGGGCGCCGCGGCAAAACCTTTTAAAGAAGCGTTTCGCGTCAAGGACCTATCTGACTTTGAACACGGAAACGTACTCAGGCTGTCTCCCAGACGCCTGCCTCAGCCAGCGTCACCTGTCACAGACGTTTCAGAAAAAACACCGATCGGCTCAGAACGCGATGAATTTTCACTTTCGCGTCAAAAGCTTCTGGAGGTTCGCAACAAACGCAAACGACCCTTACGCGATGAAAAGATTTTAACCTGCTGGAACGGGTTAATGATCGGTGCCTACGCCCGCGCAGCAGGCCCGCTTCAACATCCCGAATATATTGCGATCGCGGAAAAAGCAGCGAACTTCTTGCTTTCAAACGCGCGTGATCCGCAAGGACGATTGTTGCATACCTACACGAACGGGCAGGCAAAGCTCAATGCCTATCTTGATGATTACGCGTTTTTCATCGATGGATTGCTGGCATTGCATGACGCAACCGATGACGCCAAGTGGCTGAAAACGGCAAAGCAGTTGCAAGATGAGCAACTTCGATCGTTTCTCGACGAAACCAATGGTGGTTTCTTTTTCACACCCCACCATCACGAAGAGTTATTGGCGAGAACAAAGAATTCCTATGACGGTGTTTTACCCGCTGGTAACAGTGTCAGCGCACGAAACCTGATTAAACTGGCTAAGCTGACAGGGATCAGCGCTTACCGCGAGGAAGCACGCGCAACAATCGAATTATTCGCGTCAAACATCGAACAAACTCCACGTGGTTTGGCCAATCTGGCTTTGGCGGCGAGGGAATTATTGGAGTCAGAAACCGGTGCAAAGGGTGCCTCAAGCAACGAGCGCAGTCAGGTCATTCCTGCAAGTGGTTCGGATCAAAAGAAAGTGGCCAATGAGCCGCTGGTGGTTTTTGCCGACAGTAAGGTCCAGAAAAATGACGAACTGGTGACGGGGCGAGCGTATCTCTCAACCGATAAGTTACCAGCGGGAAGCACGTGCAAATTGATCGTCCTCCTCGATGTGAAAGAAGGTTGGCACATCAACCAGAATCCCCCGATGCCAGACCATCTGATCCCCACAAAAATTGGCGCCAAATCCAAACTGAGCGTGAAATTATCGGACCTTAAATATCCAGAAGGACACGGATTCAAATTTGATGGCGAAGAAATGGAAGCGATGGTCTACGAGGGAGAAGTTGCTATTCGAGGAACCCTGACAGTGCCAGAATCGGCTGCAGGACAGTCAGACGAACTGGAAATCACGATCACATACCAAGCCTGCAACGATACGGGTTGCCGCCCACCAAAAACGATCAAATTGACGAATAAACTATCGGTGTCAAATCGCGGCGAAACTGTCAAATCGGTTAATGTTCGATTGTTTAAAGAATCGCCAAAAGCGAATAAACAATGATTTCTTAAACTTAGCGGCAGCTTCCAGTCGCCGCTATCCGGCGTTATTTGAATGCCTGAATTGACCAACAATTAACCAACCCACGGCAGCGTGAAAGCCACAAAATCTTTCTGCGGGGGCGGGAAGCCTCCGCGACGCGAAGCGGCCAACGAACGGCAATCAAACCGTAATAACAGACTGAAAACAGACTGAAATTCGAAACAAAACCTCAAAGTGGATACTATGGAGTCATTAGTGTCCAAAACGATCGAACCGCGGACGGGAAAATTCCTTCTGGCGATCGAATCGTCTTGCGATGAAACGGCAGCCGCCGTCATCGATCGCGATCGTCGAGTGCTCTCCAGCGTTGTTGCCACACAGCACGAATTGCACGAACGCTTCGGTGGAGTTGTTCCCGAGATCGCATCACGCGCACACGTCGAACGAATTCTCCCCGTCATTGATGAAGCCCTGCGTCGTGCCAATCTCGGTCTGGCTGACCTCGACGCAATTGCGGTTGCGACGCATCCAGGCCTGGTCGGCTCGTTGCTGGTCGGATTGACTGCGGCCAAGACGTTGGCTCTGGTTTTGGATATCCCGCTGTTATCGATCAACCATATTGAAGCGCATATTTACGCCTGCCGGATGGCTGCCGGCCGTGACGTGTTTCCGGCTGTCGGATTCGTTGTCAGCGGCGGTCATTCCAATCTGTATGATTGCGTTTCACCTGTTGAGTTTGAGTTGCTTGGTTCAACTACCGACGATGCAGCGGGCGAGGCGTTTGACAAAGTGGCACAGATCCTTGGCCTGGAATATCCCGGCGGACCGCAAATCGAAGTGATTGCAAGCAAAGGGAATCCCAAAGCCATTCATTTCCCCCGAACGTTTCTTAACGATGCAAGACTTGATTTCAGTTTCAGCGGCCTCAAGACAGCCGTGCTTTACGCAGCAAAAGGTACACCGGGTGCACGGGCGCAACCACAGCCATTGACTCCACAGCGGATCGCAGATCTCGCAGCCAGCTTTCAAGCCGCAGTGATTGATATTCTGATCGGAAAATGCGATCAAGCGATTCGCCGCACGGGTAGAAATACGTTGCTGGTAGGAGGTGGCGTCGCGGCGAATTCGCTTTTCCGGCAGCGGCTCATTGAACTCGCCAGTGATCGCAAAATCGAATTGATTATTGCCGAACGTGAACATTGCACGGATAACGCCGCCATGGGTGCACTTGGCTGGGAATTATGGGAGCGAGGCCTGGCTTCACCCTTGGATCTGGACGTGAAACCAGGTCTCGTTCGGAAAAAAGCACCAGCGAAACCCGAGGTCATCTGACCAGACACGATTGAAGAAGGTGTCGTGATCCAAATAACGAAGTGACGTCTTTTTCCCCGTAAAACGATCTGGTCTGAGGTAATTTTTCTGACTGCGATTGACGAACAATTCGGCCTTCGACGAAACTCTCAGCCGACGGATCTTTTCGAGTGACGTCTGCCAAAAAAACTCCGTAGAAGAATAAACATGCTCGGTACAGAACTGACTCCATCCCAATATCTCAAGCGATGTGCTGAAGTCTTCGAAACACTGGATGTTTCCCAGATTGAAGGCCTCGCCAATGATATTTACGCGGCTTACGAAGAGGGGCGATTTGTATTCCTGGTCGGGAACGGTGGGAGTGGTTCCAACTGCTCGCACTTCGCCGAAGACCTGGGTAAAAGCACGCTCGACCGAAAAGATTTCAATAACGATTCGGTCAAGCGACTGAAGGTACTCAGCCTGACTGATAACACACCATATATTCTGGCATGGGGCAACGACGAAGGATTCGACCAGGTCTTCGTCCAACAACTGAAAAACTTTGCCTCGCCTGGCGACGTCTTAATTGCCATCAGCGGCAGCGGAAACAGCCCTAATATCCTGAACGCGGTTGATTGGGCGAATCGCAAGGGGTTGACCACCTGGGGAATCACCGGCTATTCAGGTGGTAAATTAAAATCACTGGGTAAGAAGAATCTGCACGTTCCTCTCAATGACATGGGGATGGTCGAATCAGTTCATCTTGTCGCTTTCCACTGGATCTTGAACGACATCCACGGCCGAATTAACAAAGTTGGACGATACAAGAACTAGATTATGAAAATTATACCTACTGAGATTTCTGGGCTAATCCTTGTCGAACCAAAGGCGTTTGGCGATGCACGAGGTTTTTTTTTCGAGAGCTACCAGATTAATCGTTACCGTGAAGCGGGGATCACCGAGAACTTCGTGCAGGACAATGTTTCCCGGTCGAGTAAGGGAATCCTGCGCGGTTTGCACTACCAGCTGGTCCAGCCACAAGGGAAGCTGGTTTATGTGACACGCGGTGAGGTATTCGACGTGGCTGTGGACTTGCGGCGCAGTTCGCCAACGTTTGGTCGCTCGTTTGGAGTGTTACTTAACGACGAGAATCATCGGCAACTTTATGTTCCGCCCGGCTTCGCACACGGATTTTGCGTGACGAGTGACTCGGCAGACTTTTGTTACAAATGTACCGATTTCTATAATCCATCGCATGAGCGAACATTGTTATGGAATGATCCGGTCCTTGGAATTGATTGGCCAATTACCGAATCACCGATTCTTTCTGCAAAAGACCAGCAAGGTCGACTGCTTGCTGATCTCGAGACGTACCCGTGACAAAACTCCTACCGCGAATCGCGTTGACACTTGGTGACGTCGCGGGAATTGGACCAGAAGTTGTTGTGCGGGCTATCGCCGAACAGCAGTTGTCGAAGATCAGCCGGCCGCTTGTCATCGGGCATCCGGCTGTCGTGAAACGAGCGAAACAACTGATCGGCGCAACGTTTGACGTCACCGAAGTCACATCGCTGAACGAGATTGACTGGTCGAGCAAATCGGTCCCGTGCTGGAACCCGTCGATCGTCGAAGCCGAGGAAGTTCCCGTTGGCCACACTGACGCCCGAGCGGGACGAGCGGCCTATGACTACCTCGTTGCCGCCACGCAAGCTGCGCTTCGAGATCAGATCGACGCCATCACGACCGCACCGCTGAATAAAGCGGCCTTACATGCAGCCGGACTCAACTTCCCGGGCCATACCGAAATCCTCGCTCACGAATGCGGTGTGCAAGACTTTGCGATGATGCTTTACCTTCCTCCTGGAGGCCAATTACCAAAAGGGGAGTTTGGACTTGGCGTGGCCCACGTCACACTGCATACATCGATTCAAAGCGTACCGAGCCTGCTGACGATTCCGCATATTTGCGAAACGATTCAGCTCGTCTCTGACTTTCTGAAGCGAGTCGGCTGCCGGTCACCTCGCGTCGGCGTCTGTGCATTAAATCCCCACGCCGGGGAAGAGGGACTGTTCGGGGAAGAAGAGTCGACATTGATTGCCCCCGCCGTGGCAGCTGCTCGTGACCTTGGCGTCGATGCGACGGGCCCAATTCCCGCCGACGCTCTATTACGACGAGCGGTCTATGGTGAATTCGACGGTGTGGCTGCGATGTATCATGATCAGGGGCATATCGCACTGAAGTTAATCGGGTTTGAACGAGCAGTGAACATCACTCTCGGTCTTCCAATCATTCGGACCAGCCCCAGTCACGGCACCGCGTTTGACATTGCCTGGCAGGGCAAAGCACGAGCTGACGGATTTGTTGAAGCTGTTCGAACGGCAGCATTGCTGGCCCGTTCGAGAATCGATGGGTAGTCGAGTGCCGTAAAAAGCGGATCATGTTTTTTGTACGAACAATTTCACAACCTTTTACTTCCTGTCACGACAAATCCGCCAGTATCCATGGGCTCAATATTCTTTGTTTAAATCGCAGCCACCGGCGAAGGCGGATCGGCGTTCAGCCGATTTCTTCGAACGTTACTGAGCCTGTTGACAGTGCGCCGACTGCAGACCGAAGAAGGCACCAGCAATGGCCAGATGAACAATGACGTATTGGGGTTGTCAGTGACACCGCGAGACTCGCTTCTCTGCGAGGCGCGGTTAAACGATGGAGACAGATCCACCCATTAACCTTGCTGTTGTTCTGCTGGGACAAGGAAACAGGTCACCCAAAACTTCCAAGGGAAATGGAATTCTCAAGTGTATTACTTCTTCCCCAGCGCCCTCTGCTGAGCGAAGAATTCCTGCAGAATGCCGCGACAATCGTCTTGCATCACTCCACCCAGCACCGTGGCGCGGTGGTTCAGTCGAGCATCATCAGTGATCTGATAAAGCGTATGGCAAGCCCCCGCTTTTGGATCGGTCGCACCATAAACGACGGTGGGAATCCTGGCCTGCACGATCGCGCCCGCACACATGGGGCAGGGCTCCAAGGTGCAATACAGTGTGCAATCGAGCAATCGCCATGAACCGAGTGCCTCGGCGGCTTGCGTGATGGCGATGATTTCGGCGTGTGCGGTCGGATCTTTCAACTGTTCTCGTTGATTGCCCGCCGCGGCGATCAGCCGTTCATTATGAACGATCACGGCACCGATCGGGACTTCGCCCTCGTCGAATGCCTGCCTCGCCATTTCCAGTGCCTCGTGCATCCAGCGGCCATGCGGCTGAAGAGGGTCATCTGTTACGAATTCCATTTGGGCGAGTCTCCCACCAAAGAAAACCAGCGGCAGAACGCTACCCCTTCCACACCCAAGACTCACACTTATGGCTGCTCCAGTTACGGCCTGACCCGGTTCATGGTCATCCCGCCGCAGAAGAGGTAGCGTTTCACCGCCGGAACGCTCTAGTATCGGGCTTGGCCCGCTGAAGTCAAGCGAGCGTCAAAGAATGGGGAAACCTGACGTTTAAAAGCGACTTAATACAGGGGTTGGGATGACCGTATTACAAAATTGGGCGCGTGATGCTCTGGGGTCGGGCGTTAAAATTTCAAAATTGGCCGATCCATTGATTTCCATCAAAATGTCGATCCCAACGGCCAATTTTGAAATTTGAACACCCGACCCCCTCTTCTATACTCGTCCCGTTAAAAGAACCGCCGCTCTGGCGATTGACTCCTTAACCAGCGCCCCCATCGTCGGATGCGTTGGTTCAATATCCACTCGCAACCCGGCCGAGGTCAATGTCTCTGTCGCTGTTGGACCAATCGATGCAATCACGCAAATTCGATTGGCCGCCTCGAGCCATTTATCCCGCAGCCCATCCTGCTCGGCGACTTGCAAGGCATTGTGAAGCTGCTGAGCACTCGTAAACATCAGGATGTCAAACTCACCGGAAATCGTCTGCCGCACAGCCGCACGCAATGGCTCGATATCTAATGGAAGAGCCCAGCGATACACCGGAACGGGAAGCACGGTTGCCCCCTTGGATTCAATCGCCTGATAAAATTCGACGCTCGGTTGTCCGTATTCTTGCACGGCGACGCGACGACCCGCTAAACGGACCGACTCATCAAAAATCCCCAGGACTTCGCGCCAGGTGTTTGGTTCGGGTGCACGATGATCGATGCGAACTCCCCAACCCCTTAGCACGGCAAACGGCTTGGGACCGCGAACAACAACTAACGTTCTTTCTAATGCGGCGAATAACTCGGTTCGCGAATGCCGCGTCTCTAAAGTTTCGAGCAGCGCCGTGGCACCCACACCCGTCATGAAAATCATGACATCGATCTTTCCAGCCAGCAGTTCGTCGGCAAACGCAAACGCGTCTGGATTTTCATCAAGCGAGATTTCACGCATTGAAGGAGCGATCGTGGCAATCGCACTGCTTCGTTCGATTAACGACTTCATTTCAGCAGCACGGCGACTTTCAAAGCTGCAAACTCTCAGGGGTCGATCGGGTAATGTTGTCATTGGATATCACTTATTTTTCTGGACTTTGTCACAAGCTCGTTCTGCTTGCGGACTGACTCGCTAAATCGTTATCTTCAGACATCCTGTCTACCTGCTCTCGTCTATCCCTGATTGACGGCCTCATGATCAATCGGGTCGGACAATTGGCAGGAAGCAATTTTAACGCAAATCTGACGAGAAAACCGGAAATACGTTAACGCGTCAATCCGACGCGAACGCGACAAAGCTTACCTGAAAGGCTAGGCATGCTGGCTGTTGATGTGCAGGAGCTGAAAGTTCGGTACGGAAAACTTGAAGCGGTCAAAGGAATTTCTCTTCAGATTCCACCGGGAGAAGTCTTCGGGTTCATTGGACCGAACGGCGCCGGAAAGTCGTCAACGATCCGGGTGTTGGCAACCTTGCTGCCTGACTTTCTTGGCAGCGCTAAAATCATGGACTTGAGCATCCGTTCCCAGCCTCAACTGGTGCGTGAGCAAATTGGATATGTTCCCGATTTTTTCGGAGTCTATGAAGACTTGACGGCACGGGAATATCTCCATTTCTTCGCAGCCGCCTATCGCTTGCCGATGTCCCGACGAAAAGCTGTTGTCGACGACGTACTGCAACTCACGGATCTGACGGGAAAAATCGATTCACAGGTCGACGCGTTATCGCGAGGTATGAAGCAACGGCTGTCACTCGCTCGTGTACTGTTGCACGACCCTGCGGTTCTACTGCTGGACGAACCCGCGTCAGGCCTGGACCCAAGGGCGCGAATTGAGATGCGAGAGTTGCTGAAGGCCCTGAAAGAAATGGGAAAAACAATCATCATTTCGAGCCATATTCTGCATGAGCTGGCACAACTGTGTACCCGGATCGGCATCATCGAGACAGGAAAGATGGTCGCACAAGGCTCTGTCGCCGAGATCTATCAAAGACTCGGTGTGCTGAAAATCGTCCATGTGCAGGTCGTCAATCAATCACCCGAATTGATTGCGAAACTTCGTGAAATGCCCGGCGTCACGCATGTGGACGATCAGGTAGATCGAATTTCCATTCGGTTTGAAGAAGGAAAACTGGAAGTCGAAGATTTGCACGACTTCATCCATACTCAAGGGGCCAGAATTCGAATGTTCCAGCCCGAAGTGATGGATATGGAAACCGCGTTCATGAAGCTCACAGAAGGTCAGACAGCGTGAATCTTCTGGAACGTTACAGCTTGCCTCTGCTGACAAAAGAGTTGATCGAGCAGGCAAACAACAAGCGTACGTATGTACTGCGAGTTGTTTATGCCATAGTCCTGTACGGGGCCGCTTTGTGGTATTACAGCGACCTGAGCAACGGCGGAGCGTCGGCTGGACTCGTGAATCTTGGAAAGGGTCGTGCCTTTTTTCAATTACTCGTGAACGTCCAGACATTTGCGATCATAATTCTGCTGCCAGCGATCACTTGCGGCGCTCTGACGGTCGAAAAAGAAAAAGATACGCTCGCCCTGTTACTGCTGACTAAACTCAGCTCTTGGACGATTGTGTTTGAGAAACTGGTCAGTCGAGTCCTGGCCATGGGAACCTACCAGCTACTGTCGCTCCCCCTGTTTGCAATCGTCTACGGAATGGGGGGCGTCGAATTAAGTGGGATCATACACGCTGTCATCAGCTTATTGGCTTTGACGGTCGTCGTCGCCTCTGTTTCGATCTTGTGTTCGACATGGTTTCGCACGACTTCGGAAGCATTCATCCTTTCCTACGTGATTCTGTTTTTTTTCGGTTGCTGCCACGCTTTTGTCACCGAATTGATGTACGTTCAGACCTTGAGGATGAATCAGCGCAACTGGCCGAATGTCTTACAAGGTCAATCTTTCTGGCATGCGCTCATTGCCGCGTTTTCAACAGACACCGCGATTGCTTTGCAAGCCTTTGCCGTCTGTCTGACGAGCGTCCTGATTGCATCTCGAGTTTTGTTCGCCAGAGCGTTTGTACCTCCGCGAAACATTATTTTAGAGCTGTTCCAAAGGGCAGACCGCTTTTTCAATGAATTGAATGAGTCAACAACAGGTGGGATCGTACTGGTACCAGACCGCGAAACATTACCGGCTTTTCAGCCGATCACGTGGCGTGAAACAAGAAAAAAATCGCTGGGGACGTTTCGCTATCAGTTCCGAATCTTGATGTTTCTCCTGGCACCGCTGGTGCTGGTCATTGCCGCGATCTTGAGTGACGGTCGAAACGATTTCACCAGTCCTTTTCGGGGTTTTCCCGCGTTCTTCTGGTTTGTTTCTGTGATCTGCCTGACAATCCATGCGACAGGTGTCATCGCTGCAGAACGAATTCGCCAGACGCTGGATGTTTTGCTGGTTTCTCCATTGACTTCCGCAGAGATCGTGCTGGAAAAGCTGTCGGGAGTCCGTCGATTGATCAAAATCTTGACGGTTCCATTTGCCGTACTCGTTCTGTTCCAAGCCATCTGGACCGGTTACGTCCTTCAAGGGGCCTTGCAGGCGAAGCAACGGAGCGTCGATTTCTGGCTGGAGCTCGTCACCGCGACTTTGGTACCGATCTTCTACATGCCGATCATCATGTGGGTTGGGTTCCAGTTCGGCCTGCGCCTGCGAACGCAGATTCAAGCGATTCTGGCAACATTTGCAACGGTCTTTTTGGCTTGCATTTTGCCTTTTGTGCTCGTTGCGCTCATCCGTACATACGGCTTAAGGTATCAACCAGCCTTTGACTTATTGATGTGGATCAGCCCGCTTCGAATGGCCTTCCCGACAACCGAATTCGGACCTGGTTACAACCTTTTCCTGGAAAGAACGGACTTGGCATGGATCGTTGTTATCTGCCACTTCACTTTATACGGAATCATCTGGTTGTCGCTGCGAAGGAACGCACTGCGATCGTTTTCTAAGGTCGTTCGTCGCATGGAACCGAGCATCACGACCCCAAAGACCGGCCCAGCCGGTTGATGCACGTCGCACGATGGGTTCAGAATCGGAGCATGGTTCGCGCGTTGACCAGGCGAGCCGGGGTGCGTTAGCGTCCGTCACATTCAGCGACGGTATTAACAACGCAAATACAGGAGTGGGTTACACAAAACGACTGGCAGTACGTATTCACCGAATAAAGAGTCCGGGGGCTGACGCTCGCCATGACTGTTTTTTTCGTGTTTTTCGTGGTTCCATTTCTTCTCGAGATTCGGTCACTCACAGAGCCACTGAGACACGGAGGAGTGACCAATCTCCCTCTTATCTATCTCCGCGTCTCCGTGGCTCCGTGAGAGATCAATTCTTCGATTGAAGGTAAGAGTCAACGCCGGTGCCGTAGCACAAGTGACGAGCGTTCATCGAAAACGCAAGTGGTTTTATCCACCCAATGGAAGCGTCAGAAGCGGGCCTGCGGGCTTACCATCTGCTTCCTGGACAGCAAAAAGGATCTCGTAAATCGCCATCACAGCGCGAGAATTGACATCGTTCGGCGCGATGTAGAACCAGTAACCCCGATACTTCACCGCGATCTCTGATTGTTTTGGTCGACGTCGGCTGCAGCAGACCTGAAACAGCCCTTGCGTCACCTGCGTCCAATCATAGAGTTCACCTGTTTCATCGGGCGTCATCGGGACGATCCCACAAGTGACGTGATCATCGGGCACGCAGACCCCTTTCGATAAAAACACGCCAATTTGAAGCATCGAACGCATGTTGACGTAAATCGTATCACCGGAACCGATATCAACTTCCTCCGGCACACCAGGCCTCCGGTCCGGGTGATCTCCACTCAATTCCGATTTGATTTTATAGACTGTCAAGCCAGGTTTTAGCCGAAAAATACGAGCAAATTCAGCGATTTCTGGTGAATGTCGATCTTGTTCTCGAACCCGTAAGATTAAGGTCCGCTCTCTTTTCCGGACAGTCATCCTGTCTTCGTCATTTTTTCGGAAGACATAATTTTCCTTCGCCGCATTCACAAGGTCGCCGCCGCGTACCCGCTCGATCGGAATCGGATCAGAGGCATCATCGGTATCCTCAAATTTTCGTACCGTCAACTCGATGGCCCCACGATGTTCAAGTGCCGACAAAAGCTGGACGCCCCGACGAAACTCATCGTTGTTATCGGGCGAACTCGGCGTCATGGCGATGGCTCGAGTCGCGTTCGGGACGTCGTTAATGTCGTTAACCGCCATCAGAAAAAACTGCTCAACATTTGCGCCCGCATTCACGACGCTGAATAATTCGGCCGAAAGCGGTGTTAACAACGCTTTGGCAATTTCCTGCCCGCTCCGAGGATGAAAACTGAGCGTCGGGGCATCCCGCACAAAAAGATCCCCCAGCCCGAGGTTACTAAAACCTGGACCGGCTCCATCCAGGCCGTAGCTATAATTGCCGTGACCTGAGACCTCGAACTGACTGGTGATGTTGTTGAGATCGATAAAAATTGGCGAATCGGCGTAACGCAATCGAACAATGTTCAGCAAGATCTGTTCATCGTTTGTTTTCCGGTAGGCTTCGTTATAGCGAGTACGGGTCAGACTGACCGCTGCTGGCCCCAGACAACCACTTAACGAACACAAGAAAGCGATGATGAGAGACAGGCACAGGGCGATGTCACCTCGCTTGCGATCACGTCGATGTTCAAATTGCTGTTGCGACATGCGGCGATACCAATCGATTGAACCGTTCTGCAGAACCGTTCGGGCATGATCACCGGGACTGAGTTCGCACATCGCGCCAAATCTGAAATCCTTTCTCTATATGTCGTCAGACTGACCGAAAAACTTGACTCGATCGGCATAATTTGCATGAACCCTACAACCAGACCTCAACTTGACTGGTTGGAGGGACGACCATAACGATCCTGAGTGCCATTGAACAATTTCATGATTCGACTCGGCATGACTGTGTCATGTTGTCGAATTCTGGAATCTCGAAACGCCGATGGAGATTCTATCTGTTCAAAGGTCGCGGCGTTTTCGTGGCCGCGTAAACTACGATTAGCTTCATGAAATACGGAATTTAAGTTTTTTTCATCAAAGTCTGGTTTTTGACCCCTTGATGTTGTCAGAATAAACGAAGTGATGTCGGCAGAAGTTCGCCGAACGAATGCCAATCCTGTTTTTTGTATCGAGCGGAGTTCGACAGATGGCCCCGAATAAGAAATACCTGAGCCTGGAAGAGGCTGCTGCTCAGATCGGGATCAAGACAGAAGATTTAATCCGTCTGCGTGAAAAGGGTGAGGTTAGGGGTTTCGCAGATCGGGGAACCTGGAAGTTCAAAGCTGACGACGTCGCCGAGTATCGGCGTCGTCAACAGCCGGACTCGGACCCGGATCTCCAGATTATCGACGACTTTAGCGAACCCGAAGGCGATGACCTTGGCAAACAGGCCACGGTGATTCGTAAAGGTGGTCCAGCGAAATCGGATAGTGATGTTCGTCTGGTTACCGACGATCCAGACCAGAAGAAGAATCGCTTGACGGGAAGCAGCGCTGAACTCCCCTCAATCGGACTTCATGATTCAGACAGCGATGTTCGCCTGGTTGAACCTTCTAAGGGGATCGAGCAGGGAAGTGATAGTGATGTCACGCTTGTAATCCCTCGAAAAGATTTGAAGTCGGATTCTGACAGCGATGTGCGCATGGTCGACCTGCCAGATTCCCGTAATGAATCTGCTTCACGCTCGAAAATCGATTCGGACAGCGACATTCGTTTGTCCCCATTCTCAGACAGCGACAGCGACGTCCAACTGATCGGACCGAAATCAAAAACTGGCAAGCCAGGAAGCGACAGCGACGTCGCATTGTTTTCGAATCGATCTAAATCCTCGGCGCAATCTGACAGCGGTGATAAGACGCTGGATATGGGTCCTCCGAGTTCCGGCATCGATTTTGATTTGGTCGACTCGGGCCCGTCGGGAACGGCACTGCATGAAGGAGACGATTCGTCGATTACTCTGGCCGGTGATAGCGGAATTCAGTTGGCAGGGGCCGACAGTGGAATCCGTCTCGGCGGCGATAGCGGGATTCGGTTGGGGGGCGATAGTGGCATTCGACTCGGTGTCGACAGTGGGATTCGACTTGGCGGCGACAGTGGTATTCGGCTGAGCGACGATAGCGGCGTACAGCTCAAGAAACCTGCAGACAGCGGGATTTCTCTTGAAGGAGCCGACAGCGGTGTGCGACTCGCCGACAGTGGAATCAATTTGGGTGAAGAAAGCGCCATCCGAATGAAGCCCGCCAGCAGCAAGATCAAGAAAGGGGGCAGCAGCAAGAACCTGAAGGGATCGAAGAAGCCCGCTGACGACGATCTTGAAGCGACATTGCCAATGCATCTTGATTCGCTGAGCGACGACGACCTGAGTTCGTCGACAGCCCCGTTTTTGTCATCGATCAGTGATGACGACGTGAACACGTCTGATCTCGATTCGTTCAATCCCAGCGACACCTCCGAACTTCAGTCGATGGGGGACCTGGAACAGAATGTCGTCATGTTCGACGACGATGAAGACGATGCACCTCCAGTTTCCAGTAAGAAGAAACAGAAAACAGTTGAAGAAAGCATCTTCGAAATCGACGAAGTCGAAGATGGTTCCATGGATGAGCTGGAAGTCTCGGATGAGGATCTCAGCGGCGAAAATGAGATCGATGATCTGGCGTTTGATGACGACGACATCGAGTCCGAAGACGGCTTCTCTGGTTCCAGCAAGCTTGGTATGGGTAGCGGGCAAAAGGTCCCTGTAGCACAAGAAGCCGAATGGAGCGCCGGGTTCTTAACGCTGCTATTTGCTTCGCTGCTGTTTCTGGTCGCAGGATCGTGGATGGCGGCAGACTTGCTGCACAATGTCTGGTCAAAAGGGGAAGAATCACCCATTAACCCAGGCATCGCCGGCATCCTGGCTTCGTTCTGGAAGTAATGACCCACTGCCTGGCCGTCTTAGGACAAGCAGTGCTCTTCCACAAAGATTAATACATCGAAGCCACTGCGTCGCGGAAGAGTGCGACACAGTGGCACGGGATTAGGGCAGAAATCCCTTTTCGCGCAGTTCCTGAATATTATCAGGTGCACTCTGCATGATCCGCTCGGACGCGTACCTCAACACGGCAAAACCGGCGAGCGGGGCAGGGGCCGCCAGAATCGCGACCCGATCCTCGTCTTCGGCATCGAGTTGTCGTTCAATCCTGGCAACCGATTCTTCCACACTGTCACTGACGATCTGCTTCGCTCCCGCTTGATTCCTCAGCCTTAAATTCGAGAACGAGGCCGTTCGAGCCAAGATGAATTGAGCCAGATCCTGATCATCAGCATCATCAAAAAAATCTTCGAACTCAGGAATTCCGCTGTCAGGAGTGATAATCCTGGGGCGAGCCACTTTGACATTCCCGCGAACGATGCTGACCGCGTGATCTTCTTTTGGGCCGGACAATACGAGGTAATACGGAAGGTCCGTCTCACCAAAGGTGAACAAGGAGTATCGAACACCCCGGAC
>CAIULL010000069.1 GCA_903899985.1 uncultured Schlesneria sp.
CCGCTTCACCCGTGGCCTATCAATACAATCCCATCAAGACGATCAAGACATCGACAGTTGGCGTCGCCAATGTGCTGGGCCTGGCGAAACGCTGTAAGGCTCGGGTGCTGCATTGCTCTACATCCGAGGTCTATGGCGACCCGATTGTTCATCCCCAGCGTGAGGACTACTGGGGCCACGTCAACCCGATCGGGCCTCGCAGTTGTTACGACGAAGGGAAACGCGTCGCAGAGTCGCTTTGCGTTAATTATCACTACCAGCACAATCTTCAGGTCCGAATTATTCGGATCTTTAATACGTATGGGCCGCGAATGGATCCCAACGATGGACGCGTGATTTCTAATTTCATTAACCAGGCCTTACGCGGCGATCCCTTAACAATCTATGGCGACGGAACTCAGACTCGATCATTCTGTTATTGTGATGACCTGATCCGTGGAATGATGTTATTGATGGATCAGGATCATGAGATCGGTCCAGTCAACGTGGGAAATCCTGGCGAATACACAATGCTGGAACTCGCACAGGAAGTTCTTAAGCAGGTACCGGAATCAAAATCAACGATCACTCACGTCCCGCTGCCGAAAGACGACCCGAAACAACGGTGCCCGGATATTACAAAAGCCAAGTCAATACTGGGATGGTCACCCACGATCGATCTACGGACTGGCCTGACGAAGACCGTTGAATATTATCGAAGCGAGCTTGCTCGTACTCGTAAATGAATGGCCAAATTCTGCGTTAAAACCTTCTCCTTATGAGCTGACCAGCTCGATTGATTGACTGGATCAGCTCTCTTGTGAGAGACCTATGACAAAGATCAAAATTGGCCAGATCGGGACTGCGCATGGTCATGCCGCCGGGAAAATCAGTACCTACCGCAAGTCGTCAGATTATGATGTTGTGGGTATTGTTGAGCCGGATTTGAGACTGCGGCAACGCGCTGAATCACAGCCCGAGTTCCGCGACTTGCCATGGATGACCGTCGAACAATTACTGAATGTCTCTGGACTTCAGGCTGTTGCAATTGAAACGGAGCCCCGTTTTCTGCTAGAGCATGCGGAAACGTGTATTGATGCCGGGAAGCACGTGCATCTCGACAAACCTGCAGGCGAATCGTTGCGTCAATTCCGCCGGATTCTCGACACGGCGGCGCGTCGGCACCTTTGCGTGCAGTTGGGTTACATGTATCGCTACAACCCGGCAATCGTCTTGATGAAAGAACTGGTACGAAAGGGGTTTCTCGGTGAACCCTTTGAAATGCATTGTGTGATGAGCAAAGTGGTTGATCCTGAGAGTCGACTAAAGCACGGTGAATATGCCGGCGGAATGATGTTCGAACTGGGTTGTCATCTGATCGACGTGGTCGTCGACGTTCTTGGAGCACCGGAAAGCGTAAATTCTTTCTCTCAGCATGTGGGATCGTCACGAGATACTCTGAGGGACAACATGCTTGCTGTGCTCAGTTTTCCCAAGGCGATTGCGACGGTCAAGTCGTCGGCTCAGGAAGTGGACGGAGGCTCGCGGCGACATATCGTGATTTGTGGAACAGAAGGAACGGTCCATATCCAACCACTGGATTCGCCAAAAGTAATCCGGTTAACTCTGTCCGCAGAACGAAGCAAATATCAGAAAGGCTATCAAGAAGTCGCGATCGCTCCGTATGAACGATACGTGGGTGATGCCGCTGATTTTGCCAAGGTGATACGGGCCGAGAAGATGTTCGACTGGTCGG
This sequence comes from uncultured Schlesneria sp., assembly GCA_903899985.1. GTDB lineage: Bacteria > Planctomycetota > Planctomycetia > Planctomycetales > Planctomycetaceae > Schlesneria. The sequence continues at coordinate 1,736 of CAIULL010000069.1, forward strand.
CGATGCACGATCTCGCAGTACAGGAAACTGTGCTCCGGGCGAGCGGATGCCCGATCGATGGATGAGTTCACGAGGGTCTTTACGCCCCCTGTCTGCCGAATAACATCTGAAAACTTCCGACATTTTAAACCTCTTTCAAAAAGGCCTTAAATGAGTCTCTTTCGACGCGACGAAATCCTGGCCCGCCTGCGAGCGAAAGTTGCTGCGGGGCAGCCGATTCTGGGCGGTGGCGCGGGAACTGGTCTTTCTGCGAAACTGGAAGAGGCTGGTGGGATCGATCTGATCGTCATCTACAACTCCGGTCGTTTCCGCATGGGAGGCCGAGGATCACTGGCAGGGATGATGCCGTACGGTGATGCGAACGCCATCGTGATGGAAATGTCTCGAGAAGTCCTGCCCGTCGTCAAGAATACTCCAGTCCTTGCGGGTGTTTGTGGCACAGACCCATTTCGCCTGATGCCCTATTTTCTGAAAGAGGTCCAGTCAGCAGGATTTTCCGGCGTTCAAAACTTTCCGACGGTTGGCTTATATGATGGTACGTTTCGCATCGGGTTGGAAGAAACCGGCATGGGCTATGGCCTGGAAGTCGACATGATTCGGATGGCGGGAGAAATGGGGCTGCTGACGACACCCTATTGCTTCAATCCAGACGAAGCGACTGCAATGGCAAAAGCCGGTGCGGATATTCTGATTCCACACATGGGCCTGACGACAAAGGGGATGATCGGAGCGTCAACGGCGGTCTCGCTGCACGAATCGGCGCTGCGCTGTCAGGCGATGCACGATGCAGCTAAGCGCATCAAGCCGGATATTATTGTTTTGTGCCATGGCGGTCCGATTGCAGACCCCGCCGATGCACAATATATCCTCGATCACACGGAGGGAATCGTCGGGTTCTATGGAGCCAGTTCGATGGAACGCCTTCCCGTGGAACCGGCGATCACAAATCGCATCCGCGAATTCGCTGGAATCAAATTCAAACACAAGCCCTAAGCATTCTCGTGTTTCACCCATCGTGAGTAAGCTTCCTTTACGCCAGGGAGAAAATCCGTCCGTTTGACGTACCACAAGTTTGAGCCTGGATTTGAAGACTCATCAACGGAACGTGTCAGGCTTTTACTTCAAGTTTTTCACCCGTTACGCGCATATCGAAAATCTTCTGATAGATCCTCCTGATTCTTTATTCGTGAGTCGTGTCAGATTCGTGGTAACATCTTTTTGTGTCAATAAATGGCTTTTACGTCGTTTAATGAACTGATAGCCATTGGCGATTGACGTGTTTATCGATCTGTGCGGCACGTACAGATTTTGAAATGAGTCTTCGAGATGAACGCCGACATCAACATGCTTCGCAAATCACTTTCAATTTCTGACTTTCTCGTTTCAGCCATTTTCGGAACCATCACCGCGGTTTCTGTTGTTCCTTTTTCATTGATCGCACTGCTCGTCTTCTGCGTCACATTATTTGGGGCGGCTCGAGCACGAGTTCGCAGCGGCCGTGCCCGGTTCGCCACGGTGAATTTCGTGGTCTCGATCATGTTATTTGGCGGAATCCTTGCGACTGCGGCGGGATATCGTCCGTCCAAGATCGAGGAACAATTTCTGCGGCGTGAGATCAACCTTCCGGTAACTCAAATGACACTCGCCGACCTTTCCGATGCTGCCGCCTACGATCGCCAGACATTTCCGATCACGATATCGTTCAGCTTCGCTGACGCCGACAAAGAGAAGCTCATCAAGTGGCACCGACATGATGTGACGCTCGGCGAATTCCTGGACGGCATCGAATCGCAATCCGTCCTGCGCCGGCGATTCATACATTGTGCTAATGGTTACACTATACTTCATGGTGGCAACTGCAGTTTTGGACTTTACGTTCGTGACCCCGAGCTGGTCTCGCCGCCGTTTCCTCGTACACGGTTCGATGTCGAAGCCTACGCCGCAATTCGAAATCGTTAGATCACTGCGCGATGAATCTGGCACTGGCTTCGCCCACAAAATCAATAAAAGCGCAAAGCGGGGCTAAAGCATTTGCATAACTAAAGACAGAATGGGTAAAATGACTCGGTACAGTTCTTTGGTTCGGCGATTCCGCCAATTCCCGTGCGAGACCCATCATGTTAAATCAGAATTTGCCTCGTCGTGGATTCACGGTCGTCGAGACGCTCGTCGTGTTGGGAATTGCTGCGATTCTCTGTGCCGTATTGGTTCCCGCCATTCAATCCGGTCGCGAGTCTGCCCGCCTCAATCGTTGTAAGGATCGCCTGAAACAGATTGGATTGGCACTAAATAACTACCACGACACCTACAAGACCTTTCCACCGGGCTTTGTGGTGGGCGGGAACGACGTTTATCACGGCTGGTCATGGAGCGTATTCGTTACACCGTTTATGGAATCCAATCGCTTATATAATACCATCCTTTTTGAGGCAGGATTGCAGAAAGAATATTTGCCTGCTCACCAGAATTTGTGGGTAAAAATTGGCTCGGGTAGCTTACCAAGTTGATGGTACAAAGCGATTTCGATCGCTTCATAAGTGCGAAATCCGTAGGCTTTTTTGGTAGTCAGTTTCGCCTTGTTGTTGAA